>CAZMCH010000007.1:0-78528 GCA_964564735.1 uncultured bacterium
ACTTAATGTGCTATGAATTATGCGTAATACGTCTTACGTTTCACGCATTACACTTTACGATTTTTCTATCCGCCTTAATCTGCCAAATTGATAATTACCATCTTTCCTCTTTTCTAATCCCAGCCTCTGTTATGGGTGAAGAACGTGGCGTTCCAACGCTTTCTGCACCTTGATATTGAATTCCTGATAATGTTTCTCTTGTGTCAATAGCTTCCATTCCTTGTTCTTTATTTCCCTTAATGAAGTTTGATTTTAGCTTTCCTCCACCGAACACTGCCCAACTACCGTTATATGAGATATTATTATAGCTTATCTCTGGTGATGCCCCTGAATGACAATAAATGCCGTTTTTCCGATTAGTATTAATCACGTTATATAGTATTTTTGGAAATGAAGAACCTTTGCACTCTATACCATCTACGAGATTAGCGGTTATAGCATTATGCGCTATTGTTGGCGATGCAGACTTATCGCAAATAATGCCTGTGCCATTTTTAGTTACCATATTATCTTCAAATGTCGGTGCTGCAACCTCAAAAACTATTCCTGCAACACTGCCCTCTGCAATTATGCAATTGTTCATATTTAGAGAATCTGAACTGCATATTAATTGAGTATGGAATTGAAAAACGCAATATTGGACTTTGGAATTAAGGCTTGATTCACTGAATATAATTCCACCCCAATCGCCAGCCTTTGGTTCAGCTTCGTTTGATGTTAGTGTTATTGCCTTGTTTGGTTGTCCTTCTGCGAAAAGAGTTCCATCAATAATTAAACTTGCATTTTTGGTAAACTTTATCTTTGAACCTCTATCAATAGTTAGTGTGTCATTTTTTGGAACAATGACATCATCTTCAACAATGATCGTTCCTGTCCATATTTCGTCTTCTGTCAATTCTCCTGATTTTCGTATGGCTTTCGAATCTTCTGTTATATCTAGCGGTTCACCTATCTCTATCGGTTTACAGCCTCCAAATAAACCAAAAGCAAAAATCAGGAAACAGATTACACACGCATTGTAAAATCCTTGTTCTTTTATCATTTTATTTTCCTTTATTTTCTCTTATACAACCTCAATACCTTTGGGAATTTCAGTCTTGACGATTATTTGATCTTTATCTTTTCTTACCCATGAAACATGTATTACTCCAAACGGAGTCGGCACTGTTCCCTCACATTTATTAATACCTTCTGGTGCCCAGACAGCAATCTCAGTCTTTCGAAATCCAAGATCCGCAGGATTAACGCCCAATAATATACGTGTAAACCACTCAACAGGCGTGCTACTCCATGCGTGACAAAGACTCATTCGATACTCGTTATAGGCTGTAAACGTTGTTAAATGCTTATGAAAATCCTCTGGATATTCACATCTGATTGCCTCCCAAAACGTTGTTGCACCTTGATCTAGCATATCGCCCCAGAGTTTGCGTATGACATTCAATCCCTTGTCCGGCATGTTAAAATCAGCATATACACAAGCAAGCAAATATGCAGAACACGGCGTTAATGGATCAGCGATTTCATAATCTTTTAAAAAATCAAGGGCTTTTTCATTGCTGATGTAACCTGATAATATTCCAAGCACTTTGGTTATTAATGCAGGTGAACTCAAAAATTTATCTTCTGAAATTTCAGGAATATGCCATTTTATATCGAGAGCATGATCAGGCATAACTTGCGATATATTTGTAAGAGCCTGTTTAGCAATTAGATAAATTGCCTGCAATGACAAAAGCGATTCTTCTTGTGTCATGGGGACCCAATCAATAAAACTTCCACCAACTTTAAGGTATCCATTTTCATCAACATTTTTTTCAACCCATTCAGCATGTTTTTTGATTAATGGCATAATTTCTTCAGCAAAATTTGCATCGCTAGTATGAAGTATATATTCCCAGATAGTAACAAACCACCAAAGCGTATAACTAGGCAAGCTGTTCATCCATTCGCCTTCGGGAGTCTGTCCCAATTCCATAAGTGAACGTTTTATGATGGAAAAATCATTCCAGAGCGGATATGCCCCTCTCGCAGAAAGATAAAGGTCATAAACCCAAGGCAATCTGTCCCGCTTTATTCCATCCCAGAGGGCTAATTGATTACAAATGCGGTTAGTATGGACAGCAGTTTCATAAATCCTGTTTAATTGCTCATCATCACACCAAAAAGACCCTATTTGTTCTAGCTTTGCGCCTACAGACTCAATTGTTATTTCAATAGCAAACTGTCTTTTAGGCTTCCCTAGCACAAAAATTGTAACATATCTCATACCATTTGGAACAGAAAACTTCGTTTCATCAGGGGCTATATCAAGCAATTCGGTCATACAGCCGTCATAATTATCTAGCTCAAAGAGAGATTCAGCACCATTCCATAATATTTGTAACTTATCGGAACTAAGGTTTTTTATTTTGATTCTTGCATTTCTTTCTTTTATCAAATCAAGAAGAATACTCGGGACACCAAACATATTTGTTTCTTTTTGAATTTTATGAAGATATTTCCAGTCTTCCTGTTTTCTTAGATGATATATCGGTATAAGATCACTATGTTTTATTTGATCAAAACTTGTAGAATTTGTTATTACACCTGATATTCTGAGCAATTCATCCTTTTGACTAAAAAATACATCATCAGATTCAAGCATATTAAATATAATAGGCTCAACATCAAGATCACCAAATCCCGAACGGACAAAATCCTCTGGCGCATCATCAAGATCACCAAAAGGCTCTTGACCGAGTTTGCATATCTCTATCGCCTTTGTATCATCAGTAAACCAAGTTTCATCTGTTATGAGTCGGAATTCATCGCTTTCCAGCCAAGCCATACAACCGACAGTTCTATCATAGGCAAATGATGTTGCAGGATGTTTAGGAAAAGGCTTTTGACATTCGATCTCTATATCAATTTTATGATTTCCTGCTTTTAATGGCATACATTTCCCATATCTGTATCTGCATACATTTTCTGGATCTTCTGGTAAATCAAGTATCTCTACGCCATCAACCAAGACTTTTGCACTTCCAGTCAAGGCTATACCAAAAGTTAAGTTTTGCATAGATTTACCAAGTCTGAATTCTCTATGCAATTTTATATTAGGTTTATTTTCTCTGCTAGGATGCCATATCCATATAGGAAGCGATAGATTTGTGTTGATCATGCAATACTCCTATTTATCAATACCATTTTACATAAACATAAAAAAGCTGTAACATCTTATTTTAACATCTCAATCATGCGCGCAACGCTTTCACGATGCCTATAAATTGGTTTTGGATCAATTGTCCATTCTGTCATTCCAGCGGTTATATCAGATGGAATTTCTAGTAATTTCTCTGCTTCTTCTAGCAATGGAGAAGCAACTTCCATGCTTTGTTTTGCCTTCAATTCATTAACCTTATTTGCAAGAATCCAAAGATACTCATAATCCTCAATTCCCTCTCTCAGCATCTCCCATCTTATAGAACTGACAGGACCATCAAGGGATTTTTCTCCATTCATTGCCTCAACAGGTGGATATATAAATCTGCCATCACCATTGCCCCAGTATCCAACAAAGCCGACAGGATTTCCATAGCCAGATACATAGCTCATCGGATCATCATAGGGATTCTGCATATTCGGTTCAGGATAAACAAGCGAGCTTGTCCAGTAGTTAGATTGCCAAACAAGTATACCTTCGACTTTGTATTTCCATGTCTGCCATAGCCATACACGCATTTCAGTAGCATAATGATCGATGAATAGTGTGCAATATGGCTCTTTCGGTCCAGTGCATACATACCACCAGAAATGCTCTCCAAATTGCCTGCGTTGCTCTGCGCGTTCAAAATTGTATTCAGGAGTAATAGGACACCATAGCTCAACATACCCATATAATTCTGGCTCAGGCTGTTCCGTTAAAAATCTTGTTATTTTCGGAGCCGCTTGGTGAATCATATCCATAGTTTCTTTGACAAAATCATAATCCTTTGGTTCGGGTTCATCAAACCAGTATATATAAGCCTTATCAAGCCAGCCTTTTTCTTCAAGATGATCTTGTATCTGCTTCAAATAGCTATTAAACATCCTTGTATATTCAGGTGTGCCTTGCTTATATCCAGCTAATTCGCCATAATGTCTTGAATGAAAAGTGCCTCCACCTAAACCCTTTATTGGTAAACTAAGTGTATTAAAACCCATATCATCAAGATATTTTTTTGCGGATCGATCAAATGCAGAAAAATCAAGTTTCACGTTATCAGGATTTGACGGATCAAATTCAGCCCTTATTGATTCTGTTGGATTATATGGTGATATATGATGAGCCTTGAAATTTTCATAATATTTATCTATAACTAGACGATATTCTTCTTCTGTCTCAAGATTATGATATTGTCTTACTAATCCGGGCGAGAAACCAAATGCAGACCGCGCATGAAACTCTTTCGGTAAAGCAAAATTCCAGACATGAAGCGATATATCAACTTGTTTTGACCATTTTCCGCTTTTCAGCATTATCTTTCCCCTATAATCTCCAGCAGGGGCGTTTGATGGAACATAAACCGTTACCCATATCGGCTGATTTTGTTTAGCTTTGACAGAAAAAGGCTCTTTATATGGTGGCAACGGATCGGGATAATAGCCTACTACACCGATTCTATCGGTTGGAACTTTAACATAAACATAGCCAACCAGAGAAATATCAATACTAGGTATTTTGAACCCACTAGAATTAATGAAAGGGCTTGTTTCTATTGATATGTTATTCATATCTTTTTCAGGTCTAATAGCAATCTGAAAGGACTCATACTCATTCTTTGCTGAACTAATACTAATCAAATCGTTTTTCTCTAATGGAACAGGTCTTTCTTTGCTTATTTTATGGGTGCTTTCTGCCCACCAAACAGAGCAAACTTCATCATTGGAAATCGTATATCCGTAATTAGAATCGTATAGTTGAGATACATTAAAAGGCAATCTTAATGAATATAGCACTTGATCATTGGGAGTTATTGCAGATGCTATAATCTCAAAATCTCCTGATTTATGAATTTCATAACCTATCTCTGCTTCCCTTGTTTCGCCTGTTGGGACATTGAACGCCTCTGTTGAAAATTCGCCTGTCTCCGTTCCCTTCAGCTCAATATTTAGCCAAAGCCTAGTTGCAGATTTGCCTTTGTTGGTTACGCTTAGTTTTACCATATTATCGCCACCGGGTCTCAAATCACCTACCGATAAAATATCTATATTTACATCTTTATTTGCCTTTATTATATCTGCATATTTGGTTTCACCTATCATATTAGTTATTGATTTGCCTTCTAATTTTGACTTATAGGAATAGCCATATATCTGAAATTGAGGTGGCATAGCATCTTTTGAGCTTGCTCTTAATCTTATAAAGATGTCTTTACTGATAGACATATCATCTGGAAGATAAAATTCTCTGCGCCCCAATTCACCTAACTCACCGATATTTTGCCATCTATTTCCATCTTTGCTTGCCTCAACAATACATTTTCCGCTTATATAATATCCTATTTCGATAGAGATAGAGACGTTTTTCTGAATATAATCATTTATTTCATGGTGATATACAACCTCAGAACCATCACCCATAACCCAGCGATTTGAGTTAAATACTGCTGTATGCGAATATAGAACCCTTGCAGAATTAGAGCCTTCATCATTTAAGTTATGGCGAAAAGAATATACACCATCTTTGATTGATTCCCCTGTGCCCAATTCTATATCATCTTGTTTTTGATGTATTGCTACCACTTGGTTTGCTTCGATATTATCAAACCAGACTTTGCCTGATTTCTGCCATTGTCCGAATCTTAAAAAGGCATTTTTTGTGTCTGTTGGTGTTGTAAATACAAAACTTCGCTTTTCCCATTTTGTGCCAACCTGATAATCTCTATTTGCAATATTTGACCCTGTAATAACATTTCCACCACTTGCATTTGGGCTAATTCTGCTCATAAATGAAACTCGGTATGTATGACTTGGCAAAAGTGTATAAGCATCACATTTCCAGTAGTTTGAGTCATTCTCTTTGCCTGTTCCTGTAACACTTATGCTATGCAAGCCTTCATAGCCTTCACGTTCCCATTTTCCTTCACCAGCGGAAAGCGACCAGCCATCAGGCTTATAAACGCCTCTCTCAAATGTGCCATTGATTGATGGTTCATTTTGAGCAAGAGAAACACGAGTAGAAATTAGAAAGAAAAAGAAAAAATAAAAGGCTAAAAAGGGTATAAAAAACAATGTATTTCTAATCATTTCATAATCTCCCAAGTTATATGATTTCGTTCTTTGTATTTTTTAATTTTTGTCCTGTAATAACAGTAATATTTTACATAAGTTAGAATGAGAAAATCAAGTTCTTTATAATAATATATCAGGTAAAGCGTAATCCGAGCAACGTATATGTAATAAGGGCAATGCCACGACCTATATAATGCCCAATAAGTAGTCCGATAAAAAATGGCATGAACCTTTTATATAGTTGAGGACCACCCCAACGCAATATCAGATGTTTGGCTAACCATGCGATAAAAAAGCCAATATAAACAGCATATAAAGTAAATGACGAGATAACAGCTAGACCGATTGGATGAATAGGCCACCATAGATAACGATAATATAAAGCGCTCATTATGATCATAAGCACTGAACCGATGCCAAAATATACAAAAGGTATCCAGTCGAAACTATCACTACCAGATTGAATCTGTCCCAATATTTGACCATAAGTGTTGACACCAAATCCACTAAATAGCCATGTGTTCCAATTTAATGCACCTTGTTTGTAACCTGTTAATATGACACCCCAAGGGGCAACAAACAAACCAACCATTACAGAAGATATGATGGCTATCGTTAACTGTTTGCCTGTGCATCTTATAGTGCGTTGGAGTTTGATTCCTTCTGCGCTAAGTCCTGAAAGCACAGACTGAACATCACCATGCCATGAGTAGGTTAATCCTAGTGAAATCATACCTTGAATACCGATACCTCGTGGAGTCAAAAGCATAATAGCTGGATTTTGTGCGATCATAGGGGGAACAATATAAAATATACCAGATTGGCAGACAACTCTTGCAATACCAAGATAAATCAAAAGAAGCAAAGGCATAAAGATCAAAACCACTTTTATTGGCATACTAAAATACATAAGCCAAAACACCATGAAAGCAATACCCAATATAAAAATAAGCAATGTCTTTCTTGGAGACATCAACTCGTCATTTTCTGTTTTACCTGATGTAATAGCCAGCCTGAAAAAATGGGCGAGATGATTTCTCCCACGATATATCATCAATATAACAAATACAACAAACGCCCCAAATGATTGCCATGCAATAGCTGCATTGCCCCATATAAACATGCCACCTGAGCTAAAGAACCACTTTCCAGTATGAGATAGAATCGCAACTTCGCCAACCTTGATTATGAGATAAAGTAACCATATACTAATCAAGACATCTTGCGGCACAAAATATCCTATACCTATCGCCACAAAATTGACACACATAACCAATGATGAGAAACCATGCGCATTGGTAAAACTACCCCAGTATAATGAACCAAGATGATCCATAGGAAAAGATGGGATTTTAGGGTTGATATGTTTTACTATATCCATAACAGCCATGAACAAAGGTATTATTGCTCCATATAATAATAGAGGTTTCTTCCACAAAGGTTGACCATCTATTGATGTTTCTGATAGGTGTATAATGGGTTGCATCAGTGGATATGCCAGTTTTTCATGATCGATCCATTGTTTGCGAAAAAATATAATTAATGTATAAGAGACCAGTAGCAAAGCAACAAAGAATGGCGTCCAACAGGCTAAAGGCATAAGCCATGACTTCCATGGTATTGATGCCCCAGATGGAGACCCTTCATAAAACCATCTAACAGCATGATTTTGGTCTTGTATTATCAACCATTTTGGTATGTAAGGCAAAAGTATCTCTTGCCATTCATTTTCTAGTGAAGCAAAATACTCAGGTGAGATTATAGCGGCAAGAAAGAAATAGACTAGCCAGATTGATGTGGAATTAGCAACTAAAGCCATAACAAAGATTAATATTATCTCGCCATGATTTAATCCAAAATGCATTCCAAAACACTTTACAAGAACATTTATGGCGATTACAAATATAAGTGGTATTGCAGAACCCTCTGGCAGATAACTCCATGAAAAATTGCTAAATCCTACGCTTTCGGTATATGGTGAAGCAAGGTTTACAAATGTGGAGACGCACAGTCCAATAAAAAACGCTCTCCATGTTATTGCATTTTCTTTTATAGGACTTGTTAATGATTCTTTATAATTTTTCATTTCTTATTGATTATACGACTCGGAAGGTTATTACATAAGCGAATGAATATATAAGGTTATTACATAAGCGAATGAATATATATTTATGTAATATGCCTCCTTTTGGAATTACCGACTAAATTAATGAAATCTCCCAAAAAATAGCTATTATGATTCCTAGAATAATATAAGATATGATGGCACATGAAAAATTACCCCCCTTAAAGACCATATACTTCCTATAACAAACTCACCGAGCATTAATCCCAAAAAAAATGGGATGCTCTGACGATGCAATTTCAACCCACCAATTTTAAGAATAAAATACTTTATTGCCCAGCTAATAAAGACCGATGACCAAAAGACATTCATTGACCAACTACTTGATACTGCAAATCCTGCAGGATGCAAAGACCACCATATAAAACGCATTCTCATACTTGCCAATACAATTGATGATACCAAACCGACTCCGACTCCAATTCCAGAAGCAATCTCAGGTTGAGTCGGGTTATAAAGCCAGTTTTGCAATCTATCAAATGGCTGAAATCCATAACCGCTAGGTCCTCCTTGTTTGTATCCAGCATGTAAATAAGCCCATATAGAGATAGGGGTTGCTAATATTATTGTAAATAGTATAGCAAACATCATCTTTTTATTATCTGCGCCTGATCTTTCAGCGAGTTTGAAGCCCTCAAGTTGATGTGGCATGACATGCCCTCTATATGCCCTATTAAAGAACCATAAAAATGATAGCCCTGTAAGGTCACCGGGGCTAAAAATTCTTGAGCCTAGTAGTTTTGTTATTATCATATCTGGACCTGAAAAATGCAAATCATGAACAGGTGAACCGAGTTCCGCGCGCATTCTTGTTATTGCTGTTGACAAAGCAAAATACAAAATAAAGAAGGCTAATATCAATGGAATAGACATCCCAAGTCTTATACAAAAAATAACAATTAGAATACTTGCCAATAATATGCCAAAAAATGCAGTTTTATAGCTCATTGCATCTGACGATTCTTTATGTTTTGAGAATATACTTCCGAAAACTTTTCTTAGATGCTTTCTTGTTCCCCAAATAGCAATTGTAAATAGACCTAAATACGCGCCAGCAGACTGTTGATCTATATATGGAAATTCTGGAAGTCCTCTTAGACCTATCGCACTAGCTAATATTCTCTCAATTTTCCAGAAAATATAAAAAAACCAGCAGGAAAAAGATAAATCAAGAGGAATAAAAAAGGCAAGTCCAACAGCATAAGGAAAAATAGAGACAGGTGTCCAGCCAATTGCATTCCAAGGCTTTTCTGTAAAATATGGATAAAGGTCATAAAGCCTTCCACCAACTCCAGGAACCGCTGGATATAAAAAATGTAAGCCATTTATAATATCCATGCCTGATGAAAGAGAAAATCCAATCCATAATGTTTTGCTTTTAAGAAAATCTAACTTATTGTCCGTCAAATGAAGTGGAAGTTGTATTATAGGATAACTGAGTTTCTCTCCTTCTGTCCATTGCTTCCTAACAATAATATTTATACATAACATCACAAATACAATTAGGATTATGAATGCTGACCATAATGTGATTGGTATTAGCCATGCTCTCCATACTTTACTTTCATAAAAACTTGCTTGCCCTTCAATGTAGCCCTGAAGGATCTTTCTATCTTTAACAGTAACCCAGTTAGGTATATATCTCCCAAAAATATCTTCCCACTCATTTTCTGGTGTAGCTAACCAATGCGAATCTATTAGCATTGATACAAGCACTCTAACCATATCAAGACCACATATTGCAGAAGCAATAGATAACATAACATAAATAATGAGAAGTTCGCCATGATTAAGGGCAATTTTTGGTAGCCATTTTCGCAGAAACAGATTCAACATTGTAATAACGAAAACAATAAAAACTACATTATAAAAAAGTGATACGGTTGTTGATACTGCTTCGCCGGAGCCTATCCATAGTGAGTTTAATGGTATCAATATCAAACCTAATAATATTGCTCTCCAACCTGTTCTTATTTTACTGATATTCTCCATTATTTATCTCCTATCTATTTGAATGTCATTATAAAATTTCTGATCAAACTAAGCAAGCATGAAATAAAGATATAAATATGATCATAATCATAAATTATCGAGATTTCTTGACATCAATATATCTATTTGTTATATTAGAGACTACAATTAATAATGCTAAATTATCAACAACAAGTATAATCAAAAAAATAAGTGAAAAAACATTTTTATTTATGGAACTACAAGGATATGAAAAGAATCAAATAGGAGTATGTTCTAACATGAGATTAAAAGACCAAGTATCAATAGTTACAGGTGGAGGAAGGGGTATTGGGCGTGCTATTGCCCTTGCCTTTGCCAAAGAAGGTGCAGATGTTGCAGTTATTGCAAGAACACAATCAGAGATCGAGTCTGTTGCTCAAGAGATCAATGATTTTGGTGGAAAAGCGATTGCAATAAAAACCGATGTTACAGATGAATCACAAGTTGAGCGCATGGTTAAGACCGTAATTGATAGTTTTGGCAAAATTGATACATTAGTCAATAATGCTGGATATGCCAAACATGCCTATATTCAGGACATATCGAATGATCTCTGGGATACAACTATGAATATCAATCTACGTGGGATCATGCTTTGCACTCGTGCTGTCTATAAATACATGTTAGAACAAAAAAATGGGTATATAATAAATATATCTTCTGGTGCAGGCAAACATGGAAGTTCACAATACGCCACTTATTCAACATCAAAGTTTGGTGTTATCGGCTTTACAGAAAGCCTTTCATCAGAGGGAAGAAGGCACGGAATAAAAGCCAGTGTAATATGCCCAGGTCCTGTTGCAACAAAAATGAGAGCTAGTAATCATCCTGACGATGACATATCAAAGCTAATGCAACCAGAAGACATCGCAGATGTTGCAGTCTTTCTGGTTACACAACCACAACGAGCATATATACAAGAAGTGGTAGTATCGGCTTTTTTATTTTAAGAAAAAGCATATTTGGCAAGGGTATGCTATAAGTGGTAAATGGGGAGCAATTTATATAATGGCAAGGCTATTTTTTGCTACCACTCTATTTATATTTACTTTGATGTTATTCATCATTGGTATAATATATATTATAAGGTTTGCAGAATTCTCATTTGATTCGATGTCAATTTTACGAATATTTGCTATCGGGCTTATAGTTTCATTTAGCGGTGGAGGAGCTATTGTTTTTGGAATATCGACGATAAAGCAAATAATCAGCATTATTAGGTCAAAAGATGAATATGAAGACGAATTACCCAAAGAACTTTTTACAAATAAGTTACGCAAGTTTGTCAACAGGATATTTAACCTAAAAAGATCAATTACGTTTATTTATGTATCAATCTTATTTATTATTATTATTGCTGGTGGAATAATATGGAAAATTGCATATAGCGATGATAGATTACTTAACACAGAAAAAGCCATCCAAACATCATCTATTTCTCAAGAAGAACCTCAAAAATACATTGAAATACCATTTTTTGAAACAGCAAATTTATATGGTAATGCAAAGATAAGCTCTGTATATAATATTCTTAATGGTAATATATACAACGGCTTAAATTGGACAATAAAAAGGCTTATTATAAGGATCACGATTTTTGAACATGATGGAACTATCCGATGGGTTAGGGATTTTAATGTCTATGTTGATTTACCATCATTATCAGCAGGACAATTTTCTATTAATATTAATGATATCGATAACTTTGGTTCGTATCAATGGAGTATTATAAAAGCTTGGGGATATAAAGAACAGCCTCAATAAAACATCCATTTCAACAAAGAGCGTTCGCCGTGTTGATAGGAGTTTTCTGGCAAAATCAATTTTCCATTACTACCTTTTTATTTCTTGCTATATATGTAAATCGTGTTATAATATTGTATAGTAATATAGCTTTTGTGAATATTTTTGATTGAAAGGGTTTTTATTGGTGAAAAAAATAATCCGCACTTATAAAGATATTATAACAATAGAACCGGGAAAGCGCAGCGGAAGGCCATGTATTAGGGGATTGAGGATTACCGTATATGATGTATTATCATACTTGGCATCAGGTATGACCATTGACGAGGTTTTAAGCGACTTTCCAATCTTAACAAAAGATGACATTTTTGCCTGTTTAAGCTATGCCGCTGAACGTGAAAGGCTTATGTTATTGACTTGATGAAATTACTTTTTGATCATAATCTCTCGCCACGCCTAATTGAGCGAATTAAAGACATATATCCAAATGCAAGTCATGTATCGCTTTTAAGTATGGATCAAGCTTCAGATGAAGCTATTTGGTTATATGCGAAGACAAATGAATATATTATTGTAACCAAAGATTCTGATTTTAATGATTTGAGTATATTAATCGGGTTTCCACCAAAAGTTATTTGGATACAAATTGGTAATTGCACAACATCAGACATAGAAATATTGTTGCGAAATTATTATGAAGTCATCGTTGAATTTGAATCTGATTACAATTCAGGAATCCTGTTACTTGAATAAAGAACCATAAGCCGATAAAAATCAACCGCTATTTCGCTTTGAGTGTCCCCCATGTTGACGTAAGTTTGCTTTCGTGCAATACACCAAGTTGTGACATATCAGGCGTATATTCATCTACCAAAGAGAGTGCCTTCCAACATGGCTGTTCATTCCGTTTGGATAATAAAGAACTAACACTTGGCGATATATTTCGGGAAGGGAAGATAATGCTTCTTGAAGTGATTCATTTATTGATTCTGAAGCCAGATTTTCGCTATAAGATTCTATGGATGGAATTTCCAGTATCTCTTGCGCTTCATCTTCAATATAATCTTTATCAGGTCGTCTGGATTTTGAGCGAAGCCACATTTTACAGTGATTGGACGCTATTGAATAAAGCCATGTATGAAAGCTATCCCATCTTCTCAATGAACGCAAATTTTTGTAGGCTTTGATAAAGACTTCCTGCATTACGTCTTCTGCATCATGGAAATTCAATAGCTTTGTGTAGGCAAAGTAATATACGCTTTCCTTATATTTATCAATAAGGAATCCAAAAGCCTCTGGTTCGCCATTCAAGCATTTATAAATAATCTGTCCGTCCTCTTCCCACATATATTGCCCCCTTCACCTATTAGATGCCGACGAGGACGAGAGTATGACAGAAAAAAATCATTTTTTGTGAAAAACAACAGAATTATCATCTATTTTTTCTAATAATGGCATTTTTCGCCTGTAACAATAAAGCACTATTACTCCATCTGTGCAGATTATCTTCTGTTCGCCTTGTTTTGCGAATGGGATGGGGATTTTCCTTTGATAATCCTCTATATTAACGATTTTTCCTGACTTTATACTTATCGCAAAATCGCCATTTATCCAAACCATATATTTATTATCTTTGACGGTTACATAAGGTCTTGTATCTTCTATGGCGTCAACGATAGCGGTATCGAATGAATATAAATATCTCTCGTTTTCTGTATCTTTATCAGTCAGATAATATATTAGGTCACTATGTTTTTCTAGTTCAATCGCAAATCTTGGTTTCCGCAAAATAATCGACAACTTTGATAACCCAAATGGTATCGCAAAAAATATCGTAATTGGCAAAAGCACAGTATAAGGAAGCCAGCGAACCGAATATCCAACAAAATAAAAAAGCGTATAACACAACATACCCAAAGATTGTGAAATAGCGTTATCCTGAACATATTTTCCGCTATGTTGCTTAAATCTTGGTGTTTCTGATAGGACATGACGTATCATGCCGAAATGCTGTTGCATAACGTTCATATATGCCCAAGTATCAAGCATAAGAAATATCGCAAGTCCCATAATCCCAAATGGCACACGCCAGATTTTTGGTAACATATCAAGCATAGGTCGTTGATCCAGAAGTATTACAAATGAAGCAAGTGAATAAAGCAAGGCTATCTTTTTCGCAACTGCCCAAAAATGCTGAAGAACATATTGCTCTTTTGGTATCTTATCAACTTTTTCTGCTGCACTTGGATTGGTGAATACATTAATTATTGGTCTGAGTGCGAGTAAAAATAATGATGCTAACCCAGCAGAACCATATCCGCCAAGATAATCCATAAGGTTTGGGATAATAACGCCCTGCACAAACCCCGCAGGGATAAGCAACAACCATTGTGATATTTCACTTACTCTTTTTAGATGATCTTTTTTGAAAAAGTATGTATATGTCTTGAATTTTTCTATTATGCTATTATGAAAAAGTCTTTTTTCAATGAGATTTCCATCAAATCCATAGAACAGCCTTAAACTATCAGGAAGGAAATTTGCTAGGTCAGGTCGATTGCTATTCTTGCGTTTAACATCACGATATTTGTTTGCAAGAGCGGATATTAATGTTGGGGTATTTGTTGGAATATAGACTTTTTCGGCATTTATTTTATCTTCTATATGTTCAAGTGAACGGATTTCCCCTTCTGGACGGAAAAAAGCGACTACACATTCGTCTATCATCAAAAGAGAGAGGTATCCTGATACCTCACGGTCTCTTGAACGATTATATATTACATAATGCTCATAAGGTAGATCAACAGTATCTAATAACACTTGTTTGAAGCTTTCACGTAATTCCCCGTCTGTAAATTCAGTTAGTCGGTTAATTCGTGAAAAATCAACTTTCCATGTGATAGTTTCAATATTCACAAAAAATGCTCACAAATAATTAATTTCATATTACTAATGCCTGTATAAAAACCTATATGATTGTATATCAAATATATCAAAAAGAGCAAGACTTAAATCATAAAAATAACCTTGCGATATTATATCAATTATGGCATTATTATAGCGATAATATAATAATAATTAACAAGCATTTCAGGAGAATTAAATATGATAGTTCAGTACTATAAAGATGTTGAAGAGATAATTCCCAGTGAATCTGGTATATCAGGCGTAAAGATGAGAAAAGTGATTTCTGAAAAAGAAGGGGCAAAAAATTTCATTATGCGTGTTTTTGAAATTGAATCCGGTGGATACACACCTTTACACAAGCACGATTGGGAACATGAAGTTTTTGTCCTTAATGGAACAGGAATCGTTGTAAGTCAAGACGGTGAAAGAGAAATAAATAAAGGAGATGTCGTATTTGTTCCAAATGGAGAAGAACATCAATTTAAGAATACAAGCAAAGATAAACTAGAGTTTATCTGTCTAATACCAAAAATAACAGCGTAATATGAAAAAATATAGATGGGAAATTGGACTAGGGATATTTTTATTATTTCTAACCATATTATTACATTATATTCATTATCTTATTTTCAGAGATGCAAGACAAATGCTATTTTATATGGTTGGAGATATTGCCTTTATACCAATTCAGGTTCTTTTTGTTACCTTGATAATAACCAGGTTTTTAGATATTAGATCAAGTCGTGCAAAGATGCAAAAGCTAAATATGGCTATTGGCGCGTTTTTCAGCGAGGTTGGAACAGAGCTATTATTGTCGTTATCTGAATTTAACCTGAATATTGATGAACTCAAAGATAAACTCATCATAAATAATGAATGGTCTGAAGAAGATTTTTTTATTGCTAACACAAAATTCAGAGATTATGAATATACAATCTCAAGCCAACAAAGTGATTTACAAGGACTAAAGAACTTTTTATCTAGCAAGAAGGAATTTCTATTGGCATTACTTGGCAATCCCAATTTATTAGAACATGACAGATTCACAGATCTATTATGGGCTGTTTTTCATTTGATGGAAGAACTCGATTATAGAAAAGATTTGTCGAATCTTTCGGTAAATGATTATAATCATATATCAGGCGATATAAAAAGGGCTTATTCCTTACTAATCTATGAATGGCTTGAATATATGAAGCACCTCAAAAACAAATATCCCTATTTGTATTCTCTAGCTATTAGAACAAATCCTTTTGATCAAAAGGCAACGCCTGAAATAAAATAATGTAATTTTTATAGATGTTTATTAAGGAAAAATATACATGAAAGAATTATATAAAACGTTTATAAGCCCACCTAAAGAGTTTTCACAACTACCATGGTGGTTTTGGAATGATGAAATGACAGAAAATGGAATAAAAGAGCAATTAGCGGATTTTCGTGATAAGGGCATATATGGCTTTACAATTCAAGCAAGGATGGGTTTGCCAAAAACTATACCCTACATGGGAAAACGCTGGCTAGAGTTAGTGAAATATGCTGTTGACGAAGCGGAAAAATATGGTATGATTGTTCATCTTTACGATGAAGGCATGTATCCTTCAGGTTCGGCACATGGTGAAGTTGTTGAGGGGCATCCAGAATTCCTTGCTAGAGGTCTGGAAATGAGAAAAATAGAACCTTCTGAAAAGCTCGAACTTGCCGAACAGGAAAAGTGTATAGCCATAATGCCAGAAGGGGAAAATAGGGCAACATGTTTTGATGGAAAAACAAAATTCTCAAAACCATATTATGCCTTTGTTATTACACTGAGTAATGGCACAATTAGAGGCGTTCACGAAGGCGAGGAGGATAGACAACCCAATGCGCCAAAGGCATCTGATCTGCTAAATCCATCAGCTATCAAAAGATTCATTGAATTGACACATGAAAGATATTACCAAACATTAAAAGAGCATTTTGGAAATACCGTTCAAGCCATGTTTACCGACGAACCGAATATAATGGGACGAGGTTCAAAAAGTGGCTTGAAGCATTGGACAGATGGGCTAGAAGATGACTTTTACAAAGAAAAAGGCTATGATATTATGCCATTATTACCTGCTTTATGGAACGATATTGGCGATATAACCTCAAAAATTCGCAAAGATCACAGTGACGTTGTTGCAAATCGATTTAATGAGAGTTTTTATCAGCAAATATCTGATTGGTGCGCAAAGCATAATATTGCATTAACGGGTCATCCTGCCGAAAGCGATGATATTGGACCATTAAGATATTTCCAACTGCCCGGTCAAGACATGGTTTGGCGATACATTGAGCCAGAAAAACCATCAGCCCTTGAAGGAAAACATAGCACCGCAGGTAAATGCTCAAGCAGTGCAGGACGGCATCAAAAAGCACGTAGAAATGGCAACGAAATCTATGGAGCTTATGGCTGGAAACTTAACATGGACGAAATGAAATGGCTTGCAGATTGGTTTATGGTTCGTGGTGTTAACCTCTTTTGGCCACATGCGTTTTATTATAGCATTAGGGATTCTCGTGTCTATGAACGCCCACCTGATCTTGGTATGAATAACCTTTGGTGGAAACATTATAAAATATTTGCTGATTACACAAGGCGGATTTGCTGGCTTTTGACAGATTCAAGGCAAATATGTGAAATTGCCATATTGGGTAAGCATAACCATCTTCCTTATGAGTCTGCAAAGGTCTTGTATCAGAATCAATATGATTTCAATTACCTTGAAGACCGACTTCTAAGTGAAGCAATTATTGAAAATGGAAGGATTCACATTGGCGAATCATCTTATTCTGTTATTATCCGTATGCCTAACCATCATCTTACAGAGGAATATGAGGGAATATTACAGAATTTTATTGATTCTGGTGGATATGTTGTCGCTTTTTCTGTTCCAGAACGTTTGCTTGAGCAAATCTATGGAAAGATAGAAAATAATGTAAGTATCGAGCCAAGAAATGAGGATTTAAGATATATACATATAAATAAAGACGGACATGATTTTTACTATTTGGTAAATGAGGGTGCTAAAACTATTGACACAAAATTGACGATTCATAGTGTTGGTAGTGCAGAATGGTGGGACGCAGTATCAGGGAAAAATTATACATGCCCAATTCTGCATAAAACTGATGATTGTCTGACTGTTCCACTTCAATTAGAGCGCAGGGGAAGTATTATTTTAGCTATTGATCCGAATGGTTCTCAAAATATACAGACTGATTGGAAACCAAAAGAATACATCGCGAAAATTGATATATCAACTGGTTGGAATATCTATGATTCAGAATTAAAGAAAATGTTATCAGATAAACTTATAGATTGGCGTGAGATTTCGGGATATGAGAGATTTTCTGGAACTCTTTGCTATGAAAAAACAATTGATGTATCATCAGAAATGCTGTATAATGCCAAATGGATATTAGAACTTGATGAAGTCCATGATTTCGCAGAGGTTTATTGTAATGATAGTATTTGTGGAGTAAGACTTTGGAACCCATTTCGCTTTGAGCTTGATTTCAAGCTTGGTATAAATAGGATAAAAATACTTGTAACAAATTCTCTTGCCAATAAATATGACAAAGAAACCATAAAGTCAGGAATATTTGGTAATATATTTATTGGAAAGAAACATACATCTAATGGGGAGTAATTAAATGAATAAATCATTATTTTTCATTTATTTTTTTATTTTATGTTTCTTTTTCAGTCAGTCTACTAATAGTGCTATAATGGTTGAAGATGGTCCAGATGTTGGTGAAGTCGCACCTGATTTTACTCTGAAAGATATAACCGGAAAAGATTTTACGCTTTCCAGTTTTAAGAAAATTAAGCCTGTTGTGCTTTTCTTTGGGAGTTGCACCTGACCGCCATTCAGATCCCAGGTTGGGAATATGCAAAGTTTATACGATAATTATAAAGACAAGGCTCAGTTTTTTATAATATATATCCGTGAAGCGCATCCCGCTGATGGATGGCAAGTTCCACAAAATATTCAAGATGGCTGGGTAATTCTTGAACCAACTACTTGGGAAGAAAGAAAAAAAGCCTCTCAAGACATGCTAAAACGGATGGAATTAACAATACCAACACTTATTGATAATATGGATAACAAAGTTGATGAAGTTTATAAAAGCTGGCCTGATCGTGTTTACGTCATCGGACTTGATGGAAAGATAATCTATAAGGGTGGCGAAGGACCATGGAATTTTAAGCCTCTTGAGATAGAACCATTATTCGCTACATTTACATTAGTTAATACTTCAAGCAAAACAGCAATCTCTTGGGGAGTATTAAAAAGATAACATAAAGCAATCGTAATCCAGATCTTCAGTTAGAAGTTTGGATTACGATAAATATTTTAGTTGATTATTCTTCATCCATGTTTTGCTCTTCAAGAGATGCCAAGTATTCATCAAGTATCCTTCTGCTTAGATTAAGTTCGTCCTTTGGAACTAAAAGAACTCCCCAATAATATGTTGACCAAGTGCTTGCAATACCATCATACCAAGGAATTTTTGCCGCTTTTAGAACAACATCAATGCCATTGTTCTCAAGTATCCCTTTCATCATTACACCTGAAACTTCATTAGGCACTTTTTCAAGTTCAACAAGATCAACATATTCTGGTTCATCTTTGGGCGGAAGGACATCAACTAGGTCTATTTGACAGTCTGGACATTCACTAATTCCGTCTATATATTCCGATCTGCATTTTGGACAAAAAGGCATTTTTTTACCTCTCTTTTCTCTAAATAAAAATTTTTTTGAAAAAAAATTTTTTTATGTCACATTTTACCCTTTTTTTACATCTTATATAATGAAGGCAAAATTATTCCTTAGAAAAATAAAATTGTAAAGCGACGGCATATAATATTTAGATACTTGCTGATCAGGTCTAACAATATGCTTGGATGGGGTATTTTCTAAGGTAAGGGGTAGTAAATAAAAAAATAGACCTATATGATTTGTTCTCCCATATAGGTCTAACAATTTCCATCATCTTTTGTCAAACAATTCTGTATGAAGGATCCCCTTAGTTGCCCAATTTTCTTTTGGCAATTCCTCAAACATGATTGTAACCGCTTCAGCAGGCACTTTCGCCACTTTTACCATCGTATCAGTTAAGGCTTGTGCTAGTTCCGCCTTTTCTTCCTTCGATCTTCCTTGCCATAGACTAACTCTTAAAATTGGCATTGCTATCCTTCCTTAAATATCCAGACCTTGTTTCGTTTATATGCTATCCATTCAATATTGCCATCATTATCAACATCATCAATCATACTGCTATAAACAAGACCATAATCACCGGGCAAAGCCTTTTTAATTTTGTCATCTGGAATAGCTGAGTCATCAAGTTGTGGAAAACGATATAGTATTTCACCACTTCCGCTTAACAAAATTGGATCAGATGGTTTTCCTGCCTCAATCGGCAAGTTATCATAGCCCAGCATTTTTGCCTTATTAAGATATTCTGCCTGTAATTCTGCAGACATCCTTCCGGGGCTTGGTCTGTGAAGTATCATATCTGCGCCATCTTTATTTGGAATCGTCATGCAATACCCATTGCAGGGATATTCCCAAAGTCTATTGCCGTTACAATCAAGCATAACTGACCCGCCAAGACTCGCTTTATTCGTAACAAAAATCTGATAGCCTTTGATTTCAGGCATATATCTGCCAATATTAAATCCTTGTGGATGAATAAAACTCTTATCTCTGATTAACTCATTCCCGTCTATGTCAAAGATAACAAAATCACCATGACAAACGCAGAATATCGCCTCAAATTTTCCATCTTCATTAATATCAAAGACTTTGAGAAAATCAACATGCCTGATATGATCCCATTTCCATATCAATTTTCCGTCATGGTCATACATGCTATCCGCAACAAAAAGCTCTTCTTTGCCATCTCCATCGACATCAATGAAGCTAAAAGCTGAATATTCCTCATCACCGTATTTCGCCCATAATGGTTCAAAATCGCTTGTATAAGCAAGCATTTGGTGTGCGCCAAGTATGATAATATTATAGTCATTTTCACCTATTTTCTGTAAGACGACTTTCCAGCCATCATCATTAGGTAATTTAACACTCTTGATTAGACTACCATCTATTATATCTCTCAAAAATAGCCTGTCATGGTATTTATATAATATCTCTACTTTGCCATCATTATTGACATCTGCAATAGCTGTAAGGTTTATTTCTCCATGATTGCGATATGGTTTGTCTTGTGTCCATGTCTTGCCCTCCTGCCAAAGCATTCTGCCATCTTGTTTAAAGCATGTATAGCATAGCAAGTCAAAATTTTCGTCATCAAGATTATCGCTTATTCTATACTCCTCTTGCGCAAGCAAACCTGCGCTTTGTCTAAATATGAGTTCCTTATATCCATCACCGTCAACATCATGGAAATAAAGGCTTTCTCCGCCATTACGACCAACATCAATCGTTTTCCATAAGTTAATATTCATCTATTGCCTCCAATTTAGCACAGTATCAATCATCGCCTTGTATTGTGGAAAGCAGTTTTCACCTTCACCACGTATATATGGCGAGGCAGAAGGACAAACAATCAGCCCTTTATTATCATCAAAAGTTGTTTTAATCAACTGCTTTGTTTCTTCTATGATCTCGTCTGGAGTGGCGTTATACATTCTGTCTATCTGAATATTACCTTCAAGGCATAATTTTCCTCGTGCCATTTCTTTTGCTTCTGACGCAGTAATATCACCCATTTGGGGAGCTTCAAATGGGTGAAGGACATTTGCTCCCATGTCAACGAATCTCTGAAACACCTTCTTTACTGAGCCATGACAATGGACATGAACATATCCACCCGCATCATGTATAAGATCAAATATCGGTTTTTCATATTTCACGATGAAATCATCAAAATCATCTGGACTATGGATCGGTGGAACGAGATATTCCTCACCAGCGATTGAAAAAAATGGTAGAATTTTATTATCAAGCATGACCTTAAGGCGATTCATCAGTATATCCGCTTCACGCTTTATTAATTCATGGATAATATCACGCTCAGTAATGGACATAATCGCAAAATTATCAGTTCCAAAAAGTTCTACAATATGACCACCGGGGCTAAATCCAAGACTCGCCTCTACAATCCCACTATCGCCCATGTTTTCGACTGCCTTAAAAAAAGAATCAAAATCTATTCCTAATATTTCAGGCATCGGCAATGATAGATATTTTTCGGCATCCTCTCTTGTCTTGAGAAAATAAGTTTCAGATAAGCCGGGCTGACCTTTCAGGCTTGCCAGATAAGTTGATTGAAGTTCACCCTTTGGTGTATGTAACACTGTTACATGACGTTGGAAATTCTCGGAATACGGTTCTATATAAGATTCTGTCTTATATCCGCTTTGCCGAACACCTGACCATCCGCCTTTTAATTCAGTATGTTCATTGAGATATGACTTAAGTTTATCATAAGTTGGATCGTTATAAGGGAATCCAGCACGACTATATACAGCAGGTCGATCAACTTCTTTGTATGCGTAACACCTTGTAAGTCTCTCTTTGCGATTCATAGCTTATACACCTGTTGCATAAATTGGGGGATTTATTTTTTCATTCTATCAGCAAGACACTCCCCGCCAGAACCGATATTCTCTGCATCATTTTCTTTAATAATCACGATAAATGCTTGTTTAGGAATTGTTCCATAGGCTTCGCAAGCAGCATCGGTAAGTTTTGTTATTAATTGGCGTTTTTTATCTGGATCAGTGATTTTTCCACCTTCTACGGTAATAACTGGCATTTAGCTTACTCCTTTCAAAAACTCGTATCTTTAACATTTCATTTTTGCAAAAATAAACGCAATAATTAATCTAGTCAGAAATTATATTAAAATAATGACAAATTTAGGGGATTACCTTTATCTTGCCCCATGTAGCGGTCAAACCAGTTTTACTATTTACAGCCATTGTAATACCTTCCATATCGCTAATTATTTCAGCAGGCTTTAAGGCTCTTCTATACATGGCAAATTCATCAACGACACCAGTAAATAACTTGCCAACTTCCAAAGGCTCTATTGTTTCTGGCACTATATTTACAGGGGACTTAGCTCTGCTTTTTTCTACGCTATCAATATATAGTATTAATTCTTCGCCACTAAAAACTGACGCTATATGATACCATTTCTTTAAGTCAAATGATCCCGCAGGTGCAATTGCCCTTGAGTCAACTTTATTAATGCCCCAATATATCTGACCATCACTCCAGGGCTGTAATAGATAGCTTAACCCAGGCCAATTAGTTCCCTTTAACACTAGGTTGGTATTTTGCTGGGTATCTTGCTTTGCCCAGATTTCTATTGTAAGGGCTTTCATGCCATCAAGCAAGTCATTATCGGGAACTTGAATATGAGTGCCTGATGTAAACTCCAATCCCTTATTCCTGTGTGCATCAATCCACTTATAATCTTTACCAGTAATCTTACCATCTAGTTTATTTGGAGATAAGTCTTTTACAGTATCTCCATTGCCATCATCCATCGGCAGATATATGATAAGATCGGGATCAACCAGAGCAAAAAGATTTGTTACAAGACAAAGACTCAATGTAATACAAAAAGCTACTAAAAAATAAGTTTTTTTCATGTAATAACCTCCATTTTACTTAAAAGACTAGGTCATTCTTATGACCTTATAAATCTGCGAAGTGGAACAGCCCCACCGATCAATCCTATAAATGCGCCTGCTCCAACTACCATTCCTACTTGCTCAAGAGATAAAAATCTTTCTATGTTTATATCCAAAACAAGAAGATTAAAAAATCCATAAACATTAAAAAGCCCGTATAATACGGAAACTCCCAAAACACTCCCAATAAAGCCTTCAAGTATTCCTTGAAGTAACAAAGGAATTCTGATAAAGGCATTTGTTGCACCCACAAGACGCATAATCTTTATCTCTTCTCTACGAACATAAGTTGTTATCGCTATCGAAAAAAATATGATAACAATCGATGAAAGGCTCATTATGGTAAATATTATCAATATAATCATTTCAGCACTCTTGATGAATTTTGACGCTTCGCCTGAATGTTGAACATCTTCAATACCATCAAATTTGCTAATTTTTTCTGCAAGCTCTTTTACTTTATTTAGAGCATCATCAGTTACCTCTATCTCAAAGGAACTCGGTAAGGGATTTGACTTATCAAGCCCATCTAATATATCTCTTTTTTCGCCAAACATTTCTCTTGTTTTGCGAAGTGCCTCTTCTTTAGAAACATATCTTACTGAACTTACTTGTGATAAAGCACCAATTTTATTTTGTATCTCTTTTCTTCTAGCATCAGCAACATCGTCCTTTAGAAAGGCAACTATAAACGGTGATTTTTTTAATGTTTCAAGTTGCGTATTCAGATAGTTTGTTACAATGAAAAGCAAGCTAAACACCATCATTGTTAAGGCAACTATGGTTATGCTTAACCAGCCAATAACCCCGCTATGCCTTATATTTGAAAAAGTTTCATGCCATACGTAAGCCATTTCAATCCTCAACTATCCTGCCTTGCTCAAATTTGATTATGCGTTTATTTAAATATTCCGCAAGGCTTATATCGTGTGTAGCAATGACAACAGTTGCGCCTCTCCTATTGAATCTTTCAAATAAGTTCATAATATCAATGGCAAGATGCGGGTCAAGATTTCCCGTTGGTTCATCAGCTAATATTATTGGAGGATCATTTACAATAGCCCTTGCTATCGCTTCACGCTGTTGTTCTCCACCTGATATATCTTCAGGAAGAGCATTTTTCCTATGCGTAAGGTTAGTCCATTCCAATACCCTCTCAACGTTTCTCTTTACCATTGCCCTTTTTACGCCTGCAACATGAAGAGCAATTGCGATATTTTGAGCTACTGTTCTTTTTGGCAATAACTTAAAGTCCTGAAATACTACGCCAACATGCCTTCTATATTTTGGAACTTGGGAATCTCTGAGATTTTGAAGCTCAAACCCCGCAACCTTTATTTTTCCACTTGTTGGAACTAATGCCCTATGAAGCAAACTCAGGACAGTGCTTTTTCCTGCACCGCTTGATCCGACAAGAAAGACAAATTCTCCCCTATCAACCGAAAAGGTGATATTATGAAGGACAACTGCATCTTTCTTATACCTCATAGAAACATTATCAAACTGGATTATTTTCTCGTTAGTATTTCCGATTATTTTGTTATCCATGTCAGTATCTCTCTGTTATATTAATTTCCATATTTGGCAGTGCATTAATAAACCAAAAAAATCGTGCCACTGGCAACTTGCTTGCAAGTGTAATACACTATAGATTGATACTATTTCATATACGCCAATAGATCGCCTTCTGCATCAACCATTTCGTCAAACATCTGTTTTATCTGTGCTGTTGTGCATACAGCGGAAGTTATAGGATCTAGCAATAAGGCATAATAAGCCTTCCTGAGATCACGTTCAAGAACTGCCTGCGTTGTCAAAGCCTGAACCGCAATATTTGAATTGTTAAGCCCCGCTAACTGTGTTGGTATTTCACCGACATAACAAGGTCTAACACCCGTATTATCAATCAGGCATGGCACTTCAACACAGCAATCACTAGGCAGATTTGTGATTATGCCATTATTCATAACATTGCCATTTATCCTGACAGGATTATTAGTCTCACAGGCATAGATAATGCTTGATGCATATTCGTTTGATTTATGAAGCTCAATGGGCTTCTCGCCTGAAATCTGTTTCTGCATTTCTTCGCTTCGCCTTTGCCATCCGCCATCACTTGGGCTTTCCTTATTAGGCGTTCTACTGCCAAGCCCAAATTCCTTTTTCGTTTCTTCGTCTTTACGATAATATGGCACATATTCCGACATGTGCGTTGACGACTCTGTTACAAAAGAATCAAAATGACGGAATATATCAAACCTGACTTTATCTTTTGCATAAATATCAGGATTTTCCATCGCTTCTCTTAGCAAGGGATAGGCGTCTTTACCTTTCCAATAGAAACGAAGAAACCAAGCCATGTGGTTTATACCCGCAACCCAATAAGAAATTTCATTGTTGGGCTTACCGATATAGCTTGCTAATTGATTTGATGTTCCCTGAACGCTATGGCATAAACCAAGCAATCTAACTCCAGTTGCCTCATTTAATATCCAGCATAGCATCGCCATCGGGTTAGTGTAATTCAGCACAAGGGCGTCAGGACACATCTTTTTGACGTCATGACATATTTCTAACATCACTGGCGCGGTTCGTAATGTGCGGAAGATTCCGCCCGGCGAAACTGTATCCGCAACGGACTGATCCACGCCATAAGATCGGGGGATCATAACCTCATGGTAGTATGGAACGCCATCATAAGCCGGACCGCCCACGCTGATTGCAGTTATCACATAATCCGCACCCTCCATAACGTCTTTTCGGTCAACTGCACCTTCAACTTTAGTCGGCAGGTTATTTACTTCCGCCGCCTTTTTGACGAACTCAACCACCGGATCAAGGTGTTTTTGATTGATGTCAACAAGGCTTATCGTGCCGTCCTGCAATTCCGGATAAGCCATAATATCAAGCGAAAGTCTCTGCCCAAAGCCACTCCCCGCACCGATTATAACTATCTTTGCCATATATTCTCTCCCAAAATGTAGAGACAGGTTTCAAACCTATATCTAAAATATTCTACACCAATGAAAATATCTCAACGCTGTTATCCCAAAGCATAGCCTTTGCAACCTTCAGAGCCATATCTTCATTCATATAGCCATCTTCCACAATATCAGCCAATGCTTTTGAAAGCGACCTTATGTATAGCTTTATCTTCGCTATCGTCCATTCAATATAATAGCTATCCGAATACCAGCCGACTAGCTTTGGATAAGGAACAGCTTGCAATCTTTCAATAATTGCAGTCTTTATCAATTCAGGATAAAATGTATACCACCAATGCCCTGAATAATAGCAATTCGCAAAGGTCTTTGCATATATAGTCATCTCGTGATTAAGCAAGGTGTTTAATATGCTAAATATCATCTTTACATTCGGGAATCTGTTGAGCGCATCCCTGAACGTCTTTACCATATCAAGGTTTGTTGAGAATCCATCCCATTCTAACCTATGATGTATCTTCCTGTCAACACCCAACATTAATTGGAACGGAAGATTATTATCATGGCACATCTCAAATAAAGTATAAAGCATGAATGATTGCAGACGCATTAATTCATCATCAGTTAGACGCTTTCCTTGCAGAACCTTGCCATAAAGCCCTTCTGCATCAGCAGACGCAACAGGAAATGCCTGAAATGTCGGTGGCAAAGATATTGCCATTGAGCCGACTTTGATACTAACGAACTTGTCAACGACTTTGTTTATGCCAGATTTCAGATCGGATAAATTATTTATTGATGATCCTGTCATTTTTTCTAGTTTCTCACGGGTTGCTATCTCCTGAATATCAAGCACCCATTCGTCAGTTCTCAGGCTAGGCACAAAGGAATCCCTATCACAATTTGATAAATCCTCGTCAGGCAAATTAGTTAAGAATGATTTATTTATATTTATGCTTGCCAATGCCTTTTTATACCAGCCATCCTCCGCCATCGTCTTTGACGCAATATCGCATAAATCTTTATAATTGCTTTCGTTGACTGTATCGCCCTCAAAGCCCAAAGCCTTGCATATCGTCATAAATCCCCACCAAGTCGTTGTGTTGCTTATCTTTGGTATATAGGGAAGGGCATTTTTCACACATTCATCAGGCGGAGTTTCTTTGCTCATCAGCCTTTCAACGTCCATGCCGACGGTTGATAACTCCATCCTGATATAATGATAGCTGAATATGTTGCCTATCAATCCTGCTGATGGTGTTCGGTGCTGTAAATGCGTATGCGGGTCAATAATCTGTATTTTGCTGATTTCACTTTCAAGCCTTTTGGCTAGTTTAGATAATGGAGTTTGCATAGTTTTTCTCCTGTATTGATAATTTATCTTTCTTTGTCATTCCAGCAAAGGCTGGAAACTGTAATCTGTTCTTAAACTTGCTTAATTGCATTTGTGATAGCCTGATATATCGAGCTACCACAAATGATCTTTATTTTTTCAAAATTATTACTTTTTTATATTACCCCAAGTGGATGTAAGTCTTTCTATGGGAGATACCTCAAGAACTCCTTTGTTAATACCACCCATTACAACTTTGATTTCATTATCATTAAGAGCCTTATTAAAAATCGCAACATCGTCTATCTTACCTGCGAACCATCTGTCATAATGAACCATAAAGACAAGAGGTTGAGTGTTTTCGCCATATTTTGCATCAACCGCAGGAGCAGAGCCATCTTCTTTGCCATCTACATAGACTTTAACTTCTTTTCCAGCTTTCATACATACAACATGATGCCATTGTCCATCATTAATAACAGTTTTACCGACTGCGCGGGAATTTACTGCATTTGTATCTCTCAGAAAAAAGTCAATTGTCCCTGTTTTTAGATAATAAATGAGATACCACGGTTTAGCATCACCACCATTTCCTGCTGTTCTATGATAGCCTTTCGTAACAAAACTTGAGTGATCTGATGCGGGGTTCTCATTCCATACCCAACATGCAATCGAAAAATCACCGTCAAACTCAAAAGCAGGATCATCTGGAATCATAACATAAGCCTCTGTACCATCAGTGGAAACAGCAGAACCGTATTTTCCGTTTTTATCAATCTTGGCATTGCCAACAAGTTCTCCATTGAAACCATTACCAGAATCATCTTTAACTTTTCCACCTTCATCTTTATCAAAAGTCCATGCACCGACTAAACCAATCATTACAGCAAAGGTTGAGCTAATAAATAGCAAGTTGATTGACAAAACACAAACCAAAAATAATAGATACTTTTTCATAACTAGCCCCTCCATAAATAATAAAAGGCTCTTACCAGATTATACTTTTCTTTTATTATTCCATTATACTACCTAATTGTTACTTAATCAATATTTTGATTTAAAAACGAACCTTTTTATAGAAAACATCGTCAAAATAATCGTAAATAAAAGGACAAAAAAGAATGGCAAATTATTTGCAGTATATTTTGATTAATGAGTTATTTTTGAAAAATATCTAATAAAAAATTTGAACTTTTTTGCCCTTTTGGTTGTTTAATAATATAGAAGTCAAATAACTCATAAATCAATTTAAATAAGGAGAATTCTCAATGCTTACAGAAATTTCAAATGGGTCAATAGCTTTTGACAATGGCATGTTTTCATTCAATTCGGGAATAGGAGTAACAAATAAATCCTCATCAATTGATGCTTTGGAGAAATTGGGATTGATAAAATCATACACTGATATTGTGATCTCATCTGCACTAAAATATTCCAATCAAACAGGAACTCCACTTACACAAATGATAAAGGTTGGATTTGTAGCTCTTATAAAATTAATAAGGGCAAATTACTCAAATACCAATATAAATTATGAAAGCTATTTGAAAATTGGGATTGAAAATGCAATGATGGATTTTATACAAAAATCCATCTAATTGCATTGGATTCGGAAGGAACGGTATATTATGTCTGCAAACATGATTACTCTCGTTAGATTATTGCTTGTGTTCGTTGTTGTTGCATTATTCAATATAAATTTTTATGCTAATTTGGCAATGCTTATAATGACAATAATTATTATAGCTATGGATTGGGCAGATGGATATGTTGCAAGAAAAAAGGGCATTGCTTCTGATTTTGGTGCTTTATTTGATATTGCTGGGGATCGCATAGTTGAAAACGTGCTTTGGATATATTTTGCGGTTATTGGATTAGTTCCATTCTGGGTCCCTATAATAGTTGTAGTTAGAGGATTTATAACTGATTTTATCAGAAGTATCGCATTTACAAAGGGCAAAACTCCGTTTGGGAAAAAGACAATGATGGACTCAACATGGGCAAAAGCTCTTGTTAGCTCAAGGATCAGCAGGGGCATATATGCGGTGTCAAAAGTTGTTGCGTTCTGCTATCTTGCAGGAATATTAACGTTGAAAAGCGCAATAACCCAATTTTCCTTATCTATGCCCGATACATTGATGAATGTTTTACTTATAATCGGTGCTGTTATAGTTTATGTAACAATTGCCATGTGTATTATCAGGGGATTACCTGTGATATGGGATGGCAGAAAATATCTGACTACTGATATGTCGTAAAAAATATGGATAATTTAGCAATTCTATTTGTTATTTTAATAATGCTCATTGTTATTTTGTGGACTTTTTCACGCTCACGAAGAATTCTTGAGAATTGGGCAATAAATAATGGCTATCAGATTTTATCTGTAAACATAAGGCTATTTCGCCAGGGTCCATTTTTTTTGACTACATCAAAAAATCAAGTAGTCTATTATGTAACTATCCAAATTCCCGAAGGTATCAAAAATGGCTGGGTAAGATGTGGGAGTTGGTGGTGGGGAATCCTGCAAGACAAAGCAGAAGTTATATGGGATAAATGATTTATAGTCTATTTTTAAGTCTCATTTAAGTAATTCAAGTAAATTCTCTATTACATAAGTTGGATGTATATCAAACCTTTGTATGTCATCTTTTTTATGCAAGCCTGTAAGAACAAAAGCTGAATCCATACCAAGTTCGTTTGCACCTTTTACATCTGTATTCAAAAGATCACCAACCATCAATGTCTCTTTAATATCAAGCTTCATTCTCTCCAAAGCTGATTTATATATTTCTGGATACGGTTTACCCATGATAGTAGCTTTGGTTTGGGATGCGGTTTCTATAAAGGCGATAATTGATCCTGTTCCCGCAAAAATTTCTCCATTCTCGGCAGGTTTTGCCACATCAGGATTAGTTCCGATAAATTCCGCCCCATAAACAGCGATAGCATTTGCAGCATGATCACCAAGTTCCCAATTGAAATCAGTTGTTATTCCAACAATGACATAATGGGTGTTTTTATAATCTTTTGGATCAATTATATTCATTCCTATTTCTTTCATAAGTGTTTTTACTGCATTTCCACATACACATAATATATTTTTTCTGTCTGGATTTTGTGCAAGTCGCTTTTTGAGATATATAGAAGCAACGTTGCCTGATGTTAAAATATCATTCTCTTCGATTCCTATAATACCCATATTTTTCACTATTTTTGCATATTCTGTCGCTAATTTTCCTGAATTATTTGTAACAAACATTACTTTATGACCGTTTTTAACTAATGTATTTATAGCTTCAACAGCCTCGTAAATAATCTCATCACCTCTATATATTACGCCATCCATATCAAAAATATATCCTTTATAAGATTTCATATTACCCTTTCTTGTAAAACCTATTTATTCATAGGACATGACAAACTACACTCCAAACATATAGGATTTTTTTTGCATAATTCTTTGCAATGCCTGACTATTAGAGCATGGAACTCATTATAGATAATAGGATCCGTAGGAAGATTAACCATAAAAAAATGTTGTATTTCATCATAATCAGCTTTTTCCATCCAACCATAGCCAAGTCTTGAGAAAAGTCTTCTTGTATAGGCATCTACAACAAATATTGGTCGTCCAAAAGCATATAACAATATGCTGTCAGATGTCTCTCTGCCGATTCCTTTTATGGAAAGCAATTCCTGACGCAGTTCGTAAACAGGCGCATACATAAACTTTGGATTATCTAATCCCTGTTCTGCAAAATATTCAAGCAGATTCATCAAACGATTGTATTTTATATTAAAAAATCCTATGGGCTTGATCAAATCTTTGACCAAATTTTCATCTGCATCAATAAGCGAAAAAAGCCCAAAAAGACCGTTTTTTTCAAGATTATCAATGGCTATACTGACATTATGCCATGAGGTATTTTGTGTAAGAACAGCACCAACAATCATCTCAAATTTTGTTTCGGCAGGCCACCAATATTGGGGACCATAAATACAATAAAGTTTATTATATATCTCAATCATTTTTTAAAAACCTATAAAAGCTTTTTTATTTACTCAAAAAAGTCAGCTGAATTATTATATATTTCAATTCCTTATTTAGTCAATACAAATGCTAGATTTGATATAAATCAGGTTTTTATTCAGTTGACATCATAGCAAAAATTTCCTAGAATTAAATAATAATAAGAGTTTTTCCTATCTATAAATCACCATTCTGGTATAGGCATGACAAAAAAAGAAAGTTTATTATCATTTTTACTTAATTACTTAATAGATGAACGATCTGTCCTTTTATGGAATGGCAGAACAGATAAAGATAATTTTAAAAGCTATATCTTTACTACTCCAGTAGAATATCTAGCTTGCTATGATAAAGATAGTCTTATTAGAGCATTAACAAGCATAGAGCAGTTTCAAAGACAGGGTTATTATATTGCTGGATTTATTAGTTATGAAGCAGGATTATATCTTGATGATGTTTTCAACAGTGTTTGCCCAAAAACTAACAACTTTCCGCTTCTCTGGTTTGGCATATATGAAAACCCAATTATATATGACCACAAAAAAGAATATTTTTCCGATATAAATATAGAACAAATCTTTAATAGCTATGTTTCACAAAATAACCAAAATTATCAAATAAAAAACATAACTAGCAATATAGAGCATGATGACTATATTAATAAGATTCATGCTATCAAATCTGCAATTGAAAGAGGCGAAACATACCAAGTTAATTTTACATTCAAGCACAAATTTTATTTAGAAATCAATCCAAAAAGCCTGTTTTTTGATCTTTGCCAAAAGCAATCCGCTTCTTATTCAGCATTTATTAGATTTGATCAATATGATATATTATCGCTTTCCCCTGAGCTATTCTTTATGAGAAACGAAGATCATATTACTGTAAAACCCATGAAAGGTACTATCAAACGTGGGATCAACAAAGATGATGATGAGATCAAAATAAATGAGCTATCTAATTCTATAAAAGATCAAGCAGAAAACGTAATGATTGTTGACCTTTTACGAAATGATATAGGCAAAATGTCAAAGATTGGCAGTGTCAATGTCAGTAAACTCTATGAGGTAGAGAAATACGAAACCCTTTTTCAGATGACATCAACAGTCGAATCTGTATTAAAGGAAAATATAAGCTGGCTCGATCTTTTCAAGAGCATATTTCCATGTGGCTCAGTTACAGGGGCGCCAAAAATAAAAACAATGCAGATTATAAATGAGTTAGAAATAGAACCAAGACATGTTTATACAGGCGGAATCGGATTTATTGCACCAGACAATACAAGTGTTTTCAATGTAGCAATTAGAACAGTCTTAGTTGATAGAAAAAACAATTATAGCGAAATGGGTATTGGTAGCGGAATAGTCTATGATTCTGATGCAGAATCAGAATTTAGGGAATGTTTGCTAAAAGCCAATTTTCTGACATCTAAATTCACTGATTTTCAATTAATTGAGACTATGCTCTGGGAAAAAGGCGACTATTTTTTGCTTGATTTACATCTAAAAAGGCTAAAAGATTCCTCAGAATACTTTATGTTTGATTTTGATATTGATCATATAATTACGATGATAACAAACGAAAGCAAAAACTATTTCAATGAAAAAAAATATAAAACAAGATTACTCCTATTCAAAGATGGCAATATAACTATATCTTCATCAGAACTTGAAAAAATGGACGACTCAATAAAATTGGTTGCTTTTTCACCTGTTCAAACAAACTCTGAAGACAGATTTTTATATCATAAGACAACCAACAGGAAAATCTACAATGATGAATTTCATAGGGCAAGAGATGAGGGTTATTATGACTTTCTGTTTCTCAATAACAATCATGAAATAACAGAAGGAACAATATCAAATATCTTTATACAAAAAGATGGCAAATTCTATACTCCACCCATAAAATGCGGTCTTCTAAATGGTGTGTTTCGTCAATATCTGCTGGAAAATAAGCCAGATATAAAGGAAAAAATCCTGTATAAAAAAGACATTATTGATGCAGATAAAATTTATCTGACAAATTCAGTTAGAGGAATGATTGAGGTTTCGCTTCAAAGATGAGTAAAAAAAGATTTTTCACTTTGCTCAAAATGACAGCAAAGTGTCACCCTGAAAGAAGTGAAGAGTCTTCTTGGATTAATACAAAAAATATATACAATAAAAAACCTGCCGAAATTACCCTCCAAAAATCAAGGCATTTTGTATTGATTTAAAATTAACATGATGTTATAATTTCTGTTTATAAATACTTAACATTTAAGGATAATAAAAGTGTATATTGAGATTGATGGTTCTGCTGGTGAAGGCGGAGGACAGATTTTACGAACAAGCCTAACGATGTCGTCATTACTTGGCAAGCCCGTTAAGATCATAAACATTAGGGCAAAAAGACATCAACCGGGCTTACAGGCTCAGCATCTAACCTGTGTCCATGCTCTTGCAAATATTACAAATGCTGAAGTTACAGGGGCATCAATTGGTTCTCAGGTGTTGACATTTAATCCAAAATCTCTTAATGCAGGCAATTACATATTTGATGTATCAGAGGTAAAATCAAGTGCTGGTTCAGTTTCGCTAATATTTCAATCGATATTATTGCCTTTAGCCTTTGCTGATGGAAAGTCTAATGTAACAATATTTGGCGGAACTCACGTTGCATGGAGTCCTCCCGTTCAATATCTTCAAATGGTTTATCTTCCAATTGCAGAAAGAATGGGTATCAAAGCAAATATTTATTTAAACAAATGGGGCTGGTATCCAAGAGGCAAAGGAGAAATTATAGCAGATATACAACAATCTAAATTAAACGGGATCAATCTATTAGAAAAAGGCATAAACAAGGAAATAAGGGTTATTTCTGCGTCATCAAATTTGCCTATGTCAATTGCCCAAAGACAACAAAATCAGGCATTAGAAATACTGAAATCCTATGGAATAGAAGCCAAAACGGAGTTGGTAGATGCTTCCTCAATAGGTCAAGGGACAATAGTATTCATATTAGCTGAATTTGAAAATAGTTATGCAGGATTTTCTGCTCTCGGTGAAAAAGGCAAAAAGGCAGAACAAGTTGCTTATGAAGCAAGTGAAGATTTATTAGAATTTATGAAAGCTAATATGTGCATTGAGTCTTATTTGGCAGATCAACTTATACCATTGATGGCACTGGCAGACGGTAATTCCTGTTTTACAACCTCAAGAATTACACTTCATCTATTGACTAATATTCAAGTTGTTGAAAGGTTTCTTCCATTAAAATTTCAGGTTTTTGGCGAAGAAAATCAACCAGGGAAGGTATTTGTCAATGGCATTGGATTTAACAGATAAATAGCTGTCATATAACATTATTTAATATAACTGAAATTCCCGAATTATTGGAGGACTTCAATGATAAGTTCCGAAATTGCATTGAATTTAAATTTTAAGGATAACGGGTCCAAGATTATTCTTTTCGTTATTGACGGACTCGGCGGATTACCATTGCCCAAAACTGGTATGACGGAACTTGAGACTGCAAAAATGACAAACCTTGATAAATTAATATCAAAGGCGGTTACGGGAATGAGTATGCCTATTGCTCCGGGTGTTTCTCCGGGAAGCGGTGTTGCGCATCTTGCCCTTTTTGGATATGACCCTTTTATTTATGATGTTGGTAGAGGGGCTATTGCAGCTTATGGGGTTGGATTGGATATGGAAGAGCATGATTTAGCTGTCCGAGTTAATTTTGCTGGATTCAACTCTACTGGTGCAGTTGTTGATCGTCGAGCTGGACGACTTGAAACAGAGAAAAATAGAGAATTATGCAAATTACTCCGTAAGATAAAAATTGATGACATTGATATTACAATTGAAACTGTCCTTGATTATCGTTCAGTTGTCATTTTTAGAGGCGAAGGCTTACATTCTGATCTTTCTGATTCTGATCCGCAGGCTGCTGGTGAGGGCGTTTTTCCAAATCAGGTTATTGCACTCAAACCAAGAGCAAAATATGCAGCAAGCGTTGCGAATAAATTTATTAAAGAGGCAAATGAGCTTCTTACAGGCAAAGATGCAAGGTCGATTGCAGAAATGCCAAATGGACAGCATTTAGGAATACTTACAAGGGGATATTCCGAAAGACCTAATTTGCCTTTAATGCCTCATCTATATAAAATGGAAAATATGGGAGCTATTGCTGCGTATCCTGATTATCGCGGTATTGCGAGGATAGTTGGAATGGACGTAATTTACGATGGAAACAGCCTTGAGGGCGAATTTGATCAACTTGAGGAAACATTCCATAACTACGATTTTATTTTTTTCCATGTCAAAGGTGCTGATAGTGCAGGAGAAGACGGAAATTTCAATGAAAAGGTTCGTGTTCTTGAGGAAATTGATAAATATATACCAAGATTAGAATATCTTTCTCCCGATGTTCTTGTAATAACAGGTGATCACTCAACACCGTCGACATATAAAGGTCATAGTTGGCATCCTGTTCCTTTTGCTTTGATTGGCAAATGGTGTCGCCCTGATGGAATCAAGAGTTTTTCTGAGAGTGAATGTAGAAGAGGTTCACTTGGTTTATTTCATGCGACTGAAATTATGCTTTATGCTTTGGGTTCAGCAGGTCGAATCGATAAATTCAGAGCGTAAGTTTTATATAAAAGGAGTCTTATAAATGCTTGGTCAATTAAAGGTTTTTTCGGGCAGTTCAAACATCCCACTTGCACAAAATATATGCGACAAATTGGGGATACCCTTGGGCGAAGTAGAGATTACAAAATTTTCTAATGAGAATATATTTGTTCAAATAAAAGAATGTGTCCGAGAAGCCGATGTATTTGTTATTCAATCAACTTACCCTAATCCAAGTGATAGTATAATGGAGTTAATGCTATTATGTGATGCACTGCGTAATGCTTCTGCACATCGTATTACAGCAGTTATTCCACATTATTCCTATGCAAGATCAGACAAAAAAGACAAACCTAGAATATCTATAGCAGCTAGATTGATAGCAGACGTTCTTGTTACTGCTGGAGCAAACAGATTCTTGACAATGGCTTTACATTCCGAGCAAGTTAGAGGCTTTTTCAGTGTTCCAACAGATCATCTTCAGGCAACACCTGTAATATGTGAATATCTGCTTAAAAGCGATCTATCAAATTCAGTATCGGTATTTGATCTTGGGCAAGACAAAAGGGCAGGAAAAATATCAGAAAAGCTTAATATTCCGATTGCAGTATTTGACAAACGAAGAATCAGCGATACAGAAGTTCAAATAAGGACAATGATTGGTGATATTGAGGGAAAAAACGTTATATTCTTTGATGATGAAATAAGTAGAGGAACTTCCTTAGTCGCTATCATTGATGAGCTAAAAAAACGCGGTGCAATGGATATATGTGCGGTCAGCACTCATGGGCTTTTCAATGGTCCTGCAATAGAATATATAGAAAAATCTATCGTAAAAGAAGTTATTACAACAAATACCGTTTATGTCTCCAAAGATAAACTCATAGATAAAATAACCGTTCTTTCAGTAGCACCTATATTCGCAGAAGCAATAAAAAGGATACATGAAGGCATATCTATAAGCAGTATGTTTATATAAAAACTAGCTTTTATTTTTAAAGAATTACTGAAACCAATCAATATAATTTATTCAATATAACACTTGATATATAAGGAGTTATTATGGAAAAAATAATCCTTGTTGTTATAATTATCCTTATCCTGCCCGGCTTTATACTTGCTTATGATGACCCGAATGGAATGAATCTTAACGCCCCAACAAACCTTAAAATAAAACAAACGGAGTTTAGAATAGAGCATCGATTTTATGGAAAATTAAACGAAGAACCTTTTGATACCTTTTTCGGAATGTTTAGCGGAGCAAATGCTAATCTAGGTTTGAGATATTCCGCCTTGCCAAATCTGGAAATAAAGGCTTCTTATGAAAGGGATAATCAAGAAGCAATCATTGGCGCAAGCTACGCATATTTTTATCCTAATATGATGTTTAGGAGCCAATTGGATGCACAGTTTTTTAGCTATAAAGAATTTAATCTTGATATACTTGAAAAAGAAAGAAAAAGCAATGCCTTTATTTTGCTATCTCTTCAAACAGATCCGATAATAAAGAGAATAATGCCAATCGTCAATGTTGGCTATGATTCAGAGAATAAAGAGATCGGCGCGGGGGTTGGTCTTTATGTAATATTACTGGAAAGGCTTGGAGCTGTCCGCAAAATTTCCTTAATCGGTGAATTTTTCCCGACAAAGCTTGATGGAAATAACAACTGTTACGATTTCGGCATCAGGATTGAGACTTATGGACATAACTTTGACTTCATCTTTGGCAATAGCTCTAATATCGGGATAAGACGATTAGTGCTGGGTGTTGACAAAAACAGACCCAAAGGGTTATATTTCGGATTTAACATTAAGAGATTGATTGGATAGATATTATGTCAAAAATAACAATACTACCCAAAACCAACCTAAAAGGCGAAATTCATCCACCCGGCGACAAATCCATATCGCACCGATCGGTTATGATAGGCTCAATCGCCGAAAGGACAACAGAGGTAACAAACTTCTTGAATGGTGACGACTGTATCGCCACCATAAAAGCATTTGAAAAGATGGGCGTTACTATTGAAGGCAAAGGCACAAGCAAAGTTATTATCCATGGAGTCGGGCTTGATGGACTAAAAGAGCCTGATGACATTCTGGACATGGGCAATTCTGGAACGTCAACACGCCTTATTGCTGGCATTCTTGCTGGACAGCCTTTCTATTCAGTTATGACGGGAGATAATTCGCTCAGACGCAGACCTATGAAGCGAGTTGCTGAACCGCTTAGACAGATGGGCGCACAAATATATGGTCGCAAAGGTGATTTAGCCCCTCTTTCAATCATCGGAGGCAATCTCAAAGCGATAGATTATCAGACTCCTGTTGCAAGCGCACAGATAAAATCTTGCATACTCCTTGCAGGGCTTTATGCTGACGGTGAAACATCAGTTACAGAAGTTGCGGAATCAAGAGATCATACAGAACGCATGTTACGTTCATTTGGTGCTGAAATTTCATCATTGAGTTTGAAACATAGCGTTAAAGGACGACCCAAGTTAGTCGGTCATAAAATAAACGTTCCGGGTGATATTTCTTCTTCCGCATATTTTATTGTTGCAGGACTGATTTGTCCAAATTCCGAGATCATAATCAGAAATGTTGGCGTGAATCCGACTCGCACAGGCATAATTGATGCCCTAAAACAGATGGGCGGATATATTGAGATACAAAATCTAAGAGAGGAATCAGATGAGCCTACCGCAGACCTTTATATAAAATCATCGCAATTAAAAGGCGCAAGTTTTTCTGGTGATATAATCGTCAGAATGATTGACGAAATACCAATATTAGTCCTTGCAGGAACACAAGCCAAAGGTGAAACTATAATTAAAGATGCTCAGGAATTGCGTGTTAAGGAAAGTGATCGCATAACAAATGCAGTAACAGAATTTCGTAAGATCGGTGCTGAACTAGATGAACTTGATGACGGTATGATTATTTCTGGTGATAGTAAACTAAAAGGCGGAATTTGTGAAAGTCATGGCGATCACAGAATGGCTATGTCTCTTGCAATCGCTGGATTAGTTTCTGATACAGGAGTTACCATAAATGATATAGATTGTGTAAATACCTCGTTCCCTGAGTTTTGGAAGCTAGTTTCATCAATTTAATAAAAAACTTCATTATTTAAAAACCTTCCATTTTTTACTTTATCTTTCATAATATATAAGGATATTATATGCCAAAGACATTTCACATAATAACTTATGGATGCCAAATGAATAAATGCGATTCAGAGGTGCTTACAAGCATCCTAGAAGAACATGGATATTCACATATTAATAGCTTTCAGGACGCTGATATTCTGCTTTTGAATACTTGCTCTGTCCGAGATACTGCAGAAAGAAAGGTATTAGGCAGATTAGAGAGATTAAAGCAAGTCAAAGAGAAACGACCTGAAATGATATTGGGTGTATGTGGTTGTATGGCTCAAAGCTGGGAAAGCGATCTCTTAAAAAGATTCCCTTATATTGATATTATACTCGGAACAAGCAGATTAACTGAGTTACCAAATTTAATTAGTCAGCGACTACAATCACAATGCACTGCTATTGATGTTTTGGAGACACCAAACCAAGAAGATCCAATCCCCAATAGCCGTGAAAGCTCTGTTTCTGCTTGGGTAACGATTATGCACGGCTGCAATAACTTCTGCAGTTATTGTATTGTCCCTTATGTAAGAGGCAGAGAACGAAGCCGAAGCAGTCAGAGTATACTCAACGAGATTAAAACACTTGGGGAATCAGGATATAAAGAAGTTACATTACTAGGGCAAAATGTCAATTCTTATGGACTTGATTCTAATGAGATCGATTTTGCTGATCTACTTGCACTTATAGATAAAAATTCATCAGGCATCGAACGGATAAGATTCACAACATCACATCCAAAGGATGTTCCACAAAAGCTAATAGATGCCTTCAAAGAACTGCCAAAAGTCTGCAAGCATTTTCACTTGCCTGCACAAGCTGGATCAAATAATATTCTTGAAAAAATGAATCGTGGCTATACAAGAGAACATTACTTTGATCTTATCAATCGTCTTAGAGATAAAGTTCCAGATATATCGATAACTACTGATTTGATAGTTGGCTTCCCCGGAGAAACCGAAGAAGATTTTCAAGGGACGCTTGATCTTGTTCAGCGTGTTGAATTTGATGTTGCATTTTGTTTTAGATATTCGCCAAGAAGAAATACACCTGCATCAACTATGCCCGATCAATTGCCTGAGGACGTAAAGATGAGGCGTTTATATGAATTGCTGAAGATACAAGATGAGATCAGCATCCGAAAAAATAGAGCCATGATTGATACAATTCAAAAAATACTGGTTGAGGGAGTTAATCCAAAAAATGATTCCCAACTTTCTGGTCGCACAAGTTGTAATAGAATAGTGTTTTTTGATGGCGATTCTAGCTTGATCGGGAAATTAATAAATGTTAAAATCATTGACGCAGGTAATTGGTCATTACGCGGTGAGTTTGTGTCAGATTAGCTTTGGGAGACAAAAAATGGATAGTGCCAAGAGATTGTCATCTTTTTTAATGCTTTTTATAATCTTCTGTTTGAACGTTCTCTCTGTGAATGCTGATGTTGATAAGCCATCAAAGGCAGAAGAAGAGCTATATCAGAAGTGCAAATCCACATATACAGAAAAGAATTACACTGAGGCTGGAAAGAATATAAAAGAATTTATTTCATCTTATCCAAAAAGCACTTATACTCCTGAGATATTATTTATGCAGGCATTCATTCATGAGGATATAAATATTGCAATAGGCATGTATAAGGATATTATAAACAAATATCCTAATAGCACATGGTCAGCTAAATCACATTTTCAGTTGGGTCAATGCTATTATCTTCAGGGTAAATATAATGACGCAGGAGAAAATTACAGGGCGATAGTCGTTAGATACATGGATGATCCATTATATTGGCAGGCACGCTACTGGCAAAATAAAAGCCTTATGGCAAAAGGAGATTATGAAGGGGCTATATATTCATTAAACACCATGCTAGGAAATAAAAATAATGATTTTGGTGATGACGCAGTTTTAATATCTTTGAGTGAGTGTTATATAGCAAAGAAAGATTATGCCAAAGCGGAAGAAATGTTGCGAACATTGATAAAAGATTTTCCAGAAAGTAAATGGCTACCTTCTGCAAATTTTTCGCTTGCAAACTGTCTTCATTATTCGGGAAAAACAGCCGAAGCAAAGGAATTTTATCAAAAAATCATTCAGAATTATCCAAAATCCATAGAGGCAAAAAAAGCTAGAGAAAGTCTTGATTTTCCTAAAATAATTAAACCTGATGAAGCAAAAATGGAGAGAAAAGAAACTTCTCCACAACTTGAATCACCTTTCCTAAAAGCGACATTTGACGATAAAAAAACAGTCCAATCGATACCACAAAAGAAAGATGAACAAAAACCTCCATTCACAGTTGAATGGAAAAAAGACGAGGAAAATAAGCCAATTGAGAGCAAAAAAGAAGAAATAAAGCCATCAATAAAAACACCGTATTTTAGTGTGCAAGTTGGGGCGTTTTCGGTAAAATCAAGTGCGGATAATCTGGCAGATCAGCTAAAAAAGAAGGGCTATTCTGTTGAAATCGCTACATCATCTTCCAATGGAAAGACTATGTATAAAGTCAGAGTTGGTAACTGCAAAACAGAATCAGAAGCGAGGGAGATGTCGCAAAAAATCCGAAAAGAAGCTAACATTAATAGCACCATAATTGTTCCGATAAATTAATCTAAGGTTCGTAGCCCAGCCTTTAAGGCTGGCAAAAATCGAGATAGAATCTTGGGCTACAAAAATCATTTGCATAAGCGAGATAATCTATTGAATAATAACAAAAAATGGGTATATATTACAGAAAGCGATCTTCATCCACATTTAAAATCCAGAATGATTCAAAGAGGCATTTCTTTACAAGAAATAGAATTTACATTAAATAATGGATGGGAATCATCTGACGCAAAATTGGGAACTTTTGGGAAAACAATGGTTTATCTATACCAAGATAAATGGGAAGGTCAGTTTTTCGAGGAAAAAGAGGTGTCTGTTTACTATAAAATCATTGATGAATATATTGTATTATTAACGGTTAAGGCAAGATATGGCAAGAATTTTCCTAGAGGTGAATGATAATGAAGATAGAATATGATTCAGAACGAGATTTGCTTTATATATGGTTTGGTTCAGATGGAATTAAGTCTGCTCAGACTGTTACCGTTGTCCCCGGTGTTTATGCAGATATTGACGCATCAGGAAAATTGATCGGTTTAGAAGTCATTGATGCTAAAGAGGTTCTTGGCAATAAATTACAGTTTGAAGTTGCTTTGCCATCATTAGTATCTTTGTAGCCCAACTTTCCAAAGTTGGCAATTGCAAAAACCGAGATAGAATCTTGGGCTAAGTTAATTAACAAAAGTCATTATGTCAACAAAAAAAGGAGAAACCAATGAAATTAAATCAAAATTTTGCCCCCCCCCCGTTGTAAAAATGTTGTCAATGCTTATTATAGCTTTGATTATGGCGTGTTTGTCAGATATTGCTTTTGCAGGTGAGTGGACGAAAAAGGGAGAGATTCCTTTTGAGATTGTCGAATGCTCTGCATGTGTTTACAATAATGAAGCATATATCTTTGGTGGTCCTCATGGAGGGCAAAATTGGGCAATAAGATATAATCCTATTGCTGACACATGGACTAAATTAGCAGATATGCCCCATGTAAGACAAAGCTGTTCATCGGTTGTGGTTAATGAAAAAATGTATATAATTGGGTGTGCAGTCAGGGAAAATTTACCAGTGGATGTATATGATCCTATCACTAACTCATGGGAATCAAAATCTGTTATGCCAAATTGTAGAGGCATATCAGGAGTCGTAGCCATTGGAGATGAAATATATGTTTTAGGCGGTTATAGATTCGGTGGAGATATTTGTTTTGCTGATATAGATGTGTATAATACAAAAACAGATACATGGACAACGAAAAAACCTATGCCAAATACATTAGATTCATTTGTTGTTCAAGAAATAAATGGAAAAATTATTATTATAAGTGGAATAATAGGCATGCAAATTATTTCTAAAGTATGGGAATATGACCCTATAGAAGAATTATGGACCAGAAGGGCGGATATACCAATACCAAGAGCATTTGCATCAATAGTTGAAATAGCAGGGAAAATATACGTGTTTGGGGGATCAAATAATTTTCAAACTGGCTTATCAACCTTTGATGTATATGATCCATTGAATGATACATGGGACAAGACACAAACTATGCCAATTGCCCTTTCTTATCCCATTTCCTGCCAAATAAATAATAAGGCTTTTATCTTTGGAGGATGTGGAGTTTTCCAAAAACCAGATACTATCAATATGAATACCTATGTTTACAATCCTTTTCCGCAACCAACAACATCAATTTCACCAAAAGAAAGCCTAATAGGAACATGGGGTTCAATCAAAACGGGTAATTAATAAAGATTAGTAGTATTCGTAGCCCAGCCTTTAAGGCTGGCAAAAACCAAGATAGAATCTTAGGCTACAAATATACTCAAATGAAATATGAGGTAATTAAAGATATGAAAAAAGTAAGATATGAAGAGATGCTTCCACATGAAGTAGTTAAAGCAAGGACAGAGAAGCCAGTTGCCTATCTACCAATCGGAGGAATAGAATGGCATGGCGAACACAATCCGCTTGGATTGGATACGGTAAAAGCTCATGCCCTTTGTATGAAATCCGCAGAAAAAGGCGGAGGATTGGCAATGCCTGCATTGTTCTGGGGCGAAAGCAGAGAAAGCGGATTGCTGGAATTCAACCACAACGTTGATGGCAAAGTTACAGAAAAAATGCACTTGCCAGCAGAAAATTTTGCGCCCGGCTATATGGGCGGAGTTACGCCAGAGCAAGAACAAGCCTTCTATGAACATCTTTTAACGCATATATTCTATCAGCTAAAAAGTCTTGGTTTTCGTGTTATATTCGTCCTTTGCGGGCATTATCCGTTAAAGCCACATGCAGAAAAATGCGCAAAAGAATTTATGGAAAAGAACCCAAATATCAAGATTTATGCAGGCATTGAGGCTGATCCAGTTAGGGACATATACCCCAATGGCGGAGACCATGCGGCGAAGTGGGAAACATCAATCATGTATACACTGCGTCCTGAATTGGTTGACGTTAGCGTTTTGGGTGATGATAAATCTGTCAAACCAATCGGAATCTATGGCGAAGACCCTCGCTGTGACGATCTAAAAGAATTCGGGCAAAAGGTAACTCAGGACATCATTAACAGAATGGTCAGTATAACAGACGGAATGCTCAAGGAATTGGGTTTGCTTTGATCTCATTCAAGAAAATAAGATATGTTATGAGATTATATCAGTCTGCAAAATTAAGAGATAGGCTGATAATTCTGGCAAGGCTTATTTTTTCTGCAAGTTCAATAATTGATGTCCTTGAGCGCAACCTTCCTAAAGATGGCTTGATTGTTGATCTCGGCTGTGGATATGGCGTTATATCACATCTTTTATCGTTCTCATATCCACAAAGAAAAATTATTAGCTTTGATGTATCACAAACTAGGATTGAATCTGCCAGAAGAACCATCTCAAATAATACTCAATTTCAGCTTGCAGACATTAGAGATGCACAAATTCCCGCTTGTGATGCTGTTATAATAATTGACATTCTTTATCTACTTCCGTATCAAGATCAAGAAAAAGTTTTGATAAAATGCTTTGAAAAACTTAACCAAAATGGTATTTTGATAATAAAAGATACTGATAAATCGGCAATCTGGAAGTTTAGATATACTTATATTGAAGAAAAAATCAAAACAAAGCTAGGTCTATATGGAAAGGAAACAAAAGGAATATCTCTGAATTATCGGACAAAAGAGGATTTTATCAGTCTTCTCAAAGAAATTGGATTTGATGTCTCTACAATTCATAAAAAGCGAATTCTCTATCCGGGTATCTTCTATATATGCCAAAAAACATGACATTTGGATTATCAGGAATTAAACACGGAGACACGGAGACACAGAGACACAAAGGTTTGGAATTTCTTTTTTCTATGTCTTTGTGCCTTAGTGCCTTTGTGTTTTTTCTTTCAAGCAATGTCACTGCCACAAATGTAAATGAGCCACTTATAAACAGCGAATGGGTTTATTATTCGCTATGGAAACTCGAAGCAAATGGGCTTATTCCTTCTTTTTTCTTTAATATAAGACCTTACAACCATGATCAAATCAAATCCATCATTTCTGATCTAAAAAACCAAATAGAAAATTGCACAATAACTCCAAAACCTTATGAAGTTAAGCTAATTAATAAATTGGCTAATGAGTTTTCAGATGAATCAAAATTAAAAATGCGTGGGTCAATCTCCATTGCAAAGCATAAAAAGCCATCTGTTGATTTATGGGGTTCTGCTCTTTATCAACCGACTGATTATATAGAATTATACGAGGAAGTTGACGTTCAAAGAGGAAAAGAAGTTGTCGGTAAAGAAGGGACAACCGCATCTAAGCGTCTTAATACTTGGAAGTTTGACTATACTGCGGATTTTCAAAGGGCATTTGTTCGTTTTCATTCAAAGAGATTTGAGGCTTTACTTGGCAGGCAAACTCTATTCTGGGGACCGGGATATGATGGGAGTCTGATTATATCTGATAATTCACCACCATTTGATATGATATTGCTTGGTGGAAAATTTGGTGCTATAAAATTTGTGTCTTTCTCTGCTACGCTTGATAATATGTGGAATGAGCATGGCGATCCTTCATACAGGTATTTAGCAAATAGATATTTAGCAGGACATAGAATAGATTGGATTATCAACAACAAAATAGAAACAGGATTATCAGAGGTTATATTATATGGCGGAGAAGCTGAATATATGCAATTGTATTATCTTAATCCGATATTACCTTATTATGCAAATCAGTATAATTCTGACCTTGATGATAACTCACTTGTAAGTTTTGATATTTCAATAAAGCCTAAAAAGGGATATAAAGCATATTTTCAATTTCTCGTTGATGATTTTAATTATGAAAGCTACGATCCAAATGCACTTGGATATATATTCGGTATATATGCAAGTGATCCTTTTGGTATTCAAAAGACAGATTTTCGTGCTGAGTATACAAGAGTTGATTCTTGGACATATACTCATCTTGAGGCGGAAAACCAATATACTCATTATGGATGGGTGATCGGTCATCATTTGGGACCCGATTCAGATCAAGTTCTTCTTGAGATTTGTAGAATGTTAAATATTGATACTAGGCTTAGTCTAAGTTATGCCTTCAATCGAGAGGGTTCTCGGACAGTGGCAGATCGATTCCGTGGTGAGGACTATAAGTCAATGAAATTCCCATCAGGTAAAGTTGACAAAAGGCATACTTTGGGGCTAAAATTTCTATTAGAATCACCAAAAGGCATACAGATTAATACTTCACTTAAAAGTTCTATTAAAGAAGATTCTATTAACAATGAGGTAGAATTTAGTCTTGGTTATCTATTTGGCAAATGAAGCATTGTATAAAAACACTCACATTAATATCAATCATCTTATCCTTATTTTCTTGTAGTGTGCATAAAATAAATCCAAATCCCGTTATAAAACTAGAAGTTCAGCCTTTGGATAGCATATATATATACTATAACGAAAAATCAAGTCTGTTTCGTATCGGAAACGAATTTATTGAGAGAACCATTTTTCTTGATAAAAAAGCTAACCGCATTTATACTACAACATTCATAAACAAATCAACACAACATAATTATATTAATTCTTTGGGTGAAGAATTTTCATTTAGAATAAATGGAACGCAAATTTCAGGTATTACTGGGAATGTAATATATAAATCACATCAGATATTTAGCCAAATTGACGCAAAGGGGCTGGAGCTAAGCTTTGATGTCAAATTAGAGAATATCGGCACTTTCAGTCTAAAGCTTTTATATGAGGTTTATGCTCATATTCCAGTTATACGCAAATGGATTGAGATTGAAAATAAAACAGGTTCGTCAATAGCAGTAGATAGCGTGTTAATGGAATCGATAAGCCTACTCCCGGGAATAGACTTTGACATTGATATACGTGACCTTTCTGAATATCTAAGAAACAAGAAATTTAGAGGTTTATCAACTGTTGTATTTAATACAAATCTAAAAGAAGGCTTCATTATTGGCAATGAAACTCTCGGAATATTGAAATATAACGATGTCTATTCTAAACCCGGAAAGATTGGTATTGGCATGACACAGCAAGGGGGTCAATATGTTTCTCAAATTCAAATTACGCCCAAAGAGATTTTTTCTAGCCCTGGAGCATTTGTATTTCTATTTACAGGCGAACCAGAACAATCAAAAGATCGTTTTGAAGAATTTATGTTCGATTATTTATTGGTTAATCAGTCGCAGAAAAATTCCATACATTTTGAAAATATCAATCCCGATACTAATGAAGCCATATTGATAGAAAAAGTCAAACAAACAAAGAATTCTGGCATAGATATATTTTGTATTTCAGGAAAATGGACAGACAGACGAGGTGATTGGACTTACGAGAAAAATCCATATATAAAAAATATAGCTGAATATACGCATAATTTAGGAATAAAATTTGGTTTGTGTATAGACTTGTCAATCGCAGAAACAGAAAGCATAATTCTTGACCAACATTCGCAATGGACAGTAAAATTAAAGAACGGTTCTGATTATGAAATATCAGATAATAAAACAAAATTGATGTGTCTAGGCAGTGAATATGCGCTATATATGACTTATGAAATTGATGCTATTGTCAAAGAATTAAATCTTGATTATATTAAACTGACGGGTGAGATATTGCCAATTGCTGATGGAGGTGGATGCTTTGCAGTTAATCATCTTCATAAAACAAGTTTGGAATCTTTATGGTATATATATGATGGGCTTTTTGCTATAATGAAATATCTTCATTTTCATAACCCAAATTTAATTATTGATATAGCTTTGGATTCATACAATCCTGCAGAATTAATAGATTATGCGCTTCTTATGAATGCCAACATTAATTGGCAATGATCGGTAAATTAAGTGTATTAAAGGGATAGTTATGATAGAAAAAGACAAATTGGGAATAGTTGGTGCAGGATGGTTTCTCTCTAACATTTGCGCATGATCGGGTTTATCATATATTACATCAGCTTAATTTTACGACAGCAGGACAGGAAGGACTTATAGAATCAGGCTTTTTGCCTGAAATACAGGCATTTATTCATGCTGTTCGAACAGGCGATAGAAGCTCTATAAAAAGCGATATAGCTAGTAGTTATCGTTCTATGCTTGTTTATGAAAGCATTGTTGAATCATCAAGGCTTAGTAAGTGGGTTAACCTGTGTTATGAGATTTGAGATGTGAAAAACTTATTCGGTTGACCACTAATATAGAAAGGATTACCATGAAAATCTTGATCTCAAATGTTGGTAGTTCATCATTTAAATATCAGATTATAGATATGAATGATGAGAATACGTTAGCCAAAGGATATATAGAACGTGTTGGAAAACCACCATCAATATTTACTCATTCAACATCGGGCAAAGATAAAATAAATAAGGAAATAGATATACCAAACCATAATACAGCAATAAAGGTTGCGATAGATACTTTATTAGATAAAAAACATGGAATATTGTCTGATCTATCTGAATTATCTGGTGTTGGATTCAAGGCTGTTTTTGCAAAGGATTACATTAGCTCTGCTGTGATAGACGAAAATGTGATTAAGGCTTTGGAAGAATATATACCACTTGCGCCGTTTCATAATCCTGCATATATAGCTTCAATACGTGCATTTCAGGAAATTTTGCCTCAAAAGCCGTTAGTTGCTGTATTTGAGACATGGTTTCATGAGACAATTCCTGACTATGCTTATATTTTCAGTGTGCCTTATGGGTGGCTCGAAAAATATGGTGTCCGAAGATATGGTTTTCATGGGGCATCACATAGATACATATCTCAAAGAACTCCGCAATTTTTGGGATTGCCAGCAGATAAACTAAAGATTATCTCTTGTCATTTAGGTGGAAGTTCCTCTATTTGCGCTATAAAGCATGGAAAATCCATTGATACGAGTATGGGATTTTCTGCACAATCAGGCGTTATGCAATCAACTAGATGTGGTGATATTGATCCGTTTCTGATTCCATTTATCATGGACAAAGAGAACTTAAATACAGACCAGATAAGAAGCATACTCTCAAAGGAATCTGGAATGCTTGGAATATCAGGCGTTGGTAGCGACATGCGTGACTTACTCAAAGCGATAGATGATGGAAATAAACGTGCTTTATTGACCGTAAAGGCGTTTCATTATAGCATAAAAAAATATATCGGTGCTTATGCATCCGCAATGGGTGGATTAGACACCCTTGTTTTTACTGGTGGTATCGGTGAAAGGTCTATCAGAAGTCGTGCTGAGATATGTGAAGATATGGAATTTCTTGGGATTAAAATTGACACAGAAAAAAATAAATCTGCGACGGGTGAAATGAATATATCATCTATTGATAGCAAGGTTCAGGTATTAGTTATACCAACCAACGAGGAAATTATCGTTGCAAGAGAAACCGCAAGGCTTATAAATGCAAAACCTTCTTAATGGTCATGTCCTAGATGTAATAGCTTATCCCTTATTTTTGCACTATTGGGCTTATCTTTAAGATATTCTTGTAAAACTAATCTTGCATTATCAAGATCGCCAAGTTTTTCATAACATGTTGCTATTAGCCTTGTTATAATTTCTAAGTTTTTATCTTTAGTTTTGGAGTCTAACTTATCACTTACGTTTACCATATCAATTAGTGTCCTAAATACCGCAATGGCTTCTTTATAATCCTCTTTTAAGGCATAGGACATAGCAAGGTCTTGTGTAGCAGTTAGATTTTGCGAATCAACTTCTAATAATGCCTTATAAGCCTTTATTGCACTATCATAATCATGAAGCATTCTATAGCTATATCCCATATAACTCCATGAGGTAATATCTTTTTTGTCTAAAAAGACCGCCTTCTTATACTCCCTTATCGCATCCTTATGCATATCAAATCCGATATAAGACGAACCTCTTATAGCAATTTGTCCCTGAATATAATGGCTTATTGCAAAAAGGCAGAAAGGCACAAAAATAATTGTAAAAAACCACTTATAAACCTTATTAGGTCTTGTATTTTCCTCATTATGATTTTCATGACAATGTTCACAACATCCCAAATCGTGATTTTCTTCCATATATATACCTTATGCAATCAATACTAGATAGATTCCAAAGACAATTAATATATTACCCGCTACAAGTCTTATATAACCCTCAAATTTAGAGATACGGGGCGTAAGATATTTTACTAAGCCAGTTGATGTTCCTATGACTAATGAAGGAAGGCTTTGACCTAGTGCAAAGCTAATGAAAATTATAATGCTGTATAAGTATGAATTTTTTAAGACAACTGATCCTGCAATAACCAAAAGCACAGGCGCACAACATGGACAGGTTGGCATTTCTAAAAAGGCAAGACCAATACCAAATAAAAACGCCCCAAAATACCCAGTTTTCTTGAATTTATTAGAAATATCAAAATGGAAATGTAAAGATTTTATCTTAAAAAGACCTACAACCAATATTCCAACAAATACCAACAGAATACCAAATGCAGTATATAAATACCTTGTTGCAGGAATGAGCCTTGATGTAAAATCACCCAAAATTGTAAGAAATACACCTAATAAAGTATAGCTAAAAACAAGTCCAAGAATAAAGAAAAGCAATGATAATATAGATTTCTTTTTTGAATCAGAAGTTCCAGCAACAAGACCAAAGACTATCGGTATTCGCACCAGAGAGCAAGAACTCAAAGAAGCTAATGCTCCTGCCCAAAAGACAACAAATATTGCCAAAAAAGGCGACTCAGTCAGGACCCGTTCTATACTTGATAACATATTATCTTCCTTTTGTTTTTCCTAAAATAATCTTGTTCTATCTTTTTTCTGTAACATCAGATAATTTTATCTTACTCCATGTATTAGCTAATTTATCAAGTGGAGAAACACTTGCATAGGTATTTAAGCCATTGTTCATCAATGCCTTTATATCTTCCTCTGATAACGCTACATTAAGGACAGCAAATTCATCAATTATACCATCAAAGTAAGTTGATGGATTGTCATCTGATCTTCTGCCGATGTTGAGTATTTTCTGCGTTCCTGCCGAAGCTGGAGTAGTTCCCGGCTTTGTTTGTAGAACTCCATCGAGATAGAATTTTAGGCTTTTTTTGCTTGCTTCCCATGTGCAAGTAACATAATACCAAGTATCTGCAACAATTGGTAGGTCTGTGATAAAAGTAGTTTCTATGCCCTCAACAATAACATTAATGCCCAGTTCACCATCATTTATTTGTATATCAAACTGTAAATAATTTGTATTATCAAACCTTGCTTCAACAATTCTTTTCCAGACATCTCCGCTTCCTTTTATATCCTGAATATTAGCCCAATATGTAATTGTAAAGTCATTTTTTGCCATATTATTAAAGACTTCTGGCAATTTAATTTCTAAATAGTCATCTTTACCATCAAAATCAATAGCTGTGCCAGACTTTCCCTGCACCCATTTTGGACCTCCGAAAGCCTTTCCAATGCCATTCTTATTTGTTAAGTCTGTAACGTTTTGACCGCCTCCTTCATCAAAAAGCCACGCACCCACAAAAGAATTCTGCTGAATTAATGCAAGGCTAATTCCTGTCGACATTATAAAAATAATAGATAATAAAGTAAAATAGAGAAAAAATCTCATTATTTCATTTCCTTTCATTTATTTTTTATTCGGGAGTTACATAAGCAGATGTGATTCCGCCATCAACCATAAATTCAGTTCCTGTTACAAATGATGATTCATCTGACGCTAAATACAAAACAGCATAGGCGATTTCTTTTGCAAGACCAAATCTCCCCATTGGGATATGAACTAATCTACGTTGTTTTTTGGCTTCTGTATTAAGGAACTTCATCAGCATTTCAGTATGAAGCGGACCGGGACATAATGCGTTGACACGAATATTTTCACGGGCATGAATGATAGCCAATTCACGAGTCATTGCCAATACTCCGCCTTTGCTTGCTGTATATGCTAGTTGTGGAGTCGCTGCGCCCAATATAGCAACAAATGAAGCGGTATTTATTATCGAGCCTCCACCTGCTCGACGTAACGCTGGAATACCATATTTACAACCAAGAAAAACGCCTTTAAGGTTGATAGCCATTGTCAAATCCCAAACTTCTTCAGATGTATTAATTGCATCATCATCTTGGCTGTGCATAATACCTGCATTGTTAAAAAGAATATTCAATGCCCCGAATTTCTCTTCTGTAAATCTTATCATATTTTCACAATCAGCGGATTTTGAAACGTCAGCATTGATATATATGGCATCTCCGCCTATATCATTAGCCATTTTGACGGTTTCTTGTCCGCCTGTATCATTGACATCAACAACAGCGACTTTTGCGCCTTCTTGTATAAAGAGTAACGAGGTTTCTCGTCCAATACCACTTCCAGCACCAGTAATAAGCGCAACTTTATCTTTCAAACGCATTTTATTTTCTCCCATAATTTCTAAACTTGCTCAAAATACCTTTTTCTTTCCCAATCGGTTACAGATTTATCAAATAATGCCTTCTCAGTCTCAAAGAAATGTATATAATGATTGATAACTCCCTCGCCAAATACCTTGCGAGTAAAATCACTATTTTTAAAACCTATTATTGATTCATGTAGGCTTTTAGGAACTTGTGGCAAACTTTCTGCCAAATAAACATCGCCATTAAATACCTCTGGTGGTTCTATTTTATTTTCAATTCCATCTAATCCTGAAGCCAATATTGCAGAATAAGCCAGATATGGATTGACATCAGCACCTGGAATGCGACATTCAATTCTAAGCGATTGCCCATGCCCTACTACACGAAAGCCTGCTGTCCGATTATCATAACTCCATGCAAGCCTTGTTGGAGCCCATGAGCCTGCTTGATAGCGTTTGTATGAGTTTATTGTAGGAGCATAGAAAGGCATTACATCATAAACATGGGCGATCATTCCACCAAGAAACCAGCGAAATGTATCAGAACAATCTACAACATCGATCTTTTTATGCCCTGCAAAGGCATTATTCTTTTCATCTATATCCCATAAGCTAATATGAATATGACAGCTTGAGCCTGCCATATCACGATCAAATTTCGCCATAAATGTTATTGATATTCCTAGCTTGTCTGCTAATTCCTTAAGACATTGTTTATATACCGTATGCCTATCTGCCATCGTGAGGACATCAGCATATCTGATATTGATTTCATGCTGTCCTTGTCCCCATTCGCCTTTACTAAACTCAACAGGCACTCCACTATTTGATAGATGCTTGCGCGCTTCTGCGTTTAGAATCTCCTCACGAGTGCCTTGAAGTATATGATAATCCTCAATATATGCTGAAAATGGCTCTAATTTTTGATAATGCTTTTGGCGTGCTTCTTTATAAGATTCGTCAAAAATAAAGTATTCTAACTCAGAAGCCCCTTGAGGAAGAAGACCCATATCTATTGCTTTATTCATTTGCTTTTTTAGAATATTTCTAGGTGCTATATCTATAAGATTGCCCTCATGATCATATATATCACAAATCACAAGCGCAGACTTTTCCAGCCAAGTAACCTGTCGCAAGGTATTTAAATCAGGAACACAATGGACATCTCCATATCCTAACTCCCAATTTGCAAATTGATAGCCGGGAATCGTCTCCATTTCCATATCTACGGTAAATAGATAATTGCAGGCGTGCATTCCTGACTTAACAATATGGTCAAGAAAATAATCTCCAGTGATACGCTTACCCATCATACGTCCATATAGATCGGTAAAAACAGTCAGAACAGTCTCAATTTCGCCTGATTCTACCTTATTTCTTAATTGTTCTAAAGTTAGCATACCACGAATTATTTCTTTCCTCATAATCACATCCTCATAATCAGACTTAGGCAATATAACCAAATTTATGCTAGTATTATTGCTGTATAGTATAAGGAAAATATTACCAAAATGCAATAATATTTTGTTTGCTGCAGAAATTCTCACTCAGCTAAATCGTCAAAAATTTGACAGTATCAATAATTTGATTATAATTGTAACAACCATCTGTTTACTCCTCTTCTTTTAATGTTTCTGATATTATAGGAGATGGTTTTTTTATTGCCCAATAATTTAGGACAGATACATCAGTTAATACGGATTTGACATAAAGGCGTTAATATGATATATTGTGCTATAAAGTCAGAACAACATAAGTGAGGATGATAAAATGATTAGAACGATAATGTCAATATCAGTTTTACTAATACTATTTTTATTTAATTCGTGTAGTTTATTAGCACCTCAGGAATGGAGTGATAATTATGCTCTCGGTGATGGAGTCAAATCCACTACTCCAGAGGCGATTGATGGCAACCCAAATACCATTGGGAAAATGATGTTTCCAGATGATTTTTATACGGGACGGTCACTTTCTTTGCCAAAAGCTGAAATGATGATTGCATTTCCCAAAAAAACATCAATAAGCAGGATCGTTATACATAGCGATAATCTAACTGATTTTGAGATTTTGGCTAATGATATGGTAAGTATCAATGATAACTGGAAATTAGTGAAAGAAGTTACTAATAATAAATTGAAAACTGTTGAGGTGAGGACATCTATTCAAACAAATAAAATACTCGTTAGGGCAAAGGGCATATTGCCCCTTGAATCAACAGAAACTTCTAGGGTTCTTGGCGGAGTTGTAAGAAGTAGAAAAGTATTAGAACCTGAAATAAGAGAAATAGAGATTTATGGCTTCAAATCCAAACAAACAGAAAATCAATTGTGGAAATAAGATAATAAAAAATATAGAAAGCGATGGCAAAATTGAGGCAAAAAAATTATAACAAAAGATACGGGATTTATAAGATATTATGTCTGAATGTTTTTCTTATTCTGATATACGGTTGCGCGCAGATTACTCAACTTGAGCAAGTTCCTAAGCCGATTAAAACAAGTGAGGAAAATGCAATAAAATGGCAATCATCATACGATAATGCAATAGAGTTGGCAAAGTCCAATAATAAGTCTTTAATGCTTGTATTTTATGGTGTTTCAAGCAAAAGGCTTGATGAAAATGTATTTTCTTCACCCGAAGTGATAAAACTGTCTCATGATTTCATTAATGTAAAGCTAGGTTCTGATCAGAATGAATTGGCAAAAAGATATGGGATTGCGGAATTTCCAACTGTTGTATTTGCTGATGCACGTGGCAATGAATATGATAGGCTATCTGGTTATAAATCTGCTTCATCATTTGCTGCTATTCTCTCAAAAGCTTTAATGCCAATTGATGTTGATTATGATATTGGATTTGATATTGCAAAAAATCAAGCTATTGTGAAATGCAAATTAAAGAATATAAGGCAAAAATCAATAGTTTTATATTTATGGGAAAAGAGCGTTAAACCTGCTAATATATCATTTGACAGCACAGAAGGTATGCCTATATTGGAAGAATTAGGCGAAAATATTTGGCAAATGAAATTTAATACGTCGTCAATGAAAACCATTACTATACAATACGAAGTAAAATTGAATGTGCTGTCAAAAATGGATTATAATCCAGCGTATATAAGCTATGTATGGGATAAGTATGGGATACTTGACGGTCACATGCTTTTTCTTTCGCCATATAATTTTAATATAAACGGCAAGGTAAGGGTAATTATGGATTTACCAAAAGATTGGAAAGCTCTTACTGCATGGGAAGAAGAATCGTCATTGGTATTTAGCGCAAATTATATTCAAGATGTCGTTGATACCGTTTTTTGTATCGGGCAATTTCAATATGTTAAGCGAGAAATTAAAGGAAAAGAAGTTTATGCGGTATATTGTGGAACAGGTAATATAGGTTCAGAATTGGATAGAAAAGCTGATATGATCGCAAAACTCTTTGATGATTATATGTCAAGGTTTGGGGATTTTCCTTTCAAGAAGTATATCGCAATTTATGCAGAACACACTCCAGACAATAAGTTCATTCATGGAACTGCGCATGGCTCAGGTTTTGCTGGTCCAATTGAAATGCCTTTGGCTTACACAATTCAATTTACTGCACATGAAATATTTCATATATGGAATGGGCGTATCTTATCACAAAAATCTCCCTATGAAGTCTGGTTCAAGGAGGGATTTACACAATATTATGGCTATATTACGCCTTACAGGGCGGGGTTGTATGGAAAAGAGCAGTTTATTTATTATCTAAAAGATGATTATCAAAATTATATACAAAATTATAAGGCATCGGAAGACATCGCATTGGCAAGGGTAAATGAGGGAACTGCACGCCAAGAAGGATATAATCAGGCAGAAAGCATAAGTAACTTTATCATGTACCGTAAAGGTGCGCTTGTTGCTTCATTAGTAGATGATGAGATTAGAAAGGCGACTAATGGTGAAAAAAACATCGATGACTTAATACGTCAAATGCTTGTGGAGTATCGTGATAAAGCATATTCCTCTGACGATGTTCTCAAATCATTAAATATGTTAACAGGGAAAGATTTTACAAAGTTCTTTTCTGATTATATTTATGGTAGAGCAAAATTGCCATTAGCGAAGGAACTTAGCCAAAACGACTAATGAAGCTATAACTATGGTAATCCAGATTAGTTTTTTAGGAATAGAACTCTGATTAAGCGGATTTATTCGTGATACGTGATGCGTAAAACGTAATGAGTTTTAGGTCTTACTTTTTAAGTTTCACACATTACATTTTTGATTTTTTTATCTGCATTAATCGGCTTAATCATCGTTCTATAAATATTTTATTCGGTTAAGCACTATATTTGCAGCAGAACAAAGATTTTTCTCGAAGGAGATTTTTTAGATGAGTTTATTTAAAGCCAAATTTCTTATGTCTAGCAATATTATAATTATTGCCATTTTATTAATACTTTTTTTGGGGATAACGCAAGTTGGCGCTTCAATATCAAAAACTATAACAAATAACTCAAGTCTTTCCGCCCCAATTGCTATTCCTCCCGGATTTTCTATTACTCTTAGCAATTCATTTACTTATTCTGGAAATATAAGTATTAAAAGTCCTAGTGGAAGCACCAAAAGCCTAACTTTCACTAAGATAAGCGGACCTTATTCATCAGATATAGATTTTAATGAGATAGGAACTTATGAAATTACAGAAAACTATAGCGTCTTTATTGTGTCAAAATCTTTGGTAGGTGAACAAACAACAACGAGTTCAGAATCAAACACATGGGCATATAATAACACCAATACAGGAATAGGAAAATTTAAAGCAAATAGCACTGTTACAAATTTGACTGTAAGTGATATAGTTGGACCTATTAGTTATTCTATTGCAGGAACATCACTTCCGACAACCGCAACAATCACGACAACAGGCATGATTCTTCAAGGAGAAACTGTTTCTGCGACAATTTCTTCGCTGTGGACGGTTAATTCATCAATCGAGGCTCCTGCCCCTACAGGAACTATTATAGTCAATACAAATAAAGATTCAGCGACTTTTAATGTTTCTGGACCTAGTGGATTTAGTGGAGGTGGTAAAAGCACAACAAAAACTAATGTACTTGTAGGGCAATATACCATAAACTATGGTGAAATTGTAGGTTATACAACACCGCCAAGCGAAACAAAAACTCTGAATTTGGGAGGGACAATAACTTTTAATGGTCAATATGTTCCCAAGTATGGAAGTATAGAGGTAAATTGTAATATTGATCAGGCGAATTTTGAAATATCAGGACCAGAGGGTATATCTTATAATGGCAGTGGGAAAAATTGGAGTATTGCACAGACACTGGTTGGCAAATATATCATAACATTTATGAGTGTTTTTGGGTATAAGACACCTCAACCGTCAGTGCAAACTTTATCTGAAAATGGGAAAATAACTTTTACTGGTAACTATGAGAAATTAGTTCCCGGAACCATTGAAGTCAATACTAATCTTGATGAAGCATCATTTTTAATTAATGGTGCATCAACATTTAGTGGCTCAGGCAGATATTGGCTAAAGACAGATGCACCTGTTGGACAATATACTATTGTTTATAACGAAGTTGCAGGTTATGAAACGCCGAGTCCGGAGAGTAAAACGCTTAATTCTGGTGGAACAATTGTTTTTAATGGTGAATACAAAAAGATATATCCCGGAACTATTGAAGTTAATACGAATATAGATGAGGCAAGCTTTATTATTCGTGGTCCAGAAAGTTTTAATGGAAATGGAAAATTTTGGGATCAATCTGATGTCCCAGTAGGCACTTATACAATAACTTACAATAAAGTTGATGGTTATAGGACACCACCGACAGAGACAAAGACTCTAAAATCAGGTGGCAAGATAATATTTAATGCAAAGTATAGACAGATATTTCCTAATGCAATTGAGGTTTATACAAATCTTGATGAAGCAGAATTTGATATAACTGGTCCTGCGAATTATAGTGGTGGTGGAACTGAATGGATAAAAACAGATGTTCCTGTGGGAGATTATACTATTAGGTATAAGGATGTTTCTGGATATAAAACGCCACCATCGTTGACACAAAAATTGTTAGCAGGAGAGGTAATAATATTTATAGCTGAGTATATACCGCATACAGGAAAACTCGTTGTGCAAACAAATTTGGATGAGGCAAAGTTTGAGGTTACTGGTAGGGCAAATTATATTGGTAGCGGGAAGGAATGGATTCAGAATGATGCCCCTATTGGCGAATATACGATAACTTATGGCAATGTTCCTAATTATATATCACCTCCTTCTGTTACACAACGTCTTAACCAAAATGGGACGTTAATATTTACTGGTGAATATGAGAAGTATAAGCCCGGAATTATTGAAGTTAAGTCTAATATTTCACAGGCATCATTTACTATTTTGGGTCCTATGAATTATGAAGGACAAGGGGTTTATTGGAAAAATGATAATGTTCCTCCAGGTGAATATATAATTTTCTTTGATGATGTTCCCAATTATGATAAACCGTCATCACAAACCAAGCAACTTGAATCGAATCAGGTTCTTGCCTTTAATGGTAATTATGTTGCGCATACAGGAATTATTGTAGTAAATACAAATTCAGATGATGCTAGTTTTGTCTTATCAGGACCAAATAATGTATCTTATAATGGCAAAGGGAAATTTTGGACTCAGGCAGATGCCCCAGTCGGGGATTATACGATTGAATACAATGATTTGCTGTTTTATGGGAAACCACCTTCGGAAATGAAAAGCCTTGCTCGTGATTCTGAAATACAATTTATGGGTCAATATAATCCAATACCACCTACAATACAAAAAGTAACGGTGAGTGGCAGTCCAGCGACAACCAAAAGCACTATACGAATTACAGTAACAACGGATACAATGTGTTCTGTTACTTTTTCTATTGATGGGATTATATCTGGTAAGCTAAACGAGTTAGCAAATTCAGGGAACTATACAACCAGTTTCAATGTCCCAATAGGTTTTGATGTTGCCAATGCAGTTGTAAATATCAGAGTAGTGAACGGGATTAATCTTGAGGCGACTGATTCAAGCCAAACAATCACAATAGATACACTTGCGCAGATTAAGTTTGTTGGCTTATCCAAAGAAAGTTTGTCTATTGGTGATGATGTGATGATAACGGTTATAGGCGATCCAAAAAGCAATGTTAGCTTTTCCATAAAAGGCATTACACAAGGTCAAATGCTGGAAGATAAGAATAATCTTGGAACTTATTCTGCTACATTTACTGTGCTTAAAGAAATAGATAATATTCCGATTGAGATAAGGCTAATAGACCCGTCAGGAAACTTTGCTGTTAATACAGATAAAATTATATCTACGAAAAATAAATTAGGTGTTGTAAAGGTAACAACTAACCTTGATGATGGAACTTTTGTATTAACTCATATTGAGACACAAAAGACTTATGAAGGTAAAGGGAGATTTTGGGAAAAAGATGGTATGTCTGCGGGTGATTATAGCTTGGTGTTTGAAAGCGTTCTTGGTTATAACACTCCGCAAGCCCAGTCAAAAACATTAAGGAGTAACGAAACAATAATATTTAACGGTGAATATTCAATAGCAAATGGAACTATTGTTGTTCGCACAAATCTTGAGAAAGCTAAGTTCAAAGTAAAAAATAACCTGGAGTATAATGGTGTTGGGCAAAGCTGGACACAAAGTAATGTAGAGGCAGGTCAATACACAATAATATACGAGGAAGTAAATGGTTATGAAACACCGCCTTCTGAGACAAAAATGCTTGAATATGGCGGAAGAATAGCGTTTATTGGTGGATATAAGCCGAAATATGGGACAATAGAGGTCGTTACAAATCTTGAAGAAGCCAAATTTGAAATAAGCGGAGTAAAAGAATATATCGGAAGCGGTAAAAAGTGGAGTGAAGTATTAGCTCCAGAAGGGGAATATAAAATAGAGTTTCATGAAGTTCCGGGATATATTACTCCCCCATCATCAACAAGGACGGTAAGTGTTGGTTGTAACGTGATCTTTTATGGTAATTATAGTCTTTCTGAAGGTGCAATAATAGTTCGCACAAATATGGATGCAGCAGAATTTAGGATTATCGGTCCAAAAATATATGAAGGTAATGGCAAATATTGGTCGGTAAATAATGCCCCTGCTGGTGAATATAAAATAGAATATAAAAACATACTTGGTTACAAAGTTCCATTGACAGAAACAAAGGTTTTATTGGGAAAAAGTATTGTGTTTATCGGTGGATATGAGGAAATCGCAATTCCTGCAAGCCCAGAAAGAGTTCAATTTGCTAATATGCTCATGCCTAATTATCCGAATCCCTGCAATCCCGGAACATGGATACCGTTTTCTTTGTCAGAAGGTGGAGAAGTTAATATAACTATCTATGACATAAATGGTCGTATGGTGCGCAATTTGGAACTTGGATATAAGAATCCCGGAATGTATGCAAGTGTTGATAAGTCTGCTTATTGGGATGGAGGTAACGAATACGGCGAAAAGGTTGTAAGCGGAGTATATTTCTATCACATCAGGTCTGGTAGGTTTTCAGCGATTCGCAAGATGCTGGTTAATAGGTAGGATTTTTCGTGAAGTGTAAAGCGTGATGAATGAAACGGATTATGTTTTACGATCTAACTTGACACAAAATTAACTATATGGTAGCATTTTTACAAATATGGAGAACCCTATGAAACTAAAAGACAAATTCATAATTGCCGATCCGAGGGATAATGTTGCAACTGCAAGGGTTGAGGTTGATGAAGGAACAATCCTTGATTTTGATGATGGTGTTCAAATGGCAGTAAAAGAACGCATACCTTTTGGACATAAAGTAGCGTTAGAGAATGTCCCTAAAGGCGAACCGATTATCAAGTATGGTCAAAGGATCGGTGTTGCAACTGTAGATATTTCAATAGGTGAGTTAGTGCATACAAAAAATCTCGGCGGAGAGAGAGGAAAAGCATAGTGAAAAAGACATTTCTTGGATATAAACGAGATGATGGCTCTGTCGGCATCAGGAATCATGTTTTGATATTGCCGACGGTTGTATGTTCTGGTCATGTAGCAAGACGTATAGCTGAGGAAGTTAAAGGAACTATCGCATTAGTTCATGAACACGGATGCGCTCAAAGCGGAGATGATAAAGAGCAGACAAAGCGCACTCTTGCTGGTATAGCAATGAACCCAAATGTATCGGCGGTTCTTGTTGTAGGGCTTGGTTGTGAAGGTATAGATGCGCCTGAATTGGTTGAAAAAATTGTCAAATCAAAGAAACCTGTTGAAATGCTGGTAATTCAGGATAATGGCGGATCATTAAAATCAATAGAAAAAGGTATTGAAATTGCAAATAAACTGGTTGGCTATGCTTCACGTCTAACACGTGAGGAGGTTGGTATAGAGTCGCTTATTGTTGCTACACAATGCGGAGGCTCAGATGCCTGCTCTGGTATTTCGGGCAATCCTGCTTCGGGATATGCAAGCGATCTGGTTGTTAAAGCAGGTGGAACGGTTATACTTGCAGAAACAACAGAGATGATCGGCGCAGAGCATTTACTTGCTCAAAGGACTGCCAATGAAGAAGTCGCTGAAAAATTACTCCGATTTGTCAAGCGAGTTGAAGACCGCGCAAAATCTATCGGAGTTGATATTCGTCTTGCGAATCCTGCACCGGGTAATATAGCTGGCGGGCTTACTACCCTTGAGGAAAAGTCACTTGGTGCAGTTGTCAAGGCGGGATCAACGACCATAAACGAGATCGTGGAGTATGGAGAAAAACCATCAAGCAAAGGTCTTGTAATGATGGACTCCCCAGGGCATGATATGGCTTCAATCGCAGGTGAGCTTGCATCAGGGGCGCAGATCGTTACATTCACGACAGGACGAGGAACTCCTGCTGGTTCGCCTATCGCACCCGTAATAAAAATAGCAACAAATACGACAATGTTTAACAGGATGTCCGATAATATGGACATCAATGCTGGAACGATAGTTGATGGCACAGAAACAATTGAGGAGGTGGGAGAGAGGATATTTAATGAGATTCTGGAAGTTGCTTCTGGTAAGTTAACCAAAAATGAGATACTCGGTCACAGAGAATTATCAATTGATCGTATGTATCCGAACTATTAAAATTGGGGGAAAACATGAAAAAGACTATATCTTTGTTGGTTATCGGTTTATTTGTTTTTCTGGCTATTTCAGCAATGGCTGTTGATGTAAGCGAAACAGCTACACATGTCAAGATAAAGACCGCTGGATATGAAGTTCATTGGAAAAAAGCAGCACAGATGGGCTTTACTCAGGTATTTGTAGCAGGAGATGCAAAAAGTATTGTTGGTGAAGCAGGTAGGGCGTTCTATCATTCTGGCGATTATGGTGGTTGGAAGGATTGGGGTGCCTTAAAAGAGTGGAAAACTGTCGAGAAGGCAGGGGCAAAAGCCGTTGTAAACTTCAAATCCTTTGATGGTGGTGCAAAAGATTATGACGTAACAGTGACTTTTTATGATACTGTTCCGTACATAAAGCACCAGGTAAAAGTTACTAATACAGGCGATGCTGTGATAAAATCTTTTCAGGCTGGACATGCCCCAATGTTTGAGATAAATGCTGATACTGCTGGTATGACAGTCGGAACAAAGCCATTTAATCATGTAGTCATGTGGACAGCAACTGGCTATTATGCTGGATTATATGGTCCAGAGGCGAACGAAGCAAGAAAGCATGATTGGGGTGGAAAGCCCAATGGGAGAATGGATCTCGTGCATGATAACGCAGCCAAAGATATAAAGAAAGGCGAATCACATACTATCACTTATTATACAGCATTTGGTAAGGGTGGAGAAAAAGAAGCTCTTGCGCTTGCAGAAAAGGTCAGAGAAGAACCGATTCTAACTTCGGTATCACCAATAGGTGCTTTAACGACTACATGGGGTCATCTTCGTTCTGAATGATATTATATGAACTTAAATTAAAGGGGCGTATTTTATACGCCTCATATATTAATTATATGGAGGTTTTTTAATGTGAAAAAATTGTTAATATTATTAAGTTTTATGATGTTTTTAGTTTTTTCATTTTCCGTTTTTGGTGTTGAAGTTGACGAAGACAATAACGTTGTAATTATAAAAACTCAAGGATATACAGTTCATTGGAAAAAATCGGCACAGATGGGTTATATACAAGCATTTATCGGAGGCTCTAAGGATACGATAATCGGTAGTGCAGGAAGAGCTTTTTATCATTCATCTGATTATGGCGGGTGGAAAGACTGGGGTGCGCTGAAAAAATGGGAAGTTGTTGAACAAGGTGGAGGAAAGGCAGTTGTTCGTTATATATCAAGCGATGGAACTTCAAAGGAATATACTTGCGTTGCCTATTACTATGACAGTGTTCCTTATATTAAGCATGAGGTTACAGTAAAAAACATCGGCGGAGGTAATATAACATCTTTTCAGAGCGGGCATGAGCCAATGTTTGAAATAAATTTGATGACTGCTGGAATGCAGGTTGCTGCTCAACCATTCCCTCACGTCGTTATGTGGATGAAGGACGGATTTTTTGCGGGTTTGTATGGTCCTGATGCGCAAGAAGCAAGAAAACACGATTGGAATGGCGCTGCAAACGGAAGAATGGACCTTGTGCATGACAATAAAGGCAAAACCTTAAAAAAAGATGAATCTGATACTGTTGTTTACTATGTTGCTTTTGGTAAAGGTGAACAGAAGGAAGCCCTTGCTTTGGTTAATGATGTTCAAAAAGAGCCTGCAGGTGGAAAAGCTGTTTCACCAACAGGTTCTCTTTCTACTACATGGGCTAATATAAAGGCAAAATAAGCCTATTAAGTTATCTATTCAGGAGAGATGTCAAAAGTGCATCCAAAGAAGATTATAAATAAATCAGAACTTGATGATCTTTGCAAGACTCTCCTGAGTATAGATACAGATATTCAAAAGGGATTTGATGAACGTTTTAGGCATATTTAGATTTACTTCATATTGAATATTTATATAATAATTATCGCAGAAATGATACTGACAGTGAGTTTAAAAGATGTCGTTCGCTTGTTATAAAATTTGTGGATAACTTGGAACAAGATGCTAACAAATAATATTTATTAGAGGTGAAAGGTTAAGATGCAAGTAAAAAAAGTGGTTTTGGCGTATTCTGGTGGTCTGGACACATCCGTTGCTTTGAGGTGGATCAAAGAGCAATATAAAGCAGAAGTGATAACTTTTACTGCTGATCTCGGTCAAGGCAAAGAATTAGACGCAATCGAGGAAAGAGCAAAGAATACAGGCGCAATTAAGGCTTATATTGAGGATTTAAGAGAGGAATTTGTAACGGATTATGTGTTTCCAGCACTCAAGGCAGGGGCAATATACGAGGGCAAATATCCCCTTGCAACCGCATTGGGAAGACCTTTGATAGGCAAGCGTATGGTTGAAATCGCCAGAGCAGAAGGGGCAGATGCTGTAGCTCATGGTTGCACAGGCAAAGGCAATGACCAAGTCCGTCTTGATGTTACGACTATGGCTCTTGAACCAAAACTAAAAATTATCGCACCTGTTAGAGAATGGGAAATGAAGTCAAGAGATGAAGAAATTGATTATGCCAAAAAGCACAATATACCCGTTCCAGTAACAAAGAAAAGCCCTTATAGCATAGACGTTAATCTATGGGGACGCAGTATCGAATGTGGTATCCTAGAAAATCCATGGCTAGAACCACCAGAAGATGTTTTTGAACTTACAGCATCTCCAGATAAAGCACCCGATAAGCCGACATATATTGAAATTGATTTCGAATCAGGTATTCCAGTAAAACTAGACGGAAAAGAGATTTCTCCTGTAGAAATGATTGATAAAATAAACATAGTTGCTGGTGAAAATGGAGTTGGACGCATAAGTTATGTTGAGGATAGGCTTGTTGGAATTAAGTCAAGGGAAACCTATGAAGCACCATCAGCAACCGTCCTTTTTGCTGCGATAAAGGCTATGGAAGAACTGACATTAGATAGAGAAACTTTGCGTTTCAAGGAAGAAAAAATCTCGCATGAATATTCACGCATGGTCTATTATGGGCTTTGGTTTAGCCCTTTACGTGAAGCGATGGACGCCTTTATAAACGTTATAGAAAAGCATGTAACTGGAACTGTGCGTGTTAAGCTATTCAAAGGCAATTGCATGGTAGTCGGTGTAAAATCGCCTTATTCGCTTTATGATCAAGCTATGGCGACTTATGATGTTGGTGATATGTTTGATCATGCTTCTGCTAGGGGCTTCATTGAGCTTTGGGGCTTGCCACTCAAGATAAAGTCAATGAGAGATAGCAAGATGGGATTGAAGGACTAGACTTTTTTGTCATTCCCGTGAAGCTTGTCCTCGTGAAAACGGGGAACGGGAATCCATAAAACTGCAGTAAATTCAGAAAAGATTTACACTTTTGAAATAAGAAGATTTTTCGCTTCGCTCAAAATGACAAGTAAATGTCACCCTGAACAGAGTGAAGGGTCTTCTTTTCTAATCAAACAGGAAAGTCTTTTCTGGAATTACTATAATAAAATACTGGATTTCAGCCTTCACTGGAATGACGTTACAATATAGAGATTCAACTTTATGGCTATCGAAGAGAAGAGACTTGCAGACATATTCAAAGATTATGATGAGATCGTAGCTGTCTATCTGTTCGGTTCACAAGTTAAGGGAAACGCAGATAAATTTAGCGATTACGATTTTGCTGTGCTTCTTGACGATAAGCCAAACAAAGATGATAAGTTGCAACTTATGGGTGAACTTATTACTGACGCATTTTCCGTCGTTGGTCAAGATAAAGCGGATGTCGTTGATCTATCCGAAGCCCCAATCTGGTTTCAGCAAGTAGTCGTCAAAAGCGGAAAGGTTATTCTTGAAAAGTCAAAAGAAAAGCGTCTGCATTATGAAAATGAGTTGAAACAAGAATGTCTAAAAGAGGGGGTTCCGGAGTATGTTGAGGACGGCAAAATGAGGAAAATTGATATACAGGTTCATATAGATGCCATAAATGATAATTTGGTAGATTTGGAAAATATGAAAGAAATGTCTTATGAAGAACTAAAAAACAATCGCATGTATTTGAATGGTTCTGTTAGAATGATTCAAACCTCTATTGAGGCATTGATGGATATATCCCGATATGTAATGCGTCATCTTAGGCTTAAGCAAGCAGAGGAGTATTGGCAGATTCCAGTAATTCTTGCAGATGCAGGATATATTGAGGAGAGAGATTCCAATATATACTCTGAGATGATCCGCTTTCGTAATCTTGTTGTTCATTATTATTACAAGGTTAATCCAGAGGATGTATATAGAATTATAACTCAGGAACTCTATGATATAAGAAAGTGGCTAGAAACGCTACTTAAGATAGTAGAAGGATCGTAAAATATAAACCCTAGGAGAAAATAATGGCTAGAATTGATGGTAGAAAACACGATGAGTTGAGACCAGTAAGAATAACGAGAAACTATATAAAACACGCAGAAGGCTCTGTTCTTATTGAGGTTGGTCAAACAAAGGTCATCTGCACCGCATCAATTGAGGACAAGGTTCCAAAGTTCATGGAAGAAGAAGGACAAAAACGTGAAGGTGGATGGATAACTGCTGAATATTCGATGCTTCCTCGTTCTACTAGTACTAGAAATATAAGAGAATCAGCTAGAGGAAAAATTGGAGGACGCACCCAAGAAATCCAAAGGCTTATTGGTCGTTCAATGCGCGCTGTTGTTGACATGAAACTCATTGGTGAAAGAACCATCTGGATAGACTGTGATGTTATTCAGGCTGATGGCGGAACTAGGACATCGTCAATAACTGGTGCATTTATAGCTCTTTGGGATGCTTGCTCATATTTGAGAGACAAAAAGATGATAAATGAGATGCCAATAGCAGACTTTGTCGCTGCTACTAGCGTTGGAATTGTTAGCGGAGATGCAATGCTTGACCTTTGCTATGCAGAAGATTCAAAGGCCGATGTTGATATGAATATTGTTATGACAGGCAAAGGTAAGTTTGTTGAAATACAGGGAACTGCTGAGGCTTGGCCTTTCACTCGTGATGATGCAAATAAACTCATTGATCTCGCTGAAAATGGCATACAAAGATTGATTTCCCTTCAAAGAAAAATGCTAATGGGCGGTGAAATGTCCGCTGAATTATAATATGCCTAAAGATTTAGTATTGGCAACCAGAAACAAAAAAAAGCTGATTGAAATTAGGGAATTACTCGAAGGATTAGATTTCAACATTTTGTCAATTGATGATTTTGATGGTATTCCTGAAATTCTGGAGGATGCAGACACTTTCGAGGGAAATGCTACTAAAAAGGCTGTTGAAATTTTCAAAGCAACAGGCAAATTAGCTCTAGCAGATGATTCAGGTCTTGAGATAGATTATCTTGGTGGCAAGCCGGGAGTCTATTCTGCAAGGTTTGCTGGCGAAAATGCAACAGATGAAGATAGATATAGAAAAGTCCTTTTTTTTATGCAGGGCGTTCCAAAAGAAAGGCGAACTGCCCGATTCAAATGTGCTGTCGCTATTGCTAATAGCGAAACTCCTGTTATAGTAGCAGGTGTTTGTGAAGGCGAAATTGCAACCGAACCAAAAGGCGATCATGGTTTTGGGTATGACCCTATTTTTATAGTGCCATCCTATAATAAAACATTCGCAGAACTTGGCGCAGAAATAAAGAATAAGATCAGCCATAGGGCTATTGCTCTTGAAAAAGCAAAAAGAGTATTAATAGACTATCTCCATACATTGAAATAATAATAAAATTGTTTATTCCGTTTAGTGCATTGATCCCGAATATCCGCTTCTGCCTTGAAATAGTTGGATGACATCTCTAAATTTTCTTTTGCAATAGGATATTTTGGTGCAATCTCTTCTAATAAGACCGAATCTACACGATTTGTTGAGTGATAAACACCGTAGCAATAAGTGTCCCTCGCGCCTCTTTTTTTTATTGTATAGGAAATTATATTTTTGCGACACAAAGAAGACCCTTCACTTCGTTTAGGGTGATACTTTGCTGTCATTTTGAGCAAAACGAAAAATCGTTTTTTATAACAGATTATCAATCTTTTTCAGCAGGACTTCGTCAAATCTCGCTTTATTTTATCTAAACAATACCCAAATCCTGCCCCTTGTATCGTAGAAAGATCAACCATGCCATTACGTCTTTTATATACTCCGGGATGGACTTTTGCTTCTGGTAAAGACGCATCTGGATAGAATTGCATACTATTAGTTTCAACACCCATAATTGTTCCAGCATTTGCGGCTAAAAGAACATGTGGTATCTGTGCAAGCATTGGATTTGTCAAATCTTGCACCATGAGAGTCATTCCATGCGCCTTTGCCCAGCATAGACTCAACAAAGCACCTGTTTGAGTCTTGCAGGTTTTCAGTGCAACACCTGTCCATCCAAGTTCACGCCCTAGTTTTATCAAATGCCAATCATGCGCGCTTTCATCCATAAATAAAGGCTTTCTTGCAGAGACGCTGTGAACGTCAATTTGATTTGTCTCAAGCTCATAAGGGAATGGTTGTTCAACATATAATATCATGCCGTATATTCGAGGATATTCAATCATCAGTCTATCAAGAATATCGTTTACATAGGCAGGATCAGTTACAGTGCAATTAAAATCACTTGTCAGCCAAAAAACATCATGCTCAAGTGCGATTTTACCTACCTTAACCAGTCGATCATAATCCCATTCTGAATCATCACCACGAAGTTTGACTTTTAAGCATTTTAGCCCATCACGTTTTATCCAATCAGATAGAAGGACAGGATAACCGTCATTAGGTTCATTGCCGGTAAGTTCCTCTTTGTCAATCAAGTCTTTTCCACCGACAAGATGCCATGCAGGTATTTTATTTACTCTTGGATAGATAAGATAGTCTGATGGATATTTACCAGAGAACGATATTTTTGTATTCTCAGCGGGAGTCAGATATTTGGAAAGGTCTAAATTCATGAATCGGGAGTTATAAGTTTCATAGACAGACATTCCAAGTAGATTTCCATAGGCATCATGTAAGGCAATATCAAAAGCGGAACAACAAACAAGGCTTGCAAGCCATGGAATAGGCTCTGATATTTCTTTTCTTTCATTTATCCGATCGAGCAATTTATGAAGAACGTTAGTCTGGAAGCTATGACCAATCTCAATAGGATGTCCATATTCATCAAACTCTGACCAAGCTTTGACTAAATCAATACAAAGGCTTTTCAGGGCTTCATGTCTTTCTTTGTATGTTATGGAGCTTGGCCAAACCCATTGCACACTTAGGGGTGTTTCGCCCCAACCTTCTGCTATTTTTCCATCCCTGCTTTCAACAGTTATACGAATACGAGCGCATGTCACAGAAGTTAAGGTTTCGGGTCCGAATTTCAAAGGAACTCTTGTTTCGACAGGTAGAAAATAGAGTGATATATCCTTTGGTTTTATGTCAGTTACCTTTGGCATTTTATGACTCCTATATTTTTGCTATTCATATTACGACATTTTCAGTTAGAAGATAATAGAACGCTGATTAAACAGATTTAGCGGATTTGCTCTGATTTAATTAGTAATATAAATACTTATTGTGTTCAACATTACTAATCACGTTCCTTTTTCTATAATTGAAAAACTTGTATTCCTATCATCCTGATTTTAATATTTGTTTTGGCTTGTTGATTCTATAAAAAAATGGATTTACTGTCAACAATTTGATTTTAGCTTAAAAATAAATGCTAAAGTTTTGTTGTAAATTACCGATAAGTTAAACGTGAAACGATATATCACACAAAAGCCGAGAATAAATGAGAATCTATAAAGTAATTATATTAATGAAAGGGGGCATAATATCGAAAAAACGAAATTAAAGAAGAAACGGAGGTGATGCATATAATATAACTTTATTTTTTCTGGTGTAATTGTGGTTGCTTTTATTAATAGAAAAATAGAGCAAGCGAACCACAGTTGGGTAAGGAGAATCAAAAATATGTTAAATAAAATTAAAATAGGACCAAAGCTTATTGGTGGATTCGTGATTGTATCGCTGATTTCGGTTGTCATTGGTGTAATAGGTTATGTAAGTCTCAAAGAAGTGGGCAATGTAAGACTTCCAAGCATCATTGGACTGCAAAGAATATTCAGGACAATGAATGATCTAAGAGTTTCAGAAAGGACGCTCTTAATTCCTGATCTATCTGCCGAGTATAAACAACTTATGACCGATAGAATGAGTGAAAGCTGGAAAACCCTTGAAGATGGTTGGAAAATATATGAGCCTTTGCCTCAAACCAAAGAAGAAGCGGTCATCTGGAAGCAATTTGTACCAGCCTTTAATGATTGGAAGACTAAACATGAAACAGTAATTCAATTGGCACAAGCAGGAAAGCTAGATGAAGCAAAAGCCTTGTCAATTGGTGATGGTAGCCAAGCATTACTTAAAGTGGAGGAACATTTAAAAAGTTTAATAACGCTAAATGACAAGGTTGCAGATGCTTATGTAAAAAGAGCAAATAGCATAGTGCTAATTTCTGTCATCTTGGGCTTTATTATAGCTGTAGTTTTGGGGATAGCATTAACTCTATCTATTACTAAACCAATTACAAATATGGTAGAGGTTTCGAACAATATTGCAAATGGTGATATTGAACAAAGAATTGAACATAAATCAGCTGACGAAATCGGATTGCTTGCAAACTCATTTCGCCAGATGGTGGATTATGTTAGAGGTGTTGCAGATTCTGTCATATCAATCAGTAAAGGCGATGTTTCTATCGACATCAAGCCTAAATCTGATAAAGATGTGCTATCAAAGAGTGTTGTTCAGGTTACCACAACATTAAAAGACCTTATCTCCGAGACAAATACTCTTTCTAAAGCAGCTATTGCAGGAAAGCTAGATACAAGAGGAAATGCACAGAAATTTCAAGGTGGTTATCAAGATATTGTTCAGGGTTTCAATGATACACTTGATGCTGTCATCGGACCTTTGAATGTCGCTGCTGAGTATGTTGATAGAATCAGCAAGGGTGATATTCCACCAAAGATAACAGAAAGCTACAATGGTGATTTCAATGAGATTAAGAACAATATTAATGTGCTTATAGAGACATTAAACAGCTTTACAGGAGAAATGAATAATTTATATAAAGAGCAAAATGCTGGAAATATAGATTTTTATATTGAAGAAAGTAAGTTTGATGGTGTTTATAAGCAGATGGCAAATGGTGTAAATGAAGCAGTAAAAATTCATGTAAACAATATTCTAAAAATACTTGATATTATAAAATCCTATGCCAACGGAGATTTTGAGCCTATACTTGAAAAATTACCGGGCAAACAGGTTATTGCCAATGAAAGAATCGATCTTATCAGAAACAATCTACTTGACTTAATTAAGGAAACTGGTATTTTGGTAGAAAGTGCAATTGCTGGAAAACTGGATACACGAGCAGATGCAAGTAAATTTATGGGTGACTATGTAAAAATTATTGATGGTATAAATAAAACGCTTGATGCTGTCATCGGACCTTTAAATGTCGCTGCTGAGTATGTTGATAGAATCAGCAAGGGTGATATTCCACCAAAGATAACAGAAAGCTACAATGGTGATTTCAATGAGATAAAGAATAACCTTAATCAGTGTATTGATACATTGAATATGCTTATCTCAGAGATGAAGCACATGTCTGATGAGCATAACGCAGGTGATATAGACGTTGCTATAGATTCAGGCAAGTTTCAAGGTGCATATAGCACAATAGCACAAGGCGTCAATGACATGGTTGCTGGACATATAACCGTTAATAAGAAAGCAATGGCATGTGTAGGTGAGTTTGGTAAAGGTAACTTTGAAGCACCTTTAGACAAGTTCCCGGGAAAGAAAGCGTTTATTAATGACACCATAGAGCAAGTTAGAGCAAATCTCAAAGCATTAATTGCAGATGCCAATATGCTATCAAAGGCAGCAGTAGAAGGCAAGCTTGATACACGTGCAGATGCAACCAAACATCAAGGAGATTTCAGAAAGATAGTTGAGGGAGTTAATGACACGCTTGATGCTGTTATAGCTCCAATTAATGAATCAAGTAAGGTTCTAGCAGAATGTGCGGAAGGTGATTTGACTGTTAGAATGACTGGAGACTACAAAGGTCAACTTGCAGAACTGAAAAACAGTATCAACACAACCATTGAATCACTGGAGACAACGCTTTCTCAGGTTAATAGCTCTGTTGGTCAAGTGTCATCTGCAAGTGAACAGATAGCATCTGGTAGTCAAAGCCTTGCAGAATCGGCGTCTGAACAAGCAAGTTCTCTTGAAGAAATATCTAGTAGCCTTGAAGAATTATCATCAATGGCTAAACAAAATGCTGATAATTCCAGTCAGGCAAAAAATCTTTCACAAGAAGCTAGTAACTCAGCAAAAGCCGGTAACGAAGCAATGGATATGATGAACCAAGCAATTACAAAAATAAAAGGTTCATCAGATGAAACCGCAAAGATAATAAAAACTATAGATGAAATTGCATTCCAAACCAATCTCTTAGCCTTAAATGCTGCGGTTGAAGCAGCAAGAGCAGGTGAAGCAGGTAAAGGATTTGCTGTTGTTGCAGAAGAGGTGCGTAACCTTGCACAAAGGAGTGCTAGTGCAGCAAAAAATACATCGGACTTGATCCAGCAAGCTACTGAAAACGCCGATGATGGAGTTAGAATATCAGGTGAAGTTGCCAAGACATTTGCTGAAATTGCACAAAGCATAAATAAGGTAAATGACCTGATAGCAGAGATTTCTGCTGCCAGCATAGAACAATCACAGGGTATCGGTCAAATCAATACAGCAGTGGCCGACATGGATAAATTAACACAATCCAATGCTGCTAATTCAGAACAATCTGCAAGTGCTGCACAAGAATTAAGCGCACAAGTATCTGAATTGCGAAGCATGATCGGCAGATTTAGAATGAATGGCAACGGACACAGTAAGTCGGAAAATTCAGTTAAAAACGTTATGTCTATGATTTCCAAAAAAGCCGATACCAAAGAAAAGAAGAAACCTGCCAATACAATGAATCTCTCCTCTGGTAAAGGAAAAGATTTCTTTCCTTTAGATGATACTGAATTGGCAGAATTCTAATAACAGAAAGAGAGATGAGACTATTGTCTCATCTCTCAATAATATGTTCTTATATCGAACTCACTTTAATATTATTCACCAAAGGCATAAACAGAGCCATCATCAGCTCCGACAATTAATATCCCATTTGCATAAGCAGGTGATCCGATCATTGCAGAACCGATCTCATAAGACCAGACTTCTTTGCCAGTATTGAGATTAATTATATACAGACGACCATCATCAGAACCAACAACGACTTTATCATCAACTATTATCGGTGAACCATCAACTTTATCTTGTGCCTTAAATTTCCAAATCGATTTTCCGTTGTCTTTTCGAACACAATGCAGATTATCATCCCTTCCGCCAATAACGATCTGAGTCTTACCAACTGCAGGGGACGAAAAGAAAGCAGAACCTTTGCTTTCATAAGTCCAGATGATCTTTTTTGTGGAAATGTCAATGCAAACAAGCTTTTCAGCATAATTGCCTATATAAGCACGACTATCAATCATAGCAGGCGAACCAGCGATATAAGCTCCAGTATCAACTTCTGCATATTTTTTGCCATCTGCAATTGCTAAAATATGCAGTTTTGCATCACATCCGCCAAATGATGTCTTTCCATCAGATACCGCAGGCGCACCATTAATATAATTACTAACTTCATATTCCCATACTTTTTTCCCTGTTACAGCATCTATGCTGTATAATTTATTATCATAGCTACCAATGAGTATCCATACTTTATTATTTGGAGATTTTGCCCAATTTGGAGAACCAATTATCTTTGCACCAGTCTTGAACTTCCATTTCAGCTTGCCTGTATTTGAATCAAGCGCATATAAATATGAGTCTGATGAGCCAACATATAAAGTTTTGTTAATAATACAAGATGATGATTCAACGGTATCTTCCGTCTTGAATTCCCATATTTTATTGCCGCTTGTAATATCAATTGCATAAACTTTACCGTCATCAGAACCGATATATGCTCTATTGCTATCAATAACTGCAGAGGATTTAACGGAATCACCTGTTTTGAATCTCCATTTTAGCTTTAAGGAGTTTGGCAATTTTCCAGAGGCAAAGCCTGTCAACGATGGATTTCCACGATACATAATCCATTCATTACTTGAGGTTTTACTTGATGAAGCCTTATTATTAGCATTAGAGATAGAAAAAGGCTGATGAATTACTATCAATGCAACCGTTAAGCAAAAGATAAAAGAAATGGCAATAAATATAAATTTTTGTTTCATTTTTAATCATACCAAAGCGGTTATTGGTATCATTCCTATATCGTTTAATGTAACGTGCATGGCTCTTGGAGGGCAGGCTTGGACACAAAGACTACATGCAACACATTTTTCTACCTCAAATGTAACTTCCATACTTTTGCGGTCAGGTATTGACAAAGCACCAGTTGGACAGATTGTTATACATGCTCCACAGCTTGTGCATCTCTTTTCATCTCTGCTGACATCTCTGCTTAGAAGTTCTACTTCTGCGCCTCGTTCTTTAAGATATTTTAATCCGTCTTCATATTTATCATCCTCTCCACTAAGTTCAGCAACCATGAGTCCTTCTTCATTAGGCATAATTCTAGCCATCAAGATATTAAACGCTATGTCATATTGTTTAGAAAGTTGATAAATTGTCGGTTCTTTAACGATTTTGCTTGGAAAACGTATAACAAATCTGTTTGATTTCATTCCTTAATCTTTCCTTTGAATAAAAATGTCATAATACAAATATTTGGCGTGTATTATGATCTATTTCTGTTCTTTCCATGATGTTTCAGATGTTAATGCAGAAATACTATATTTCAATAATATTTCAGCATACTGGGGATTATGAATTCCATCTATCCCCATACCCTTATCACCAATTGCCATTCCATAATTTTTCTTTGCATCGAAATATACTCTTGATCTTTTATCTGGATAGCTATCTAGCAAATCTTTTAATTGTTTTGCCAGTGGATCAATTATGGGTTTCCATTTCTCAACAAGCTTTGTAGGCTCTTCATGACATTGAAGGCATAGTTTATCATTTATAATAAATGTATGACCGCCCTTTTCAGAAGGCGTATTGTCTGCTTTGGCTTTTCCTGTGTAATAATGACAGTCAATGCACTTATTAGTCATTATTTTGCTGTGTTCCGAAGGCATAGGCTTAACACCGGACCCGCCGGTGCCGATGAACATCTCTGATTGCGAGTGTTCATGCGTTATTCCAAGTCAGCCACAGTCAAACTTATGACATGATATACATAGTTTATCAACAGGCATTATTAGATTATGCTTAAACCCTGTCCCATGACGATGACATGATGAGCATGAAACTGCATTTGTGACATCTTTTGGTCCCAAAGGCACAGATGAAGTCGTTGCCCAAGGATTTGTCTGAGGCTTATAGTCGGATGAATGACATCTTACACACCTATAATCAGCCTTTGGTTCTTTTTGGATAGTTTCAATGGCTTTTGCATGATCAGAATTCTGCCATTCTTTATATTGAATAGAATCGCCATGACATTCAATACATCTTTCTTTTGGAGGTTTTTTAACTTCTGCTGAACCAGCGTATATACTAAAAGCGGATACGCTGATAATCGAAAATATCAGCATAAAAGATAATATTACAGATACATTCTGTTTTATTTTTAATATGATTTTATTTTTGCCCAACAAGATGTCGTTTTTCCTCCTTTTTCAACAGCTTTTCCTCCACCTTTTAGACCTTTCATCGCATTATTAATCTCTTTTTCAGACAAGGCTTTGTTATAAAGAGCAACCTCATCAATCATGCCTTTTAACCATCCTCCACCAACCCATGAGCCAATAGTAATAACTGTCTGTGCATTGTCAGGTTTGAGATTGTTTACGGTTTGTCCATCAACAATTCCATCAACATAGCATATAAAAATCTTTCTATCATAAGTTGCGGCAATATGTCGCCATTCACCATTGACAACATTTGATTTTGCATTAAAAGATTGCCATGCTTTTCCAGATGTGAATGAATAATGGATCAATCCACTGCCATCATTAATAAAAAGTCCGTAGTTTCTTATAGGTCCATCGGTGTTTTGAGTAGCTATGGTCTGCCAAGCTCCAGTGAATTTAGGAACATTTATCCACGCCATAAGCGTAAATTCCTCAACAGAGAGAACGTCTTTATGTTGGATTTCAACATTTGCATTTGTGCCATTGAAATCTAATGCTTTTCCATATTTGCCATTAACATATTTAGCAAAGTTTATCTTACCATTGTTGCCATTTCCGGATGAATCTTCTGCAACATCGCCATTTCCTTCATCAAAAAGCCATAAACCAACAAGATCAGCATTTGTATTAATAGAAAAATACAAACATAAAAAGAGAAAAACAAAGATAGATATATATTTCATTATGAATCTCCCAATTATTTATGGCAAAGTTTTTAAGATTAATAAATCAAAAACGAGGCTTTGATTTAAAATAAGGGGCGTATTTTTTATACGCCCCACCCGATTTTATATGTAGCAATTATCTTTTTACATTGCCCCAGCATGTTGTTAGCTTGGATTCTTTTTCAACAGCTGTTGTCGCTAGCCCTTTATTCATTACATCTTGAATCTGTTGTGCTGTCAAAGCAGTATCATAAAGAGCAACATCATCAATAGAGCCTTTTATCCATCCACCACCAACCCATGAGCCGATAGTCACAGGAACATCAACCTTTGTGTCAGGTTTAAGGGCATTATCAATTTTTGTTTCACCGTCATTCTTTGCATCAACATAGCAGATAAAGACTTTCTTATCATAAGTTGCTGCTATATGATGCCATTTACCATCAACTGGATTTGATTTGGCATTGAAAGATTGCCATGCCTTATTTGATGTAAAGGAGTAATGGATAAGTCCTGTTTTATCGTTAATAAATAGTCCATAATTCCTTATTGGACCATCTGTATTCAAGGTTACGATTGTTTGACATCCGCCTGTAAATCCGTGGACTATA
>CAZMCH010000008.1:0-58302 GCA_964564735.1 uncultured bacterium
AGAATAATTATGGTATATTATTCCTTATATGGTTTTTTTTAGATATTAGATAACGGAAGTAAGTTGCGGGTATTAAAAGTAGGTATAAATCATAAAGAAAAGCCACAACCACCTAATTTTATCAGCAATAATTAGTTATCATATAGTTATAGATAATAATATAATAATATAATTCGCTATCGTCTGATAAAATATTAGCTAATATGGCTATAAGCGTTCTCCTTTTGGGGTAAAATGTCAGCTTTTTCTTCATAAATGAAAGACTCGTAATAATAAGATAATATAATTACCTATATTTTATATCAATATATATATATCTGTCAATGCTTTTGTTGCTGCAATTCCGAATCATAGTTGCTAATATTTACATATAGGAAAAACGCTGATACGAGTAGCGCGATATATTAGATTCAGCATACAAGAGCATGTAATTGGAATAATTATATGCCCCGTAATAAAATATAGATACCCGTGACCATCTCTTTTTCTCATTTTTTCAAAATCAAAAGCAAGGAATCTCTGCAATTACATAGCCTTCTTAAAACACCCTTGTCGTTCCGATTTTCAAGACTTTTTTGGAGAATATGAGAACAGCAGAGACAAGAGCTATTAACAAAACGCTATATGCTGACGCTGTGCCAAAGTTGGAGAGCCTGTCCAATTGAGAATATATTTCTACTGCTATCGGCTTATTTGTGGGTATATAAAGCAAAATGGAGGCAACAAACTCGCCCAACGCTGTTACAAATGCAAGTAAAACTCCCGCAGATATGCCCGGCATGATTATTGGCAAAATTACCTTTCGGAACGAAAATAACCATGATGCGCCAAGATTCCTTGCAGATTCTTCCAGGGAATCATCAAGCTGTTGGAATGAAGCATAGGTTGACCGAAACACAATCGGTATATGTCTGATAAAATACGCTAATGGAAGTAGCCAAAATGTTCCAACAATTATTTGATTTACGGTCAAGATATTAGGTTTATTGAATGATATGATTAGGTTCATGGCAATCACAGTTCCCGGTAATGCCCAAGGAATCATCACAAGTATATCAAAAAATCTCTTTCCAAAGAAATGTCTTTTTGACAACAAATAAGCAGATAGGACGCCAAAGATTAGATTGCCAAATGTTGCGATAGAAGCCATCTTCATGCTATTTATTATCGGCTGGAGAACACCGGGCTTGCTAAAAAGATTAACATAATTTCCAAGAGTATATTTCTCTGGCAAAATCTGCCATGTCCAAGAGCCATCTTTCACAAATGACATCATTATTACTGTTAAATGTGGTAATAAAAGTATAATGACAATTAAACTGCCCAAGATTCCCATTAAATAACATTTTAATTTACCTTTTATCTCGGTTTGATATGGCGCAATACCCTTACTAATCATAACGTAGCGATGTCTGTTAGAATACCACTGCATAAATAATAGAAAGCCTATGGAAATTACCGAAAGCATAACAGTCTGCGTTCCTGCCATATCCATATCATTATTAACCTTTGAAAAGTATATTTGCAAACTCAGGACCCTAAAATCAGGTGCAAACAAAAACGGTGCGCTGAATGATGACATAGAGATCATGAATACAAGCAATGATGCACCAATAAGCGCAGGTGCCAATAATGGAAGCAAGACTTTTCTATAGACAAGCCATTTTGACGCACCAAGATTATATGCAGACTCAATAAGCGACATATCGATCCCACCAAGCGCAGATGAAACAAACATATAGAAATATACATACATTGTGTATGCGTGGACGAGTAATATCGCAGGGACGCCATCAATGGCAAAAGGTGGATTTTCAAGGTTAAAAATGTATTGTATGCCTCTGGGAATTATACCAGTTTCACCATAAAGAAACATGAACGATATAACCCCGACTATTGGTGGTAAAGCAAACGGTAAGATAGCAAGAGATGAAAATATACTTCTGCCTATGAACCTATATCTTGTAAAGATAAAAGCAATAGGAACTCCTATAAATGCAGAAAATAGAACGCTTCCAACAGATATAAGAACGCTGTTTAATAGTGCCTCAAGATTTGCTTTGCTCTCAAGGCTGAAAAACTCTCGATAGTTTGCAAGCGAAAACGCACCCGATTTATAAAAACTTTGCCACAAAACACGAAATGTCGGATATAAGACATAGCCGAACAGAACAAAGGCAACTGGTAAGATAAGGATTATCGTTCCATGATTTCTGCGCAAATGCAGACTTAATTTATCTGTCAAAGTTTTCATATCTCTGTTAAAACTAGACTATTCAGAACGGACAATCTTCAATTTGTTAAGGGTTCTTATCACGCCTTCACCTAGCTCAAGATTTGATTCTGTCTCAATTTGAACACTTGAGAACTGAATATGGCTTGCATCAGCTTGAATCTGACCAAGTGTTGGATCCATGCTGACCCATCTGCCTATATAGACTTCTGGCCAAAAATGATAATAAAATGCGTCTTTATGATAAACTAAGCCTGTGCATATACGAGAAGGGATACCTAAAGCCCTTGTAAGTCCAATAAAAAGAACTGTATGTTCACTGCAATCACCGCTTAAATCTTTTAATGTCTGAATCGCTGTTCCAAAGCCAACTTTATAGTTTTTATCTCTGATGTTTTTGTTGACCCATTTACAGATTTTGACAGATGCTAACCATGAATTTTGCTCATCACCAGCAATTTCATTAGCCTTGTTTATAATATCAGGATCATCTGATTGGACATAAATACTTGGAGAAAGAAAAGGCGCAAAATCAGGACTTGTGATAGGTCGTTTTGTTGCACTATCAGGATTAATATCATTTATTGCGATCTCCAATGTTCCGAGTCCACGATTAGAACCAATAATCACTTTTTGGCGATCATTATTGACGAAAGTTTTGCTGATGTCACCATCAGGAATAGAAACCTTGAGCTTTAGCTTTTCTATACCTGCATTAGGTTCATCACCTATAATATCAATCTTTGTCTTGAGGATAAGATCAAGCTGACCAACATCCCCTAAAGCCTCTGCTTTGTCAACTTTTATAAAAACCATTCCCATACTGGGTGTTTCCATTTTATAAACCTCACCATCAATACTAACCCATTCTCTTGTAACTATTCCACCCATTATGTCCATTTTATAATCAACAACATAGACTTCTTTCGCTTGACCTCTATAAGTTATATTTTCCTTGCGGATAACATTTACATCAACGTTCATTATATTGAAAAGATCGAGGCTAAAAGCCTTTATGGGAAACTTTTTTCCAACAACCAGACCTTTTTTAATTGTAACATCCTCTAATATTTCTGCAAATACAACATCAGGCGGAAGTTTCTGTTGTTTTTCAGTTATTCTGCCATCAAGAGTTGTTTTCATTGTAACTATTCCGTCCTTGAATGTTCCCTCTACTATTTTTTCTTGCCCAGTCTCATCTGACCGAGAAATAAAATATAAAGGAGTGAGATCATCATCGACATAGAACATTTTAGTTTTTGAGAGTTTTATAGAAGAACCAAATCGTTTTAGTTCAGTAAACATGCCCGAATCAACTTTTATAACCTTCTGACCGTTATATATGGCACGATCTGCGCGTATATGCAGATAACCAACTTTAACATTCATCATTGTTGCATTCATATATGTTTCATAGGGCAGGTCTTTCATCCAGATAGATTTATTTTCCTGAGCAAACACAGTCCCCTCAAAAAGCAAAAAAAGAAGCATTACAGCACCGCCAATCGTTGTAAAAACAAAGTTTTTCAAAATAATCAACCAGACCTTTCGATAGAGAAATAATAATATAAATGATCATACACATTAACCAATATGGCAAAATAACATGAGTTCGGCGTAAGAATTTTTATTTAACACCAAGATACAAAAGCATGAAGTAAGAATTAGGATTAAATGCAAAAGGGCGAAAAATAGCTTTCCTATCTCCTAATCTTAAATATTAGAGCTTTAAATTCATGTGTGTCTTTGTGATTCATTCTTATATCGAACTGACGTTAAAATAGGGAATTAAAATGACCTTAAAAGTTTCAAGCAAGATTGTTGATAGAGCAAAGAGTAGGGATTTTATTAAGCAATTTGATCATTTCAAGCTACCAAAAACCATGATAAATTGATCGATTAATTTTTGGTATTTCCATCTTTCCATTTTTTAATTGAACCCGGTTCAACTAATTTTACTTTGATAGACAAACCGAAAGTTTCTTCTATCTTTTTCTGGATTTCCTCTTCCAATGCGCTCATTTTCTTTATTTCATCAAAGAATATATTTGTTGATACCTCAACCCAAACCTCTAATTCATCAAGCGCGCCATTTCTATCAACTCTAATGCGATAATGAGGTTCTGTTCCTTCGATTTCAGCCAATATTTGTTCTATTTGTGATGGATAAATATTAATGCCCTGAATAACGATCATATCATCTGTTCTTGATGATACTCTAGACATTCTAACAATTGTGCGTCCACATTTACAGACAGAATGATCAAGGCACGTGCAATCACCTGTCTTATATCTTATCATTGGGAAGGCTTCTTTTGTTATCGTTGTCAAGACAAGTTCGCCTGCTTTACCGTCGGGAAGTCTTTCACCTGTTTTTGGGTCTATAACCTCTGCAATAAAGTGATCCTCAAATATATGTAATCCGTTTTTATGTTCACATTCCACAGATACACCTGGTCCCATAACCTCGCTAAGTCCATAATTATCAAGGGCGATTATATGAAATTTGTCTTCAATCTCTTTTCTGACTGACTCAGACCAAGGTTCGGAGCCAAAAAGCCCAACTCTTAAAGATAATCCAGCAGGACTAATTCCCTGTTCACTCATTACATTAGCGATATGTAATGCAAAAGTTGGAGTGCAAACAAGGACTGTTGTTCTGTAATTTTTCATTATGTTGATCTGCTTTTCTACACTAAGACGAGAACATGGTATAACCGTTGCGCCGATACGTTCCGCCCCATAATGAAACCCAAGCGCACCTGTAAACAATCCATAGTCAAAAGCGATCTGAACTATATCATCTTTTGTAACTCCAGCCGCAGTCAAGACACGAGTCATTAGGTTCGTCCAATGCTCAATGTCATTCTTGCTATATCCGACAACGATCGGCTCACGTGTTGTCCCAGATGATGACTGTAATCTGACAACTTCTCTTAATGGTATAGCAAACATGCGATATGGCTGATTCTCAATAAGCGTTTCTCTTGTTGTAAAAGGTATCTTTGCAAGGTCATCAAGTGATGTTATATCTTCGGGTATTATATTTGATTTATCAAAAAGATTGCGATAAAATGCAACGTTTTTATATGCGCGATTAAGTGTTACTTGTAATCGCTCAAGCTGTAATTGCTTTATTTCTTCACGATTTAATGTTTCATATTTTTCATCCAATATCGGCAATTTTTTCACCACCTTATTCGAAATAGGTTAAACGTAATATGTGATACTCATTACACTTTACGTATTATGTTTTAATTTCTTTACTCCCAGATTTCCTTATAGCCTTTGCCAAGATAGGCACGTCTAACTTCCTTGTTTTCTAATAATTCCTCTGAACTACCTTCAAGAACAGCCCTTCCTGTTTCTAATATATAGGCACGATCAGCCACTTTTAATGCTACTCTTGCGTTTTGTTCAACTAATAGAATGGTTGTATTCTGTTCTTTGCGTAAGTTTTTAATAACATCGAATATTTCGCTGACTACCTTTGGTGCAAGCCCCATAGATGGTTCATCAAGAAGCAACAATTCTGGTTCAGACATCAAAGCCCTTCCAATAGCAAGCATCTGTTGTTGTCCACCGCTAAGAGTTCCTGCATGTTGCTTTTGACGTTCACTAAGTATTGGAAATATACTAAATACAGTCTTGAGACTTTTATTTACTTCTTTTTTCCCTTTTTTTCTTCTTAGATATGCACCTAATATAAGATTATCAAGAACTGATAATTCGCCGAATAATTGCCTGCCTTCTGGAACTTGCGAAATACCAAGACGGACTATTTTTTCAGGCGTCAAATTTATAATGTCATGATCTTTAAATAGCACATTGCCTTTTTTTGATGTGATAAGCCCGCAGATGCTATTAAGCAGAGTTGTCTTTCCTGCACCATTTGCACCTAAAAGCGCAACTATCTCTCCATAGCCAACATGAAGGGATATGCCCCTTAGTGCCTGTATATTTCCATAAAATGAGCTTAAGCTTTGTATTCTAAGCATTTTTATTTACTCTTAATATAAGACCATGTTGAAACAAGCTTGCCAATATCATTAAATATTGCCATCATCAAAAAGCCATGCACCCATACACTTTGTCATATCAATCTTAGCATAACTAATATTTGTGAATAACAATACCACAAATATACATAAAGAAACCAAAATCAAAATTTTTGCTTTCATTTCACAAATCCCATCAACGCATTTAGCTTTTAATAATGCTTTCTTCACCTAAATATGCGGTAATAACTTCGGGATTATTCTGGACTTCTCTTGGCGTTCCCTCTGCGATTTTTTGTCCAAAATTCAAGACCGTAACTTTATCAGATATATTCATAACAAGATCCATATCATGCTCTATTAACATTATCGTTACGCCCTGTTCTCTTATCTTATAAATAAGGTCTATCATGTTTTCGATTTCTCTGGCATTGAGTCCCGAAGCTGGCTCATCTAACATTAGTAGTGATGGTTCTGAAACCAAAGCCCTTGCAAACTCAAGCATCCTTTGTTCACCAAATGACAAATCCGATGCAAGGCGGTTTGCCTTTTGATCGAGTTTGACAAACGAAAGTTTTTCCATAGACTTTTGTAAGGCTTCCCTTTCCTCAGCCTTAAATCGTCCTATTCTAAATGCAGAACCGAATATGCTGTGTTTCATCTTGCTATGATACCCAACCATGACATTTTCCAAGACACTCATATTATTCATTACTTGTATATTTTGAAATGTTCTGTTTATGCCTAATCGTGATATTCTATGCGGTGGAAGCTGATCGATCCGATGTTGTCTAAATAAAATTTCTCCAGATGTAGGATCATAGAATTTGCTTATAAGGTTATATAAGGTTGTTTTTCCAGCGCCGTTGGGTCCAATGATCGCCCTGATTTGACCGATTTCAACCTCGAAAGTTACATTGTCAACAGCAACTAACCCACCAAATTCTTTTCTTAGTTCCTTCACTTCTAATATAGTATCAGCCACTATGCACCTTCTTGATTTTTACCTGAAATCCGATACTTGATATATGAAAATAATGCAGATAATCTCCCAATCAATCCATCAGGCATAAATATCATAACTAACATCAATAGCAGACCATATACAACAATATCATATTTTTTCACAATTATTAGCCATTCAGGAAGCCACGTAAGCAAGATTGCCCCCAAAATCGCTCCCCATATATTTCCCGAACCACCAATAACAACCATTGTTACAAGTGTTATTGAAGTCTCAAGATGAAAAGTTGTATAACCAACAAATCCATGAAAATGCGCATATAAAGAACCCGCAATAGCAGCATATATTGCACTTAGAACAAAGACCTGAACCTTGTATTTTGCTATATTGACGCCCATTGCACTTGCAGCGATTTCACTGCCATGAATCGCCCTAAAAGCCCTACCAACACGTGATCTTGTTATGTTTATTGATAATACCATTATTGCAAGAACAATGATCCAGACGAATATATATTGACCGATTTTGTTGTTTTCATCAAGATCAATGAATCCCAGAGAGAAAGGCATAATACCCAATAGACCAGAGGTATCATCAGTAAGCCAATCTAGTTTGCTGAGAATAACATAGACGATCTCACCAAAGCCAAGAGTAGCCATAGCAAGATAATGCCCCTTTAATTTCAGTGACGGCACACCAATAACATAAGCAATGATAGCTGTAAAAATGATAGCAATTATTGCAGATACCCAAGGGGAATAACCAAGCCTAACATTCAGAAGCCCTGAACAATAAGCCCCAATACCAAAGAAACCAGCATGACCAAGAGAAACCTGCCCAGCGTAGCCCATAAGCAGATTTAAGCCAATAACCATAAGGGCATTAATACCAACCGTAGTCATTACGCCTATTTGATATTTGTTCCCCGAAGCAATAAATGGAAACAATAACAGGAAAAGCACCAAAATAGCTATCGGTGAGTTTTTGGTATAGCGTTTATCAATGCCAAAAAGTGCAGAAATGATTTGATTTATTTTATTCATTTATCAGGTTTTCTTTTTAGAGCCTAAAATTCCACTAGGTTTAACAAAAAGTATGATTAACAATATAATAAAAGCGATTGCATCTTTATATCCAGAATATCCAGATGGGGCAAATCCTATTGCCAAATTTTCAATGATTCCGATGATGAATCCACCCAAAAATGCGCCTATACCATTTCCTAGACCACCGAGTATAGCAGCACAAAAGCCCTTCAATCCAAGCATCGCACCCATACTATAAGAAGCAAAGGTAATCGGTGCAATAACCATCCCTGCACCAGCACCAACAGCAGCGCTCAATGCAAAAGAACACATAACCATAAACCGAACATTTACACCCATAAGCCTTGCGGCAGTTCGGTTTATAGCGGTTGCGCGCATAGCTTTTCCTATATATGTATATTTATAGAAGATATGAACTGCTACAACGGTAAGAATTGCGATTCCTAAAACCCAGAATCTCTGTAAAGCGACAGATGCACCAAGTATTGTCATAGATTCTCCACTGGAGAATGGAGTAGCAGGTATCGCCTCATCCTTCCAAGCAATCAAAGCTAAGCCCCTTATGAGTATTGACGCACCAATCGTAATTATTATCAGTGTGATAACAGAAGCATTTCGGACAGGATTAATAGCAACTCTCTCAAAGATTACGCCTATGGCTGTTACTATCAATATAGATAAGAAAAATGCAGGAAGCAAGGGCATCTGAAATGTATTATTGAGAAAAACCATTATCATTGCACCAAGCATGACAAACTCGCCCTGTGCAAAGTTAATGACATCTGTGGCGTTATAGATAATATTAAATCCAAGAGCCACAAGCCCATAAATTCCACCGACTGTGATACCATATATTATATATTGTATGATCTGTCCAAAACTCGGTATGTGCATTATTTTTCCTCAAAATCTAGCAAATCTTTCTTTTGTAAAGGGATAATTTCAAGGATCATTTCGCATTAGTGGTAAAATATACATGGGCATTGCATATCACTGTTAAGTGATGGTCAATGCCCATATTAAAGATAACATTGATTATTTAGTAACTGTCCATTTGCCATTAACTATTTTTATCATAGCAAGACAGTCTTTTGTCAATCCATTATGATCAGTTGGAGAGAAATTAAAGACTCCACCTGTTCCAACAAAATTCTTTGTTTTTTCGATTTCATCTCTAATCTTAGCAGGGTCGTTTCCCACTTTTTTCATTGCATTAATGACAAGATATAGAGCATCGTAAGCATGACCGCCGAATGTGCTTGGAACGCTGTTATATTTGGCTTGATAGTCCTTTGTATATTTTAATAATATTTTTTTCTGTGGGTCTTTGTCTGGTAAAGAATTGGCAATTAGGAGTTTTCCTGCAGGGAATACAACGCCATCTGCTGCATCAGCAGAAAGATTGATATATTCCATATTGGCAACACCATGGCTCATAATGAGAGGGATGTCCATTTTTAGTTCTTTTTTCATATTTCTAGTAACAGTAGCACCACCAGGGCTGATGCTCCAGCATATCACTGCTTGTGGATTTGCCGCTTTGATTTTATCTAACTGGACAAGAACATCAGTATCTTTTTCGTCAAATTCTTCTTTGATTGCAATATTGATTCCAGCGGGAGGAAGAAGTTTTTCTAGTTGTTCTTTCCCACTAGCGCCAAATTGGCTTTTTGCTGTGATAATAGCAACCTTATTAATTTTATGTTCTTTAAGATAAGCCACTATTCTTTCACCAACAAGAACATCAGATTGCGGAGTCTTGAAAACCCATTTGCGTTCATTAACAGGCTCAACAATTTTTACGCTCGCAGCACATGAGATAAGAGGTATCTTTGCATTTTGAGTGACTTCAAGAATTGCAAGGCTTGTTCCGCTAAGGGTAGGACCGATAATTGCAGAGACTTTATCATCGTTTATTAGCTTGCTTGCCCTGTTACGAGCATCTGTTTCCTTGCTTGCGTCATCATAGAAGATAACTTCTATTTTTTTGCCCTTAATTCCACCAGAAGCATTGATCTCATTAACGATCATATCAACGGTATTTTTTTCAGGAATACCAAGAGACGAACCCGGACCAGTTACCGAAAATATTGCGCCGATCTTATAAGTTTCCTGTGCTATTGATATACCACATAAACTTAGAGCCATAACAACGGTAATTGAAAGTAAAAGACCCAATTTCAATTTTGACATCATAAACTCTCCTCTTTAATCTGTTAGGTTCTTTGGTAGCAAATTCAAGCAAATCCATACAATTCCTACATACAGGTTTCATAAATTTACCAACAGCTTTAAAAACCTAAATGCTTGCCAAAACTGGATTTGCTCGAATACTTTTCATATTTATTACCAAAGAACCATCTGTTAGATATTAATTAATAATATCTCCTTTTTGTTGACAAAACACGAGTTAAGGGACACGGAACACCGTGTCCCCAAGTTATATGAAAGAGAAAACCCTCAACAATTTATAAATTGCATTTAACATCAAATTAGATATTATAAACCTCGTCACCTGTCAAAAGCCTTATATTATTCTTTTTAAGGACATCAACGGCTTTATCAGTATCTTCAAATCTAAATATCATAACCGCATTAGCCCCTGAACTTTTGACAAAGGCATACATATACTCCACGCCTAGACCAGCTTCCCACAATGCAGATAAAATACTAGCAAGTCCACCCGGTTTATCTGGAACTTCTACTGCGACAACGTCAGTTTCCCCAAATGTATAATCAGCGTCTTTTAGTACTTTAACTGCCTTATCAGCATCATTAACGATTATACGGAGTATACCAAAATCTGCAGTATCCGCAAGCGACAAGGCACGTAGATTTATGCCATTTTCAGATAAAACCTGTGTAACTTGCGCTAATCTGCCGGATTTATTTTCCAAAAATATAGAAATCTGTTTAACTTTCACCAGATCACCCCCAAATTTGAAGGACAATATTTTATACTTGATAATCACTCTTTCGGTCTTAAATCTTTGACACGCTTTGCTTTGCCTTCGCTTCTCTCTATGGTTTTTGGCTCCACAAGTGTAACTTTGATTGATATACCAATAACGCTTTCAATTTCGTCTTGAATCTTTTTTTGGACAGCCTCAAGTTTTCTTATTTCATCAGAGAACAATCTTTCCGTAACCTCAACTTTTAATTCTATCTCATCAAGATTGCCTTTTCGTTCAACAACTATCTCATAATGAGGTTCAACGCCTTCGACTTGCATAAGAACACTCTCAATCTGAGACGGAAAAACATTCACTCCCCTGATGATTAGCATATCGTCAGTTCTTCCGCTTACACGCCTCATTCTTGCTATTGTTCTACCACACTTGCAAGGTTCTGGATTTAATGAAGTAATATCCCTAGTCCTGAATCTTATGATTGGAAAAGCTTCTTTTGTAAGACTTGTGAAAACGAGTTCCCCTGTTTCACCATAGGGCAGTTGTTCGCCTGTATCGGGATCTATTATTTCAGCGATAAAGTGGTCTTCGAATATATGTAATCCATTTTTTTGATTACACTCCATAGAAACACCGGGTCCTATAACTTCAGTAAGACCATATATATCCATCGCATCAATACTGAGTTTGGATTCTATATCGGTTCTCATATTATCAGACCAAGGCTCCGCACCAAAAACCCCAACCCTAAGCGGAAGTTTCTTGATGTCAATGCCCATTTCTTCGGCTACTTCTGCAATATAAAGAGAATAAGAAGGGGTGCATGTTAAAACGGTCGTTCCAAAATCTTGAAGCATCATAACTTGGCGTTTTGTGTTTCCACCTGATGCAGGGATAACAGTCGCACCCATACGCTCTCCGCCATAATGAATACCAAGCCCACCAGTAAAAAGCCCATAACCATAGGCATTTTGTATAATATCTTTTGAATTTGCCCCAGCACACATAAGACTTCTAGCCATAAGCTCTGCCCATGTCTCTATATCATTCTTTGTATATCCAACAACAACAGGCTTTCCAGTTGTGCCTGATGAGGAATGTAATCGGACAATATCGTTCATTGGTTCTGCAAATAGCTTGAATGGATAGTTATCACGTAAATCCTTCTTAGATATAAAAGGAAGTCTTTTTATGTCGATTAATGACTTTATATCATCAGGTTTAACACCTGCATCATCAAAGGAATCGTGATAAAAAGGAACTCTATCATATACTTTACGGACAATAGCCTTGAGTCTGCCTAATTGCAGTTCCTCAAGTTCCTTCCTTGACATACACTCGTATTTTTCATTCCATATCATCTTTTTCCCCTTCTTATGTTTCATAAGTTATTTTATTATTATTAAAACATATATTATTCTGTCGTCTTCACATCATCATTTGTTGTATTTTGTATAGCTTCTTGTTTATTAGTGTCCTTTGGCAATTCTTTTTTAATAGCAGGTAATTTATCAATACGCATCATCCAACTATTACCAACCCAGAAGCCCTCGAATGGAGGCTCTTTTGGAGTTTTTCCGGGTGATCCTATTTTTGTTACAGGGCTTAATTCATATACTTTGGCTATATTTTTTTCTCTGAGTTTATCGGTTGTTATAGCAAGATGAATAGGGAGTCGCCATTGGATTACCTGACCAAAAATATTGGTTTCTGCTATTTTCCATTGCCCACGAATTGCAACTGCTAGAATTTCGGTTTTTGTTTTTTCATTTTTGCCCCATTCCTTATCATTTTTAAAGTATTCAATAGCAGTTTTTGTCAATTCGTCAATTTTTCCGGGACCTGCAAAATCTTTGATATGCCCTTCCCATACTTTTTTGTCAATATCTTTCTCTATTTTATCTGCCATATTTGTGATTTGTTGATCTATGTTTGCCAGCATCTTGTTTATATCATTATTATTGGAATCAAATTTATTGGCAATAATTAGCAGTTCTTTGGCTTCTTCTAATTTCTTGACACGTATCTCAGGCACAAAGAAATTAATTCCGGTGATTGTTTCATTAACTTGCTGTGCCAGAAATTCTGCAGTTGCTTTTCTGCTTTTGATTACGTTTTCAACAGCCTTGTATAGTGAATCATATCTGCTACCAGCATCCTGCAAGTCCTTTAATCCCAATTTAAATAATTTGTCGCTTATCTCCATGCCTGTTGTGCCGTATTTCTCAGCAAATATTGCAAGCATTGGTTGAATAGCTGGAAGTGCTTCTTTCTCTGCTTCTTCTATGTTTTTTAAGCCATTCTCTGCTTCCTCAATACTCGGTGAATAAATAACGGTATTTCCATAAATTCCATTAAATTTATTGATATATTTATCGTAGAGTTCCATTATTTGAGTAGCATCTATTTCGGCTTCGTCTTTGGTAACATCAGCAGAAATACAGGGAATAAATGTAATATAAAAACAAATAAATGCAATAAAAAAGAGTTTTGAAACAAAACCAAATTTCATATACGACTCCTTATTACAGCTTTTTCACTTATGGCATAAAGAAGACCCTTCACTTCGTTCAGGAAGACAAAAAATTTCATTCTAAACACAGTAAAGAATCTCTTTTTGTCATCATCTATTGCTAACTGAAAAAGCTGTATCCTCATAAAAATTAATGTTAAACCGCCTATCTCAAACCGATTTTGACATATTCTACAATACCTTGATCGGCAAGTCAAGAGTTTTTTCTGAGATTGATATAGAACAAGCACAAAGATAAATTCAATATATCACTATGATTTGCTATAAATTTAATAAAAACTCTTGATTATTATTTTATTGGTATTATAATAATCTTAAAGAGAATAATCTGTATTTAAGTTAACAAAAGGAGGCTAAGATGATAAGGAGATGTCCAACGTAAATTGACAACTATAATTGTAAAAAAAGAATATTTCTTATGTGAATTCAAATTAGGAGATTATGAAAATGAGAAAATATATAGTTTTTTCAATAACGATTTTATTGGCCTTTGGATTAGCTTGCGCAACATACGCAGCACCAAAATTATATGCAACAGGAAATGTTTTGGCTGCTGGCAACTATAATAACAGTGCAACAAGTAGCGACTTAACGCTAATTATAAAAATGACTGCTGGTAATACTATACTAATTGATGAGGGATCGGAAGTTCGTTATCTTGTTCCAACCGCAGATGTAAACGGTTGGACTGAAAAGAATTTCAATGACTCAGGATGGACAGCAGGTATTTCAGGTGTGGGATACGCTGATAATGATGATAATACAGTAATAACGGGTCCTGTTCCATCGGTTTATACACGCTATCATTTTGATGCACCAACAACAAACGAAGTAACATTCCTTGTTGATTTTGATGATTTTTATATTATATGGCTAAATGGTGAAGAAGTTGCTCGTGCAGAAGCAATTAAAAATGTTTCCCCCGGAAAAGCACCAGGGTTTGATGAATTAACAAAAGCAGGAGTTACTGATCATGAGTCATCAGATACAGCTGCTGGAAAACCAAATGCAGTTCGTTGGGAAAATGCCAGAATTGTAAAGCATGTTGTTGCTGTTGAATTCGATAATGCAACATCAGTCAGCCCCAAAGCAAAGCTAACAGCAACATGGGGAGATATAAAACTAGCTAAATAGCAAATTGACATATTTGACAATTAAATAAATGGGGGGCGATTAATATCATTTTGGTAATGGTCGCCCTTTTGTCTATAAAGAATTTTCGTAATCGCTTGAGCAAAGGAGGATGACTGATGCTTAGACGAACCACGATGTATATTTTTATAGTCATAATGTTTTCTTTATGCTTTTTATTCACTGTAAATGCTGCAAATGACCCAAAGATATACGCAAAAGATAATATTTTGGCTGTTGGAAACTATAACGTTAATGCAACTAGCAGTGATTTGAGTTTCATTGCTAGAGTGGAGGTAAATGGAAAAGCAATAATAGATGAGGGATCGGAATTGCTCTATATAGTGCCAGAAAAAAATATAGATGGCTGGGAAAAAGCTAGATTTAATGATTCTGGTTGGGAAAAAGGCATTTCTGGTATAGGATATGCCGATGGTGATGATAATACTGTCCTTCCCGGTTGGGTTGCGTCTGTTTATAGCCGATACCGCTTTGATGTTCAAAATGCTAATTCAACAAAAGAGATAACATTCCTTTTGGATTATGATGACTCTTATATTTTGTGGTTAAATGATGTTGAGGTAGGTCGTTCTGATAATATAAAGGCGGTAGTTCCTGATGGAGTTCCGGGGTTTAATGAGCCATTAGGTAGAATAGCAGTTGATCATGAGGCGACGGTATTGCCAGCGGGTAAACCAAACGCAAATCGGTGGAAAAGTGCTGTAGGTTGGGGACATAATCAACTAGGTAAGCATGTTGTTGTGGTTAGCTATGGTGGAAATTCTGGGTTATCTGTAAATCCAATAGAAAGTCTTGTAACTACTTGGAGTTACATTAAATCAAAAAATTAGTTTGATAAAAAATAATACGGAGTTTCAAGGAAAATCACTTTGAAACTCCGTATTAATCGCATCGATTAGGGGATAAATAAATGATAAAAGTAGGCTTTATCGGCTTGGGACATAATGGAATCGGACATATTGAAGCACATAGAAGAGTAGGCAAGTCTGAGATTTCCGCTTTATGCGATATAAATCCTGAAAGGCTAAAATTCGCATCTGAAAAATTTGGGGTTGATAAAACATATACTTCTGCAGAAGAACTTTGCAAACAAGAAGATATACAGGCTGTCAGCATAAACACCGGCGATCAATTTCACATGGAACCTTTTTTAATTGCTTTGGAGAACAATAAGCATATTTTTGTCGAAAAGCCATTAGCAAATGCAATAGACCAAGTTGATATGATGATTACTTATGCACATTCTGCTGATCCCGATCTAAAAATAGCTGTCGGTTATATTTTACGCTTTAATCCTGTCTTTGAGGCGATATATGATATTTGTCGTTCTGGAAAACTTAGTCAGATATTCTATATGGAAGGCGATTATATACATAATTTGCTATATCAAGCGAATCAAACAGATACATTTACCAACGTAAACTGGTATCTTGACTATGAAAAGCCATTGGTTGGCGGAGGAAGTCATCCGCTTGATCTGTTAAGATGGTTCTCTGGTGCAAATGTTGTAGAAGCTATGGGATATTCAAATAAAATGGGCTTTCCTGAAATGAAAGAAGATGATTGCCAAGTTGCCTTATTCAAGTTTGATAATGGTGCAATCGCAAAAGTGAACGCTTCTTATGCGCCAAGAATGAGTATGGCTCCATATTATAATCTAAGAATATATGGCACAAAGGGAACTATTGAACGCGATCAAATAGCCATATCAAAGGATGAAAATGACCTTCATCCTGAATTTAAGACTATTGAGGCAGATAGAGTAAGCGGACATCCCTACGATAAGGAAGTTGAGGATTGGCTTGACTCAATTAGTGAAAATAGAAGCCCAAGATGTGATCTATATGATGGCGCAAATTCAACAATTGCAACTCTTGTCGCTGTTGAGGCTATAAAACTTGGAATTCCCCTTCCAGTTTCGGTTTATAGTCGATATTAATCTAATACTTGTCCAAACATACCGATAGCGACGCCTTTATGTACATTTGCATCGTAATGGTGATGTCTCTCACCAACTGTTGGCTGTGTGCATAAAGCTTCAAGAGTGCCTGTGACATTTCCTAACTCGTTATCTGTCGCTATCCACCATCCCATTGCAGGAATTGCTGGGCTTGATAGTTGTTTTGTTACTTGACCACTACTATTACGAACTATTATATTAATAAAACAAGGTGAATCACCAATATTAAGGAATCTAAACCAATCAAGACCTCCAGCATATACTTCTGGAAAAAATAGCCTTCTACCTGCACCTCTATTTCGCCTTGAAGCTCCGGGAAAACAGAGCATCTGCGTTCCACTAAAATCATGTCGTTCTGCTATAATTGGCTGATCAGACATAGCTGTAACCGATGTTTGTTGCTTTATTTGCTCAACATCAGGATTCCATGTTTCAAATGGCTGAATCGTCTTTTCCTGGGACCATACAGTATTGCCATTTTGATCTCTTGCAATAACTGTTACTTTTCCAGCTTCGCTTCCTATATTTACTATTTGAACCCAATCATTCCAAGCATCAGATATTTCAGGGAAATATTGTCTATGTGAGGGATTATCTATAACCTGTCCAAGCTGACCGACTGCTGTTCCAGCAAGAGAACCTTGATAATGAAGATGTCTTTCTCCACATATCGGCTGAGTACTCATTAGCTCGACAGTTCCGCTTATGTTGCCTGTCTCTTTGTCTGTAAAATTCCAATAGTTAAAAGATGCAAGATTCTGAACGCCAAATTGATGATGCACTTTTCCTGTTCTATCTCTTACAATTACGTTTATATTAGCAGGTTGTTCGCTGACGTTTAGTATCTGAAACCAATCGCCTCCACCTTCATATATCTCTGGATAAAACAGTCTATTTCCAACTGTGCAATGTTCGGGAGAGGCACCGGGGAAATAAAAGACGACTGTTCCCAAATGGCAATGACGTTCACCAACTATCCCTTTATTGCTGGATATAGTCATTGAAACAGGTATAGTTAACGTATCTGCCGCTGTTGTGAATGTCTGAAAAGGATTAATATTTGTTTCCTGAGACCATATTGTTTGACCTTGTTGATTTCTTGCGACAGCTAGAATGTTTGCAGGCTCATTGCTAACATTTACTACCTGAACCCAATCTTCCCATCCAACCGCTATCTGAGGAAAGTATATCTTTGTAGGAGCTGGCATTTATATAATACCTCCTTATAAGGTTTCTCGCACAGATAAGAAAAACATAGTTTTCACTTATTATATTTTTTAATAAATGCTCAATACCTATAAATCAATGGATTTCTTTTTATGTCAGATAGTATAGCGATGATCAACACCTATGTCAATAAGGTTTTTATACCACTTAAAACCTGAATAAATAATATTTCACTCCTAACGTCTTTACATTCCGTATATCCTCAAAAGAATGATACAAAAAACTCCGTATTAGAAAATCAGAAAAACGTGGGATTTACTATATATTCTAATACATTTTTTGCCTACCTGATAATCCAAATGGGGAATTTCTAATATTTCAACTAGCATTTGGTATGACTAATCTGATATAATAAAGTGCAATATTTCATATATCAAGCAAAAACAATCTTACGAAGGGACTGAGACATTAGACAAGTTGATTTACCAAATGAAGACTTAGACCTAAAAGGTCTATTATGGCTTATATTTATAATTTTTTTATGGGGTGGTGGTTTCGTTGCAACAAAAATTGCTTTGGATAATATGCCACCTTTTTTGTTTGCAGGCGTGCGCTTTACTATTTCTACATTAATAGTCGGTGTCTTTGGAAAACTTGCAAAAGAAGATTTGAGACCGCAAAAAAATGAGATTCTTCCTCTTTTGATTATATCTGTCCTTTTTTCAGCCCAGATATGCACATTTAATCTTGGAATGAAATACACATTAGCAGGAAGATCATCAATACTAATGAGCATGAATCCGATCTTTGTTGCCATTCTTGCACATTTCTTTATACCAAAAGATAAGCTAAACACTAAGAAGATTATAGGACTTGCGCTTGCATTTCTAGGTATGCTTGTGGTATTTCGTGATAAGATTAATGGTAGCCAAACAAGAATTATAGGCGATACTATAATGATTATAAGTGCGCTTCTTGTTAGTATCATGACTATAATAACAAAAAGAATTGTGCAAAATATAAATACCTATAAACTATTGTTTTGGCAGATGCTTATTGGCTTGATACCATTTTTTGGATTGAGTTTTATCTTTGAAGAATTTGGTTGGCAAAACATAAATACTAATCTTATTATATCAGCTTTATATATGTCTCTTATAATATCAGGTTTTACCTTTATATTATGGACTTTATTATTAAAGCGATACAGCGCAAGCAAATTGAGTGTATTTATTTTTATTATGCCTATATTTGGCGTAGGATTAAGCTCAATAATGCTTGGCGATCCTATAACTGCATACCTTGTTATTGGGACAGCTTTGGTTGCTTTGGGAATATATATAGTCAATAAAGGATAATAATGGTTTTTACGCCATGATGGTTAAGGAAAACAATGAAACTAGGCATAAGTTCATATACATATACTTGGGGTGTAGGAGTTCAGGGACATTATCCAAAAAAGCGATTAAGTGTTATGGATTTGATCGATAAAGCGATTGAATCTGACATCCATGTCGTTCAGATTGCGGATAATTTGCCACTACATAATCTCTCAAATATCGAGATTGAATCTCTTGCAAAATTCTCGTCAGGTTTAAATATTACTATTGAAGTCGGGACTCGTGGGATACTAAATAATAATCTATTGACTTATTTGAGCATAGCAGAGAAACTAAATTCATCTATAGTTCGAGTTGTTATTGATGGGATAGATCACTATCCAAACGAAGATGAAATTATCGATATTATCAAACCTCAAATGATTGAATTTGAGAAAGCCAAAATAAGTCTTGCAATAGAAAATCATGATCGCTTTACAACCAAATCTTTGAAACGAATAATACAAAGAATTGACAGCGAATATGCAGGAATATGCTTGGATTGTGCTAATTCTTTTGGAGCAATGGAAGGTCCTGATATAGTTTTTGATGAATTAGGTCCTTTTGCAGTAAATATTCATATCAAGGGCTTCAAGATATATAGAGCTTATCAAAATATGGGCTTCATCATTGAAGGAGTGCCAATAGATAAAAGTATGCTTGATATATCTTGGATATTGAATAAAGTAAAGCAATTCAAAAAAGACACCAATATTATACTAGAACAATGGACACCTTTTGGAGATAATATAGAAGAAACTATTGAAAAAGAAGAAAATTGGGCAAAAACAAGCATTGAATATATGCGCAAGTTTGTCAAAGAATAAAGTCAACACAAAAAAATTTTTTGATGTTTCTATGTATTGTTCAAACGGATTAATTATTTATAGAACGCGCTGATTAAGCGATTATTGCAGATAAAAAAATCGCAAAATGTAATGTGTGAAACGTAAAAGGTAAAGTATAATAAAGCAAAACTCATCATGCTTCACTTATTACAAACCAAATCAGCGTCCATCTGCCTAATCCGTTTCATCCGCGTTCTATTCTAAAAAAACTAATTCAGTTGATAGTTGACTTATTTATTTAATGCTCTATAGCCGATGTCTTTTCTATAATATGCACCATCAAATGATATTTCATTAATAGCTTTATAAGCTAGCTCAATAGCATCTTTGATTGTATTACCAAGTGCAGTAATTCCCAAAACTCTACCGCCAGATGTTACAACCTTTCCGTCTTTTTCTGCTGTTCCAGCATGAAAAACAATAATCTTATCCAGCTTTCTAGCTTTATCAAGTCCATTAATAACCTTGCCCTTTTCATAAGAAGCAGGATAGCCGCCAGATACCATCGCAACGCAGACAGCAGGCTCATCAGTCCATTCTAAACTCACCTTATCAAGAGTTCCGTCAATACAGGCTAATATAGCAGGTATGATGTCACTTTTCATTCTTGGTATAACAGCTTGGGTTTCAGGATCGCCAAAACGTGCATTAAATTCAACGACTTTTGGTTTTCCGTCTTTAATCATAAGCCCAGCATATAAAGCACCTTTATAAATATAGCCTTCTTCAGCCATGCCTTTAACCGTTGGTTTCATTATAGTTTCCATGATTAGCTCATAAACCTCATCTGTAACAACAGGCGCAGGCGAATAAGCACCCATTCCACCAGTATTGGGACCTTTATCTCCGTCAAATATCGGTTTATGATCTTGTGATGAAGCAGTAGGCAAGACAGTTTTGCCATCTGTAAAAGCTATAAAAGATGCTTCTTCACCCTCCATGAATTCCTCAATGATTATTTTATCTCCAGCATCCCCAAATTCCTTATCAATCATTATTGCTTTGACCGCATCAATTGCCTTCTGTAATTCTCTGCATGGAAAAACGCCTTTTCCTTTTGCAAGCCCATCAGCCTTGACAACTATCGGCGCGCCAACTTTTTTTATATAGACTATCGCATCATCTGAATTATCAAATGCTTCACCTTTTGCTGTCGGTATATTATGGCGCATCATAAATTCCTTAGAAAAAACTTTGCTAGATTCAATTTGTGTTGCAAGTTTAGAAGGACCAAAAACTTTTAAGCCTGCATTTTCAATCTGATCTGTCAATCCGTTTGCTAGTGGGTCTTCGGGACCAATAACTACGACATCTACTTTCTGACTTAGTGCAAATCGCTCAATAGCATCAAAATCCTTTTCTGCATCCATTTTCACACATTCAGCAAGCTCAGATATCCCTGGATTTCCGGGGATGCAGTATATTTTATCAACCATAGGACTTTGGGCAATTTTCCAGACAAGAGCATGCTCCCTTCCGCCACCACCGATCATTAGTATTTTCATATTTCACCTCGATACCTAAAATTTATAATGTAAGATTTACAGAAAATAAAGAGGTATAGAGAAAATCTCTCCACAAATTATTTATATTTATTTAGTTTCTATATTTGTCGGCAGACAAAGTGCCATTATCTCATTCACATCAAATTGTTCTAGCAAACCAAAACAGAATAACACAGGATATGTTTCGTAATCAAGATGATTTTTTATCAGCATTTTTAAGCTTGGTAGATGATTTTTGACAGATACCTTCTTAATTATATTATTATGCAAAGCGCATGTTATTATCGCAACCAGGCTTGCGTTCCAGCCATCTACATATAGCGAAACTTTTTTGGAGCCAACTTCTTGACATACCCATTCAGCAATTGCCCCAACCTGCGCTGTTTGAATACCTAAAACTCTTTCGCCTATTGCGGATACCATCTGCACATATTGCCATGAAAGCAAATTTTCGCCAATAAATGCAGGATCAATTAAAATCACAGTTGACCCTTGTTCAATTTCATGTTTGGCAATATCTGATAACGTCGATTTTCCTTTATCTGCAAACATTAATACAACATTATCATTTTTGTTGTCAGAAGACGATAAAACAACAACGGGAATAGAGAACTCATCATTAAGAGACAACTTATATTGTTTTATACTATGGTCTGATTGTAAAACTTTACTTGCACTGACTTTCATCTCATTAAAGCGAATGATCTCTTTTAGAGTCTTTCTACCATTATTTTGCCATTGCTTGAAATCATTAGAATCAAGTGCAGGTGGACAATTTTTTGGCATGTCTTTCATCATTTCAGATGCAAGCGTAAAGAAATTTGCATTATCTTCAGGGACCCCAACTTTAAGCTTATCATATTCTAATATTTCCTCATCGGAAGGTATTTCCTCATCAATAGTATTTAAGTTTGCAAGAAAATGTCTATTTATAAACTTATAAAATTGTTCACGATTGTCTTTATCGTAATTATGTGTCCCCGGGACTGTATTATTGTGGAGGCTGAAGTTACTTAATTTCTCAAAAAGCTTAAAAAAAGGCTTTATTGGCTCAAAAACGGATGGTAAAGCTCTGTGAGTTTGAAAACAACAATCATCTTTTTCATTATATATCAATAGCGTTGGTCTAGGCGCAAGCATGGCTGTCAGACATGGATAATCACAGATTGTCAGTAAGTCATTAGGGTTTTGTTCTAAATCGCCTGTATCTTGAATGAAGTCTGCACGATAATCTAAACCGATATAGCCTGCGTTTGGTGCTGTGGCAGATATTCTCGTATCAAGTGAACTAAGGATGATTGTCTGCCAACCACCACCAGAAAGCCCTGTCATTGCAATGCGTTTTGGATCTGTGTTTTGGTTCATTTCAAGCACATCAATACCCCGTTTCATTGCAAGATAAAAGACAGAAAGACCTGTCGCACCACATAAATCAAGATATGCAAGGCGATTATGCTTGAAATCATCTGTGCCTAATTCTCCAAAAACAAGCCATTCAGGATGTAAAGCCAACATACCACGTTTTGCAAGATTTATACATCGTATTTGCTCATAATCCTGAGTTTTGCCCGGAGGTCCAACGTGACCATTGACATTAAGTATTGCAGGAACTTTACCTTTTATCTCCTTTGGTTCATATAACAATGCAGGAATCCATAGGTTTGGCAAGGCAGAATATCTCAGTTTTCGTATGATGTAGCCTTTATCTGTTTCTATTGTATCACCCCAAACAATTTGAGGGTTATCTTTATACCACTTCTCTGGGACCCCATAATAAACGATCTTTTTTAATATATCTTGGCGTAATTCATCGCTTTTTTTTATCCATTCATCAGCAGTTTTTGGTATTTCTAAAGGTGGAATATGCCTTTTAAGGAATTTTCTTAGTTCTTTTAGAAACTCATTTTCTTCTAGTATTGGTTGTTCAAGCAAGGCTAGGTTTTCATTCAGCATATATATTATCCTCCAATTAATAAAAAATTTAGTTCTCACATTATATCTTGGGCTTTATAATGCCAACTCCTCAAACCGTTTATGCTAATTATTTCAGAAATGTCTGAAGTTCGATATATCCTAAGATTATTCTCATGAAAAGTAAATATCTATTTTTCATGACTTCTGATGTTAGTAGTTCTGTCTCCTTTAAGACCAGTATTGAAACACAAACCCCAATGGTGGCATATAGCCTAGCGATGAATGAATCCACTTATGATTGTAAAAAACATCAAGAAAATTGCACTTGACACAACATTTGTTAAATGATATTCTCTGATCTTATAAACAAAGGCAATTTTGGGGTAGATTTTCGGACTATATAAAGCATTGAAAGTATTGATGAAATGAACATTGAGGCAGATATTAATGGATTAGTTGAGCTTGTCAGCAATGTTACTGAGGCATATACGACTGCTGTTTTTCTGGCTGATAACCAGAACCGCATGTTAAGACTATGGCGTTTTTATAGCCTTAGCGATAAGGTAAATGCCAAAGCAAAAATACCTTATGGAACAGGTCCAATTGGCATAGTCGCAGAATCAAAGATGGATTTTGATTTAGCAAGATTTGATGAACGTGATAGTGATCTATTGGGAATTTATGCGAAAAATGAGTCCATTAAGTCCTTTTTTGCTGTTCCAATCTTGAATAAAGGCGGTAATCTTGAGGGTGTTATCTCTATAGATAGCAAAAAGTCTTTTGTTTTTGCAAATAAGGAACAAAAACTACTCAAGCTATTTGCTAAACAATTTGCAGATATAATAAATAACCTTAAAATAAAGAACTTTTTGGATACAGAATCATCAGATATAGAATTCATTTGTAACTTTGTTAGTAAGATAACAAATATTGTTGATCTTAATGTTTTGCTTCATCTAACGCTTGAATCACTCAAAAGGCTTGTGGAGTGTGAGAGCTATTTTATATGCCTTAGAACTGATGATAATGAAAGTGAATTCTGTATTGTATCGTCAAATAGCCGAAAAGATCTGCAGGGATTAAGGTTTTCCGATAAATCTGGTCTTGCTGGATGTGTCATTGATGAAAAAAAGTCTTTTTTGTTGGGTAATAGAAAAGATGATTTTGGATCATATGTTTTCACATCATCGGAATCATTGGGACGTGTTAGGTCTTTTCTGGGAGTTCCGCTAATATTACAAAACGAGGTTATTGGGCTTATATGCCTTATAGATGATAAGGAAGATGTGTTTAGACATAGAGATCAGCAAGTAATCTCAATAATGGCTGATAATGTTGCGATTATAATAGCGCATATAAAAGCTTTGGCAAGGATAGAAAGCCTTTCTACAAATATCGATGGTCTGACTGGTTTAAAGAACTTCTGTGGATTCAGCGATTATATCGAGTTAATGTTTCAGTCTGCAAAGCAAAAAAGACAACATTTATCCCTAATGATTTTAGATATAGATAATTTTCGCAGGCATAATGAGAGAATCGGATATAAAACGGGGAATGAGATATTAAAACAAATAGCCCAATTTCTAGCTGATAATAATCATAAAAGCAATATTAATGTTACCCGTTATGGTTCAGATGAGTTTGCTGTTATTATGCCAGATATTAGACTAGATCATGCCTATTCAATTGCAGAGGAAGTCTGTTTGTCAATAAGAAAGCCTATGTTTATATTGTCAAATAGAGATATAGATATTTCTGTCAGTATCGGTGTATCTTGCTTTTCTGATAACAGCAAAGATAAAAATGAGTTGGTTAATAACGCCCTAGATGCTCTTTCCATAGCAAAATCAAGAGGTGGAGGAATTGTTTGGGCGATGAATTATAGATGACGAAATTATTGGAGGTATTAATGCCATTATTCAATAAATTTTTGGGATTATTTTCTCAAGACCTTGCTATGGATTTGGGAACAGCTAACACGCTTATTTATGCTAAAAGGCAAGGTATCGTCCTTGATGAGCCTTCTGTCGTTGCCATAGATAATAGAACTAATCAGCCTATTGCAGTAGGTCATAAAGCCAAGCAAATGTATGGAAGAACGCCTGAAAATATAAAGGCGGTTAGACCTATGAAAGATGGTGTTATTGCGGATTTTGATGTAACAAAAAAAATGATTACATATTTTATCAATGAAGTCAATAAACATCGTGGAATTTTCCATCCAAGACTTATGGTCTGCATACCATCAGGTATTACACAGGTTGAAAAACGGGCAGTCATAGATTCTGCAAAGCAATCAGGATCAAGAAAAGTTTTGCTTATAGAAGAACCAATGGCAGCAGCAGTTGGAGCTGGTTTGCCAGTCGATGGGAAAGAAGGTTGCATGGTTGTTGATATTGGTGGAGGAACAACAGAAGCGGCGATAATATCATTATCATCAATAGCATATCAAGAATCATTAAGAGTCGCTGGCGACGAAATGGACGAAGCAATAATGAAGTATATGCGACATACACATAAGCTTGTTATTGGTCCCTATGAAGCAGAGAATATTAAGATTGAAATTGGTTCTGCGATGCCCCTTAATGAAGAATTGACCTTTAAGGCAAGAGGTAAAGACCTTGTTTCTGGTATTCCAAAAGCTGTGATTGTTACTGACAACCAAATTCGTTCAGCACTACAAGAGCCAATCAAAGCGATTGTGGATGTTATCGATAGGGCATTAAACAAAGTTTCTCCTGAGCTTGCAGGAGATATATTTTCAAATGGCGTTATGCTGACTGGTGGAGGCGCGCTTTTAAGAGGATTAGATAAGCATATTTCAGAGGAATTAAACAAACGCATTAAGCATGGAACTGACCTAAAAGTCTATGTTGCAGATAATCCGCTTCAAAGTGTTGTTCTCGGCTCTGGAAAGGTTCTGGATAATTATAAACTGCTCAAAAAGATATGTGTGAGTTAAAATAAAAAGAGGTGATATTAGTTGGAAGCAATAAAGCAAACAGTAAAAATATCTAAGAACCACGAGGTAAGGATAAAAGTTCCTGAATATTTCCCAGAAAATGAGATAGTTGATGTAATTTTAATATTTAAGAAAAAACCAGAAGATTTTAAAAAGAAAATTGATAATATGAGAGAAGCTATGAAAGACAAGCTTTTTCTGAGTGATCTAAGCGAGATATCAGAGGACTTCAAAGTGATTGATCAGGAATCTTGGAGTGATGATGGAATATAGGTGGCATATATTTTTGGCAAATCTTGATCCCGTAATTGGTTCCGAGCAAGGTAAAACTCGTCCAGTTCTCATTATAAGTGAAGAAGAGCTAAACCAGATTTTACCAGTTGTTAACGTATTGCCAATAACATCTCGTAAACCAGATAGAAAAATTTATTCCAATGAAGTTTTAATTGAGGCTGGACATAGCGGGTTAGATAAAGATTCTATTGTAATTTGCTATCAAATACGGACAATTGACAAAAGACGGTTAATCAAGGAAATAGGCAAAATAGATGATATTGATCTATGTGGCGAAATAATTGAGGCTCTATGTTTTCAATTGGGGATTATTAGCTAAAGGAGACCATCGTGCCGAATAACAGACCAAATGTTGTAATAGTAATCACAGACGATCAGGGATATGGCGATCTCGGATGTCATGGTAATCCAATTATCAGCACACCCAACATAGACAGGCTTCACAGCGAAAGCGTCAGATTCACAAACTTCCATGTTGGACCCACCTGTGCGCCTACGAGGGCAGGGTTAATGACAGGGCGTTACTGCAACTGCACAGGCGTATGGCATACAATCGGGGGAAGATCACTATTGCGTCAAGATGAGGTTACTATTGCGGATGTTTTCAAGGCAAATGATTATCGGACTGGAATGTTCGGCAAATGGCATCTCGGCGATAACTATCCATTCAGACCGCATGATCGGGGATTTGAGACCGCATTATATCATGGAGGCGGGGGAGTCAGCCAAACGCCTGATTACTGGGGCAATGATTATTTTGATGATACATATATGTTTAATGGTGAACCGATCGCTTTTGAAGGATACTGCACTGATGTTTGGTTTCGAGAGGGCATGAAATTTATTGAGAAAAATAAGGATAATCCATTTTTTTGCTATATATCAACCAATGCGCCACACTCGCCATATAACGTTGATGATTCATATAGCAATCAATATAAAGGAAAAGTGCCTGATAATCGAGCTAATTTCTATGGAATGATAACCTGTATTGACGATAATGTTGGACGTTTGATGACGAAACTCAACGAACTCGGTATTGAAAATGACACGATATTGATATGGATGACGGATAATGGCTCATCTGAAGGCGCAAGCCTTGATAGAGATGGCTTTGTGAAAGAGGGCTATAACGCAGGTATGCGCGGGATGAAGGGCTGGGAATATGATGGCGGACACCGAGTACCTTTCTTTATGCGCTGGTATGGTGGAAATATCTCTGGTGGAAAGGATATTGATCAAATGTCAGGAAATATTGATGTTCTGCCGACTTTGGTTGATCTATGCGGCTTAAAAGCTTCAATGGAAAATGTCAACGGAACAAGCCTCAAGCCGATTATTTATGATAATGTCAGTTGGGATGAAAGAGTTATCGTTACTGATTCCCAACGTGTGGAATATCCGATAAAATGGCGTAAAAGCGCAGTTATGGCGAATCGCTGGAGACTAATCAACGGTGTTGAGCTTTATGATATTCAGATTGATCCTGAACAGAGAAATAATGTTGCGGGAAAGCATCCCGATATAGTTCAGGAAATGAGATCGCATTATGAGGAATGGTGGAGTCTGGTTTCGCCAACATTTGATAAAGATTGCCCTATCGTGATTGGTTCTGAGCATGAGCCTATCTCACGAATAACGACACATGATTGGCATGGTGAGCAATGCGCATGGAATCAAGGCATGATACGTCAGGGCGTTGAGTGCAATGGATACTGGATTATAGAGATTGCAGAGGACGGTGAATATTCGTTTGAGCTTCGTAGATGGGCTAAAGAAGAAGATAGAGCAATGACAGAAGGTATTCCCGGAGAAATAACAGACTGGTATCATGGCGGTAATGCCCTTGATCTCAAAAAAGCCCAAATTAAAATCGGCGATCAAGAGCAAGCGAAATTTATTGAACCACAAGCAAAATGCGTTACATTTAACTTTAATCTAAAGTCAGGCGTTACGGACATGCAGACTTTCCTCACTGATGCAGATGGAAAAGAAATCGGCGCATATTATGTTTATGCGCAGAAGTGTAAATAACATTCGTTGATAAATAAGGAGGCGAAAATAATGATTATAGAAGCAATCTTATTTTTGACAATAAACATATCAACCGCAATAGAAGTGCCTGATAATATCAAATCAATTATAGAAAAAACCCAATCTTTCGGGATTGGTCGCTATCCAATTAGCTTTTGGAATTATACAAATCTTGTTGCTCATGGTCAATATATGGACGAAGCGGAAATTGCTGAATGGGCTGATGCAGGCTTTACTGTCCCGCAAAGCCCAAATTATGACCCAAGAGATGAAAAGCAGAAAACGCATATATTGAATATGCTTGACTGGGCGCATGAATACGGAATGAAACTCATACTTTGCGACCCACGTTGCTATGCAAAAAAAGGCTCTAATGATGAACTTGTTTCGCCTGATTATGCACAAGGCGTTTATTCTGCAGTTGAGGATTTTGGGAAACATCCTGCTTTGTTTGGTTTCCATGTCGGCGATGAACCTGATGCAGATATGAAAGAAGCATTCTTTGAGTGCTATCGTGTTCAGAAAGAGATCGCCCCTGAATTACATCCCTTTGCTAATCTATTGCCATTCTTTCCCGGAATTGAAAAGCGCGCTGGAACAGACACTTGGGCAAACTATCTTGATGAATATTCATCTAAAAGCAATGCGGACTTACTCAGCTATGATTGCTATGCGCAGATGAACCCTGGAGATGCTGGTTGGCATAATTATTATCAAAATCTAAGGCTCTATCGTGAGGCATCAATACGAAATGGTATCCCTTTTTGGAATACGATCCTTTCTGTTGGACATTTTAGGTATAAATGCCCAAATTATGATGAGATACGCTGGCAGTTTAATACAAGCCTAGCTTGCGGGGCAAATGGTATATTGTGGTTTTTCTATTACATGCGTGAACCACATGATAATTATCGCCTTTCGCCTGTTGATGAACTCTGGGATAAAACGCAAACCTATTATGATATTCGCCGAGTGCAAAGAGATTTCCATAAGCGATATGGTGATCTATTTAATAGGCTTGTATGCACAAAAGTTATGTTTTCACCAAACGCCTATGGAGATGGAAACGTTTTTGAACCTGATGGCATAATTTCGAAAATATCGCCTGACAGAAATGAATATCCCATATTGATTGGTGAATTTACTGATATTGATGGAAATAGATATGTAATGATCGTAAACAATAGCATAACAGAAAGCGTTAATGTTGGCATAACCTTTGCGGGTGAAGATGCAAGGGTATTTTCATGGAATTGGTCAGGAAACGAACACGAAGGCGGTGCATATTGCGCATCTAGAATGACAAGAGATGCAAATGGATTAACTATAAGGCATTGGCTTGCGCCCGGTCAGGAAGCCATGTATCGTGTTTTATCTGAATCTGCCAAGAATGAACCGATTTTAGCTAAATAAATCATAATATCGCTTATTACGTTTCACGTATTACGAAATTGGGGGGAACAGCATGAAAACATGCCTGTTTATACTTTTTTTGATATTTACATTCACAACTGCTGTATGCACTGAGGATTTTCCGATTCCAACAATAGATTTTACTATGCACAACAGGATATATGATGTATTTATAAGGGATCATTTTCGCTTTAATGAACCAAAGCCTTTGCAAATAGAGTATAATTATACAAAATGGCTTGATAGCAAAGGTAATTATGACGAATTTGCGGATCATATCTTAATCGAAACTGACCTGCCAATTTATAAGTCAAAGAAAATACTTGTTGATATTCCGTTTTCCTATTCACGATTACCGATTTGGTCAGAAGGCAATGAAATATTATATGGCGCAACTATAAGCACAATCACGCCATCAATCCTTTCTCGGTTTATTATTACAGATAAATTCAGGTCTATTTTGGGCGTTGAGTATACATTAAAAGGAAATTCAGGAGCAGAATTATCAGCATTTGGAAAATCCAAAGGCAGAACAATATGTATTCCAAACCTTGTCCTTTCTTATGACTTGTTCAATCAGCTAAATATTATGGCTGGTGGTCGGATTGAAAGATATTATTATGATACTAATGATAATGATTATGCGATGGAGTTATCTAATCGTTTGTATCTAAGACCAGTCGCCATGCTGAATTTTCATCCAAGCGATAATTTTGCTATTCTACTTGGATTTCCGTATCTGGGTGGATATGTGTCGCTTTTCAATGGGATAATCAAAGCGGATGCAAGGGCAAATCTTAATAAAAATTTTGAGGCAGGATTTAAGATAAGACCAATAAATAAGACACATCTGACTTTTCGCCTGTCAAATACACCACATAAAGAAATTCCAATTGAAGGCTTTTTGGTGGAATCAGGCGAACTTTTAGATGGCAGGCTTGAACATACAAGAAAGACAGTATCATTTGAGGCAGGAAGAGAGTTAAATCCTGCCGCAATAGTATCACTAAATACGCAATATAGCCCCGAATCTGATGTTGATTTTACTGCCAATAGCGGAAAAGAATATAATCTTGACGGAAAGCCTCATTATACTATTGGTGTTAAATTCACTGTTGATATTGAGGCGTTATTGCAGTTGAAATAGTTAGCCTTTTGGTAGTAGCCCATGATTCTATTAGAAAAAGATTTTTCGCTTCGCTCAAAATGACAGCGAAGTGTCCCCTGAACGAAGTGAAGGGTCTTCTTATGCCACAAAAACATAATTTCCTATGCAACAAAAAAACATAACCTCTCTAAGTTCCTATATTTGACATATTACTAAAACAATGGATTCCACCTTCGCTGGAATGACAAGGTCAAAAGCTGTCATTTCAATGTAAAACGGAAACCTAGAAAATATGTTTAATTTTTTCTAAATTTGCTTAAATGCGATGAGTGAGATTCTGAATACTCTATCATTGCCCTCATAACTTCATTACATAAATAATCAACAAAACTGATATTTTCAGAATCGCAATAATTCTCGGAGGCTTTTACAACTGCGAAAATTCCTATCTGAATGAGTTGGGAGAAAGGCGTGCCATTCTCTAATGAATACCAACTTGCTAGCTTAACTATCATATCAATACATATTTTAACAAGCTCTAGCTTCATCATAACATCCCCTGAAGCACGACTGCAAATTTTTTCTTCTTGCTCAGGAGAGAATGAAATTTCAGTGTATCCCTTTGGCATATATGGGCAAAATTCCTGTATTAGCACTTTCTTACCTCCTCATTAGAAGATTTTTTAGTTATATGAAAACAATAAATTACTAGCAAAAAATATGCCCATATCTCATATTTAATGCGATTTCTATATGATCATTAGAAATGCAATTAGTCACTACTCATGAAAAAACAAAATTCGAAAAACTGTCTATCGGACTGAAGAAAATTTGACACTATTAACAGAAATTTGACTATTGTGCTATTGATATTTTGTCTGTTGATGATTATAATAATCTTATATAGCGACATATATAGTGACATAGAAATTGATAAAATTGTTTATAACTTTATAGTGAAATATATTGCTTTATTGAATAAATAGAATGAAAAAAGGAGATTTCATGGATTCTATCTGCATTTTTGATTTATATGAGATTTTGCAACAGCCAATAAATGATGATATGCAAGCAAGGGAATGTTGGGATATTTGCCATCTTGTTTCAGCTTTACAAGGGCTTGTTAATCGTGATAAAGCGAGGCTTTATCTGAAAGCGATACAGCCAGCAGATAATTTCTGGTGGGATTGGCTAAAATCAAAAGGTGAATGGCTTGAAAATGTAAAAGAGATCGAAATAACATCAATTGATGACCTTCTTGAGCAATTTAAGGGCTTTTACAATGGCGCCGTAATCTATGACCCCAATGTTCCTGCGACATCAAACGTTGCATCTACTATCGCTGGAATAGAAAACCTCTTGCCGATAAGATATGATAATGCCCCAGAATCATTATATACGAAGCTAATCAAATCAGGAAAAATAAAGCCTGTTCAATGGTTGCTTAATAAAGATGGAACAAGCATATTTACAGATAAAAACGACCTCAAGAGTGCAAAAGCTAAATCTTATATCTGGGCAAAAGAAAACTATCTTGACAAGGGTTTATGCAATCCCTGCAAATTAGCATATTATCTTGATTCCTATTGGCTAAAAGTGCCTAATATCGCAGGTGTTCAAAATCACACTCTTACAAATCACGATTATTTTATAAGCAATAAAGCCTTCTTTTTTGATCTTGGTCCTTGGGATGACGAATCCCCTGTTGATGAACACGATCAACCCGAAGGAACAGATGCAAAAGTTTTGCGCTCAATATTACTCTCTGCATATCAGCAGACAAAAGGGCAAAGCATGATTCACGCTGGCGGATTTGTTCCCTGGGCTTATAAATATACCAATCATGGTGTTGCTGGTGGGAAACATGATCCTGTGCCTTCTGAATGGCAATATGCAATGATACTGTCCGCCTATAATGCTTATATGGATGCGGATGCTCTTGGGATTGGTGCTATGGCAAATGCCTCATTTTATCAGCATTACCCGCTTGAATCTTATTATCCACAAAATCCGAAACCGACATTAGAGTCGCTTAAAGAAAAAAACTTGATCGATTCTGATGGTAAAGTTATCAAAAAGCGTTTTATAACATTTTATATAGGCGATTATGATTCGTCAGCATGGCTTTATTCACAGATTCCGCATATATGGAATGACCAAAAACGTGGTGAGATGCCTCTTGGATGGGCTTTTAATCCCAATTTGGCAGATCGTTCACCTATGGCAATGGCATATACACGCAAGACCATGACCGCAAATGATTGCTTTATCGCTGGTGATTCTGGTGCAGGTTATATAAATCCCGGTATGCTTCAAGAACCAAGACCTTTCTCTAATCTGCCTTCTGGTTTAGAAGTATGGAAAAACCATTGTAAAAAGTATTACGAGCAATGGGATATAAGCATTACAGGATTTATAATTGATGGATATGCAGATGGATTGAATGAAGATGGTATGAGAATCTATAGGGATTTTTCACCTGATGGTATAGTTGCTCAAAAAATAGAAAAACAAGGTGTCTTTGAAGGGATGCCGTTTATCAGGATGAACCTTGATCTTGATGGCAGACCAGAGGACGTTGCCAAAACTATCTATTCACGCTTTGAAGGTGATATGCCTCAATTTCTCATTTTTCGTGATATATTGAAAACACCTTCTTGGCATGTTGAGGTTAAAGAGCATCTCAAAAAAATTGAGCCAAATGCTATAATTGTTGATCCCTATACTTTTTTTGCTCTTTTGAAATTATGTAAATAAAGGACTTTATATTGAGGTTGGTTGTTATGGGAGGGACATTCAACCCTCCACACATAGCGCATCTAATATGCGCAGAAGAGGTATTCGATCAGCTTGGTTTTGACAAAGTTCTTTTCATACCGAGTGCAAGACCTCCACATAAAAATTGCAATGAAATAGCAGATGCTAAGGATCGATATATTATGACTTCACTTGCAATAGAAGATAATCCACATTTTGAAGTGTCAAAAATTGAGCTTGATAGACCCGGAAGATCATATACAATAGTGACTGTCAAAGAACTTAAACAAATATATGGCAATGATACAGAAATAAGCTGGATCGTTGGAACAGACGCTATTATTGATATGCCATCATGGTATCACATCGACGAATTAATTACTATATGTAATTTTATCGCCATAAATAGACCAAAATATGATCCAGCATCTGCAGACCAAAAAATACTCAAAAACGTTCAATTCATGAAAGTAACCAATATTGATATATCTTCAAGCGATATTAGAAAACGTATAAAAAATGGTATGTCTATAAAATATTTAGTGCATCCAAAAGTTGAAGAATATATATACCAAAACGGACTATACAGATATGATAAAGAAAATTAAATGCCCTATATGTGAAAAAGAAGTAAAGTTTGATGATAAAAAGAAATTACCACCAAGTTTTCCATTTTGTTCAAAAAAATGTAAACTAATTGATCTTGGGAATTGGCTAGATGAGAAATATGCTATAAGTGAACCAGCGCCAGAGGAAGCAATAACAATAGATGACGAAGAATGAGATCAAGCAGAAACTAATAGAAAAGCTAACACCGAAATTATATCGCCATTCAATAGCAACAGGAGAAATGGCAGAAAATTTAGCTAGGCTATACAAAGCAGATGAAGAAAAAGCCTATTTGGCTGGAATTCTGCATGACGTTGCCAAAGGTATGGATAAAAAAGAATTGCTTGTCTATGCAAAAAGTAGAAACATTAAAATAGACTCAATTCAAGCAGAACAACCGGGGCTTTTGCATGGTATTGTTGCGTCATATATAGTAAAAAATGAGTTTAGCATTATTGATGATGATATTTTACATGCCATAGAAATTCATAGCACTGGCTCAAAAAATATGTCTATACTAGATAAAATATTGTATCTGTCTGACTCAGCAGAACCAAATCGTGATTATGATGGTGTTGAAATGATTAGAGACCTTGCCTTTCATGGAGAACTTGATAAAGCATTGCTTATCGCAATGAAAATAAAACTTATTTTTGTATTAGAAAAGGAAATTATGCTTCATCTTGACAGTATAGAAGCATGGAACGAAACCGCTATAGCTCTAAAGAAAATAACTTAAAGGAGGTATTGCTATTGGAATTAATAGGGAAGGAAATTGCAGAGATCGCAGCTAATTCAGCACTTGATAGAAGGGCGCTGGATGTTGTTATACTTGACCTTAAAGGGTTGTCATCATTCGCAGATTATTTTGTTATATGTAGTGGAACATCAGACACACATGTCGACGGTATTGCCCGTAATATTGAAGATAAACTTGACGAAAAAGGAATAAAAATCTGGCATCGCGAGGGCGAGAGAAGATCAACATGGTTACTTTTGGATTATATTGATGTTATAGTTCATATATTTTTGAAAGATGCTCGTGAATTCTATAGTTTAGAAAGACTTTGGGGAGATGCCCCAAGAACCATAGTTGAGTATAAAAAAGATCAATAATGATGTTTCTGCTAGTGGGAGTTATAAATCATGTTACAGATAAAAGATAATCCTTTGGCTTCTATAAGAGAAGACCTAAAAAATCTAATCATAAAATCAGTTAATAAGGCGATTGATGAAAAACAAATTAAGGAAGTTGATATTCCAGACTTTATCATTCAAAAATCAGATTCCAAAGAGCATGGCGATTTGTCTATATCACTTCCGATGATGCTCTCAAAACAGGCAAAGATGGCGCCACGTCAGATCGCTGAAATTATAATACGATGTATTGAAAAAAACGATCTGATAGATCATATAGAGATAGCCGGACCCGGTTTCATCAATTTTTTTCTTAATAAAAGCTGGCTTTATGATACATTATACATTATAAAAGCAAAAGCTGACAAATATGGTGAAACCAATCATGGAAAAGACGAAAAAGTTCAGGTTGAGTTTGTAAGCGCAAATCCTGTGGGTCCGCTTAATGTCGTTAGTGCAAGGGCAGCTTCTGTTGGCGACTCAATTGTCAATCTTCTCAAAGCAATAGGCTATAATGTGGAAAGGGAATTTTATGTTAATGATGCAGGCGTTCAAGTCTATACGTTTGCAAGATCAATAAATGCAAGGTATTTCCAATTACTAGGTCAGGATATAGAATTTCCAGAAGATGGCTATCATGGTGATTACGTAAAAGACCTTGCACAGGAAATTTTAGATGAATATGGTAATAAGTTTGTGAACATGCCTGAGACTGAACGATTAGAATCATTCAAGACACTAGGATTAAAGAAAATACTAGATGGGCAAAATCAAGACTTAAAGGAATTTGGCGTTGAGTTTGATGTCTGGGCAAGCGAAAAGGCTGTCAGGGATTCTGGAAAAATAGACGAGGTTCTCAAAGCTCTTGATGAAAAAGGATATTCATATAAGCAAGATGGCGCAGTTTGGTTTAAATCAACGGATTTTGGTGATGACAAAGACCGAGTTATAATAAAAAGCAATGGTGATGTAACCTATATAGTGCCTGATTTGGGCTATCATCTTGATAAAGCCCAAAGAGGCTTCCAGAAAGTTATTGACCTATGGGGACCTGATCATCATGGATATATAGCACGCATGAAAGCTGGTATGCAGGCTCTTGGTATGCCTTCTGATTGGTTGGAAATACTCATTGTTCAACAAGTAAACTTACTTCGTGGCGGTGAAGCGGTCAGGATGTCCAAAAGGGCGGGACAGTTTGTTTCGCTCAAACAATTAATCGATGAGCTTTCAGAACAAGTAGGAAGGAAATTTGCGGTTGATGTTGCAAGATTTTTCTTTCTTATGCGTTCAATAACTGCGCACCTTGATTTTGATATGGATTTGGCTGTTCAGCAGGCTGAATCCAACCCTGTCTTTTATGTTCAATATGCACACGCAAGGATTTGCAGTATATTCAAACAAAAAGATGAAAAAGGCATTGCCATATTAGATGATGACAAAATTGACGTTTCCTTGCTAAAAGAATCCGAAGAGCATGAGTTGATAAAAAAGCTGGCAGAATTCCCCGATACCGTCCACGAAAGCGCAATAAACTATGCTCCACACACGATAACACGATATTTGCAGGATTTGGCATCAACGTTCCACGCTTTTTATAATAAATGCAAGGTATTGGATAATGAAAATATCGCTTTAACGAATGCAAGGATTTTCCTTGTGAGTTGTGTTAGAATTGTTCTGCAAAATGGTCTGGCTATTTTGGGTATTTCCGCACCGGAGTCAATGTAATATATAAGACTTTTTGATTTAAAAAATAGAACGCTGATTAAACGGATTTAGCGGATTTTTGCTGATTTTTTGTAATATATAAAACGTAATGAGTTTTACTTTTTTTAATTTTCATATATTACACATTTCGCTTTTTATCCGTCCCAATCCGACTAATCCGCTATATCAGCGTTCTATAATGGAGTATTTATATGAATACCATAAAATATTTTGATGCGTGTTGTTATCTTGGTCGTTACGTTCATAAGCCCGATGGACAACCTGAAACTGCCGATGAAATAATATCCGCAATGGATCATTTCGGCATCCATGAGGCACTTGTCATTGATGTTCTATCAAGAGAAACTAATCCAATGGCAGGCAATCAACGAATAATAGAACGAACAAAAAATTATCCAAGACTCCATCCCGCATGGGCTGGATTAATGCCGCATAGCAAGGAATTGCCTGCACCAAAAGAGCTTGTTGCGCAGATGGAGGAATTTGGCGTTGGCGCATTGTATCTCTTTTATGGTCAATTTGATATAAGATTGACTGAATGGGGTATTGATAGCCTGCTTGAAGTTTTAGAAGAACATCAAGTTCCAGTTTTCCTTTGTCCATTAAATTATCGTGCTAGAAGTATGGATGCGACTGATTGGGCAAACGTTGTTAGGATATGCAAGAAATTTCCTAATCTGCCCATTATTATAACAGAAGATCGCACATACAAAAGTCAGCGCGCAGGATATTCCGCACTTGAGGCATGTCCTAATCTCAAATTTGATCTATCGTCATGGTGGCTTCATCATAGAATTGAGTTTATATGCAAGGAATGGGGCGCAGAACGTTTAGTTTGGGGTTCACAACTCCCAGAAAGGACGCCAGGAGTTCCTATAATGCAGTTAAACTACTCTGATATTTCTGATGAGGAAATATCGCTTATAGCTGGCGGAAACATGAAAAAACTTCTTTCATGGAACAAAAATATCAAATTCGTCAGCGATCAAGTTAGCCTATCTGAACCGATAGATTCACTTCATAAAGCCGTTAGGGAAAGATTATCTTTGAGAGATGAAAAATTCCATGATTGTCATGGGCATATTGGTTGGTGTTCTCCTCATCATGTCGTTCATGATACTGCCGATGACCTTGTAAAAGAGATGGATAAATTTGGAGTTCAAACCTGTTGTGTTTTTAGCCTTGAAGGCGTATTTAGTGATGAAACCTACGGAAATGACGAGGTCGCAAAGGTTATCAAGCAGTATCCAGATAGGTTTATAGGATTTACTCTCTTGAATCTTAATCATGGTGAAAGAATTGTTCGTCAAGAGATGGAACGGGGTCTTGCAATGGGCATGAAAGGCATAAAGCTAATCAATGATTATCATGGCTATCCATCGGAAGGTTGGCTTATAGATATTGCCTGTGAATTTGCCAGCAATCACAAGCAATTTATCTTGAATCACAACTGGGGGTCGCCTGCACAAATTGAAAGGCTCTGCAAGACATATCCTGATGCCTGCTATTTCACAGGGCATACAACGCTTGCTTATGTTGATGTTACCAAGAAGGTTGATAATCTGTTTATATGCACCTGTCCGTTGATTGGCTGGGAACAGACGGAATTATTCGTTCAGCAATATGGGGCAGATCGTATCCTTTTCGGTTCGGATTTGACGGATCTTCCTATTGCATGGGGCATGGCTCAAATCATGTATGCAAAGATTTCTGAAGTTGATAAGAGAAAGATTCTCGGTGAAAATCTCAAAGAATTAATGAAAAGATATAGTTTATAATTTTTGTGTAAATCCCTCTAAATCTCCCTTTGGGGATCAGTTCTATTAGGAAAAAATTTATGAATGATAGAATGCCAATATTACAAAGGTTATTCTCGCTAGAAGGTAAAACAGCACTCGTTACAGGATCATCAAGCGGAATAGGACAAAGGCTTGCTATTGGTCTTGCAGAAGCAGGGGCGGTAGTAGCAGTTCATGGACGAAATCAGGATCGCATAAGTGAAACTTGCTCTATGATTGGGGATTTTGGTGGAAAATCCATTCCTTTATGTGCTGATTTAGTGAATATTGATTCTTGTCAGCGTTTAATTGCAAATGCACACAAGGCTTTAGGAAGAATAGATATATTAATTAACTGCTCTGCAACAAATCGAAGGAAACCTATCAACGAAGTTACAGAAGACGACTTCGATACAATTGTGTCTGTCAATCTAAAAAGCGTTTATTTTTTAAGCCAAGCGGTTTATCCAATAATGCGTTCTCATGGCGGGGGAAAAATCGTCCATATCGGGTCTATCAATATGTTTTATGGTTTAGATACTGTTTCTGTCTATGGCTTAACTAAGGGCGGGGTTGGTCAGTTAACAAAAGTTATGGCTATAGAATGGGCTGATGACAATATTCAGGTTAATAGCATAACACCGGGATTTATCATTACACCATTGACAAAGCCCTTACTAAATGATGAAAAGAAATATCAGTGGCTAAAAAATCGTATCCCTTTACGCAGACTTGGCAATCCTGATGAGCTTGTTGGAATGGCAATTCTTTTGTCTTCTAACGCATCATCATATATTACAGGTCAAAACTTCACTATTGATGGTGGATTTCTTGCTGGCGGTTCATGGAATCGTGATGAAGGCTGATTTACAAAAAAGGGGGTCAAAATGTTCAAAAAAATCTTAACTGTAGTTTTCATGTTTACCTTAACTGCTTTTATGTATGCTAATTTGGCAGAATCTCAGATTGTTACTGATGGGTTGGTTAGTTACTGGACATTTGATAAGGCTGACATAGACGGTAAAACTGTCAAAGATGTTATCGGGAAAAATAACGGAAATATCGTCAACCAAGTTGAAGTAGTGAACGGTAAAGTCAAACAAGCCTTATTATTTGCAGGTGGTTATGTAGAAGTTCCTGATGATCCTTCCATAAAGCCTGAACAATTCTCGTTTCAATTTTGGGTTAACAGCAATAAGGATTTTGGCGCAACATCTCGATTTGAATTAGTTGACAATACAGGTCAAGTAGTCATAAGAAATGATGAGAGAGGTGACTTTGGTTCAAATCTAGCATTTCATTGGAGCGATGGGGGAGCATGGTATGCCATTAATCCTGCTAAGGTGCTTTCTGCAAAGGAATGGTATAACGTGGCGGTTACACATGATACTTCAGAGGCTAAAATCTATCTAAATGGAAATCTTGAGAAATCCCTAAAGGCAAAATTTGCTTGGTCAGGAGGAGAGGTTGGCATTTCTATTGGAGCGCATAAATGGGCTTCTGCAAACTTCTTTGATGGTATGATCGATGAGTTATTATTTTACAAGAAAGCTTTAACCAAAGCAGAAGTAGAGAAAAATTTTAAGGCGTCAGGGCTTGCTGTTGCGCCTACAGATGACAAATTACCTGTATGTTGGGCAAATATTAAGTCCTTAAAATGATATATAATACCATTTCCCCAAATTAATTGCGCATTTATGGCATAATATATGAGTTTCTCGTCAAAAATGCAATTAATGGTCATATAAACAATAGCTTTATATTCTTAACTTTTCGCTTCACATATTGCGAACTAAGTTAGCGTCCATTTGCTTAATTCGTTTTAGCTGCGCTTTGTTCCCAAAAAGCCAATTCGGTTAAGTATTAGCTTCTATTTTTGCCTATTGCGCCTCTTAATGTTAGAAATGCAATTAGCTTTGCTCTTGTGCTATCATCTAATAGTGCGTCTGCATCAACAAACAATCCGTTATATTTATTTGCCAGATACTTCGCCAATACTGTTTTTTGACAAAACGATTGTGCAAAGAATACAATTGGTATTCCCTCGTCAATAAACATTTCTATTTCCATATTATCAGGGGCTTTATTTTCCATGCACCTAGCCCAGCCGTATATATGTGTTGTATTTGGAAAAAGGTCAAGTATTGAAAAGTCTCTTGGAGGAACACCCCAAAATCCTGCTGTTGGTTTACATGAATTAACTTCCCTGTCAACATTTCTTTTTATAATGGTGTCGACAATCCTATTCATCTTTTCTTTTAATGGTAAATCAGAGATTGATATTGGATTACCTTGTGGCTTCGCATTATGATTGCGAGTAGTTATAATCTGAGTATTAGGCAATAAATAATGCAAAGTTTCTGCTATAAATCTCATACCATCGCATTTGCCTTCCCCAACATCAGCTATTATAACATCAAGTTTCAATGTCATTGCATTGACAAATACAGTTTTAAGCGTAGCACAGTATATTTTCGGTGCAAATTTTTCTATAATATCAAAGTAATCTACACCATCTATTGGCATGTCAAGGTCAATTATATCAGAATTATCTATATATCGTTCCAATATATCCTGACTTGGCACACCAGCTATACCAACCTTAAGCATATTAAAAATCTCCTATATGTTGTGTTAAATTCCAATTAATATTAACATGCAAAATTTAATTAAGTCAATCCTTTTTAGATTTCCTTCGAAATTCTTACTTGACGCTTGATGTATGTTTTGTTATCTTATGTTGAAATCATTTAAAGGCATTATTGGATGAATCTGTAATTGGGTAATTAGAACCTAAAGAGGTGCTTATTATGATAATCGTAGAGAACTGCAAGAGTTGTTATAAGATAATTATTGGTGAAAACGCATCACCATCAGAAAAACATAGTGCAAATGAGCTACAAATGTTTTTAAGGGAAATTTCAGGAGTAGAAATCCCCATTGTTTCTGACAAAACACCACCAAGTGATTATGAAATCATAATCGGGGAAAACGATCATCTTAGTAAACTTGGGATAGACATAGATTTTGATAAACTAAACGAGGGCTTCGCCATACGCACATTTGGTAATAAACTGATAATTGCTGGTGGAAAACTTAGAGGCACAATGTATGGAGTCTATACATTCCTTGAAGACTATCTTAATTGCAGATGGTTTACCTCAAATGTTAGCAGAATCCCAAAGAAAGATCGCATTGAGTTAAGACAGATCAATAAAACAGAGATCCCAGAATTAGAGTATAGAGAGCCTTTTTATACAGACGCATTTGACGGTGATTGGTGTGCAAGAAATAAAATGAATAGTACAACTGCACGATTGACAAAAGATCAAGGTGGTAAAATAACTTATTCACACTTTGTCCACACTTTTGATGCGATACTTTCACCAAAAGATCATTTTGCAGAACATCCAGAATATTTCTCAGAGATTGATGGAAAGCGTATATCTGAACACACTCAATTATGTTTAACAAATCCTTATGTTCTAAAAACTGCAATAGAAAAAGTAAGACAATGGATAAAAGAATCTCCCGAAGCCAACATTTTCTCTGTCTCACAAAATGACTGGTATAACCCTTGTCAATGCTCAAAATGTAAAGCAATTGATGATGCAGAAGGTAGCCACAGCGGAACTATGCTATGGTTTGTGAATCAGGTTGCAGAAGCGATAGAAAAAGATTATAAGGCTATTGATACTCTTGCATATCAATATACCAGAAAGCCTCCAAAGACAATAAAACCAAGAAAAAACGTAATAGTAAGGCTTTGTAGTATAGAGTGTTGTTTCTCTCATCTGCTTGATGAATGTGAGGTCAATGCCTCTTTCAAAGCAGATATTGAAGGTTGGTCAGAAATCTCTGATAGGCTTTATATTTGGGATTATGTTACTGATTTCAGCCATTATTTATTGCCATTTCCGAATCTTTATGTCTTAAAACCAAATATTCAATTTTTCATCAATCATGGCGTAAAGGGTATATTTGAGGAAGGTAATTATTCTGGTGGAGGTAAAGGCGAATTTGCAGAATTGAGGGCTTATGTCCTTGCCAAACTGCTTTGGAATCCCAATTATGATACAGATACAGCCATTGACGAATTTCTCGAAGGTTATTATGGCAAATCTGCTTCACCTATAAGGGAATATATCAATATTTTACATGGTAATGTCATGTGTGATAAAAGCCTTCACATGAATATCTGGGCAAATCCCAAAATAGGCTACCTTAGTGAAGATAATATAAGTCTCGCAGAGGAACTTTTTGATAAAGCGGAAAAAATGGCAGATAATGATGATATACTTGCAAGGGTTCTAGTAGCTAGACTACCAATACAATATGTAAGAATATCAAATTTATCTGAAAACGATCCGAAACGCTTAGATATAATAAACAAGTTTATTGATGTGGTAGATAAAGAGGGTATAACCAATATCAGTGAAGGTATGAGCATGGACGCCTATAAGAAATTAATAAACAAAAAATAGTTCTTATACCAATTTCCATATTTTATAGTGCATTAATAGCCCTGAAAATTTGTGCCACTGGCAACTTGTTGCCAGTGCTAATGCACAATAATTTTTGGAAAATGATATTATATAGTTTTCTAATCTAATTACATCAAAAAGGGGATTATAAAATGGCAAAAACTTACAAAGTCTGTTTAATTGGTTGCGGCAGAATGGGAACAACGATTGATGACGAAGTAAAAGATCATCCAAATAGTGATCTTTGGCTTCCATATTCACATGCTGCAGGATATAAAGCAGTTGATAGAACTGAGCTTGTTGCTGTATCCGATGCGTTTATGGAGAAAGTCGAAAGCACCCAAAAACGCTATAATGTTCCTAACGGATATACCGATTATAAAGAGATGATCGAGAAAGAAAAGCCCGATATAGTTAGCATAGCTACACGCCCGGGACCACATGCAGAGATGACCGTTTTTGCAGCAGAACATGGCGTTAAGGGCATATATTGTGAAAAACCCTTATGTTGTTCTATGGAAGAAGCAGATGCTATGCTTTCTGCATGTGAAAAACATAATGTCAAATTTAATTATGGAACACAAAGGCGTTATGCAAAATTATATCACAACTTGCGAGAACTCATCCAAAATAAAGAGATAGGTGATATTCAATGTGTAATTGCTGAATGTGGTTCAGGGTCTGCACAATGGACACATACACACACATCAGATATGGTAATGTTTCTTGCTGGTGACCCCGAAATAGAGTGTGTTCAGGGAACAGTTAATATAAATGAAGATGAATGGGATGGCGATAATCTCTATACAGACCCGGGAATTACCTGTGGATATGTGAAGTTTAAGAATGGCGTTCATGGATATATAGTTGCTGGCGGGGCTTATGAATTCGAGGTAATCGGCTCAAGAGGCAGGACACGCACTTTAAATAATGGTATCGGTGCGCAACTATGGAAAGCACAAGGACAATGGAACATAATTGAGCAAGTTCCGTTTCCAGAGCAAGAGATCGTAAGTGGGACAGTCAAATGTATAGAAGATATTGTTGATGCCATTGATAATGATAGAGAGACACTTGGTAATATTCGCCTTGCATGTAGAAGCCAAGAGATGATCTTGGGTTTCATTGAATCTCAAAGACAAGGTGGGGCAAGAGTTAAGTTGCCATTAGAAAATCGTAAACTTTATGTAGGCAGAAAAGACTGGTAATTATCATTCTTTATCTTTTTGAGCATTTAAAACTTCCTTAGGGGCTTCATATATCTCAGGATAGAGTTTTTCTGCACAGTGAGGACAGATGCTATAGGTGAACTTTGTTCCAGTATGTTTCTGTATGTAGGCATCAATCTGATTCCAATTGTTATCATCATCACGTATGCTTTTACATTGTGCGCATATAGGAAGGAAGCCTTTAAGCATATTGGCTAATGCGTCTTTTAATTCTTCTTTGAGCAATTGTTCATTTAATTGGAGTTGTAAATTTTTTTCTGCCAGCTCTTTTTCAACATTCCATTTTTCAACAAGAGATATTGTAATTTGTTGAACTTCTTCACGAGCAAAAGGTTTTCTAATATATAATAGCTTGTGAAGAAGATCAATATTTCGGATTATTTCTGACAAAGGTTTATTGTTATAGGCGGTCATTATAACAACTTCAACATCCTTATCAATTTCTCTTATTTTTTGGGTTGTTTTGATGCCATCCCAGCCAGGGGGCATTCTGACATCCATGTATATAACAGCAATAGGCTTCTCATTTTCAAGCGATTTTTGAACAATATCGAAAGCTTCTTGACCGCTTCGAGCATGGATAAGCTCAAAATTGGGAAGAAAACCTGTATCTTCTGCCGCAGAACCGAAAGCCAATGCCAAACTATCAGTCAAAGAGATTTTTGAAGATGGTTTGAGCATTTCCTCAAAATCCTCGTGTATCTCTTCCTGATCGTCAACTATTAATATTCTATTATTTCCATTTTTATTGTCATCCATATTTATTTACCTTGTTTTTTCCATTTAAAATCATTCGTCTATTAAGATCATCGGTGTAAAAATATGGAAACTTTAGTTAATTCCATTCAAAAACAGCCTTTCCTGTTTGACCTTCATCAAATATTTTATATGCTAACGGGGCATCGTCAATGGAGAATCTATGAGTAACAGCTTTTTCAAAAGAGACTTTTTGGCTATTAACAAAACCAACCATTTCCCATGTCAACCATAGAGGCAAAACAAAAGACCCCATTAATGTCAATTGCGATCCTATTATTTGAGAGGGATTTATGACATTCTCATTACTTCCGACTCCTACAAAGACAGCTTTTCCGCCACGACTCAAAGAATGTATAATATCAGTCCTTCCTTTAGTGCTTCCTGAAGCCTCAAATGCCAACATAGCACCTTTGCCATTTGTAAAATTACGTATTGCATCAACAGGATTATCGTTTTTTGCGTTTACTATTTCATCTGCCCCTATTGATTTTGCAAGATCAAGTCTTAGGTCTAATATATCTATTCCGATTACTTTCCCACCCATCGCTTTTGCAATAGCAACACCACTGAGACCAACGGGACCAAGTCCAAATACTGCAACGGTATTACCAGCTTTGACATCAAGCTTTTTCATAGAAGAAAAAGCAGTTCCACCGGGACAAGCAATAAATGCACCGTCAATAAAGCTGACTGAATCGGGTATGGGAACACAATTTCTTTCATCTGCAATAACATAATCCGCATGTGAGCCATCGACAGGACCGCCATACCCCCTTGCTTCTCTGCACCACATAAGGTTTCCCGAGGCACATTGATCACAATGCCCACAACCTAGATAATGATATACGGTTACCCGATCACCTTCTTTTACTTTTTTAACGCCATGACCGATCATATCAATTATACCACATGGCTCATGTCCGGGAACCCTATCACCACGACTTTTTGCCTGCTCTTTATTCATGCGATAAAGATGAAGGTCACTGCCACAAATACCTGTAGCCATCATCTTGACCCTAACTTCCCCCGCTTTTGGCTCAGGGTCAGGCAAATCCTTAACACAACATTCTCTATCTCCTAATAAAACAACACCGCGCATATATTCCTCCATTCCCTTTGATTATTAAATAAATAAATTTGTTCCAATAAAAAAGGCGAAATAATTACTTATATTCAAGATAATACAAAAGAATATCTTAATATACAAGCAAATATTTCGCCCTTAAAATCTATATATTTTCATTATATACTATCAAAGGCTTTATTTACAATAGCATTATCAGGTGGTTGTGTAAACGAACTAACGATTGGAATAATAATGAAAGGAACAATCATCGCTATCGAGGCAATGATCGGGGCGTTTTTGTCATATCCTGATAACCCGAGAACCAGAAAAGATATGATTACGACTAATAGACCACTCAAAACACCAGCCCATGCACCAATTTTTGTTGCTCTTTTCCAATAAAGTCCATAAAAATAAACAGCCATAAACGATCCTGCAACTGCCCCCCATGAAAGTGACATCAGAGTTACAATTATAGCGATCTTATATCTCGCAATAAAATATGAAATTATAATGAATACCCCACTTAGAACACGCATAAGTATCAAGGAATTTTTAGCGGAAACATTGGGATTTATATGTCCTTTATACATATCAATTGCGATTGATGAGGCAGATACAAGAACCAAAGATGAAAGTGTTGACATTGAGGCAGAAAGAACGAGTAACAAGATTAATGCCATAAGCGCAGATGGTAATTGTGTTGTCAATAATTCTGGGATCAGCCTATCAAAATCTGCTTTCCCCGCTTCGTCTAATATTGGTTTTTCAAAAAATACATGAGTCAAAGCACCAGAAAAATATGCACAGAAGGATATTATAATAGCGAATATTGCGGTAGCAATAGCCGCTTTTTTTATAACTCGCTCATCTTTGACCGCATAGAACTTTTGCACCATTTGAGGTAAGCCCCATGTTCCAAATGATGTCATAAACACAAGTGAAATCAAAAGCAATATGCTTGGTCTTTTATCAGGTGGAACATGCTGAGAATAATTTTCCGAAGCAGTGGCAATCGCTGTTCCGAGTCCTCCTGCATTACCAGTCAATATGCTAACCATAGCAATTGCGCCAAAGATCATTATTATTCCCTGAATGAAATCTGTAAGCGTTATCGCAAAGTATCCACCAAGTATGAGATAAATACCAGTTATAGCAATCATTAAAAGTAAAGCATAGTCATAGGGAATATTAAAATTTGCCTCAAAAAGATGACCTAATCCCTTAAAAACCGAAGCAGAATAAGGCAAAAGAAAAATAAAGATTATAACTGTTGTTATTATCTTTAAATATTTTGCCCCGAATCTCTCCTGTAAGAACTCAGGCATTGTCATTACATCGAGATTTTGTGTCATGCGTCTGGTTCTTCTTCCCAAAACGAGCCAAGCCAATAATGCACCAAAGACAGCATTTCCCAAAGCTATCCATAGAACATTTAGCCCAAATCCCCAACCGAGTTTTCCAGCAAAACCAATGAAAAGAACCGCAGAAAAATACGAGGTTCCATAAGCAAAGGCTGACATCCAAGGACCTATGGTTCTTCCACCCAAAAAGAAATCACCCAAGTTGAATGTCTTTCTCATTCCCCATATCCCAATGATAATCATACCTAGCAGGAAAATTGAGAGCAAGATTATTGAGATTGCCATTATAGTCCTCCTGATACTATATCAAAATTTCATTATCACCAAATAAATTTTATATTTGGCAGTATAACATAACGCAATATCAATGTCAATCTCATAATTTTTGTGGTGGAAGTAAAATTTATGGAAGGCTTATAGTTCTATTTGACTTATCGAGAATATCCCTTACAAAATTCATAGCTTGCCTATGATCATTAATTACACCGTTAATTTGTGCTTCTTTTAGCAAAGCAAGCATTTTCCCAATCGCAACGCCCTGTGACATACCAAATCTATTGATGAGTTCGTCTCCGTTTATTAGTTGTCCTATAGGAGAATCCAATTGGTGAAAATATGTATCTGCTATCTCGCTAATCAACTCATTTAGATTTTTTAAATCATCATCACTCCGTTTAATTCCCTGAGTTGCATTTAAGTCTGCAAAAGCAATAATTAAAACTGCCAAACAATCTGAACCCATTTTTTTAATGAAATTAAGGATATTTCTTGTCTTTTCCCGCCGTAAAATATTTTTCTGAGAGCATAAGAACAATGGATACATGTGATTTTCTACAATATTGCTTAGGGATTGCGTTTCTCTATTTGCAAACTTTAACCGATTTCCAATCTGTAATGCTATCTCAGCACCTTTTTTGTGATGGTCAAAAAATCTAATCCTGCCATTTTTATCCACTGACCTTGTCAATGGTTTGCCTACATCATGAAGCATAATTGCCAATTTTAATAGCGATCTTCTAGTGCGCCCTTTCACAATTTCAAAATCTAAATAGCTATTAATTTTGGATTCATACCTAATTAAGGAATTTGGGATAGCATTGCTTTCAAAAAATTCTAATGCAAGCAATGAATGACCCCATACATCAAGATGATGGTAATCATTTTGTATCATCCCTTTCATCTGGATTATCTCAGGAAATATTTGCTCCAGTAGTTTGGTCTTATCCATTGCCCTTATGAATTTTGCACAATTGCCTATATCAAATATTTTGTATAATTCATCTCTGACACGTTCTACTGAGGATATCTTTAATAATTCCGCATAATCAGTTATAAGATTAACTGAATCCTCATAAAGAGAAAATCCAAGTGTTGCGGAAAATCTATATGCTCTGAGCATACGAAGCGGGTCATTAAGGATTGTTTGCGCAGATGGTATTCTAATAAGCCCACTATAAAGATCATCAATGGCATTATAGGGATCGATAAGTTCAATGGAGTCTGTTTGCATCAATTTATTAAAATCAATTGCCATTGAATTTATGGTCAAATCTCTTGCAAGAAGATCTTCAATTATATCATTTCCCCTTATGCTTGAAAAATCCATGTATAGGCTTCCACCACGAAATATCAGTCTTGCAGTTTTCTGCTCTTCATCAAGCGCAATGAATTTTACGCCAATTTCTTTTGCAAAGTTTTTTGCAAATTCTATCGCATCAACAGGTAGAGAGAAATCCAGATCGACGATAGGTCTTTCTAAAATTAGGTCTCGAATAGTTCCGCCAACAAGATATAATTTTACGTTTTCTCTTGCCGAGAGTTCAGCAAGAGATATAAGTGCTTTGCGATTAGGAAGTTTTGGTAAGATTTTAGATTTGGAAAATAGCATGTTAGCAAGAGATGAGATGAATTTCTAATTAATCTAATAATGAGCGATTCAGCGAACCGCTCATTAAACTATTTTGCTATTACAATTGATCCTATTTTATTTTTATTACCAATGTTTGCTTGATAAATATAAACACCGCTATCAACAATTCTACCTTCTGAATCTTTTCCATCCCATTTGATTTCTTTTGAGCCTTCGGGTGCTTCGGTTTCAAAAACAAGACTACCATTGAGATCAAATATTTTAATTGAAAAAGCACCTTCACCATCTTTAATCATTGTTATAGGGAATATGATCTGATTAAATCTTGGATCATTTGAGAGCGGAGTAAATGGATTAGGCTGTGGTTTATCACCAGAAATAACATAGCGAGATTGTGTAGGCAAAGATTTTCCTTCATTACCGGCTTCGTCAACAGCAGAAACAACATATAAATAGCTTCCAGATTCGGGTGGGGTTTTGTCTATATAAGAGTTTTCGGTTGCGTCAACCTCACCGATTTTGGTTGCAGAACTTTCTGACAGACCACGATATATGATATATTTAACTACATCACCGGAAGGACTTAGCTCCCATTTTATTTCAATGCCCTTGCTGGTGGCTTTTGGCTCTGGATCAATTATCGGTGGAATAGGCGCTTTTGTATCTTTCGGTGCATTTGCTGTAACTGATTGAGATGAATCAGACCTTAAAGACAATGTTTTGTATGATCTAACCGTGTATGTATAAACCCCAGGAGGCAAGTCTCTATCTGTAAAAGAAGTTTTATCTGAGCCTATGACATTCCCAATATAGTCGGTTTGATCATCTCGAAAGATTAGATAACCAGAAACCCCTTCATCGTCAACCTTAGACCATGATATTATAAGATCATTTTCTCCGTTTGGATCGGGCTGAACTCTGACATTTGTGGGTATTGATGGCTTTGTTGCAGAAACTGATCTCAGTGTAAGGCTATCATTATTTATCCTTCCGTCAGCATTACCGGGCTTTATTGAGGCTATAAGCAGACGCTGTCTAATAGCAATCAAGCCAACGACAAAAGGTAATTGAGGATTCGGAACTTTTGGCGCCTCAACGGTGAATTCGATATAGACTCTGCTTGTTAAAGTAATAACTGTTGGGAGTGTTACGATTATATCGTCATCTTGGATAGATTCGGTGAAATTGGGAATCTTATTTTCGCCTACTGTTACTGATTTAACAGCACCTTTGTTTACCTCAATACCTTGTGGAATAGTTATCTTTATTGATTCTATTTCCTCACCGGGCTCAGCTTGTGACATATCAATAGTTATAATTAATATTAGATCGGCGCGAGTGCCTGTGATAATTGTTCCGCTATCGTTATCTTTTGCGTTTATCTCTCCAACAGATTCAACTGCCGACTGACCAATGGCTGTTATGGAGAGCAACAAAAATATCGTTATAAAAATATGATTAATTGCTTTGGTTACTGCTCTCATATTCAGTCTCCTAATTGCTATTTCAAATAGTTGATTAGGGCATATTGCTTATATGCCCTAATTAATAAACATATGCTACTTAATGAGAAGCATTGCTCTTTTGACAACATTCTCAACGGTAAAGCCGAAGTGCTTAAAAACTGTTCCGCCTGGAGCCGATGCACCATAGTGGTTTATTCCAATGACGTCACCTTCCGAACCAACATATTTGCACCATCCCTGAGTTATTCCAGCCTCGACAGCCAAACGATTTTTTACTGATGGTGGTAGAATTTTATCTTGATATTCTTTGTCTTGTTCATCAAAAAGTTCCCAGCTTGGCATACTAACGACTCTTGCCTTAATTCCATTCTCGTTTAATTGCTTTCCTGCATCTAATACAAGGCTAACCTCTGAACCTGTGCCGATAAGTATTATATCTGGTTCGCCTTCTGTGTCAATGAGTATATAAGCCCCTCGCTTTACTCCATCAGTCAGATTTGGATATTGAGAAGGATCAAGTATTGGTAGATTTTGTCTCGTTAAAGCCATTGCAATTGGACGATTTCTGCTTTCAATAGCAATACGCCATGCTTCTGCAGTTTCATTTGCATCTGCAGGACGAATAACTATTAATTCAGGTATTGCCCTTAATGCAGAAAGATGCTCAATAGGTTGATGTGTAGGTCCATCTTCACCAACGCCAATGCTATCATGCGTAAATATCCATATACTAGGCTGTTCCATAATGGCGGATAATCTTACTGATGGACGCATATAATCAGAGAAAACCATAAACGTTGCACCATAGGCAATAATGCCTTTATGCAATGTCATACCATTGACTATCGCCCCCATGCCATGTTCTCGGATACCGAAATGTATATTTCGTCCTGAGAAATCTTCACGAGTTATACTTGCATATTTATCCATATTTGTTTTTGTTGATGGTGCAAGGTCAGCAGAACCACCAACAAGATTTGGAATATGCGGCGCAATGGCATTAATGACAAGTCCGGAAGCATTCCTTGTTGCTATCGGTTTTTGATCTGCTTTAAAGACAGGAATAGCTTTCTTCCATTCGTCTGAATATTCCTTGTGTATGAATGAATGCCATTCTTTTGCAAGATCGGGATATTCTTTTGCATAAGCATCAAAAATCCCGTCCCAATTATATTCCAATTCACAACCCTTGTCTAATGCCTGACGGAAATGCTTAATGGCTTCTTCTGGAATATAGAAGGATTCTTCACTTGCCCAACCGAGATTTTTCTTAGTCAACAGGATTTCTTCTTCTCCGAGTGGTTCTCCATGTGCTTTTTCAGAATCCTGCTTATTTGGGCTTCCACAACCAATATGAGTCCTGATTGCAATAAGAGATGGCTTATCTTTTTCTGCCTTTGCGATTTCTACTGCCTTTGATAGATCATCAAGATCAATATCATCATCAAATTTTTGTGTATGCCAACCATAAGACTCAAATCTTTTGCAAACATCCTCAGAAAAGGCAAGGTCTGTGCAACCTTCGATAGTTATATGATTATCGTCATAAAAACATATTAGCTTGGAAAGACCAAGATGTCCTGCAATGGATGCGGATTCACTTGCAACACCTTCCATCATATCGCCATCACTAGCAATTACATATGTATAATGATCCACGATATTAAACCCGGGGCGATTGAAATGTTTTGCAAGCCATTTTTCTGCAATAGCCATACCGACTGCATTTGAGATGCCCTGACCCAAAGGTCCTGTTGTTGTTTCTACACCCGGAGTCAAACCATGTTCAGGATGTCCGGGAGTTCTGCTTCCCCATTGGCGAAACTCCTTAAGTTCCTCAATTGATATACCATAGCCAGTCAAATATAGAAGGCTATACAAAAGCATAGAAGCATGACCAGCGGAAAGGACAAAGCGATCTCGATCATGCCAGTCAGGATTTCCGGGATTGTGCTTCAGAAATTTTGTCCAAAGTGTATAAGCAATAGGCGCAAGACCCATTGGTGCGCCGGGGTGTCCAGAATTTGCCTTTTGGACAGCATCCATCGACAATGTGCGAATTGTGTTAATACACAGTTCATCCAAGCTGTTTTTAATTTTCATAGAGTGATCTCCTTTTGTTTATCTTAATTTTTTGACAACTATTGAGCAACATGAATATTTTTCTTATTATCATAATTTAATCTGCTTCTTTATTTCCTCAACAGCCTTTGCAAGCTGAAGATCATTCTCAAGATCAATATTAGGAGTGTTTTGTGTTGAAATAAAAGTTCTGCGTATATACATTCTAATCAATCTTTCATCAAGTATGATACCATTTTCCTCAAGTGTTTTAATCAATTCAGGGGCATCTGCTAAGAGTGATTGCAGTTGTTCATCAGGAGTCTGATCTTTGTGCTTATCTATGTAATCATAAACAAACTTATTGACATATTCACCCTCATAAAATTTGCTGACCATTTTCATTTTCTCGCCGTCTTCATCATCACCAATCAGGTTAGGCTGTTCAACTTCAATATCAGGATAAATACCGCCTTTATATACTTTTAGTTTTCCTTCTTCTTTTTTGATAGTAAAGCCATTTTCACCATCATTAATCTGCCAGCTAACGCCCTTCCTTCTTATGCGATCCTTAATTTTGGCAGTAGCATTTGAAGATAATTGAATCCCATTTTTTGTAAATTCATCGATAAGCTTTTCTGATATCTTCTCATCATCTAATGTTGTTTGAAACTCACGATCAAGGCTAAAGAGAAATACCTCATTTATCCAGTTTCCATTTGGGGTTTTATATATTGAAACAGTGATTGATACTGCCTTAGAGCCAATATCGTTTAATGGAAATCTTTGCTGAACAACGCCTTTTCCAAAGGTCTTTTCGCCAATTATAAGTCCTCGTTTGTAATCTTTTATTGCCCCAGCTACGATCTCTGATCCACTTGCACTGCTATTATTTATAAGTAGTGCCATTGGCATATCATTAGGAATATACATCTTATCTTTTACTGCTTTGTATACTGAATCAAATCGATCCATTCTACCATCGGTTGACACTATTACGCCATCTGCTATAAAAGCATTTGATACATCAACCGCAGCAGTCAACATACCTCCCGGATTATTGCGAAGATCAAGTATTATGCCCTTTATTTTTTTCTCCTTTAATTCCTCATAGCTCTTTCTTAATTCTGCTCCTGTTTCTGCGGTAAAATCGGATATTATGATATATCCTATATCATCGCCAATCATTATGCTTTTTATGCTTGGATAATTTATTATTGCCCTTGTGATTTCAACCTCAAATGTTGAGTCCATGCCTTGGCGGAGTATAGTAAGAGTAACTTTTGTGCCAACCTCGCCACGAATCATATCAACTACCGTATCAATAGACTCATTTTCGATGGATTTTCCATCAACCATAATTATTTTATCGCCAGCATGAAGACCTGCCTTCATAGATGGCGTTCCATCAATGGGTTGAACTATATTAACAAAACCGTCAGGCGAAGGAAGAATCCTTATTCCAATACCACCAAATTTTGCAAAGAAAAGGTTCTCCTGTTCACGTTTTCTTCTAGTTTCTTCTTGATAAAAGGAATATCTATCACCTAGACCTTGAAGCATTCCTTGAATAGCTTTACTCATTAGAGTATCAAGTTGTTCTTTATTAAGGTCTTTATAATAATTGCTAAGAACATATGATAATGCAGTAGAAAAAAGTTCGATCTGTTGATATATATCATCTCTTGTATAGGGTTGTTTTCCTCTATCATTCTCTTCTGTTACTGTTTCTGCGATTGTTATGGAACTTATGGCTATTAAAATAACTATTGATATAGTTATAACAAACTTTCTTTTCATAATAAACTCCTCTCATAAACAAAAAAAATATTCCGCAAAAATATATATCTTAAAAAATCTATCTTTCCATACAAATCTCAGCAAGTCTTTCTGAATTGACAAACATTTTTTTTATTTGATCTGGATTGAGTCCTGCTCCTTTGGCAATTGCTGATGCTTGTTCTATCGTTATTAAATCAGATGGTTCATGAGAATCAGTATCAAGCACTAACCTTGTTCCAAATTCTGTGGCAAGTCTTGCAATATATCCATTTGTCAGTGAATGTCCTTTACGTGCAGATATTTCTATTGATATTCCTTTTTTTGCTGCAAAATCCATGTCTTCTGGAGTTATAAAGCCCGGATGTGCCAAAATATCTATATTGGATAATATCGCATGATGGTCTGTTTCGGGTGGAACTGGCTCTACAATGGTTTCACCATGCACCACTATTATTTTTGCCCCAAGTGATCTTGCACGATTAGCTAATTCAGCGATAGTTAGTGGCGGAACATGAGTTATTTCTATTCCAGGGATAACCTTGATATTCATGAATCTGTTTACTGAATCCGCAAACTCAGCCATATGTGGAACAACAAATTCGATATTGGATTGATCTGCATGATCAGTTATTGCAATAAAACGATAGCCCTTATGTTCAGCACGCCTAGCAAGCTCTGCTGGAAGAAGAACACCATCGCTAAATAATGAATGTGTATGAAGGTCTATCATAGGTAGGTTCACAATTGGCTTATAGACATATAAAATCAAAGGCTTATGGAAACTATCCTATAAGCCTATTATCTTATAGTCCTATAAGCCCATTAAATACCCCCGGCGCGATTCGAACGCGCGACCTACGGCTTAGGAGGCAGTCGCTCTATCCATCTGAGCTACGGGGGCATAATCTCTATTTTTATATTATATCATATACTAGCTTATTATTCAACGAGTAAAATTTGGTTTCGGGACTGTATTAATTTAGTGGATAAGAAAAAAGCCATCTGATAATATAATTCTTTTGTATTTAATAGCAATAAAAAAGAAAAGAGATATAACATATGGCAATTATGATTATAATAGCAGATAACAATAGAAATCAACTGGAAAAATTAGATACAAATACAGATTAGATTTTAAGTTTTGACATTTTTTCTACAAGTATGCCTATATAGAGCAAGTGGCAATGCCAGCTTTATATGGTCGACACGCCTCAAGACCTTTGGTTAAGGTGTTAAAAGAAATAACCTCAATTGATTATCATCCAGATTAATACAGTCACATCCCAGACAGAAATTCTCAATTAAAGAACCAACAACAATGATGGATACAATATATGGAAGATTATAGAAAATAATTGTTGTTAAATAGAGTCAGTTTTCACAAGGCAAAGATCTTAAAGATACCATTAAATATCGTATTTCTTTTTTTACTGATATATAGTCCAGAGCTTAATCCCATAAACGGGTATTGGCATCTATTAAAGCATAGAGTGCCAATGAAGTCCATATAACACTCAATCTTTCAATCTTTCAATCAAAACAACTTGAATACTTTTTGGTAATTATGTTAGAATATCCAAGAGATGTCTTTTGTTTGAAGTTTAATATAGATTATAATAACATAAGGGAGGTTTCTGTTTATGCCAGCAAGAATCAAGATTTATCTCAATGAACATATAGCAAGAATAAATCCCAACATATATGGTCATTTTGCAGAGCATCTTGGGAGATGTATATATGAAGGGATATGGGTTGGTGAAGATTCACCGATACCAAATACTGATGGTATAAGGAACGACGTAATCTCAGCATTAAAAAAAATGAAACCGCCGGTGATACGCTGGCCTGGGGGCTGTTATGCAGATGATTATCATTGGGAATATGGTGTCGGTCCTATGGAGTCACGCCCACGAACAGTCAACGTCCATTGGGGGCAGGTCATTGATACAAATGAATTTGGGACGCATGAGTTTATAAAATTCTGCCGAATGTTAGGCGCAGAACCCTATATATGTGGAAATATCGGCAGTGGAACGCCAAAGGAACTGCGTGAATGGGTTGAATACTGCAATTATCCTGATGACAGCACACTTGCGCGCAGACGTGCTAAGAATGGTCATCCCGAACCTTTCAAGGTAAAATATTGGGGCGTTGGAAACGAAAACTGGGGCTGTGGCGGTAATCTTACGGCTGAGGAATATGCAACTGAATATAGGCGTTATTCAACTTTTATGTTCGATTACAAAGATGCACCTCTATTTCTTATCGCCTGCGGTCCTCCGGGTAATCATGCAGAATGGACGCATAAATTCTTTGAAAAACTAGGTAATTATCGAAAGATAGGTGGCTTTGCAGCACATTATTACTGTGGAACTGCTGGTAGTTCGACAGAATATACTGTTGAACAATGGTATCAACTCATACATAGGGCATCATTGGTTGAGGATTTAGTTTTACAACAAAGGGCGATAATGGACGGATACGATCCAAAGAGACATATTGGATTGATAGTTGACGAATGGGGAACATGGCATCCACCTGTGCAAGGACATAATCCCTCTTTCCTGTGGCAACAAAATACCATCAGGGATGCGCTTGTCGCTGGATTAAGTCTTGATATTTTCAATCGCCATGCTGATAAAGTCGTAATGGCAAATATCGCTCAAACAATAAATGTGCTTCAAGCTATGATATTAACAGAAGGCGAAAAAATGCTTGTAACTCCAACGGGGCATGTTTACGCAATGTATGCACAACATCAGGGCGGAACTTCACTTAAAACAGCTTTTG
>CAZMCH010000008.1:58312-76954 GCA_964564735.1 uncultured bacterium
TAATAGGCTTTTCCTGACCGTAGTTAATCCTCATGCAGATTCCGCAGTTGAGGCAAGGATATCGCTTTATGACGGTTCAATAAAGTCTGCATCTGCATCTGTTCTTACACATAGCAATATACACGCACATAATACGTTTGATGCTCTGAATGTTGTAGAACCTGTAAATATAAGCCTAGATGCAAATGGATCAGTCATCAACCATACATTTCCACCGGCATCGGTGACTGCAATATCTGCTGAGCTTGTTTAATTGCTTAGAAGGTTTTTATCGATGATAAAAGCTCTTTTGCTTGGTATGCCTGATATAAGTCCAAGACTTGACGTGATTATGACATTGCCTAATCATGGATTAGCTTCGCTTGCAGGTAATGTTGATCCAATTGTATGTGAAGTCAAAATTGCTGATCTCGTTGCAGTTAGAAATAGATGGCAAGAATATGTATTGGATGTCATAAAAAGTTATTCCCCCGAATTAGTCGGTATAAGCTTTATGACATTCCAATACAGAAGTGCTGTCTTGATTGCAGAAATAATAAAGAAATATGATAAAAACATTAAAATCGTTATCGGTGGGTATCACCCAACCTTAATGTATGAGGAAATATCAGAATCACCAGATTTTAAGACAATAGATTTTATCATTCGTGGCGAAGGTGAGGTAACCTTTAGCGAGTTAGTTTTTGCCATTAATGCTGGAATCGGATATGACAATATTAATGGCTTGTCCTATAAATCTAATGGCAAATTCATTCATAATCCAGCAAGAGAAATACTCGATCTTAATTTAATAAGACTTCCCAACCGCAATGCTAGGTTGATAACAAAGGGATTCAGTATTTTTGGCTTTCCTGCGGATAATATTGAAACTTCTCGTGGTTGCACTTATAAATGTAAATTCTGCACAATTAACAAAATGTATGGCAGAACCTTTAGGAAATATAGTATTGAAAGGATTATTACGGATATTAAAGATGCCCAAAGATATGGTGCAAAATATTTGTCAATCAGTGATGATAATATTACCCTTGATCTTCAACGCTTAGAAGACCTTTGTGATGAAATAATCTCAAATAAGTTAAATTCAATGCAGTTTTTTTTACAGGCGACTGTCGAAGGTATTGCGCATAGCTCAAAGCTAGTTCAAAAGATGTCTGACGCTGGAATAAAAAGCGTATTTCTTGGAATTGAAAGCGAAAAAAAGAATAATCTTGACTTTATATATAAAAAAAGCTCAAACCCAGAAAGCACTAAAAAAGCCATCAGAAATTTGAAAGACAATGGAATTATTGCAATTGGAGGCTTTATTATAGGTTTGCCTGATGATGATGAAAAATCATTGTGGAATACTTTTAAAACAGCGTGGGAACTTAAAATTGATATTCCTGTATTCTCAATATTGATTCCACAACCTAAATCAGAGATAAGGGATGAGCTTATAAAACAAGGTTTGGTAGTAAATGACTCTAATTATTATGATTATGATTTAACTATTGCAAATGTGAGGACTAAATATCTTTCATCAGAGGAACTTCAGAGAATCAGCCAAAAGATGTATGATTCCTATTTAGTCAATTTGAAATATATATGGTTCAATCAGATTCGAAAACTCTATCCAACATATTTCTGGAAAACGGTTTTAGGGCAAATTCCGCTAGTAATAAAAGATTTAATGAAGATGGGTAAATAACTGCAAATAAAGCATCTAAAATTCTTTCTGGATTCCAACCTCCGCTGGGAATGACATTTTAGATCGTTAAATTTTCTTTTTTAGTTCCTGAAGCTTGTTTAATGCCTGAAGTGGTGTCATATTTGATATATCGATAGCATTTAATTCGTCAATTATTTTGTCAGCTTTTGAGCCGAATAGCGAAAGTTGTATTGGTTCGCTTTCCGTTGAGGGAAACTCATGTGTCTTTGGCATAGATTTCTGATTTTTGTTTGTCTTAACGGAAGCATTACTATTTTCAAGAGTTTCTAATATTTCATTTGCCCTTTTTATGACAGATTCGGGCAAGCCAGCCAATTGAGCAACGTGTATTCCGTAGCTTTGGTCTGTTCCGCCTTCAACGATTTTTCGTAGGAAAGTAATCTGCCCATTCCATTCTCGGACAGCAACATTGTAATTTTTTGCTCCCGTATGAGTTTCGCCAAGTTCTATTAGTTCGTGATAATGCGTTGCAAATAATGTTCTTGCTCCGATTTTCGTTTTATCGAGTATATGTTCAGCAACAGCCCAAGCAATACTCAATCCGTCATAGGTGCTTGTTCCTCTGCCGATTTCGTCTAATATAAGAAGGCTTCTTCTTGATGCGTTGTTAAGTATATTTGCGGTCTCGTTCATTTCAACAAGGAACGTGCTGCGTCCCATAACAAGATTATCTGATGCACCTACACGTGTGAATATACGGTCAACAATGCCGATTGATGCTTCTGATGCAGGAACAAAGCTACCCATTTGAGCCATTAGGGTAATAAGAGCAACTTGCCTTAATATAGTTGATTTTCCACTCATGTTGGGACCTGTTATTATAATCATCTGTTGTTCGTCACAATCAAGCGATATATCGTTAGGAACAAAGCCTTCACCAGTGACAAATTTTTCAACGACAGGATGTCTTCCATCTTTTATTTTTATTTCATCGCTATCATTAACATTGGGTTTAACGTAATTATTTTTTGTTGCGACATAAGCGAGTGCGCTCAGAAAATCAAGCATTGCTACTATTGATGAAGATTTTTGGATCCGTTGAGTGCTTTCTGCAACCTTTGCCCTTATCTGACAGAAAAGATCATATTCAAGTTCAATTAAGCGTTCTTGTGCGTTTAATATCTTTGATTCATACTCTTTTAATTCAGGCGTGATAAATCTTTCAGCATTAACAAGCGTTTGCTTGCGTTGATAACTATCAGGAACAAGATGTAGGTTTGTTTTGCTAACCTCAATATAGTATCCAAAGGCATCGTTATAGCCAACTTTGAGGGAGTTAATCTTAGTTTTGGTGCGCTCCGTTTCCTGAAGCTTTGTTATCCATTCCTTGCCTGATGTGCTGATAGATCGTAATTCGTCAATTTCTTTATTATATCCATCTTTAATTAGATTACCTTCTTGTAAGGTTGTCGGTGGCTCACTATGGATTGATGTTTCTATCAATTCAACAATGTCATCAAGCGTTTCTAATTCCTCATTCAGAACACAAAGCATTGTTGATTCACAGGTATTTAGCTTCTCTTTTAATGGTGGAAGTTGCTTAAGAGAATTTCTAAGGGAAATAAGTTCCCTTGCGTTGCCTAGTCTTAGCCCGATCCTTGCAATAAGTCGTTCCATGTCGTTTATGCCTTTTAGTATTTCCCTGAATTCGTCAAGAAAAACTATACGACTATGAAATTCTGCGACTGCATCAAGCCTTGATCGAATCTGCGATGTATCTATGAGTGGTCTTAGGATGCAACTTCTCATCTTTCTTGCGCCCATTGGTGTAAGCGTTTCATCCAAGACCTCAAGCAATGTGCCTTTTGTTGTGCTATCTCGTAAAGACCTTAATAGCTCAAGATTGCGTTGAGTATCAGCATCAAGAATCATATAATTTTCAAGTGAATAAGTCGTTATTGATCGGATATGCTGGACTTCTTGTTTTTGTGTGTCTTTAAGGTAATATATTAACGCACCTGCAGAGATAATAGCGGAAGGCATATTCTCGCATCCGAATCCATCAAGGGTGATTGTATGAAAATGCTCAAGCAATTCAGAACGTGCTGAATCATAATTAAAGACCCATTGAGGAACTTTATTTATAGCGGGGTTTATGGTTGCATTTATAAATTTTATGAGTTCCTCTTCTTTCTCCAAATGTTCATTCATAAGACATTCAGCAGGATGTATGCGCTCTATTTCAGCCATGAGTTTGTTTTTATTATCAAGTTCTGTTACGAAAAATTCGCCAGTTGAAAGGTCAACATGAGCAAATCCATATAGATCGCCTGATTTGATTATAGAAGCAAGGTAATTATTTGCTCTTTGATCAAGAAGATTAAATTCAGTAATCGTTCCGGGGGTTACGATTGTGATTACTTCACGCTTTACGATACCTTTTGCTTTTTTTGGGTCTTCAACTTGTTCACAAATAGCAATCTTGTAACCTGCTTTAACGAATTTTGCTAGGTATGTATCAATTGCGTGATGTGGAAATCCAGCAAGAGGGATAGGCTTATCGCCGTCCTTATCCCTTGCTGTCAGGGCAATACCAAGCACTCTTGATGCAATCTTGGCATCCTCATAAAAGGTTTCATAAAAATCTCCCATACGATAAAACATTATCGCATCGGGATGTTGTCGCTTTGCATTATGATATTGTCGCATTAAGGGTGTAAGTGTAGGCATGAATGCTTCTTTTTTACTTGTTTTGCATATAATAATGTTCTCATTGGCATTTATAAAGAAACGTTTTTATGCCAATGAGTATTGATTAGTTTTAATGCGAAATGCTTATAGACAATGCCCTGTCCTAGCAATTATCTCATCTTGTAGATCATCCCATAATGAAATAAATGGCGCACTATATCCAGCGACTCTAACCATCAGGTTGCCATATTTTTCAGGATGTTTTTTGGCATCAAGCAATGTCTCTCGATCATAAAAATTAAATTGGATTTGCTGTCCACCTGATAGAAAATGGCTTTCTATAAGTGATGCGACTTTCTCGATACCGTCATCACTATCAAGCAATTTCGGATCAAGTTTCACATTAAGGGTTGTCGCAGTAGGCAAAAGCTTATGAGGCAACTTTGAAACAGAATTAAGCGTTGATGTAATACCCTGACGATCTCGACCTTGAGCGGCGCCAACGCTATCTGCAAAAGGCGAACCTGATTTTCTGCCATCCGGCGTTGCGCCAGTTATGCGTCCAAACTCAATGTGCATATTTTCCCCGCCTGCTGTCGTGCCGAGAATATACTCACCACCACGATATGGTTTTCTGCTTTTCATTATATCAGAAAACGTTTTGATCAATTCTATCGCAACTTCGTCAGCTTCATCATCATTATTTCCAAAATGCGGATACTGATTTAACACCTGCATTCTGAATTGTTCATACCCTTCCCAATCTGAATTCAATATATCGACCAACTCTTGAATACTAATAACCTTATCCTCAAAAACCATCTTACGCAATGCAACCAGAGAGTCAGCAAGGTTTGATGTTCCGATTATATCCCAATTGCAGAAATTATATCGCGCTCCGCCTTGAGTATAGCCTTTTGCGTTCTCTATGCAATCTTTTGTTACAAGCGAAGCTTGTATATATCCACCGGGTTGATCTGCAAAGTGTTTATCCCTGCATAGAGAGGCTTTATGCGCTTCCTCTGCGACAAAATCCATTACCTCAACTGTGCGATTCCATAGATCATCATAGCTTTTTATCTTTGACGGATCAAAGCCATTTGTTACAGACGGTTCAAGCCCGAGTGCCATACGGATAATCTTTGGCATATTGACAAATCCCTCAACAGAACCCATCTGCGCCATACCTGTTACAATTACCTCATGGCATCCTGAAAGTGAAAAATTACGGGCATCTTCAGCACTAACACCAACATTCATAAGCGCTGGAATAATTTGCTCATCATTGCAAAAATCAGGACTTGTGGTATTAGCTCTAAGGACACGAATCGCCCTTTCCAAAATTCTTCTGGGCATATTTTTATTCCATCTAAGCCCAACCTGTGGACGATTGAGTGCGAGTTCCTCTGTTATTTCAAGGCATAGTTCTGTTACTTCGTTTGTTGCATTTCTGCCATCAGGCAAAACACCGCCAAGCGTTAGATGATTATGAGCGCTGACTCCTCCATGCGCGCCGACAACCTCAAAATATTTAATCCAAAGACAACTGATAAGTTCTTTTGCAAAATCTCTTGTTATTGCCCCTTTTTCCATGTCCTTTTTATAATATAGATATAGATATTGATCTACTCGTCCGGGTGCATCGGGAACAAAGAAGAATGAAAACCATTTGCATTGGCAGGCTTCCCAAAAATCTTTTGGTGGATTCGCAGGTGTGTTTCTACAATTTTGCGATATTCTCTTGAGTTCCTCCTTGCGTTTGGGGTCTGATTCATTTTCAGAGAGTTCAATGGCATAATCCGCATAGCGATTACTTAGTTCAATATATCCCTCCGCAACAATTTTTATGGCTTGAAGGAAATTTCTTTTGTTTTCATAATCATCTTCTTCCGGACTAAGCCGACCTAACCTATCATCTATTTGTTGGCAAAGACCATTGAACCCAATGTCAAATATTGTATTGAAGTCCAGTGTCTGATGATTTCCTGCCCATGATAAGATGCCTTCTTGGAACAAACATTCTGTCTTTTCGGAGGCATTCCACGATCCACTTGTCCATGAACGCCTGCCAAATATAGATGGCTGAATCTTTTCATCCATGATTTTGCGAGGACTATCACCAACGACAAGTTCACCATCTTGTATAACGAGAGTGCGCCCTCTAAAAAAGTTTGCGATTGCCTTCGCTTCACGAATTACCGCAGGTTCACCCTCAGTTTTAGCCATTGACTCATTACGCAGTTCTCCACCACGAGGGTCGCCTTGTGGTACGCTTCTTAATGCTCGATCTAGCATAAAAGCAATTCTTTCTTCCATTTTATTCTCCTTAAATATCTATAGCTTTCTCATAAAATAACAAACATAGAAAAACAAACAAATAAAAGAAAAGATTAAAAACTTACATCAAAGAACAGGTGAACGCCTTCTTGAAAATTTAATCTTTAATCCCTTGTGATATTTTTTATTTTAGTGTATAAGTGTTTCATTCTAATATTGAACTGACGTTATATAAAATGTAAACTTTGAATTGGTATAATTCCAATTCTATCCAATATTATTAATCAAGTCAATTAGTTTTTTTGAAAATTGGGTATGAATTTGAAAATAGGCAATTAATTGGTAGGTCGTTTTTATGGGATAAAAAAACGGGGTCACATAGAAACAAAAAATCAACAATATTATCTAGCTTTTTTCGGTGATGAGCGATGAAAGTTATTATGTATGATAATTACTCATCACCGAATTTATTATTACCGTTTGTGCCTTAATGACCCCGTTTTGCAGAGATTATCTATCTCTTACTTTTTTACGTGAAGAACTATCGCTGGAACTTGAGCTATTAGAATTTTGCTGTTGCTGTTGTTGTCGTTTCTTCTTTGCTTCTTCTTCCTCTTCTTCATTAGATTTCTTATTCTCTTCTACTTTAGCTTCTCTCTTCGGTGCAGGTGTATTGGAATTATCTTTACGTTGGATGTTTTCTGTTTTTCTTGATTCTTCTTGCCTTTTCCTTACTTCTTCTCTCTCAGAAGGTGCAGGTTTTTGAGGCTCGTTACTTGGACTTCTTTGAGGAGTTTTCTTTATCACATTTTCACGTTCTGGTGTTGGTGATGTGCTTCTCCTTATTTCTGTCGTTGGTCTAGTCTCTTCTCTACGTCCTTTTGTAGCATCAGATGTTTCAGTCCTTGTTGGAGTTCGCTCAATTATTCTTGATTCACTTGCTCTTATACGTGTATCTGGAGTTGTTCTTTGTTCAATCTCTCTTCTTTGTTCGATATCCCTTCTTTGTTTCATCTCCACAACTTCTGATCCACGAGTTTGAATTGACGGTGATAAACGAGCGCGTTCCGCAGAAGGTGATCTCATCGTTGTATCTGATAAGACGTTTCTTACTTGTTCCCTAGACCTTTGTATCTCAGCAGGTCTTGTTGACTTAGATATGCTATTATAATAAGTTTTTCTAGCTTCTTCATGTCTTGGTGTCCATTTTACTAGACGTTCACGCTGCCAGTTTCTTGATTCGCCTCTGCGATGAACATATACTACATTGCTCCAACGTATATAATGACGATTTGGATTACTTACATAGTATATCCTTAAATAATCATCATAATAGCGTCTTATCTCAATATAATTTCTATGATAATATGGATATGTATATCTTACATAGTAATAATCAGAAAAATGGAATATAGGACCTGTATAAAAATACCAGTATGTGTAATTATACCATGGTCTCCATGAATAATCTTTGTAATATCTTGTTATAACACGAACGCTTGGCATATAGTTATATGTTTCAACTTCTATATATTTGACATCAATTCTCTGCCTTCCTTCTGCAACTACATGGAGTTCCATAACACCATTTTTATCCATATGTTCTCTTGCTGATATTCTAATTATTTCAAGTCGCTTTTTTGCAGGAAGGACAAATGTATCACCATATAATGGTTTTTCAATTGATTCATATCTACCTTCTGATGGATAATATTGTTCATAGTCATCGCCAATAACAGTTCTTTTTATCCATATTCGTCCAGCTATTTCATCATTTACATAATCATTATCGCTTTCACCATCATAATGAATCTTGATTCTAACTGAACGTGCGCTTGATGGTAAATCAAAGTAATATATAGCACTCGCTATACCATAATTATAATCATCTCTGTCAAGAGAAGCCCATGAAGTTAACCTTATACCATCAGAAAAAATAGGGCTTTCTGTAACTGATGATTCGCCTCTTTCTACCCAGTCGTCAGTTTGATAACCACGACGATATTCGCTAGTTATCCTATCGCCATAATATGTATTATATGGATCAGAGCTATAGCTTACGCCAAAATCCACATCAGCAGTTAAAGGCTGTGTAGCAAAAATAAATACAGATAACATAGCCATTAAAATTAAAGTTATATGTCTTTTTGTCATTTTATTCAACCCCTTCTAAAAGTTTTTCTATAACAAGTTATAATTAAAATAAGCGATTTTATAATATCAAAAAATTCTAACAAACTATGTAGCAATTTTAATGCCAAGAGTGATTGAGAAACTAAAATATATATAAAAATATGAAAAGCCCTTATAAAAAGGGCTTTTACAATATTTAATTAAAATCGAAATACCAAATTCCAAACTGCCTAATTTTTGATTTTTAGTATCAATATCGTATCATTTTTGCAACATTATTTATAAATCCAGTATTTATAAGGATTTAATAGTATTGCATTTTTGATACACTTAAATAAAATTTGCTATTTAATCAAAAAACTTCATTCCTGCACGCATATATTTCTTCACACCATCTGGATTTATCTCAAAGCCCAGCCCCGGCTTATCGGGAATAGCGATATATCCATTCTCAATGATTGGCTTATCTGTTATAACAAGCTCGTTCCAGTGTTGTCTGCCTAGCCAATGCCACTCCAAAACAGAGAAATTGGGAACACTTGCGCATACATGGCAAGAAGCAATAGTTCCCAACGGACCACAAACATTATGCGGTGCAAAAGCTATATAATAAATCTCAGCCATGTTGGCAATTTTTTTCCCTTCTGAAAGCCCACAGCATTTTGGAATATCAGGCATTATAACATCAACAGCCTGTTTCTCAATAAGGTCTCGAAATCCATATCTCAAAAATAGATTTTCACCAGCACATATTGGAGTGCTAGTGCATCTTTTGACTTCCCTCATAGCATCAATGTTTTCAGGCGGAACAGGCTCCTCAAGCCACATCAGATTAAGTGTTTCCAAGCCCTTTGCTACACGAATTGCAGCGGATGTATCATATCTTCCGTGCATATCAACTGCAATATCAACATTAGGTCCAACAGATTCACGAACTGCTGTAACCTTATCAATCATGGCTTGCACTTCACCCGGCGTAACTGACCAATTCCAAACGTCAACCTTGTATGGACTTCCACCATCATCTATATCAAATTTTATGGCGTTAAATCCAAGATCAACAACTTTTTTCGCCTTTATTCCGCATGATTCTGGATCATTTGCGCTACCACCACAATCAGAATAAAGCCTTATCTTATCTCTAAATTTTCCACCCAAAAGTTGATAAACAGGTAAACCAACAGCTTTTCCAACTAAATCCCAAAGGGCGATCTCAACGCCTGTTAGCGCAGTAATAACGTTTCCTGATAATGCACCATCAAAAAGATATGCACGCCTAACTTTTTCAAATAGACGGTCAATATCCATAGGATTTTCGTTGATTAATAGCCCTTTCATATCACCAATTATTGCAGATGTTGCGGATCGTCCATGAATACATTCGCCTGTGCCTGTTAATCCTTCATCTGTATAAACTCTTACATACGTTGAAAAGCCATGACCCATAACTTCAATTGTCTGTATATCTGTAATTTTCATAATTTTATAGCAGCAAATTTGCTGATTACTCCTTATATGAATTGTTAATATAAAACTCATGCCAGAATAAACATGGTTCTATGGATTACTTGATAATGCCAGCTACTACTTGCATCAAAACTAATGAGAGATAAAGAATAACCGAATAAACATTGATCAATTGAATCAATTGTAACTCATTTCACATCAAAGCTTCATATTAGCCCGACTAGGTGCATATAGCCCTTTACATTCCTGATACCAGCCTTGATCTCTTTTTCTTGATCATAAGCCCTTGAGGATGGTGGTGCATCTGTCAATTCAAGCATATATGTCCTCTTATAATCAATCTCTTTAAATGCCAAAAAGATATCTTCCCAATCAATAAATCCCATTCCCGGAGGCATGTGATCGTCAACTTTTCCAAAGTTGTCCTGCAAATGCGTTGTGAATAATTTTGAGCCAGCCATCCTGATAGCTCGTTCAGCTCCGAGGTTACCAAGATTGGCATGTCCTGTATCAACATTAATGCCAAGATTGGGCATCTCAACAGCCTCAATTAAACCGAGCAAAAAGTCCATTGTCTCAAGTTTGCCATCATTCTCCAATGCGATCTCGATACTTTTATTTAAAGCATATTTACAGACCGCATCCAAAACATGACAAGCATCATCGTGTTTATGACCCCATATATGAATGACATTGACTCTTGAACCAATAGCAGAAGCGATGTCTATACAATGCTTGTTAGTCTTTATCATAAGTTCAGCATCGCTAACATCAAACCCGCCGGGTCCTCCTGTATGGCATGACCAGCTATCTATGCCAATTTTATTAGCATGTTGACCGATCTTGTATGCATCATCAACAGTAAGATGATATATATGCGAATATTCAACATCAGTATATCCATATCTTTTGTTTGTATTCAAAGCCTGCATTATTCTTTGTGCGTCAAATACCCAGCCTTTTGTGTTACGTTCATTTATATCTGGATACAGTATATTACAACCGATTCTGTAATTATTCATTTTACTATCTCCATTGATGAGTGAAATTTATTGCTCATTGCATATTTCGCTATACATATTACGAAATAAATCATTGAAAATCCACCAAATTCGTTTTATCAGTCTTCTATTTTTGTCTAACAGAAAAAGCACGTCTTAGAATTTGTAAATTATGCGAATTAATATTTGCCTGAATTGATTGATCATTAAAGTTTGTCAAAACAATGAGATCTGAAAAATAATAGACTCCTACACGAGAACGAACGCTTATATCAATTGGATATGGCGAAAGCAGTTCACTTCTTAGTATATCAACTAGCTTTTGTGGTAAATTCGGCAAAGAAACAGGTTCTCCAACAGTAACACGCCCCGAACCTTCTGGATATCTGAATGTCTTTGTATTAAAAACAATTACCTTGCCTTTTCCATAGTTTTTCCTTGTCAATACAGGCACATTTCCAGACGAATGAACCGCAGTTGCGAGAACTTCTGCGGAAATTGGATGAAGATTTCTCCCAAAATGAATATGAGATTCTGCTTCGTCGAGTGAACCATTAACCGAAAATCTATATGTCCATATATCTGCAGGTGTAACAGGCGGATTCGAGTATCCAGCAAGTCTTAAAAATCTCTCATCATTGGCCATTTTTTCAAGAAAGCCGGGTGTAAATGCGACAGTTCCGCCTTTTTCTATAAATGAAATTATTTTATCAGCAATATAAGGGTCATTGGCAGAATGTAAAGGCAAAAAAATTGATTTTGCATCTTTTGGAAACTGATGATATGGTATAATTGGTAATCCTAACATACCTAAATAATCCAGAATGTAAGTTTCATCTTCCCCGTCGGAATTGACAGGTTTATAAAACGCAATACCTTCTGGTTTATGCCCATCTAAAATTTCGGCAAGCTTTATAAGCTCAGGAATTGCTTCGATAAGTGCCTTTGTATTTGGGTTTTCCAGGGAATAAAGCGATGGTTCATAATGAAATCTTATCAATTCTCTTGCCCCTGCAAGAATACTCTGGACAGCCTGCTCAACATATATTTCAGGATAGCAGTTGATAAAGTCAAACCATCCTCCTCCTATTTTTTCACCAGATATTGAGGCAAGCCATCTATAATTCGCAAAAGCCTGATATTGATGGACATATTCTACAAGCGGATCGCGTATTTCTGTTCCAACCCATACTTCATCAAAATTTTTCGGATGATTCTCAACGTCATAACCAAATACATGAAATCTATCATACCATTGTGGATATTTAATTATCATCTTAATTTCGGGATTTTCCGATTTTGCCGGATTGATAATAAATTCTTTTGCAATATAGGCAAGTAATTCACGATAGTATTCACTCCAACTACGATTACCTTTTGCAGAACGGCACTCCTCACAATGACAGTGTGTGCAAAGGAAATCATCAACGATAATTTCATCAAAAATTCTCGCTGTCTTTTGGACTATCTCTTTTACCTCGCTTTGTGTTCCATTATTTGTATAGCAAAGCCACCATTTCGCATGAGTATCAGCCTTGCCTGTTCCCTGAGTTGGTGTTAATCCAGCAGAAACTTTAAGACCGTTTTCTTGCAGAAAATCACGTGCTTTGATTAATACTTCTTCACCAGGAAAATGCCCCCCACGTAGGCAATCAAAATAAACCTTGCTAATATTATTTGCCCTAAATAATTGCAATGCTTCGTTTAATCCTGCTTCATCGCTGAAATAGGCATTTACATTATGCGCTGGCACAAATGCGCTGAAACGTAATTTTCCACTGTGTCCATTATATATTTCTTGCATAAGAAATCCTCTTTTCATAAAAAAATAGCTTAATTACTTGATCTGTATTAAGACATATTGTAATATATAATCAGTATGTAGTTCAAGCTGTTTTAAGGAGTTGTCTTGGTAAAAACATAAAAGGAGGAATTGTAATGGTTTTCAGAAAAGTTTTTTTCTTGGTTGCTGTTTTCATGATGATCGTTTCTTATGCTTACGGAGGAGACGGATTAGTTCTCTATCTTCCATTTAACGGTGATGCTATGGATGCCTCTGGTAATGGCAATAACGGAGTTATTGTAGGAAATGCAAACTGGGTTGCTGGAAAATTTGATAAAGCGATGCTCTTTGATGGTGCTACTTACGTTGAAGTTGCGGATAAACCAAACAGCGGATTTGATAACGTCCCCGGATTAACAATAGAGCTTTGGATAAAAATAGATGAACATCATGATAATGGTATTGTTGTAAAGCTATCTAATGCTGGACAATATTGGCCATGTAGTTATAATCTAGAAACATGGTCAGATCAGCTTATATATTTTGATATAGGTGCAGATATAGGTAAATATACAACATCAAATTATCCGCTTGGCGAATGGTTTCACATGGCAGGGGTTTTTGATGGCAAAGCAAAAGAAGATCGCCTGTATGTCAATGGTGAACTAAAAAGCACTACCGCAAGACCAGAAACGGTTGTTCCAGACGGTGACTTGCCAGTTTATATTGGATGTGTTGCACCGGGTCAGTTATTCTTTAAGGGGACAATGGATGATCTTGCCATTTATAGCAGAGCATTAACTCAGGCTGAAATAATGTCTGATATGAATTCATTGGTAACTGCTGTAAATAATACAGGCAAAATCTCAACAACATGGGCAGATATAAAGGCTCAAAGATAAAGGGGTGATCCTATGACGAACAAGATTTTATTATGCCTTTTATCAATGATGTTTTTTATGATATTACAGACCGCCTTTGCAGTAGAAGACGGGCTTGTTCTTTATCTGCCATTTGACTCAAATTTTAATGATGCATCCAAAAATAAATTCCCTGTTGAAGTTCAGGGAAAAGAATCCTATATGAATGGAAAATATGGCAAAGCATTTGAATTTGATGGTGCAACATCCCTTTCGGTAGCCGATGAAAAAGAAAAAACGTTTGATGGGACACCCGGCTTGACTATTGGTGTCTGGACGTTCATAAATGAACATCATGATAATGGGATTGTAGTGAAATTAACTACTGGTAATTACTGGCCCTGCAGTTATAATCTTGAGACATGGTCAGATCAGCTTGCATATTTTGATGTTGGTGCCGATGCTGGAAGCTATGCAACAGCAAGCTATCCGCTAAAAGAATGGTTTTATTTAGTTGGTGTGTTTGATGGTGCAAAAGGCGAAGACCGAATATATATAAACGGCAAACTCGAAAAAACTAACAATAGAGCAGAAAAAGTTGTGCCTGATGGTGTTCATCCTGTATATATCGGGTGTGTTGCTGCTGGACAGCTTTTCTTTCGAGGTGGTCTTGATGACCTTGTTATTTATAATCGTGCTTTGACGGATACGGAAATCAAAGAGAATATGAATGGCAATATATTAGCTGTTGATAAAGTTGGCAAACTTAGCACTGCTTGGGCAAATATAAAAAGTCAAAATTAGATATAATATTTAACATCGAAGCGGAGTTAGTTAAGACTCCGCTTTTTATTTAGCTTGATTCGATGGTGTTTGATGGTTGAAAATAAAGAAAACAAAGTTACAATCCGTTCAGTGATAATTGGATTATTATTAATGCCAATAAATTACTACTGGCTTGTAAAAATGGAGGTTATAGATAGCAGACTTTGGTCAACAAGCGCTTCTCTTTTCTTTACTTCTGTATTTTCTTTATTTGTCATTATTATTCTTAATTATCCAATCTCAAAAATATCTCCAAAGCTTTCACTCAAGCCAACCGAATTAGTTACTATTTATGTTATATTTAATATTTCTTCTGCAGTTGGTGGACAAGGAATGATAATGGTTCTTATAGGTGGAATAGGCTATGCGTTTCGGTTTGCCACACCTGAAAATGAATGGCAAGATATGTTCCAACCGTATTTACCAAGGTGGCTTGTTGTTGATAATATAAAGGCTTTAGACAATGCCTATGAAGGCGAATCGTCATTTTATATTTCAGAACATATACAAGTTTGGATAAAGCCTGTTTTATGGTGGTCGCTTTTTTTATTTGCTTTGGTTTTTGCTATGCTTTGTATAAATATCATTATTAGAAAGCATTGGATTGAAAAAGAAAGGCTTTCATATCCAATTATTCAACTACCTTTGGAAATGATAAAAAGTCCAACATTATCAGGCTTCTTTCAAAATAAGCTGATGTGGATCGGATTTGGGATAGCATTATCCATAAGCCTTATCAATGGGTTTCATTTCCTTTCTCCAAGAATACCGGGCTTACAAAATGTCTATGATATAACCTATGTTTTTTCAGAAAAACCTTGGAGTTCGATGGCAACAGATGGAATATTTATTGCGTTTTATCCGTGTGCAGTTGGATTAGCCTTTCTTATGCCTCTAGATATGGCTTTTTCTGTATGGTTTTTTTATTTCTTTTGGCTTGCAGAACTTTTTATCGGCGGAATAATGGGGCTTCGCAGTATGCCTGAGTTTCCATATCCAAAATATCAGGCTTCTGGTGCTTGTATCAGTATAGGCATACTCTCGCTTTGGATAAGCCGAAGTCAGTTAGCTGATGTTTTCAGGCGTTTGATCGGCAAAGGCAATATTGATGACAAAAACGAACCTATGCGATACCGAACAGCAACATTTGGATTAGCTATTAGCTTGCTGATACTTATTCTCTTTAGTATGAGAATGGGGATAGCGTTGTGGGTTGCTATACTTTTTATATTTTTCTATCTTATGACTTCTATTGCAGTAACACGCATGAGGGCAGAATTAGGTCCTTTTTACCATGAGTTTTATTACGGTGGTGCAGAACAAGTTATTACTGCATTATTTGGGACAAAAAGGGTCGGCGCGATGAGTTTAACAGGATTATCTTTATTTTGGGGAATAACTCGCGCACAAAGTAGCCATCCTATGCCACATCAACTTGAGAGCTTCAAACTTGCCGAAAAAACAAACCTATCTAATAAAGGCATGTGTGTTGTTTTGATACTCGCAACTGGTCTAGGGATTGTCTCCTCATTTTGGATATTGCTTGATGTTTTTTATCGTAAAGGAATGACCGGTTGCACATATTTTGGCTATGAGATATTCACAAGGCTAGAAAACTGGCTTCAGAGATTAGCAAGCCCTGACTATGTAGCATCTGGCTTTATGGGATTTGGCTCTATATTTACTTTTTTCCTGATGTTTATGAGGCGCAGGTTTATTTGGTGGCAGTTTCACCCATTGGGATATGTCATAACACAAGGTGATTGGGGTATAAAGTTTTTATGGTTCTCGGTATTTATAAGTTATATAATTAAGCATAGATTATTGAGTTATGGAGGAGTTAAAGCATATCGCAGGGCTTTGCCTGTCTTTATGGGTCTAATTCTGGGAGACTTTGTTGCTGGATCAGTATGGCAAATAATAGGCTGGATAGCTGGAATACCGACTTATTCATTCAAAAATTGGTAGTAATTTTGGAAATATTATGTTTAAGGAAAATGTTTATATTCTTGAAAAATAAATTAAGAAAAACTCAACTTTTTTATGAATTTTGACGTATATAATATATCAAACAAATAGTTAATATAGAAAATCCGATAGTTGTTCTGGGGTGATTGAATATGTCAATTTTGAAGTATTCCGTAATATTTATAATAATTTTTAGCTCATTATTTGTTTCTAATTCCTTTTCACAGAGCTTGTCATCTAGTTGGATAGACGGAACTCCTATTTTACGTGAAGAAGCACAAAATATTTTACAGGCAATTGGAGAAATAGACAAACCCAAATTAGCCCCGCCAATTATGGCTGATATTATAAAGCCTGCATATACTTTGGGTGATATGAAAAGTTTTATAGCAACTAATATGCAAACAAATAGGCAGTATACGCTAAGTGCAACGTTATCCGCTTCTGATGATAGAGCATATATTTTTACTGAAAAAGGAGTAAATATTTCAGAAGATAAAATACAAGCGTTGTTAGAATCTTTTGATATTACATACAATCGACTTACAAACCTCTTTGGCTCAATACCCAATAATTTTAATAATGACCCAAGAGTTCATTTATTAATAATGAATATTGCTGGTGGTTCGCTTCCTGACGGTTCTAGGATATTGGGTTATTTTAGCCCAATAGACCAATTTACCAATGAGCAATTGAGGGCATTGACAAGGTTACGTAGTAATGAAGCAAACATGCTATATATTGATAGTATATCACTTAAATCAAATCAGGTTGATATGAATAGCATAATTGCACATGAATTTGCTCATTTATTGCAATGGGGCAGAGATCCAAAAGAGTCGATATGGGTTGATGAAGGATTGGCTGTTTATGCAGAGTCTTTACTTGGCTATAATGTCAAAGATCGTATATCTGTATTTGCAAAAAATCCAGATGTTTCGCTTAGAATTTGGGACAATAAAGTAGAGAATTATGGTTTTGCATATCTTTTCTTTGCCTATATATCAGAAAGATTTGGCGGAATAGACATAATAAAAGAAATCTTTAAGAATAGTGATCAAGACATCGCTGGTATTGAGAATGCTTTAGCAAAAAATGGAAATGTTGTTTCATTCAACGATATATTTTCTGATTGGGTTATAGCAAATTATCTTGATAATCCTAAATTAGCTGATGGAAGATATGGATATGCAACGCTTGATATTACCCTCAAGCCTTCAACAATAGAAACACAATATCCAATAGAGCAAAAATCAGGTATTGTCCTGCCATGGTCGGCGAAATATATTGAATTTCAGAGAGATAATGATAAAGATATGCTATTATATTTTCTTGATAAAGATCAAAAAGACATCAATGCTCGTGCAATAGTAGATATTGACAATAATAATATTAGCGTTTTCTCTGTTGTCTCAGATAATGATCCATTGAAAAAATCATCTATTTCAAAAGACGATTTAAGTATAATAGTAGTAGTAACATCTCAACCTAACCCACCCGACATTATAAAGAATAATTCTTCTTATACATATTCTGCCGAAATTAAAGCGTCAAGTATTTCTGTTTCTACTCTTGGGAATAAAATTACCACATGGGGTAGTATCAAGAAAGACCAACCATAAATATTCTCCCTTGAAATTAGATATTTGGTATGATATTCTTAGTTAAAGACAAGGTATTTTTTAGTTAAGGTATGTATTATATTATTTTATGAAAATGTCTTGCTTTCAAGGAATATTTTTTCAATGACAAATATTTTAACCATACAAGGGAGGATAAAAAGTGCATCCATTTGCAAATTTAATTATACCAAAAGGCTCTGTTGGGATATATTGGTTTGAGCAAAACAGCTATGCAATAAAAGATTCCCACAGCACAATAATTTTAATTGACCCGTATTTCCCGCATGATCGCCCTGCTGATGTTTTTGTTCATACAGAACTGCCTCTTGATGAATCTCAATTACCAGTCAATTATGTTCTGATG
>CAZMCH010000009.1:0-76318 GCA_964564735.1 uncultured bacterium
ATAGACTATTGAAAATAAATGGTTTTCTTGTAAAAATGCAATGTTAAAGATTTAATCTTTAATCCCTTGTGATACTTTGTGTTTTAGTGTCTTTGTGGTTCATTCTTATATCGAACTGACGTTAATTATCTTTTAGGATGTGGTATGTCAGTGGTTTATATCCAAAAGAAAAACCCAAATAATTGTCATTTCAGATTTAGATTAATTGGATTAGTAACAATTTTTTCAGCTTGTTTAGTGCTTGTTAATTTAGCTATGGCTTTAAGCCAGCCTGATACTACTATAATAGCTGGTCCCAATGGCAATATTTCCTATAATGATGTAACTTTTTGGTGGACAGGTAAGACAACAATATCTGATGATTCAGAACGTCTGCCATCAATTAAAGGTTTTTATTATAGCCTCGATGGTGAGCCTTGGAACTGGACACAAGATCGCTATATCACATATTACAATCTTTCGAATGGTGAACATCGATTTTATGTGAAATCTGCTGATAGCAATGATCAACAGGATATATCGCCTGCCTTTCGCATATTTACAATCGATAATAAGCCAATCTCTGAACCAGACGAAGAAAAAATCATTTTTTCTGCCCCACTTGTAGAATATCAAGGGGATTTGAATAATAAGTCTATCTCAGCAAAATTGCGTCAGGAATTTAGTTTTAAGGGCATATATCTTTCTATAAATGCGGTAGTATCAATTATCACAAAAGATATAGAATGGCATATAACAGATGCTAATAAAACATACTATATAAAGAAAGAAGATGAAAATATAGGCGCATACGGACCTGTGAATGACTCAGAAGCAATAGCAATGTTGATTCCTGTCAATAAGTCAATAATATGCGAAAGCTTCAATGCAAAAGACGGAGTTGATGAGGATTGGTTCAGGATAAAAATTGAGAGAGATGCGCAGACATTATTAATGCCAAGACAGCTAGGTATTATGTTTAAAAGGCTTGATAAATCAATCACTAGCGTTATAAAGCTATATAGATTTCCTGATACATCATCAGGAAAGGAAATCGCTAGCATTGAGGCAAAAGATAAAGGATATTTTGCGACAGGAGTTACTCCAGGAGAATATCTTATCCATGTCAAACCAACAACCGAAAGTGTTGCATCCACTTACAATCTTACCATTACAACCGATACGCTAACATCTACTATCGCATGGGATACCGAAGCAAACAATAACTTAAATAATGCTACGGAGACATCACCAGTATTTCTATCAAAATTCTATCCATGGATTGATATAGTCGGTAATAAATGGGGAACAGCAGATAATAAGGATTGGTATAGAGTTCATATCGACACAACAGAACGAAAGCGAATGAGTATAAATCTTACACGCCCCAAAAGCGGATTGGTTACTGCCCGTTTATATTCATTCTCGCCAATGAATCTGCTTGGTGAATTTACTGTTAATGCTGAAAGCGGTTCACAATGGAAATTAGAACTAGGCACAGGTCTTGCTGATTATCTCGTTGAGATTGATCTTTCACAATATGAGTCTGCTGTAAATAATGTGTGGGAAACACCTTACTTTGTATCATTCCAGTTATCAGATTTTCCCAAAAACGAGGTTTGGGAAGTCGAACCGAATAATTCAATAGACTTCGCAGACAAATTACCTGTAGGGACAAGAGTTAGAGCAATGCGAAATCAAACTAACGATTCAGATTGGTTTAGACTAGACATCCCAAATGATGGTATTTTGAGCGTTGCACTAACAAGAATCGTTAAAACAGGCTCAATCAATGTTCATTTACTTGATCTTGCAGGACAGCCATTGGCAAATGCTGAGTTAGCTAACGGACAACAAAAAGAGTCGCTAAATATTAATATCAAATCCGGTGGATATTTTATTAATACAGATTTTTCGGGTTTCAATGGTGACTATTGGTTAACTGCAATGCTGATCAAATCTATAAAACATGATGTCCCTGATAATAAGATATTAACATTAGGAAATCAAATAAATGTAAATATGGCTTGGGAAAAGGGCAATTCTGCGACTTTTGATATTTTATATGATGATTCATCAAGAAAGATTAACGCTGATCCGATTCAAATGATTGATAATGATGGCATATATTCTGGTTCTTATGTAATAAAAGAAAAAGACAACTCAACTGATGCGGTTATTGTTGTGCATATTACTGATAGATATGGCAATACATCTGATATACCTATTTTAGGAAAAGGCATAATAATCGATACAAAACCGCCAGTTATAACTCAAGTTAAGCATAATGCGGATACTCCCTTGTCTGTTGCAAAAGAATTAATCGTTACAATAAAAGGCGAACCTGAAAATAAAGCGATTTTTGATATTATATCGGATGACGGAAATATAAAAGGTTTAGTAGCTTATGATGATGGAAAACATGATGACGGTTCTGCAGATGATGGTGTTTATGTTGGCATTTACATAATAAAGGCTGATGATTATTTAACAGATGCAACAATAACAGGATATTTAACAGATGAAGCAGGTAATATAGCTAGCTTACCAGCAGTCATAAAGATTGATATAGTAGGAGATCGCCCCGTTATATTCTCTGCTGAGCATGATGGAAGGATAATACTTGGTAAGGATGATGTTTTGACAGTTGATATGGTTGGCGACCCCGGAGGGATAGCAAGTTTTAGCATAGATGGCTTGGTAAATAATATCCCAATGTTTGATGATGGCAAGCACAATGACGGTGCGCAAGGTGATGGCAAATACTCTGGATCATATATAATCAAAGAAAATGACGGCGCAATTTCCGCATTATTGAAAGTTCAGCTTACGGATAGAAAAGGAAAAACATCTACTAAAACAGCATTAATAAAGGTAAATATAGATGCGATTAGTCCGTTACCGATTATTGGATTGCAGGCTTTTGATAGACCGAATGATCAGGGAAATTTTATAAGTCTAAAATGGCAAAAAGCAACAGAGATAGATTTTGCACATTATAATATATATTTATCTAAGGATATTCCAATTACTATATCAAAAGATAGACCAATTGATATTGAACCAAGAAAATCAGACATTTTTGATATAAATCAGACAAGCGTTGATATTAAAGTTGAGAGTAACCTTGTTGATTATTATTTTGCGATTACTGCAGTTGATATTATGGGTAATGAGTCTTTGCTTGATAAAAATGGAGGTTCAATATCGGGACCTGTTCAGGCAAAAGATAATCTTCTTCCAACACCTGTAAAAATAGTGAGTGCAGTCGATAGAGCAAATGACTTCGGCGGAGTAATTATATTAAACTGGACAGATGTTAATAAAGATGAGGACTTTGCCAAATATAATATATATCAGGATGCAAAACCAATAATTAATACAAAAATTTTAGAGCCAATAGATACAATAACTGACAGACAATTACGAATTGTCAATATATATGTTGATTCTTTTGATACAGATTATTATTTTGCGGTAACTGCGGTTGATTTATCCGATAATGAGTCAACTTTGGATGAAAATGGTAGTTCAGTTTCAGGACCCATCAAAGCAGAAAATAATATTGGTGAACAGCCTTTAACTCCATTTGTGTTTTTAAGTAGCCCAATAAGCACAATACATCACAATCACGTAGTTTTTCGCTGGTCGAGGTTTATCATAGATAAAGATAAACAGCCTATCGCAATAAATGGATACTATATAAAACTTGATGATGGAAATTGGCAATGGACAACTGAAACAATGGTAGTCTATTATAATTTAAGTTCAGGAAAGCATAGATTTTCAGTGCGTTTGCCAGAATCGCTTTCAGGTTTTACTCTTCAAAGGGAATTTGAGATAAATCCCGTCCTAACATCTGAGCAAGAGCCAAATGATTCTCCTGAAACTGCCTCACAACTAAGGGCAGGAATAATAACAAGAGGTGAAAGCACAAATGACGAGGATTGGTTTAGAATTCATATTCCTCAAAGTTCTTCCGCATGTGTAATGAATCTGCTTTTATCCTATGCGAATATACCAAGTTCGTTGAGAATGACTGTTTATTCAAGCCAACCTTTTGTGAAAATTGCTGAAAGTGAAAACAATGGTATAAATCCATTAAATATAGCACTTGGCGTTAATCCAGAAGCGGATTATCTTGTCAAAATAGAAAGCCAAACGCCTTATAGGCTTATTTCCACTATTGATAAACTACCAAAAGGATATATCTGGGAAATAGAGGAAAATAATTTATCAGATAAGGCAAATTATATAGAAGTAGGAGATTATCCACAAGAGATTATTGGAAATGCTGACCCATCTGATTCTGACTGGTATAGGATACATATTTCAGAATCATTTAATAAGCCATTAAATCTATTAATACAAAATGCAATCGAGCAAAAAATTACAATCAAGATATATTCATCACCAAACGAAATTAATCAAATCGGTGAAATATCCGATATTAACAGGATATTTATGGGTGTAGTAAAGCCCGGTTTTGATTATTATGTCAATGTTCTGAGTGATCAGGCTATTCCATATAGGTTCTCTATTTCTGTTAGTGATATACCAATAGATGATGGGAAAATAAGAGAAATTGAGTCAAACGATCTTGCTATCCAAGCAAATCCGCTAGATATAGGAATAAGGAAATTTGGAACAAGCTGGGATGGTAATAATGATATAGACTTTTTTGGACTGAATCTAGCAAAAGATGGTATCTTAAATGTTCAATTTTCAAGACCAAATGGGATTGGCTCATCTATTATTGAGGTTCTTAACTCTGCGTCTCAACCAATAGGAACATTCATTGCAAATTTTGCTTCGGGTCAGAAGGGAAATATAAGCCTTAATTTGAAAGCAGGGGCATATTTTGTAAAGATTACTCCTCAAAATGAAAGTCCATCTGCAGAATATTCATTAGTTGCCATGTATATTGAAACAGTAAAAGTGTCTTATATAAATCCAGATGGCAAGGAAATACCCAAAGATACCCAGCTAAAAGCTGGTGATTCCATAGTCCTAGAATTAATATGGAATGTTGAAAATGACAAAGCATTATTCTCAATCGGTGGTGACAACTCAATAAAGATAGAGATGTCACAGGTAAGTAATGGAAAATATAAGGGAATTTATACGATTATTCAAGGAGATAAAATAACCAACGCACCAATTACGCTATACATTGAAGACAAATCATCAAATAAGGCAGAGATTCTTCTTGATATGATAAATATTGGTATTGTTGACAGCGAACCGCCTATTATTGTTGAAGTTTTGCATGATGGCAATAAACCATTATCAGAAGGAAAAATACTCACTGTCAGAATGATCGGAGAGCCAAGATGCAAGGCGAAATTTGATATTTCTGGATTCAAAAGCAATATAGATATGTTCAATATGTTTTCAAAAGAAGCGATACCTTCGCTTGTGATATTAAACTGGAATTGGGCAATTGTTCAAACTTTTGGAGACAAAGTTGGTATAAGGATTTCAGGAGAAGTAAAAAATATATCTAGCTTAACCCATGACCTCGCAAAAATAGAATATAATCTATATGATGAAAATGACAAGATAATAAAATCAGGTTCATCTTATACGACTCCGTCACGTATTGCGCCGAATGTTGTTTCATCATTCAATATATTTGCAGATTACACAGGAAAAGAAAAAAGCATAAAAATAAAGCTCATATATGATTCAGAAGAAAAGGTTGCAGGTGAAACAAAAGATGATTACGGCGTTTATACTGGAATATATGAGGTTAAGGAAAATGACAACGTTCAGGGTGCCGAAATTGCTTGTTATCTGACAGATATTGCAGGCAATCAGTCAAAATTATCTGCATTAATGAGGGTTTCAATTGATAATATTCCACCTGTAATAAATTCGTTGAGTTATAATGCTGATGCGATTTTTGTCGAGGGCGATACTATTACAGTAACCCTAAATGGCGAAACAAACTGTGAGGCTACTTTTGATATAGGAAATTTCAGAAAAGGTATTAAGATGACATCCGAAGGCGGTCAATCGGGTTTATATACAGGGATTTATCGCATAAGGTCGGGGGACGAAGTATCAGGGGCTTTAATTACAGCGTATTTGAAGGATTTGGCAGGCAATACCGCTAGTTATATTGGCACAAAATCAGTAACGATAAGCACATCTTCACCAAACATTACATCTGTAACATTTAATAAAAAAGATCGACCTTTTGTTGGAGATGAGGTTATAGCTGTAACGGCAAAGACAAAATCAAATGTAACAGTAACTTTTGATATTGAAGGTCTATTCAGCAATATACCAATGTTTGATGATGGAAAACATGATGACGAAGAAGATGGCGATGGCATTTATACTGGCACTTATACTATTAAAAAAGGTGATAACTTAAAAGATGGTAGATTGAAGGTAAAAGCTGTAAGCACTAATGGCAAGAGTGTTGAACGCTATGCACTAGAAAAAGTATCTATTGATACAATTCCACCTTTGCCAATAAACGATTTAATAGCAATTGATAAGCCCGATGATGAAGGCGGTTTTATACTTTTAAGCTGGTCACCAAGTAATGACGAGGAATTTAAGAAATATCTAGTATATCAATCAGAGGAATTTATAACTTCTGTTCATAATTTAACGCCACTTAATATACCTTTAATGGACAGGAATAAGACTAACATTGAAATAAAAGTTCCGATTTCTAAGCTTGATATTCCAGCCACTAAATATTATTTTGCGGTTACTGCGGTTGATATTGCAACAAATGAGTCGGGCTTAGGTCGTGGAAGCACAACGGGACCTGTTTCGAGCATCGATAATCTGCCTCCTTTACCTGTTGCGAAAGTCTCGGGATATGATAGAAAATTTGATCATGGCAAGGTTATTGTTATAACATGGAGTCAATCTTCAATAGCAGAAGATTTTCATAACTACAATGTTTATATAGGACAAATACCGATAGATATTGATAAAGTAAATCGTGTTCCGCAATCATTTGTATTGATTGATAGCAGTATAACAGATAGAAATGTCAGACTGGCAAACATAGTAGTTCCAGAGGATAATAAGCCCTTCTATTTTGTGGTTACAGCAGTCGATAATACGGGCAATGAGTCAGAGATAACAATAGAATCAATGGTTGGTCCCATATTTTCAGAAGATAATCTCGGTCAAGAACCAGATACTATCGTTAGAATCATAAGTGGACCTGTTGGCGAGATAAACCATAATGACGTAACATTTCAGTGGAGTAGGTGGTTTTCAGGAACAAATACATTGGGATATTATTATAAACTAGATGATGGAAACTGGATATGGACAAATGAAATTACCAAAACATACAGAAACCTAAGAGACGGTCAACATACTTTCTATTTAAGGGCTGATTTAGGTTCTGAAGGCGTTGATCCGATGCCAGCGATTAGGGCTTTTTCAATAAAGCGTATTACAATATCAGAATCAGAACCGAATAATAGCACTGTTTTAGCGAATTGGATCCCAAGAGAGATGACGATTACAGGGAAAAATGATGATGAAAGTGATGATGATTGGTTTAGGTTTCATGTTGGATCAAGCAGAAGTATATTGACACTTCATTTTGATAAAATATCAGGAAATAGCGAAACACAGGTCAAGATTTTTAGGTCATTGCCACCAACAGAAGAATCAAAGCTCAGTGATATAACGCTTGATCCGATAAATAACAATGCAAGCATATTACTAGGGCTTAATGTAGGTGATTATTTTGTTTTGGTTAATTCAGCAGAAGAAGCTAGATATGAGTTATCAGTAGCAATCTATGAACTTCCTCAGATTGCTTGTTGGGATATAGAGGGCAATAATACACCAATATTAGCACAGCTTGCAGGAAGATGGAATATTATAGAAGATGATAATTATTTTATTGATATAACAGGCTTGGGCAATAAATCTGATGATATAGACTGGTATAAAGTGCAATTTAACGGATTACCAAGCGATAAAACAGCATTTATGAAACTTGACTTTATCCGTCCAAGAGTTTCAGAATCAACAGAGATAAGCGTATACGCTTCTTTGCCTGTTAATGAGACTCCAAAAGTCGGATTTATAGATTATATGTCTGGGATATTTCCAATTCAAACAATATCAATACCGATAAAATCTGGCGATTATTATATCAAAGTTGAAAATAAGCAGGAAACAGACATTAATAATCTTTATTCAATTAGAGTCTCAACATTTGTAAAGCAGGAAAAATGGGAGCTTGAGCCAAATAACGTTTCACAATCAGCAAATATGCTTAATATTAATCAAGTTATAAAAGGCACTAGCTTGGATGCCGATAATGACCCTGATTGGTTCAAGATTCGTATTAATGAACGACAAACATTTGTTGCATCGATATATAGACCATCTGGAAAAGGAACTACAGAGATTAAATTAAAAAGCAGTAATTTGACAGACATTGCCAGTGCATTTACAAACGACCTTACAGGACATAAAGCGACAGTAAGTGCAAACCTAAATGTTGGCGATTATTTCATTGTCATTGTTCCTTCGTCTGAAAGTGATCCATTATCGGAGTATGAGCTTGTTACAACTAGCCTTAAAATAAACTATACAAAGGAATTGATCGAAAGACCAGATCAAACCCAAGAATCGCCTTTATCGATTGGAGATAAGATAAAATTAAGTGCAACTTGGCTTGCTGGAAATTCAATCACCTATGATCTTGGTGATATAAGAACCAATTTGACAATGCTTGATGATGGCAAGCATGATGACATCAAAGCTGATGATAGCATATATGCAGGCTCTTATGTTGTTCAATCTGGCGATGATATTTCAGATGGTAAGATATTACTATATCTGAGTATGCCCCCTCTCAAAACTCAGGGAAGCAATACATGGATAGCAGAATTTGTGTTGCAGGATCAATTAAAAGGAACGGATATATTACTTAATATCGATACAACTCCGCCAAAGATATTTTCTGTAACTAGCAATATGCCTATAAAACCTCTTATCAAAGGGAACGATCTTAATGTAACGATGATAGGTGAAGCAAATGCAAAAAAGGCTTATTTTATAATAGAATTAGCATCAGAAAATCAAGATAAAATCATATTCCGTAATTCAGAATTTCTAATGCAGGAAAACCCTGATGGCACATATAAGGGTTCTTATAAGGTCATTGATGGCGATAATATCGATAATGGTGTCATCACTTGCTATTTAATAGATGATGCGGGTAATAAATTAAGTAAAGCCGCACAAAGACCAATTTTCTTTGATACAACACCACCAAGAATTATATCTATCAAGCATAATGCAGAAAAAGTGCTTGTTGATGGAGATACACTCATAGTAGAAGCCATAAGCGATACAAAAAAGGGAAAAGCAACGTTTGATATAGGTGATCTGATAGAAGCCTTGCCAATGACTGATGATGGTATTGGTTATGATAAGATCGCAAATGATGGGACATATACAGGATTTTATAATATCAGAAAGGGCGATAACGCAAAAGATGCTTTAATTTCAGTGAGTTTAGAGGATGAGGCAGGAAATAAGACTGAATCATTATCCAGAAACCCAATAAGTATTGATACTACACCGCCAAAAATTGATTCTTTTGTTCATAATGCGAAAAATATATTGACAGAAGGAAATAAACTGATTGTAACAATGAAGGGCGATCCTGAAAATTTTGCTACTTTTGACATTGGCGGTTTTATAACGGGGATACCAATGTATGATGATGGGACTCGTGATGATACAAAAGCCAATGATGGTATATATGTTGGAAGCTATATAGTAAAAAAGAATGACTTTGTTAAGGATGCAAGAATTACAGGCTATCTAGTAAACAAAAATGGTAATCAGTCAATAAGCGTAATATTTGAGAGAATAAATATAGATGCAGTTCTTCCTGCTTCAGTTGTGCAAGTTAGCGGTATCGATAGGGAAAATGATAACGGATATTGGATTATTCTAACATGGAAAGCGATAACAGACACAGATGATTTTAGCCATTATAATATATATAGAGAAGCAACGCCAATTACTTCTGTAATGGGCTTAACACCGATAGTTGATGATGGTTCTATGAAACTTGATATTCATTCAACAAATCAGGTTGAGGTTAATGTCCCAACTAATGGAACAAATCATTATTTTGCTGTTACAGTGGTTGACTCGGCAGGGAATGAATCATCACTAGATATTTCAAAAGTTGGCTCAACATTTGGACCTATAAGAGCGATAGATAATATTTCTCCCGATCCAATTAGCGTAGTCTCTACCTATGATCGACCAAATGATCAGGGACGAACAATAATAGTTGCATGGACAAATCCAAATATTGATATAGATTTTGCTTATTATAATATATATTTATCCAGTGAACCAATAAAATCCATAGATAACATTGATCCATTAGTTAAAGTAACAAGAAAAGAACTAATTGATATAACAGATAAAGACTTGCCACCAAAAACAGAAGTAAATATTCAGCGAAGAGTCGGTGTATATGTGAGTGTTCCAAATGATGATCAGCAATATTATTTTGCAGTTACAGCGGTTGATAATAGCGAAAATGAGTCAAAACTAGATGAAAATGGCGATTCGGTTGCGGGTCCTGTTATCTCAAAGGATAATCTGCCTCCAAAACCAGTCATAGTTTACGATGTAGTTGATACACCGAGTGATGAAGGTGGTTACATTACTGCTATTTGGATAATAAATAAAGACGAAGAAATACAATACTATAATATATATATTTCTGATGAATTAATAGATAATGTATTACTAAAGACACTAAAGCCGATTGATTCCGTAACACCAAAACTTGCTATTCCTATAAAGAATACTGAGTTTATAAGCCATAAAATAAGAGTTCCCAATAGTTTTGTTTATATTGCAATAACTGCAGTCGATCTAGGTTCAAATGAATCATTATTAGATAAAGACAATAATTCAGTCGCAGGACCAGTTCAGGCAGTATCAAATATTGTTATGGCTAATACAAAGATTAAAATTACAGCGGGATTTGATCCAGATACATCAATCACAATACCTGTGGGAACATTTAATCAAAAGGAGACTGTTGACATAATCTTTCCTGATGATGCAATGTTTATCAAGATCGACGAAGCGGATAAATTACTTGAGAGATCGCATATAGACCCATCTATTGATCGTAATTTTGCAGGAACAGTTCGTGTATTTGAATCTAGTTCAGCAAAATTAAGCAAGCAAGTAATTATCACTCTTACATATCCTGATATAAATGATATGCGAAATCTTCCAGAGACATTATCTCAGGATGATGAGAGGCAATTCAGAATATTTAAGCTAAACGAATCATCAAGAGTTCCAAGATGGGAGCTTGTGATGGGTCAGCAGGATATAGATACCATACAAAATATAATATCAGTGCAGGTTGATAAGCTTGGCATATTCAGAATCGCAAAGCTAAAATTACCCGAAAATCTTGACAGGGTTGTTGTATATCCAAATCCATTTATACCATCACAATCAATAAATGGATATATTACATTCAGAAACCTAACAGAAAATATTACAATACATATATATAGCCTTGATGGACGAGAAGTAGCAGTTATCGAAAAAATAGGTGGTGGAGATAGAGCAACATGGAACGCCCTTAACAAAAATAATGAGGAAGTTGCAAGCGGAACGTATATATATGTTGTTCAGAATGAATCTCAGAAATCTATCGGTAAGATTGTGATAATGAGGTAACTAATGTTAACTAGAATCATAAGACAAAATTTGGATTTTCATCTATTTTTGATCACGATTGCTATATTTTTGATGCCATATATTGCGGAATGTAGTGGTGTTGGAACATCTGGCAACACTATGCTTAAAATCGGCGTCGGTGCAAAGGCGACAAGTATGGGAGAGGCAATTATCGCAGAAACTAACGATATTACTAGCATATATTGGAATCCTGCTGGTCTTGTAAGAGTCAGAAAGTCGGAGTTTTCTGCGATGCACGTTGAGTGGTTTGATGACATCAGATATGAATGGATAGGGTTTGCTCAACCTCTAAGTCGCCGAGTTACAATAGGTGCAGATGTTTCTTATCTATATATGGGGTCAATTCCAAGAACAATCGAATCTATTACAGAGGAATATGAACAAGATGGGACATTTACTCCGGTTGATATAGCAGGTCGTATAGCTTTATCATTTGAGTTATTAAATGGGCTTTTAGTCGGGGCATCAATGCAGAGAATACAATCACAGGTGAATTTCGAGAAGATCACAAAGTCAAGGATTAATGATAAAACAGCGCAAGGCATGGCAATAGATGTGGGATGTATATATAATTTACCAAAAATGAAGGGATTAAGCTTGGGAACTTGTTTTCAAAACTTTGGAGGGCAAAGCAAAGGCTTTATAACCAAAAAAGAATCAATGCCATTTTCAATGAATATCGGTATGGCATACAAAATGCAAATGAAAACAGAGAAAAAACAAGAAAAAACTCCTGAAAGTGAAATCCAAACAGAGCAAAAAACAGATGAACGCAAAATATCAGGTGCATTAACTATAGCATCATCAGTAGCATTTCCCTCTGACGATTCAATCAATGCTCATATAGGTTTAGAATATCGTTTTCATAATGGAATTTCTTTTCGTGGAGGCTTTAAAACAGATTCAAGTTTTGATTTTCCGTCTGGGTTGTCTGGTGGTATAGGATATGATTCATCTATATATCAGGTTGATTATGCTTTTGTTCCTTATGGTGATTTAGGAAATACTCATAGAGTTTCTTTTAACATAAAATTCTAATCATCATGTTTCCATACATCAATCAAGGCATATATCCATGTAAGGACAAGCTGAATACTTCCAGTAATTTTCATTAGGTCAGTTACTTTTAATGGCTCACTGCCAAGCTTTATTGTTTTCATAGCAGGATTAAACATTACTTCTCTTCCATACCAATTAAACATTTTAAATTCTTTATTAGAGATCGCAAACCATATAATACCTATCGCAATCACAAAACTAAGGATCAATACGATTCCTTTTAGGATTTTTCGGCGATAAATTTGTCCCATTCCGGGCAGGATAATTGACAGTAAAATAGCAATAGTATGACCTGATTGTATGTTTTTAGGCATCTATAGTCCTCTTGATATAAGAATCACGCCGATAATTACAACTCCACATCCTACAAGAGCAACAGGTTTTATTTGTTCTTTAAATATAAATAGAGAAAATAAGACAACCGCAACATAACCCAAACTAACCATCGGATAGGCTATGCTAAGTCTTACACGAGACAAGACAACCAACCAAGACAATGCGCTAATGCCAAAAACAAGAAGCCCACTAAGAACTAATGGACTTATCAAAGCACTTGGTAATTTTGTCAAGGCATCACGAAAGTCAGCAATCCTGCCAACTTTGCTCATACCAAGTTTTAGAAGCACTTGTGCAATTGATGCAAGCATTACGCTGATAATTATTAGAATTAAATCTTTCAACATCCTGCCTTTCATAAGGAAAGAAAGTTTATATTTCAATTAGTTTTTATAATAAATTCTGCTATCTGCTCTTTAATATCCGCAATGTCGCTTTTTATTTGAGATATGTCTCTCTGTATTTCATTCAGTTCTTTTCTTGATACTGCACGCCCTCGAAAGTGCAAATATGAAAAAATAATAATTATAGGACCTAGGGTAATAGCTGTTATAAAGGCAAAAACAACATACACTACAGGCACAATATCACCTCCGAATTCAGTCAGAATAAATAAAGACCGATATATAAAAATTTAGCTCAAAAAAGATATGAGGATAAGCCCCGCTGCGTAATTGCCTATCCTCATACTGAAGCAAGGGTTGAAGTGAACCCATTATTACTTCTTGCAAGAAAATTGCCATTTAGTTTATTTATAAATGCGATCTTTGTTTATGACTGAGAAAGGAGCTTTAATTTTTCATCTTGATCGGCTGTTATTAACCCATTAATTAATTCGTCAAGTTCACCATTCATTACTGATTCAAGCTGATAAAGTGATAGACCTATTCTATGATCAGTTAATCGGTTCTGTGGAAAGTTATAAGTTCTAATTTTTTCGCTTCTATCACCAGTGCCAATCTGTATTCGTCTTTCATTAGCCCTTTGTTCTTCTTGCTCTCTTTGTTTAATATCAAGCAATCTAGCACGCAGAACCCTCATTGCCTTTGCTCTGTTTTTTAGTTGTGATTTTTCATCTTGGCATGAAACAGTTATTCCTGTTGGTATATGTGTAATTCTAACTGCCGAATCGGTAGTATTAACACTTTGTCCACCGGGACCAGATGAACGGAAACATTCGATTCGGATGTCATTTGGCTCAATTACAACGTCAACTTCCTCTGCTTCTGGAAGGACAGCAACGGTTATTGCTGATGTATGGATTCTTCCGGAGGATTCTGTTACAGGGACTCTCTGAACTCTATGGACTCCACTTTCATACTTAAAGTATTTATAAACATTCTTTCCTGTAATGCTAAAGATGATTTCCTTGAATCCACCAACACCAGTTGGATGTGAATCAATTACTTCAACTTTCCATCCTTTATTTGTTGCATATCTGCTATATAATCTGAACATTTCAGCAGCAAACAACCCCGCTTCATCTCCGCCAGTTCCAGCACGAATCTCAACGATAATATCCTTGCTTTCATTATCGTCTTTTGGTAGCAGCATCAGCTTTAATTCTCGTTCTAGATCAATTTTTTTACTTTGCATTTCCTCAATTTCGGATTCAGCCATTTCTAAAAGCTCTTTATCTTCTTCTGTATCAAGCAATTCTTTTGTGCTGTTAATTTGGTTTATTGTGCGTTCATATTCATTGATCAACGAAACTATAGGCACAAGTTCAGAACGTTCTTTTGCAAATTTTTGGAACTTGGATGAATCAGATACAATATTTGGATCTGAGAGTGCTTTTTCTAATTCAATATATCGTTTTTGAATTGTTTCTAATTGCTGAAGCATTACAAAATTCCTTATCTTATCATTTTTTTGTCTTATTAGTATTAATAATCAAGTAGTAGGATAAGTTCATAGTTTTTTGTCTTCCATAGATAAAACTTCTTTGAGTGATCTTATTGCGACTTCAACTTGATCTACTGATGGTTCTTTTGTAGTAAGTTTTTGTAACCATAAACCTGGTAATACCATTAATTTAACAAAAAAATTGTTTTGTCTTTTGGACGCAAATTTGATTATTTCGTAAGATACGCCTGCAATTATCGGAATAAAAACTAGACGAGTTCCAATGCGGATAAGAACTGATTCTGGCTTGCCAAATAGTGAAAATACAATGATACTTAGAACCATAACCGTCATTAAAAAAGCAGTTCCGCATCTTGGATGCACTGGGCTATATTTCATTGCGTTTTCTTCTGTGAGTTCTTCGCCTGCCTCGTATGTGTGTATAGATTTATGCTCTGCACCGTGATATTGAAATACACGTGCTATTTGCTTGCTTCGGGAGATCAAAACAACATACAAAAAGAAAACGAGAAGGCGAATTATACCATCAGCAATGTTAAATAAAATGCCTTTATCTGAAACTAGATTGGCGAGTCTTTCAGGCAAAATAACAAAAAGCCCGATACCCAGAACAAGGCTTATTAAAAAGGTTATGGCAATAGCAAAATTACTCATTCCTTTGGATGATTCGCCTTCTTCTGCTTCTACTGCAATATTTGCCGAATAAGTAAGAGCCTTCACACCCCAGATTAGCGATTCCACAAGAACAGCAAGCCCACGAAGTATAGGTAGCTTAAAAAGTGAAAATCTTTCTTTTAATGGGACTATTTTTTGGCGTAGGATTTCTATCCCTTGATCGGGCTTTCTTACAGCGACGACAAGCGATTTTGGAGCGCGCATCATTACGCCTTCAATGACCGCTTGTCCACCAACATCCCTCAAACGTCCACAATTATCATTTCCCATAATTAAATCCTATCAGGATTGTTCCTCTGCTGGTGCTTCATCTGTTTCTGCCAATACGGGTTCTGCATCCATATTATACTTCTTTCTGAACTTTTCGACTCTACCTGCGGTGTCGACAAACTTTCGTTTACCTGTAAAGAATGGGTGGCATTTCGAACAAACTTCGATTCTAATTTCGTCCTTTGTGGACATAGTTTTAAATTCTGCACCACAGGCACATATAATTGTTGTTTCTTTGAATTTTGGGTGAATTTCTGGTTTCATTTGATTGTCTCCATGTTATTAAATACAATTTCTATTTCCATTTAAACGGAAATAAGAAAAAAATCCTAAAAAAACTAACATAAGCAAATACTCTAACCTTTCATAGACTCTAGAAAATCTTGATTAGTCTTTGTCTTTGTCAAATGCTCTAAAATAAATTCCATTGCATCAGGAAGATTTTCCTGAGATAAAGCTTTGCGTAAAAGCCTAATTTTCTTTAACTCATCATCAGGAAGAAGCAAGTCTTCCCTACGTGTTTTTGATGTCTTAATATCGATAGTTGGAAATATCATTCTTTCAAGTAATGTTCTATCCAAACGCACTTCCATGTTGCCAGTTCCCTTGAGTTCTTCAAAAATAATATCATCCATCCTACTTCCAGTCTCAACCAAAGCAGTTGCAATGATGGTCAAACTGCCACCATCTTCAACATTTCTTGCAGAACCAAATATCTTTTTTGGTCGGATAAGAGAAGTAGATTCGATACCACCAGTCATGACTCTACCGCTATCTGGTGCAACGGAGTTATGCGCTCTGGCTAGTCTTGTTATGCTGTCCATAAGTATAACAACATCATGCCCATATTCCACTAACCTTTTTGCCTTTTCAATTACCATATCAGCAACTTCAACATGCCTTTCGGGTGGTTCATCAAAAGTTGCGCTTATAACTTCACCTTTTACAGACCTTTCTATATCAGTAACTTCTTCTGGTCTTTCGTTTATAAGAAGCACGATGAGTATAATTTCATGATGATTGGTTGTAATACCTCTTGCTATCCTTTTTAAAAGCTCTGTTTTGCCACTATATGGAGGAGCAACAATCAATCCTCTTTGTCCTTTGCCAATAGGTGTTATAAGGTCCATTATCCTCGTGGAATATTCTGTTGGATCATGTTCTAGCTTGATTCTTTCTATAGGATATATTGGCGTTAAATTTTCAAATAATATCTTGTCTTTGCTATTTTCAGGATTTTCATAATTAACAGCTTCTATATGTAGGAGTGCAAAATAGTGTTCTTCTTTCTCGCCGGGGATTCCTTTTTTTGGTGGTCTTATATATCCAGAGACAATATGTCCTTGTCTAAGATCAAATTTCCTGATCTGAGAAGGAGAAACGTATATATCGTCATCTCCTTGTAGATAGTTATATGAACTTGATCTTAAAAAACCATATCCACCTTCAGGGCGAATATCAAGCACACCTTCTCCAAAGAGCAATCCGTTACCAGTAGCTTTGGCTTTAAGTATCTCAAATATTAGATCGTGTTTTTTTAGACCGCTATATCCTGTAATACCAATATCTCGCGCTATATTAGTGAGTTCTGGTATAGTCATTTCTTTGAGTTCATCAATATTTAATTCGTTGGCTTTGAGTTGTTGCACAGTTCGTCTCCCATATTGATTCTATTTAATGGTTAAATTCAAGTGATATTAGTATAATTCCTTTTTTTCAAACATAAAAGAGCCTTTCGCAAGATTTGCAGTAATATACAAGAAATATTATTTATCGGGAAGATGAAAGCACACCAATATTATCATAGAAAATAAACATATTTTTATGTTATAGAAATAGCTTTCAGCATAGCTAATTTAATAATGGCTTCAATCAATTTTTTGCAATTCATACAGATTGGAAAGCAGATCATTTGAATTGATACTGACTTTGAAATGGTATTTTGAAATGACTACATAATCTTTGGGGCTAAAAAATACGCCAAAAATTGCATCCTATTTTGCTAAATCAGAATGAAATAGCTTAATTTAATAGCTCTTGAACTAGGTAATTGATTTATTTAATTAGCAAGACTTTTACCTCAAAAAGAGCAGAATTTTGAAGCTAGTTCAGGAAGGTGATTTAGCTTTAGGAGTGTCAAATTAAGAAATCGGCAATCTTATTTACCTATAAAAATATTATCGTTTATAATTATAAATCACAAAATAAGAATCGTCAAGGCTTTTTTTTTGATGATCAGAATGAATTGAGGGATTTTTTAAGGTAAAAAAAGAATATTATGATAAATTGCTTGATAGCACTTTTCTCACTTCTATTTATTGAAAAGTTTATTTATATGTGAGATAATAAGCATTGTTTTACATTTTTTTATTGTCTAGGAAATTATATTTTTGTGTTAATTCAGGAAGACCCTTCACTTCGTTCAGGGTGACACTTTGCTGTCATTTTGAGTGAAGCGAAAAATCTTTTTTATATTTTTTTATTTCAAAGGTTAATTATATGATAAAATTAGGTCTAACATCAATACTTGATAATAATATCGAATTGATAAATGGTAAGTCTATTGGTCTTATAACAAACTTGACAGGCGTTGATGAAAAGCTTGATTATAATATATCGCTTTTTCAAAGGCATCCTGAAATCAATCTGAAAGCTATATTTTCACCAGAGCATGGCTTGTGGGGTTCTGCACAAGATGCGGTCTCGGTTTCATCATTCCAATATGATAATATTCCAATTTATAGCCTATATGGAAGCACTATGAAGCCAACTTCTGATATGCTCAATGGCTTGGATACATTGATATTTGATATTCAAGATGTAGGGGTGCGCTTTTATACATATATCTCCACTATGGCGTTAGCAATGTTAGCTTGTGCGGAAAACGATCTGGAATTTATCGTTTTAGATAGACCTAATCCAATAGGTGATATGATGGAGGGAAACGTTCTTGATCCTAAATTCACTTCATTTGTTGGTCATTTTCCGATATTGTTAAGGCATGGTTTAACAGTAGGCGAGTTGGCAAAGCTATTTAATGAGCATTTCGGAATCGGTGTTAATCTAAAAGTCGTAATGATGGAAAACTGGAAAAGGGATATGTGGTTTGATGAAACAGGGCTTCATTGGGTAATGCCATCACCAAATATGCCAACCCTAGATACCGCAACGGTCTATTCGGGGATGTGCCTATTTGAAGGGACAAACCTATCCGAAGGGCGAGGAACAACGAAACCCTTTGAAATCATTGGCGCACCTTATATTGATGCTTATATGCTTGCTGATATGCTTAATGAAATGAATCTGCATGGCGTAAAATTTAGACCTACTTATTTTAATCCGATATTTTCAAAACACAAAGATAAAAGTTGCGGTGGGGTTCAGATTCATGTTATAGACAGAAATAGCTTTTTACCTGTCAGGACTGCATTATATATGATTGCTTCAATAAAAAAGGCATATCCAGATGATTTTCAATGGATAGGCAAGGGCAGACCATTCTTTGATCTTCTTATGGGAACAGACAAGGTTCGCATAGCACTTTCAAATAATCAGCCTGTTGATGATATAATTTCATTATGGCGGAATGAGCAAAAAGAGTTTTCTGATATAAGGTCAAAATATCTTTTATATCCATGAATATAGATGAGATAAAAATAGGACTTAACACAAAGATACTTGGTAAAGAAATAATATACTTTTCAGAGACCACATCCACAAATGATATTGCTGTAAAGCTTGCAAAAAATGGTGCTGAAGAAGGCGTAATTGTCATTGCAGACTATCAGACAGGAGGGCGTGGACGTAGAGGAAGAATCTGGTTTGCACCATCTGAAACTTGTATACTATCATCAATAATCCTTAGACCATCATTATCATTAAAGTATATAAATATCCTAACTCCAATAGCTGTTGTTTCAATAGTAAATACAATTAATTCCATCACTCAATTAGATGCTTCAGTTAAATGGCCTAATGATGTGGTAATTGGTGAAAAAAAAGTGTCTGGTGTTTTAACAGAGACAAGAATATTGAAAAATGGAATAGATTTTGCTGTTGTAGGTATTGGGATAAATGTTAATGTTTCGAAAGATAAAATTCCTTTGGAAATATCAGAAATTGCTACTTCACTATATATGGAACTAGGTTATGAAATATGTAGAATCCATCTTTTTCAAGAGATAATCAGGCAATTTGAGAAACGTTATTTGGGATTAAACGAAACAACCTATAATGAGTTTCTAAATGAATGGAAATCTTTATCAACAATAATAGGAAACAGAGTGCAAATCGAGTCTGAAAACAACATAAGGCTTGGAACTGCTCTTGATATAGATAAAAATGGCTCTCTTATTATCAAGCTTGATAGTGAAGATATTATAAAAATAAATAATGATGACCTTGTGAAGATTCGAAATATAAAATAAAAGGTAAGTTTTATTGTCTAGGAAATTATATTTTTGTGTTAATTCAGGAAGACCCTTCACTTCGTTCAGGGTGACACTTTGCTGTCATTTTGAGTGAAGCGAAAAATCTTTTTTATCATACTTTGTATTATACGTTTTAATTATCACCCATCACGATCTTTAATCAGCGTTCTATTTTTCCTCTTGCAATATCAAAAAAGTTTCGCAGAATAGTAAAGCCATCTGAATAATTATTGCTCGATTGTTCAGGATGAAACTGTGTTCCATAGATAGGCTTCTTTGAGTGAACATAAGCCTGAACTTGGCAATTTTCAGAACTAGCAAGTAATATCAATTCAGAACCCAATTCTTTTACTTCCCAGCTATGATACTCTTGAACATGAATTATATCACTTAAGCCATTAAATATAGGATCACGTTTTATAATCTGCACTGGATATATACCCCATTCTTTTAATTGACCCGGACAATAATTGGGGTTAAGATCGGGTTCATTTGGCTTTAATTGCCTTAATGGTCCGATTTTACTGCCAAACTGAGTTGATATGATCTGATGACCTCCACAAAAGCCTATTTGTGGGACATTCCATTCCTTTATACAGTTGCAATATTCCTCTGTCTGTAAAACATCATAATCATCATACATAGCACTACCGCCACTATGGCAGATCACCCAGGGCTTATGCTCTATAAATAATTTGTGATTTACCTGTTTGTAATGCAAAACAAGACAACAATCTTTGGCAAATCTTTCCAAAACTAGCTTGTGATTATGAAAAGCAGGCGATCTATGATAATTTTCTTCTGAATCAGTGACAATATACCAGATCATAAAATTAAATTCCGTTTTCTTGTATATTATTATGAATACTTCGGTTTATAAATTTCCTTCTTCCACAATTTGCCTCTTTTTATAAGTATATTTCACTAAGATCGTATCATTACAAGAAGCATCTTGAATTTTTCTAATGCCTTTAATGAATGTGGTTTGTTTGCTGGCATTATAATCATATCACCTTTTTTTAGATGATTGGCTTCCCCGTCGATAATAACTTCAACTTCCCCATCGATAGCATAAACAAGAGCATCAAAAGGAGCAGTATGTTCGCTTAGTCCCTGTCCTTTATCAAATGAAAAAAGCGTTACATTACCTTTTTCCTGTTTAATAATGGTTCTACTAACAACCGCCCCGTCTTGATAGCCGACAAGTTCTGCTAGATTCAACACTTGTCCTATAAGTTCTTCTTTATTTTCCATTTGCTTTTTCCTTTTTTTATAGTGATCTCATTTTACTGAGACCTCTAATCCTTCTGGATCAAAAATCACATTGACGCTTCCACTCATATTCGCTTTATCTCTGACAAAACTCAAATACTTTTCTAGCCTTTCACCAGAATTAACGCTGTTATGTGCTAGGACAACACTCCCTTTTGGCATTTTATCATAAGCGGATTGCAATATTTCAAGATATATGCCTTTGCCTCTACCTTTGTCGCCATCTGCATCAAGATATAAAAGATTTATTTCTCCATCAAAATTGCTTACAGTATCAACCGCATCTTCTGCAATGATACGTGCAACCCCTGTAGGATCGATTTTCCTGACATTTCTTTCTGCTCTTTCTGCTTCCTGAGGCTTTATTTCAACACCGATTAAGTTTTCTGCTGTATAAACTGCACCGGGACCAACTCCCGCACCAGCATTAGATATAAATGTATTTCCGCAGAAAACACCCGCAGCAATCATATTTTTTGGCTGTTTGATTGCATTTATAGCGTATATAAGCCTTTGCATACGATGTGTTATTGCTGTCCAAGGTATCTCAAAAAGCTCTGCAACAGCCTTTCTATGCGCCAAAAGTTTTTCATTATCATAGTTTGTATGAGTTATTATACCTTCGTTGAGTAATACATCAAGTGCTTCACCAACTACCTTTATTTCGTTTTCCAATGGTTCAAGAACCTTATGAGGGTCCTGCATTACCATTCTATATTCATTCCAGTCATTGCTTTGATATATTTGAGCCATTATTTTTTTATGGCATATTAAAAGGCATATCCGTTTTAATACACCGTCTCCTTTTATTAAGCGAAACCAATATATTATTAAACCATAAAAAACTAAAATCTAAGAACTTATTAAGAATATAAGTTAATAGTAATATACTAGAATAGCCTTAATTAGTCAAGTTAGATTAAAAACATTTTTTTATCAAATACACATATTTACATATCACAACATTTATAATTGCCTAGCAAATATTTCTAACGGATGTTTTCTATTTTTCATTGGGAATGAAACCCTGTTACCTGTAATTTGTGATTCATAAGCACCCAATATCATCTCAAGCGCACAAACAGCATCATATCCGCTTGATATTGGTTTTCTATCATTTTCAATAGAATCTATAAGGTCTATTATTGCCAGTTGATTTCCTGCCTGTAAAGCAGTATCATCAAGATTTAGAGGCTCCCATTTTTGCGAAAGATTATGAGGTGACCATACAGGATAAGGATAGATCGCAACATTTGAGGCTGTTCCACCACGTAATGAGATCATGCCTTGACTTCCAATAATATCCATACCATATCGGCTATCACTGCCTATTTGATCTTTGCGTGAATCAAAGAAGCCTGCTACACCGCTTTTAAAGGCGAAATAGCTATTGATACAGTCTCCTGCTATAAGTCCAACAGGTTCAGTTCCTTCTCGAACATCTTTGGGGGTTATATCATGTCCTTGAAATTCTACATGAGCAAACATCCACCCAACATCACCGACAAAGTATCTCATCATATTAAATAAATGTGTGCCAAGAACGATCATATCTTCTCCACCACCACGACTATCTTGTTTACCATGTGCATATATTGCCTGAACATTTCCGATCTTTCCTTCATCTAGCATACGCTTTATTTTATGAATGCCCGGTAGATAAACGCCCTGATGAGCAACTGCAATTTTTAAACCAGTTTTTTCTGCTGATTTCAATATTATATCTCCATCTTCAAGGCTTGATACCATTGGCTTTTCTGAATATATATGGCAACCAGCATCAATACAGGCAAGTATTATCTCAAGATGACGATCCACCCATCTTGGACATACACTAACTATATCAAGGTCTTCTTTTTCCAACATCTCGCGATAATCAGCATAAGAACGGATTGCCCCAGTATCTGACTTTGCCTTTTCTCTACCAGCTTCATCAGGATCAGAAACAGCAATAAACTGAACATTATCTAATCCCTTATAGGCTAAATGTAAGCCATGACCATAATTCCCTTTTCCTGTTATTCCAATAGCCCCAGCTTTATATATTTTATTTGCCATTTTTTGTCCTTTTTTCTCGATAAGTTCTCATAATGTAAAATACCGATTATTTGTGCAAGATTATTATCTTAACTTGCCTCTTGCAGAAACTTTCCACATTGTCTCAACCTTTTCATTCCTAACAACAAACAACTCATCAAATAAATTTACCGCTGGACAGACATGGTTTGGTATTATCTCTAATTTATCACCAACTTTGAGTTTTATCCTTGAAGAATCAAACTTCAAAACACCATGTTCTTCATAAGCCCTTATAAGCTGTATATCGGGCATTCCTTTGATCCAACCATAAATGCCGAATGCTTGCGCTTTATCTGATGTAAAAGACTTTGTTCCTGCATCGACAACAGCCCTGTCATCAGCAGGAACGCTGATTACTGTTGCCAGTATTGTCAATGCGCAATTTTTTTCCTCAACAACACCAAGTTTGATTTGATAATAATCATTAAATACATAAGTTCCCGGTCTAGTCTCATTTATGCCGTTGATAGTGCATGTTATTTTCGCAGAGGGAGTAGCACCAACACTTATAATATCAGTTCTGATACCAGCATCTCTTAGCATTTCTGCGGTTTGGATCATCATTTGGGCTGATTCAAGACCTATGTGTCTTACATCCTCAAAAGTCTCTCCGCTATAGACATGCCCTTCATGAGTATATACTCCTATAAGTTCGATACCCTTCATTTTAACCAGTTTTTCCGCAAGATCAACGGTAGGCTTTCCATAGAGAACACCCGTTCTCCGTAATCCTACATCAACTTTAATAATTACTGGTATTTTCATACCTCTTTTATCTGCCAAATCAGATATTGGTTGAGCAACTTCTACGCTATCGACAGCGACACTGATCTTGCATTTTTCAGAAAGCTTTAATAACCGATTGATCTTTTCATCGCCAACGATCATGTTTGCAATGAATATATCATCAACATTAGTAGTGTTTAGCATCAATTCTGCTTCACCAAGTTTGGCGCAAGTTATGCCATTTGCCCCTGCAACAAGCTGTTTTATTGTGATTTCAGGCACTTTATGCGTCTTTATATGTGGACGAAGATGAACACCAATGTTTTTTGCAAAATCAGCCATATCTTTTATATTGTTTTCTAATATATCAAGGTCAACGATTGCAACAGGCGTATCTAATTCGTATTTATGCACTTTATTTACTCCTGAATATTGCCATATATAGACATTAAATCGTTATATTCTTTCTCTGTTATTGTTATCATTCCACCATGACGGACACCTTTTGGAACTTCGTAGGTTTGCCATTGAAGGTTATACCAATCACCCGATAGCTTTTTAGCGGCTGAACATCCATAGGACATTCCCGGATATTCTTCATAATAAAGATACCATTGGCTCCCATCAAGTTTTTGTATTAATGTTGGTGCTTCCCGCCAATTTGGGCTGATAGGCAGAGATGGTTCAGTATAAGGACCAAGCAGATTATCTGAATAGCTCATTCTAATTGTCTTCCCTGTTGGACACGAAAGATCAGCCCATCGTTCATCTTTTATAAAGGCGTAATATTTATTGTCTTCTTTACGAATAATTACATCAATTGTTGCAAAAGGAAAATCAAATAGCCTTTTGGGTTCAGAAAAGTGAAGCATATCTTTTGAGAGAACATAAAAAGTTCGCATACTGCTCCAGACTCTTTCTGGTTCTTCTGCAACTGGTTCTTTTGAAGGGCTATGCCAAGTCATAGCATATTGAGATGATTCAGAATCATAAAAACATTTTGGCGCTCCATGATGCTTTATGCCTTTTCTAAAGCCTACTGCATTTGGCACATCAGGATCATAATCTAGCCATTTTTTCCATGTTATTAGGTTATCTGATACCCATATAGTAATGACAGGATCCCCGCCACCAAGCAAGTAAAATCTTCCATCATGCCCACGAGTAATGTCAGGATGACCGTAATATTCTTCATCGATAATCCTTTTACCATCATTTATTAATTTCCAATGAAGTCCATCTGCGCTTATTGAGTAATACAATCGCCCATAATCATGTTTCATTACATGTGCAAAAAGATAACCATAATATTGATCCATTAGTATCTCCTTTTAAAAGAGCTAATCAAGACCGCCAAATATGATGTTTGCACCAACAGTAATGATTTGACCCGATTGAGGTATGCCAAGATAATATATAACATCTTTGCGATCCTGTATTTTTAGTCCATTTTTTGTATCTATACCAAAAGAATAGCGACCATCGATATATAAACTGATGAATCTGTTAAAAAATGGCTTACTTATGCGCATATAGACAAAGGCTATGTCTTCTGAATTCTCTGTGGGAGGAATAATGTTTATATTTTCTGTCTGTGCTGGCTGATATTTCCAATAACATCCACCAAAAGTAAATGTTCCGCTAAGGGGTCTGCCGAACGAAAAACCAGCATTTGCAAGGTGTTCTGGCTCAAATAACGGAGTATCATAACGTTCAAATTTATAATTAGCAAATATATTAAAGGTACTAAAAATATTTAACTCAAGAGATGCTTCACCATTTATGGATTCAGAAGTTTCTACATTTGTTAGATACCAGACATGCTTATTAAGTTGAATCCATGTAATTCTGCTTTGTGGCTGACCATAGGATGCTTGAGCCATTAATTTCAGGCGTGTAGCTACATCAACATTAAGTAATCCGTAAGCCTCCCAAAAATCCTCTGATTCCAGTGAGTCATTGACAATAACTGATTTAGATCGCCAGTATAATTCATCAAAATCAGGCAAGATTACTCGTCTTCTATATCCTGCGCCTATTTGAAAGGCTTTGGGACCGATTATTAATCCGACATCTGGAACCATATATGGATCAAATTCTGAATCATATATACCTGTTGCGTTTAGCTTGAGTTTGATGAAGCTAACAGGACTAGCTATATTTGAAATATCAGCTTTTATGATTTTTCTTGATTCAAGGGTTTTGCTGTCACTTCTGGTTGTTTTATCAACTAAACTTGATAGTTGCAATTTAGTTTTTGCATTGACTTCAAGACTGGGAAGAACCTTTCTGCCTAGTTCGGCAAGAAATATACCTGTTACATAGTCAAATTTTCTTTGTGACGCATCAGTTAATCCAGACCAGACACTAATGCCTTTGAGTGTAAGAATATCAGAGCCTTCACCTGGTCTTCGATATGATATGCCTGCGCTATTCCTTATCCTTGTCTGATCAGTTTTATCATCAATAATGAGGTTTTGGCTGTTTCTCTGTGCTTCAAGGCTTAAATTCTGGTTTTGTCCTATCATTACATTTATAAGTCCGTTAAGTTTATCGTCTGACGTTTTAAAATCTGTAGAATCGTCATTTATTTTTTCAGAATAGCTATTACGAATCTGTTTGAACATAAGATGAATGAATGTTGATGACATATATCCAGTAGTTCTATTGACATTTTCTAGCAAGGGCATTGCCCAATATCTGCCTTCTGGAAATCCAGCGGTTTCTTTTTGGAAATATTCCTTATTCTTAACAGCCCCAATTCTTAATCTTTGGTTATGTATTGCAAAGGAAGCCTCTCGGTTATCCCATATATCGGGATTTTCTTGGATGCCAGACATAAAGGTAAGTGCAGCGGTATTCCATGCCCTTGCAAACGGGATACTAAGGTTATAACGATGCCTTGCCTTTATCCTGTCAACAACAAGCTGACCTCTTGGATATTCCTCTTTTAGAACAGGTCTAGCACCTTTTGGAACAAGGACGGACATTTCATCACGTGGATTTTTTTCCTCAAATGGTTCAGAAAATGCGGTTGATGTAATTATAACGCAAGCAAGAATAAAAAATATTATGTATCTAAAATTCATTTTGCCAACCTTTTGTTAATAAAAAGTCTCCCTTTCCCAAAGGGAGATTTAGAGGGATTATATAATATCACTGCCACGAGATACGCCCATTCATCTTTACAGGCCATTCCGTAGGATCATCTTTGCCATCATTAAGACTTGCGAATTTCCAAGACTTAATTCTTTTTGTAAGATCATCACTGATACGTGAATTAAGCTTCGTATGAAAATCTATGGAAGATACTGTTACTTGATTACCTGATTTATTTACAACAACAGTTATCTGCAACGCTTTTGGTATATCGGAAAGTTTGGAGTTATTCCAGTCTTCATATAACTTGCGAAGGCTATGTAAATCTTTGTTTATTTCCTCTTGTAAAACTTCTCCGAAATTACGATTATCCTCTTTTTTGGGCGCTTCGACTTTTGGACCTTCCATACCTTTTCCAATGTCAGCCTTAAAACCCTCTCTTTCTATTGCAGAACGTTTATCTTCGACTGTTGACCCCTTTCTAGGAGAACCAGTAACACCACTATTTCCAGAAGCAGACCTAGTTTCAGGATTGGGATTGCCTCTTGATTTTCCTGTTTCATATCCTCCGGAGCCGGGTCCTCCGTCACCAATACCTTTTCCTGCACCTCCGCCAGAACCATCACCTTGACCAGTGCCGGTTCCCATACCTCCTTTTCCACCACCGTCGCCGATACCAATTCCTGTTCCTGATCCTCCACCTGTTCCTTTGCCTGTTCCTGTCGCTAAGCCTTGACCGGGACCTTTTTCACCTAATCCACCACTGCCTCCGCTACCGCCACGTCCAGCAATATTAGCCCTACCACTGCCTCTGCCATCTTCTACAAGCCCAAACTTAAAGCCTGATGTATCTTTACCGCCTGCGCCAAAGTCTGATCCCTTACCAGCAGGAATAATCATATTTTTCTCAATTCTGTCGCTTCTTATCCCGGTTCCGCCTGTTTTAGTAAGTAAGTCTTCGCTGACGATACCACCAGCTTTTCTCATTCCCGGTTGATCACCGGGCGCGCCTCGTCGCCCTTCTTGTCCACTGCTCCCGGGCGCACTTCCACCACCAGAGTTTCTGCTTCTGAGCAAAGCCTCTTGCCATGCTGGTTGAGTTTCTGTTTGTTGTGGAACTGTTTTTTGTGTGACTACCGTTTCTTTTTTTATTAATACCTTAGTAATATCAGCTGTTTTTTCGCTTTTATCACGAAATATTACAACAAGTTCCGGTTCTTCATACTTTAAAAATACAACATCTAATCCTCTTGGTTTCATGGGTTTAGGTAAATACATTGTCATTTTTGGTTGCTCAACATAAGCATAAGATAAAATTACAGCCATTAAAAAATGAAAAACCGTTGAGCCACCAAGCATAAACCAATGAGTCTTATCTTTGCGATACTCCTTGCGTCGCTTTTGTTCTTTTGCTATTAACTTTTCCATTTTGATCTTCGGAATCATTTTTATCCCACCTTCACGAAGTCTTATGTTTTTTTGTTTTTATTTGCCTTCATTTGAGGGTCCTGCTATTTTAGTGATACCGTTTCTGCCTACCCTTCGCCAATATTCAAACTGGCTATTTACAAGCCTGTTATACCATGATTTTGCTTTTTCCATATCTTTTTGCTGAAAATAGCTTTCCGCAACTATCTCTGCTGATTCTTCCCATAAACCATTAGTTGACTGAAACAAAGCCCATGTATCAAGGGCATTTGTCCTAGCACCTGAGGGATTTCCTGAATCAAGAATTATCTTAGCAATTATATTCTGTAATCCGACAGCATATTCATCGGGCATTTTCTTCAGAGATTCATTATCCAGCCATTTTTCTGCAAAGTTTTTTGCATCCAATAAATTGCCTTGTTTATAGGCTATAAGAGCAGATAAATAATCTATTTTCGGCTTAAGGCTGGTTATATTCTGCACCTCTTGCAGTTTAAGTTTTGCGCTACTTTGATCGCCTTCCTCGTATAAACAACGGCTAATCATAAATTGCGATTCAGCAATAATAGGTATTTCCAGCTTTTCTCCGTCCATTATATCAAGGATATTTTGTGTTTTGTCTGGAAAGCTTGATCTTAAATTCGTTCCTCTGCTCAAAACTTGTTCATAAACGCCCCTTGCCTGAGCAAAAGCCTGCTTTATAAGCCCTATTTCTGTATCCTGTCCCTGTAATTGCTTTAGCTTTGCCTGTTGAAATAAGGACTCTGCTTGCCAAAAAGTTGATCTTAAAAACAAATTGCTGATAATTGCTATATCAAGGTCAGGAGGCGTATATTGCCCTGCAATAACTTTATTGATAATGCTTTCTATAACTCTTGCTGAACTTGCAAATTCATCTGCGGATCTTTGATAGCTTTTATCAAACTTAAACATTATTGATCCCATCTGAAAATGTGCTATTGCTTCTGATTCTGTCCCCGGATACTTTGCGATAATATCTCTATAAGCATTTTCAGCGGATAGTTTTAATTCCCTATTGCTACTCTGTTGCGCTCTTTCATAATATATCTCTGCAATACGAAGCATAGCATTATCAGCAAGTTCGCTATTCGGATATGTTTGAACCATCAATTCTAAAGATTTTTCTTCATTAACCCTGTCGTTCATAAGGCGATAGCATCTTGCGATTTCATATACAGCATCATCTGCATATTCACTTTGAGGATAATTCACCAAGACTTTTGTATATTCATCTATTGCTTGGGCATACTTCTTTGGATCGCTGGAGCCTAATGAATACGTGCAAAACCCAATTTCAAATTGTGCATCATCTGCTCTTGGGCTATTAGGAAATCTTCTAACGAGTTCCTTATAATCCAATAAAGCCTGTCTTAAATTAAGTTCTGTATCCTGATCCCCTGCACCTGATCTTGCTAATAGGTAGCCTCGCCAAAATAGCGCATCACCGACAAATTGATCTAAATCAGTATTACTGCCATATTTTTTTATTAATACATTGAATTGCTCTATTGCTTCTTTATTCCTATTTTGCTTAAATAAAGATAAACCTAAATTAAGAATCGCTTCTGGTTCGTTTGCTGTATCAGGATATCTTGTAATTATTTCTGTATAGGCTTTTTCTGCCTCTTCATATCTTTTTAGATCAAAAAGACTGCCAGCCCTTCGCATAAGTAATTCTTGTTCAATATCTGGTATTCTTGTCAATGAAAGTTCCCGTTTTAATTGATCCCATGTTGCAATTGAGCCATTAATATCGCCCTTTCTCTCTTTTGAAAGAGCGATCTCCGCAAGCCCCCTAAATCGCCATTTTTGATAGCTGATGTTTATCCCCTCAAAAGTCCTTATTGCATCATCCCATCTGCCAAGCCTTTGATAGCCTCTACCTATCATATATTGCGATTCACCATAATATCCATCGAGTTCTTTTGCCATTTGGGTTTCTTTGCCTTCTTTTTTCCAGTATTTACCAACATTATCATTTGAATTTGCAAAAGCTTCTACGGACTGTCCATAAAGGTTATTTGCTCGTTTAACCAATTCTGGGGAAGTTTGAGTATCAATAGTTGACGCTTCTGCAAAGTATGACCATCCAAGCCAATAATAAGCAACAGCCATTAATTCAACTTTTCCTATTGATCTTGATACTTTAAGGGCTTTATCAAAATTTTCAATTGCTGCACTATATTGCCTTGCATTAAAGGCATAATCTCCTATTTCCATTAGAGCATCGACTTCATATCGGGAATTTGGGTATCGTTCAATAATAAGCCGAAAATCAGCAAGAGCCTTATCCATTTGCCCAAGTTGTTTTTGGCATCTTGCTCTTTCAAGAAGAGCAATTTTTGGTAATTCTAATGTTGCAACATCAGTTACATATTCACGTGGATTAGCTATAACTCGAGTATAAACCTCAACGGCTTTTTGAAGGAAGTTAATTTTATCTGCCTCTTTTTCCGCTGTTTCTGCCATCATTTTATATATGTCGCCAGCATAAAATAGGGCTTTATCGCTTAATTCGCTGTTAGATAGCTCTGTTTCAAATTTTGATAATAATCTTAATGCCTCTTGATACCTACCCATCTGAAATGTTGCATCTGCCTTTGCATAAAGAAGTTTTGCATATTCAGGTGCGCGAGTAGAAATAAATTGCAGACCATTATCATACCATTCAACAGCCTTTGAGTATTCTCCCTGCGAAAAAGCAATGTCTCCAGCTTCTCCAGATAATTGAACCATTTGCTCGGATATTACCATAAAATGCTTTTCCATTTCTTCATATAGAGTGGCATTTAATCTTAATTTACCTTTCATCTCCTCAAATTTTGTCTTAAACATAAATAGGTCGCTATAGGCTTGATTATATTTCTCTATTGCATCTGTTGATTTCTTGTTTAATCTGAGTCTTCTACCTATTTCTATTCTGCTTGATGCCCTTCCATAATAAGAATTAACTATATATGGCGCAGATTTTTCATCATTAATATCATTATTTTGAATTATAGTAGTAAACTTATTTTCTGCTGCCTCGTATTCATCTTCATTCAATAACGTTACAGCAATCGTATAATCACGATCAGGAACAGCACTAACGCCATTCATTGCAAATGAAAACGTAACTATACCGATGATTAATAATATAAAAGATAACGACCTTTTCATAATGCCCTCCTAGATAATATTTGACATAACATTTATGTTTTTCAGAATTTTCTGCTTATTTCAATTTTTTGCACGCAATAGATAACGTTTAAAAGCCTAATTTGGCTTATACCTTTATCAATTTTTGTTAGGTATTATATATTTTAGATTATCATAAGTCAATAATAGCTTTTGGCTATAAGCCAAAAAATGCTTGAAATACAATGATTCATAAGTTATAATTGATTAAATTAAAATAACATTATTTTTTGAGGTAGCAAAAATTCAAAAATCATCAAAATTCAACAGATATTATATATTTTTAGCTCTTTATATTATTGGTATATTTAGCTTATCGTCAATTCCGCCAAGCGATATTCCAGAAGTGAATTTCTGGTTTCCTATTGATAAGGTAGTTCATTTTTTGGAATATGGTATCTTTGGCTTTTTACTAACAAAAGCATTTCTGAATTCTAGTAAATCACTTTCCAAATGGTTACAAATCAAAGTTGCTCTAAAAGTTATTCTAATTGCTATGGTTATTGGCGCAATTGATGAGTCTTATCAGTTTTTGACTAAAAGAAATCCCAGTATATACGATTGGTTTGCTGATGTTATTGGTGCAACAACCTTTATGATTTTCACATTTATATTCTCTAAATCTTATCGTCATCGCAAATATCGTTCAAAATGAAATAACTTTACTAATAATATGGTTTATAAATTATGGATGTTGACTAATATACAAATATTATGAAAGGTGATTTTTATGCTAAATAAATTTAGGCTTATTTTCATTGTATTGATTATTTTATTATCAATTAGTAGTATTCAACCAACTCTTGCTCTTGATAGATCGAGATTCTTTACAGGTGTTATGTTTTTTTCAGGATTAGGTGCAAGTTTCGCTGGCGCAATCACTCAGGGTCAAGCAAATGGAATATATGATGAGTATTTACATTCTGCTGTTCAGGCAGATATGGATAAGCTAATCAATGATTATAATCAAAAACGTCAACAAAGCATTATTGCTTCACGAGTTGGTATTGGACTAACAATTGGCGCCGCACTTATATCACTTTTTGATATTTATAACACAATTGAATTATCTAATCAAGCAAATAATTACCTAAGTTCAGTGAATATATATAATAATATAGCTAGTGCAGATTTGCAAAAAGGTAACATGAAAATAGCAATTAGTGATCGTTTTTAGGATAATTATCTGAAAAGAGGTTTTAGATTGATATGAAAACACTTTATTTTTCTTTATTATTCATTATTTTATTGCTTTTTGGAATTGGATGTTCTGATGATGTAGAGAGAGAAAATCCACTAGATGCCAAAAACATGAGAACAGGTGGTATTATACCCGGAGTTACGGCACGTGCAGGCGATAGCCAAGTAACTTTGTCATGGCTTAGCATGGGCTTAGATGGTATTAAGGAATATAAAATATATAGAGCCTATAAAACCCCAGAAAACTTTGAATATGTTGCCTCAGTTCCATCAGGTGATCTTGATAGTTATGCTTATACTGATACTGGGCTTTTGAATGATGGCGACAACGTTTATTTTTATAGGATCACTTATATTGATATAAATGGTCAAGAAACTCCAGACCCAATTAATCCACAAAATCTTCCGATTAATTGGTCAGTTCTTAATGTTATTCCAAGTCTAGCCCCTCCTGTGCCAAATGTAAGGGTTATGGAAGACCGAGATTTACAGGTCAGATTAATATGGGAAGGATATATTCAAAATGCGCCTTCTGATCTTGCAGGATACAAAGTATATATCGCACCAAAGGCAGAGGAAGGTCAAGAACAAAAAAGTCTTCAATTAGTTTCAATAATTGATGATCCAAGAGTTGAGTTTTATATAGATGGAAATGATTATCCAAGCAATAAGATAAACTTTACAAAAGATGGTATAAGCAAATTATACAAAGTGGTCGCATTTGATCAAGCAGGTGTTGAGAGTGATTCACCAATTTTGGTGGGAACTTCACCAAATCTGCCTCCAAGCCCTCCTTCGCAATTCAAAGGGCGCTTTAGCTTAGGACTTAACAGCTATGAGGTTAGGCTTGAATGGCAAAGAAGCCTTGAACCTGATGTTATTGGCTATAAGATGTATGCTTTACTCCCCGATGGAACAACAGAATTTAAAGGCTGGAAATATGATCCAAATGACAGAGTAGCAATTATATCTGACCGATATATTATTGTTGATGGCGTAACTATGGTAAAGCAGTATTATGTAACTGCTTATGACAATACACCAAGACCAGATGGTAAGAATGACGAAAGCGAACCGTCTGCTCTTGTCCCATGATTGCGGTATTTATTAGGAGAATGATATATGAAAACTCGATTTACATTCATTGTTATTATTGCGTTATTATTTAGTTTTATCATAGTTTATGATATTAAGGCACAAGGTATGACTCCTGTAAATATAAATCTTATTCCTACTGCGGAGACTCTAGGCAAAGGTGGCTATAGCTTTTCATCAGGTATGTATCCATATAGCGTTGATAAAGATACAGTTCAGCCAATTAAAATTGATATTGGCGGATTTTTCAAAGAATCTCATAATGTCAATGTCAAAAGCGATATATGGCTTATTCCTGTCAGAATAACTTATGGTATATCTGACAGACTTGATTTTATGTTCGGCGGAACATATAGCACAGGTGATACTGAAAAATCTGTTTCTGATTATTATGAAATAGGTGATAAGGGCAAAGTGAGAGTTTATCCGCAATCTGTTTTAGACGGTGCTATGGGAATGAAATATAATATCCAGAAGGCAGAAGATAAAAAACCATCACTTGCGTTTGGTGGTGAATTGCAGATGGGATATACAGTTGACGACGCATTGATTGATGAAACTCTTGAAGATAGCTTTCCGTTTATGGCTGTATTAATCTATATGTCTGGTAGCTATGATCTGAACATGATAAGCGTTCATGGTGGTTTTGGGATGTTTGTATCGTCAAAATCTGTTCAGACAAATGAAAGATTCAACATTCCTTTACAATTGGGAATTGAGATACCATTCGGTGCTTTTTCTGCTGTTGTGGATTTCACTTCATATAGACCATATTCTGGCGTTGGATTAAAGAATATTATTTCTGGTGGTTTCCGATATGACATAACTCAAAACGCAGCTTTTAATGCTAGTTTTGCAAGTGTCGGTGGTTTCACCATCGGACTTACTGTTGGTGGCAAAAAGCGTGAAGCGCCAAAACCGTCTCCTTCTGCACCAAGTTTGTTTTAATTTGAGTTATTCGCCAAAACAATAATACCATTTTGGTTGTATATTATTTGTAGCTTAGCCTTTTGTTTTGGCGAAAATAGAACCAATCTGATAGTTGAGTTATAATGCACAATTATTAAATAAAAATGGTGTAAATGTTTTATCTTACATTTTCTATCAAATATAGCTTTTTAGCGAGTTTATTTTCCTTTATTTGCCATTTTTTCCTCCTATAATATAGATGTCTTTTTTGATAGAGTTTTGTCCTTGTGATTGGTTTGCCTGCAATAGTTTCTAGCCTTTTTGGTATTAGGTTTCTTGCCTTTTTCAGAAAATAAAAAAGTTGTGGATAATCAAGAGAAATGATATAATTTAGCTTAGGACTATGGGACTATAGGCTTGTAAAATAGTAGAAGAATATTAAGTAAAAAACAGATTAGAAATGAGATCAATTTATACCTAAATACAACAACACAAGACTTAATAAATAAAATGTAAAGCTAATGAAAAAACTTAAAGAATTAACAAAATAAAAAAGGAGTTGATCGTATTGAATGAATTTACACAGAAAAAAAGATTGCTAGAACCAGTTTTCACAAATTATCAAATTAATGATGTTACAGAACCGAATTTGTTAAGGGAAATATTCCCCTATGATGATGTGCCGAGAATACAATTTGATTATAAGATTGTTCCAATTGAACCAGCAGAAGATATATTTATCACTGACACGACATTCAGGGATGGACAACAAGCAAGACCGCCATATACGCCACAACAAATACTTGATCTGTTTAAATTTTTGCATAGATTAGGTGGACCAAACGGAGTAATAAGACAATCGGAATTTTTTATTTATAGCGATACTGACAGAGAAGCAATTGAAAAATGTTTTGAATGTGGATACCAATATCCAGAGATAACAAGTTGGATAAGGGCAAGCAAAAAAGACCTTCAAATCGCAAAATCCATTGGAGTAAAAGAAACGGGCTTGTTGATGTCAATATCAGATTACCACGTTTTTTTAAAGCTAGGCAAGACAAGGATGCAAGCCACAGAAGACTATCTTGATGTTGTCAGATCAGTCATAGAAGCAGGCATTACGCCAAGATGCCATCTCGAGGACATTACAAGGGCGGACTTTTATGGGTTTGTGATTCCATTCGTCCAGCAACTTATGAAAGTTAGTGAAGAAAGCGGAAAGCCAATTAAAGTGAGGGCTTGTGATACAATGGGCTATGGAGTCAGCAATCCAGAAGCCTCATTGCCAAGAAGCGTTCCAAAGATAATTCACGCTCTCACGCATGAATGTGGAGTTCCACCAGCACAAATAGAATGGCATGGACACAACGATTTCCACAAAGTTCAGGTCAATGCTACAACAGCTTGGCTTTACGGCTGTTCGGGTGCAAATGGAACTTTATTAGGTTTGGGCGAAAGAACAGGCAACCCACCCATAGAAGGCTTGATAATTGACTATATCGGCTTGACTGGCAAAACAAACGGAGTAGATACAACCGTCATCACCGAAATCGCCGAATACTTTGAGAAGGAACTAAAATACAAGATACCTGCAAATTATCCGTTTGTTGGAGCCGAATTCAATGCCACAAGGGCTGGAATACATGCTGACGGCGTTCTAAAAGACCCTGAAATATATACGATTTTTAATACAGATAAAATCCTAAAACGTCCTTTAGATGTAATTATAGATCATAAATCTGGTTTGGCAAGCATAGCCTATTGGGTAAACAGGCGACTTGGCTTAAAGGGCGATGATGCTATTGACAAACGACATCCGGGCGTTGTAAGGATAAATGAATGGGTTGAGGCTCAATATGCAAAAGGTAGAATAACAAGCATATCTTCTGATGAAATGCTTTTGCAGGCAAAGAAATTTTTGCCTGATCTTTTTGAATCTGATCTTGATAAGCTTAAGATAAAAGCCAGAGAGATAGCAACTCATCTTGTCGAGGATGCTGTCGAGACAGAAGCAATGAAATCAATGAGACCTGAGCAACAAGAACCAATAATGCTTAAGATGATTAATGAATATCCTTTTATACAATGGATATATGTTACTGATCTTGATGGTAAAATGGTTACGAAAAACATAGTTCATGTTGAGGATAAGGGAAAATATTTAAACGTTGGACCAAATGATAACTTCTCTGATCGTCCTTGGTTTGTTGGACCCTTGAAAAATGGGAAAGCTCATGTTACAGATTTCTATATATCAAGATATACAGGGGCTTTGTGTATAACAGTCTCTGCACCAATTAGGAACGCTTCGGAAGATATAATCGGTATAATGGGTCTGGATATTAGGTTTGAGGAATTAGTTAAACTAGAGGAAAACGATTAGTCTAATCCAGATTTACTTTTTACCACCAAGACACAAAGGCACTAAGAAAAGTGGAATACATTTCATTATCTGATAAAGAAGAAACCGTAGGCAAAATTATAGTAGATTCGGCTTATACTGCTCATAAGTCACTTGGACCCGGTTTGCTAGAAAATGTTTATGAAGTCTGCTTCTGTCATGAATTAACCAAGAGAGGATTATCTAACCAAAGGCAAGTATCTGTTCCTATTGTATATGATGGCATTAAATTTGATGAAGCATGCGAATCGATGTTCTTGTTGAGGACCTAGTTATTTGTGAGTTAAAGGCGGTTGAAGCAATTAAGGAGATTTTTACTGCTCAACTCTTAACTCAGATGAAATTGCCAAAAAAACGTCTTGGTTTTCTGATTAACTTTAATGTAACAACGATTAAAACTGGAATAAAGCGATTGATTTTGTAAACTTAGTGTCTTTGTGGTAATAATAATATTGATAGGAAGGGAATATGGGAAAAACAATTGCAGAAAAAATAATTAGTGAACATGCAGGAAAAGATGTATCAGCAGGCGATTTGGCTATTGCAAAGGTTGATCTGTGTCTTTTGCAGGATGGAACGGGACCATTGGCAGTTAGAGAACTTCAAAAGCTTGGCATGGAGAAGGTCTTTAATCCAGAAGGAACAGTATTATTTATAGACCATTCTTCTCCAAGCCCAAGAGCAGAACTCTCAAATGATCATGTGTTATTACGAAGTTTTGCTAAAAAGACTGGTGCAAGGTTATCGGATGTTGGTTGCGGGATATGCCATCAAGTTATGGCTGAAGATTATGTCAGCCCTGGTGATATACTCGTTGGCTCGGATTCGCATACATGCACAGGAGGCGCGCTTGGTGCATTCTCAACAGGCATGGGATCAACGGATGTAGCAATAGCTATGGCATTAGGCAAAACATGGTTGAGAGTGCCTGATAGCTTCAAGATACACGTTACTGGAAAATTCCAGAAAGGTGTATATCCAAAAGACCTTATATTACATATAATCGGCATGATCGGTGCTGATGGTGCTGATTATAGAGCGCTTGAGTTTTGCGGAGAAACTATCGAGAATATGGAAATGTCTGGTAGGCTTACGCTTTGTAATATGGCAATAGAAGCAGGCGCAAAAACTGGCATGGTTGCATCTGATGATAGAACGTTGGAGTATCTAAAAGAATATGGTCGCGCTGATAAATTCCGCAGGATCATAGCAGATGAAGATGCTATTTATGAAAGAGTTATAGACATTGATGTTTCTGAACTTCCACCAATAATAGCATTTCCACATACTGTTGACAATACAAAATCAGTAGAAGAAGCAAAAGGGATAAAGATACATCAGGTTTTTCTCGGCTCATGCACAAACTGCAGAATAGATGATCTTCGTATTTCGGCAGAGATTTTAAAAGGCAAAAAGGTTCATACTGACGTTAGATTGCTTGTAACACCTGCATCAAAAAAGGTTTATTTACAGGCAAGCAAAGAAGGCTTGCTTGATATACTCGTTGAGGCTGGCGCTACGGTAAGTTCACCGGGCTGTGCTGTCTGTTGTGGAATACATGAGGGCATCCTCGCTGATGAAGAAGTCTGTATTGCTACATCAAACAGAAACTTTCTCGGCAGAATGGGTAATCCAAAGTCTTATGTTTATCTTGCATCTCCAGCAACTGTCTCTGTCAGCGCCATTACAGGCGAAATAACCGATCCCAGAGATTATCTGTAATAAAGAGGTAATTTGTTGATGTTAGCTATTAAAGAACAATTTATAGTTGATGAAATTGGGAATAAAATTGCCGTTATTTTGGGCATTGATGATTATAGAAAACTACTTGAGGAACTGGAAGAATTAGAAGCCATTTGTGCCTATGACAAAGCCAAAGCTTCAAATGATGAGATAATATCATTTGAACAAGCAATTGAGGAAATTGAGCGAGATAGGCAATGAATTATTCTATTTCGATCCTACGTCAAGCTCAAAAGGTGTTAGCAAGATTTCCTCAAAATAGCTATGAACGTGTTCGTGATGCGATTTTCTCTCTCAAACAAAATCCTAGACCTTATGGTTGTTTGAAGTTAACTGAACGTGAAGGCTGGCGAATCCGAATCGGTGATTATCGTGTAATTTATGATATTGATGATGATAATAAAATTATAACCATCTTGGATATTGGCTCTCGTCAGAATATATATCGTTAGATTATTGAAATCAATAGCAATTTTAAGCTTGTAATTTTGTTATGCGCCTTGAATGGAAATACACACTGCTTATAAATGTCTTTATACTCCTGACAATGAGTGTCTTTTATCTCATTGATGACAGGATGTTAGAGAGAGAGATTGTTCAAGCAGTAATAAGAGACCATTCCAGAGGCGCATCAATGCGAGATATTGCAAGCGACATCCAAAGACGTATCGCTGGCAAGCGTGATACTGATGAAGTTTCAAATATCATAAGGGGAACAAAGCTCAATAGCACAGAATGGAATATTGTTGACATCAACGTTACTGATGCAAATGGCGTCATAATCGCCAATCTGATTGGGAATCCAATTCACGATTTGCTTGATGATAATGATATGAAAAGGATAAAAGCTGGACAGATGAGGGTCCGCTATCCTCCGCAGGGCTATCGTGGACATTGGGTAATTGAGTTTTTGCTACCTTATGTTGTTGAAGATGATGAACAAGGGATCGAACTTGGCGCGCTCCAAATAATGTTTTCAACAAAAGATATTGCTATTTATGCACGTCAATTAAGGCTAAAACATCTCTTTTATGTTGCTGTTGTTACTATTGCTCTTACGATATTTATTAATCCTGTTACCAGTTATCTTATTGTTCGAAGAATTGAAAGCCTAATGGAAACAATAACAGCGGCGCAGTCAGGCGATCTTGCTGTTCGTGCAAGCGATTCATCGAGAGATGAGATTGGACGTCTAGGGGCTAGTATAAATAGAATGATCGAGCATATAAGTTCTGAACATAATAAAAGAGTTCAATCGCTTGGTAATCTTGCCGCTGGAGTTGCACATGAAGTCCGTAATCCATTGAATTCTATGTCCATTACAATTCAATATCTAAAAGACATCATTGGTGAACTTTGTGAAACTGAATCCAAAGATCAAGAAGCAGAAAGAGATGCTCATGAATGCCTTGATATTATGTCTCGCCAAGTAAAAGAACTAGATCGTATAGTAGAGGAGTTTTTGCAATTAGCACGACCAACAGTAATGAACTGGAAAATCATAAATTTAAATGACTTTATAAATGAATTAATGCGCAATTTTTCATCTCGTCTTGAAGTTGGTAAGGCAGAATTATCATGTAGTTATTCTAATAAACCTATATATACAAAAATTGACCATGATAAGCTAGGGCAGGCGATCTCAAATATAGTAATTAATGGGATTCAGGCAATGCCAGAAGGCGGGGAACTTTTTGTAAAAGTATCGGAAGATATAGAGAATAAAAAAGCAATTATTGAGATAAGCGATACAGGGATCGGAATATCACAAGAGAATGTTGACCGTTTATTCGAGCCATATTTTACAACTAAGTCTGATGGAACAGGCTTGGGATTGGCAATAACCCATAAGATAATAGAAGCGCATAATGGCGAGATTCGTGTTGTCAGCAAAGAAGGTCAGGGTGCAACTTTTTCGATTATCTTGCCGTTGTATGATATAATTCATGGGGAAAAATAAACCTAAAATCAAGGATAGCAGAATTGTTGATAATAAACTCACATAATAATATTCCTATCCGATTAACTGATGAAAGATGGCATCATATAATTATCCGTCATCCAGAAATGTCTAATCTAAGGCAAGAGGTTTTGGAAACTCTAACAAAACCAGATATAATACAACAAGGAGATTTTGAGAACTATTAGCTATTCGATTTTATCATGAAACATCATTAACTAACAAGTTTCTTGTAGTTGCTTATCGGGAGTTAAGTCAGAATGACGGTTTTATTATAACAGCTTATTTGACTAACGAATCATCACATAAGAGAGTCATTTTATGGAAGCATTAAAAATATTAGAAAAATCGGCTAAAATTAACTGGGATTATGATGAGGAAGCTGACGTGCTTTATTTATCTATCAATGAACCATGTCCGGCAATAAGTGTAGATGTTAGAGATGGGATTATTTTGCGATATGATGAAGTTAATAATGAACTTGTCGGACTTACTCTAATAGGGCTAAAATCACGATTAGTAAATAATTTAACAAAACTATAATTTTGGCATGAATCAAAATGAAACCACTTATACTAATAGTAGATGATGAAGAAACTCAGCGAACAATGCTGAAAAAAACGCTGATTAGAGAAGGTTATGACGTTGAAATAGCATCAGGCGGAAACGAGGCATTGAAAATTTTTAAGGAAATATCCGCAGATGTAATTATTACAGACGTCAAAATGCCTGATATGAACGGACTATCGCTTTTTCAAGAGATAAAGCGGATAAATCCCGATACATCAGTTATATTAATGACTGCCTATGGCTCAATTGAGTCTGCGGTTCAAGTTATGGCAGAAGGCGCATCTTATTATCTAACCAAGCCTGTTGATCCGAATCATCTAAAAATTCTCATAAAAAAAGCACTGGAAAATAAAAATCTAATCGAGGAAAATAGACAACTTAAAGAGGAAATTATCACAAGATATGGATTTGGCAGAATTGTTGGGCGAAGCCCAAAAATGCAGGAGGTTTATTCTGCATTGCAGAAAGTCTCTGAATCTGATGTTACAGTCCTTCTCCTAGGCGAGACAGGAACAGGCAAAGAACTTGCTGCACATGCCATACATTACAACAGCCCTAGAAGAGATTATCCATTTGTTAAGATAAGTTGCGCATCACTTCCAGAAACTTTGCTAGAAAGCGCATTGTTCGGACACGAAAAAGGTGCATATACAGGTGCAGATACCAGACAGATAGGCATGTTTGAAAAAGCAGATAAAGGAACAATTTTCCTTGATGAGATAGGCGATATTAATCAAAACGTTCAGGTTAAATTACTTCGTTTTTTACAAGAAAAAGAGTTTGAACGTGTTGGCGGAACACAATCAATAAAGGTTGATGCAAGGGTTATCGCTGCGACAAATGCTGATTTGGAAAAAGCAGTTAGCGAAATGAGAATAAGGAAAGACCTCTATTATCGGTTAAACGTTGTTCAAATATACATCCCTCCACTTAGGGAACGTAAAGACGACATTTTGTTGCTTGCTGAACACTTTCTTGAAAAGCATAAAAGCAAGGCAAATGGCAAAATCAAAAGGCTTTCTCAAGAAGTTCTTTCTATCTTTGAAAAATACGATTGGCAAGGTAACGTTAGAGAACTAGAAAATACCATAGAAAGAGCTATAGTAATGGGTAAAGGGGATGTTATTCAACCATCTGATCTTCCTGCATCATTATCTTCTATGTGTGTGCCGATTGTTTCTGCTGATTCCTTAAACAATAAATCGCTTGATGAAATAGAAAAAGAACTCATGCTAAAAGCATTGGAAAAAAGCGGAGGTAATCAGGTTGATGCAGCAAAAATATTGGGTATTTCCCGACGAAAACTCCAATATCGCATGGGTAAACATGGAATATCATCAAAAGAGTTTAAGGAAGGGAATTAGCAATAAAAATGAACTTGCTAAATTCCCCAATAATATTAGATTGCGTTATTAATCATTTCAGTAAATTTTATTCCTGTCTCAAATGCTTTGGCGAGAAACTCAACTTCATCTGGTATTCCAGAACGCCCCATCGTTACTTCCATGCTTACACATTTTTTATAGGCTGATTTTGCCATTATCTTAGCAAGTCTTTCCCAATCAACTGTTCCCATGAACATTATTTGGTGCATATCACCAGTGCCATCATTATCGTGCAAATGAACAGAAATAAGACGATCTTTTAGTGTTTCAAGATGATCTAAACCTTTGGCTTCGCCTATATTTCCATGTCCGCAATCATAGCATAATCCGAGATATTCTGGACTGTATTCTGATAGCAGTTTTCCAATTGCCTCAAAATTACCATTTTCTATGGCGATACGGACATTTCGCTCTTTTGCATAAGGCTCAAGCTCATCCAAAGTCTTTCTTATCGGAATGTTTGTTGGGTCGCCCGGAACGTGCATAATAACAACATCAGACGAAAGATAAGATGCCATTTCTATTCTATTTTGCGCAAGTTCCACGCCAGAAAGCCTTTGATATTCCTGTGTTGATGCCCAATCTTTTTCTTTGCCAGAAGAACCATGTAGATCAAGCAGTTTCAATCCAAATTCATCAAGCCATTTCTTTATCTCCTCAACTTCCCATTTTGAATATAGAAAGTCTGTGTTCCATTGATGACACCAGTGTATATGAGAGAATCCAGCATCAGCAATGCGTTTGAGATATGGCGACGGATCGCCTGTGTCTTTTGCGTAATCGGTTGTAACAGAAAGCATGAAATTCCTCCAATATGTAATTGATTATTTTTTAATACTAGACCATGTAGTAACAAGTTTTCTAGCAGAGGAAACAGCTAGAACACCTGATAAACCATTATTCATAATGGTTTGTATGTCTTTTTCTCCTAATGCAACATTAAATATTACAGCTTCATCAATAATGCCCGGTGTGTAATACCCCGTTGCTCCAGCATTTGCACCGCCACCGATCCTTACAGGCTGAGAAGTAACTATTATATCCTTTGAAAAACTTTTATTACCATCTTCTTTACCGTTAACATACAATTTTAGAACTTTTCCATCATAGGTCTGAAAAACATGATACCAAGTCTCAAGCTCAACAGTCGTATTACCATCAAAATAATTCGCTACCCCGTCTGCAGTCCATATATGCGCTCGGAATTTGTTAATGTCAGATGCAGTGAGTAGATATTGTCTTTCAGCATTTTCACCATCTTTGCTAATGATGTCACGATGTTGACCTGCATTACCTTTTATGTATACCCAGCAACCCATACTCATTTCTGTTTTGGGATTTAAACTTGGCATATCTGGTATCTCAACATTATTGTTTGTGCCATTAAAACTCAGTGCTTTACCGAATTTTCCATTATCCCATACTGCACCATTGATTTTGCCATCTTTACATTTTCCAGTGGAATCTTTGACTGCTTCTCCTTTCCCCTCATCAAAAAGCCATATTCCAACGCAGTTTTCTAGGTTAATTTCAGCGTAACTTTGAAAAGCTAAAATTAGACTAATAAAAATCAAAATAACCCCTAAAATACTTGATTTATTAATCATTTTTTTCATTTTTGATTGCCTCCTTCTTAGTTGTTTTAATAATTAAAGGGCTATCAACATAATAAATTCATCATACCATAACATTTGACATATTGTCAAAAAATAAGCTTTTCAAGACCACTGCATTACAACGCCCATTGCTTGTGTGCGATCTTCCAGAAGAATCTGATAGAATTTAACCGCTTCTGTATATGATCCTATATGGCTTATCAATGGCTTCATATCAAGTTCGCCATCTGCTAGGAGATTAAAGAATAGCTCTGAGTGGCGTTTTTGCGTCCATTGATTATATGGAGTCTCAAAGTGAGGATGTGAGCTATTATGCGCACCAATTATTGTATAGCTTGGTGAATTGCATAGATCATGAAAATCAAAGTTTGCGGTTGTGCCTCTTGGGCTACTTAAAATTACGATCTTGCCTTGTCTTTTCAGGACTTTAAATTCTTGTGGAATTGCATCAGGATTGCCTGTAACTTCAATTACGACATCAGCCATCCTACCATTAGTCATTTTACTGACAGCCTCAGCAGGATTCTCATTTTTGGAGTTGATTATTTTAACATCATTTGTGAGTAATTCAAGACGCTTATCCGAGACATCAACGCATATAACAGGTCTTGCACCTGCAATACGACAAAACCTTGATGCAAGTTGACCTAATAGCCCTGCACCATAGATAACAACTGAATCACCCCAAGTAACCTCACCCCTTCTAACGCCATTCATTACTATTTCAGCAAGAGTAAAGAATGACGCATCGTCATCTAATACTTTATCAGGAACTATACGGGCATGATCAGGACTTATGACAACATAAGCGGAATGTGAAGCATAGCTACCGACTTTACGACCTATCCAGCTTTTATCAACGTTTTTTCCGACATCAACAACAACGCCTATATTATCATATCCCGGCACAAATGGGAATTTACCATAACTTGCCCATGCAGAATCTTTTGGAAACTCGCCATTAAGTATGGTTAATTCTGTTCCTGTGCTTATCAATGTTCGTGTTGTCTGCACCAATAAGCCATTATCACCCGCCGATGGAAATGGACGATCCTCAATAGTGACTTTTTTGGGTTCAGTAAATATAACAGTTGGATTATTGCGTCCCATTTTTCCCTCCATTTGTTATAAGAATAATTTTATAAATACTATAATGCAATATCAAGTATAATCGATATGATAGAATCTTTTCAATTATTATTTAACTCCGAGATGACAATATGGGCATTAGAATCTGTATTTAATTCCAATTATTTTCACAAAAACTTGAAATGTGGGTATAGACTAAAAAGGCTTAAAAGTGTATAATATACATTGAAAATATTTGAAAATAAAACTTAAGGTGAAAATATGAATCATAATATTTTAGTTGTTGATGACGAAAAAGGTATCCTTGATCAGCTATCAGGTATTCTTCAAGATGAGGGATATAATACTCTAACAGCGCAAACTGGCGAAAAATCTCTGGAGCTAATTCAGGAAAATGGTATTGATCTGGTTATGCTAGATGTTAAGCTTCCTGATATTGATGGTATCGAGATTCTGAGAAAAATCAAAGATAATCAATCTGATATACCAGTCATTATGATCTCAGGAAATGCGACTATTGGTCTTGCTGTAGAGGCAACAAAACTGGGTGCTTATGATTTTATCGAAAAGCCTTTTTCACCAATTGAGAAAATAGACAGAATGTTGTTGACTATAAAACAAGCCATAGAACGTCAGCAACTTGAGCAGGAAAATAAGAGATTTAAAAACAGAGAACAGCGAAAATATATGATGGTTGGTGAAAGTAAGTCTGCTAAACAACTATATGAGCAAATAAGCAAAGCAGCTCCAAGTAAAGGTCGTGTTCTTATAACTGGTGAAAATGGCACAGGTAAAGAACTTGTTGCAAGGGCGATCCATCAATTAAGTAACCGAGCATCTGCAAAATTTGTAGAGCTAAATTGTGCTGCAATACCACAAGAACTTATTGAAAGCGAGCTTTTCGGACATGAAAAAGGTTCTTTTACTGGTGCAGGCACTAGACAGATTGGGAAATTTGAGCAGGCAAATGGAGGAACTTTATTCCTCGATGAAATTGGAGATATGAGTCTCACTGCACAATCAAAGGTGCTTAGAGCTATTGAAGAAGGCGAAATACAGCGTATTGGTGGCACAAGAACCCTTAAGGTTGATGTTCGTATAATTTCAGCGACAAATAAAGTGCTTGAAAAAGAAATAGAAAAAGGCAATTTTCGCCAAGACCTATTTTATAGATTAAATGTTATTCCTATTACCGTCCCGCCCTTACGAGACCGCAAGGATGATATTCCAATACTTGTTGAGCATTTTGTTGAGCAATTCTGCGATGAAAATGGTAAGCCACTAAAGAAAATATCCCCAGACGCAATCTCTGTTTTGAAAGATTATAATTGGCCCGGAAACATACGTGAATTGAGGAACATTGTTGAAAGGCTAATAATTATGGTTGATTCCGATACTATCAAAGGCTCTCATGTTCTACTGGCTATAAATATAGATCAATCTCAATCAAGTAATACGAAAGCCCCTGTATCATTAAAAGATATGATGGATGAATATGAAAAGAAAATTATAATTGCAGAATTAGAAGCAAACGATGGCAACGTAAGCCAAACAGCAAGAAATCTTAATATAGATAGAGCAAATCTTTATAGAAAACTCCGTTCCTATGATATACTTAAATCTGATGAACATATAGAATAATGCTATTTCTTATTTGGAAAATCATAATTTTTGGTAGTCGCAGGTTTTATATTTGCAAAAAGCATCAATAAAAATTACGACTACTAATGATATTATGAATTATTTATTTGCCTGATATACATTAGTTAAGCAAATTCCATTTTTGAGGCAATCCATCGCTTGAGAAGGCGAATCAACAAAACTGAACAAATTTAAGTCTTCAGGGCTTATCATACCTTGCTCTGCCAGAAATTCAAAATTTATGACTCGTTTCCAGTAATCAGACCCATATAATAATACAATAACTTTATGAGTCAATTTCTTTGTCTGTATTAGCGTAAGAACCTCAAAAAGCTCATCTAACGTCCCAAACCCACCGGGAAATACTACTAATGCTCTTGCCAAATGCACAAACCAGAATTTTCGCATGAAGAAATAATGAAACTCAAATCCGAGATTTTCTGATATATATGGATTAGGTTTTTGCTCGTATGGAAGGCTAATATTTAGCCCGATTGATTGCCCACCAGCCCTTGTTGCACCTAAATTTGCCGCTTCCATTATGCCGGGACCTCCGCCAGAGCATAAAGCGAATTGTTGTTCTTCTGGAAGCGATTTTGACCATTTTATCGCCATTTCAGCTAATTCTAAAGCGTCGTCATAATATTTTGATAGAGAAGTTGTCTCTTTTTCATGATTATTTGAGTTCTTTTGTTTAGGGCGGATTCTTGCTGAACCAAAGAAAGCAATGGTATGTTTGATCCCATATTTTTCAAAACGAGTTCTTGGCTCAGTATATTCACTTATTATCCGAATAGTTCTTGCCTCCGGACTATTTAAAAAATCAATATTTTTGTATGCCTTTGTCGGTTTTTCTTTTTTTGTCAACTTTTTATCCTTTCATCGATTTATTTTTTATTTTTTGCTTCTATCCCGGTGCAAAATCGTAAGTATAAGTCTGTAATATAACACTTATTACACTCCAAAATGCACCTACGCAATATTCACCTAAAATTATACCAAAGAAAAATGACAGTCCCTTTCGATATCCATTTGCACCACCAAACTTTAGGACTGCGTATTTAACGATAGTGCTGATAACAAGACATGACCAGAAGTATTCTACACCAAAGTTAGTTGACAGTGCATATCCAACAGGATGAAATGGCCACCAGAGGAGGCGCATCCTCATAAACATAAGAAAGAATGTAAATATCAGACCAATCAACATAGCAATTATAGCAGGAAAATCTGTTCCTTTTGGGTAATTAAGTTCATTTTGAAGCCAGCCAAATTGTCCTATATGCCCAACAGATGGACCAGTTTCACCTCCAAGCCTGTAAAGTTCACTAACCAAAGCCCAAAAAGAAGCAAGAGAACCAAAGATTATTGCAAGTATCATAGCAAGGACTAGCTTTTTGTTGCTCATTTTTGCCCGTTCTGCCATCTTAAAGCCCTCAAGTTGATGTGGCATTATATGTTCACGATAGCCCCTTCCGCTAAAAAACCAAAAATACATTGAGACCGTAAGATTTCCAGCGCCAACCCTTCGACTACCAATAACATTAACAAGTATCTGTTGAGAGTTCATCATGCCTGCCATCTCATGAGCAGGGGGACCAAGTTCTGCCCTTGCGCGTGTAATGGCTAATGAAAAGGCATAGAATATAGCAAAAAAAGCCACTATTATCCAAAACGTCATGCCAGCCTTTATACAGAACCAGATCAAGAAGACAAATGAAACCACTATCAATATAATGGTGAGGCGATAACTCATCGGTTCTTCAAAATCATCAAGACTGGTTTTTATGCCAAAAACCTTCTTAAAAACTTCTTTTAAGTGTTTTCTTGTCACCCATATTGATATAAAAAATATGCCAAACCATGCCCCTGCTGATTGTTCGCTAAGATAAGGAAATCTAGGCAATCTGATGCCTACAGCACTTGTAAATACTTCCTGTAATTTCCTGAATATGTAGAAAAACCATAAAGAAAAAGAAAGATCAAGCGGAAGTATATAACCTAATCCTATAACAAAAGGATAAAGTGGAAATGGGATAGAACCCATTGCGTTCCAAGGTTTTTCTGTAAAATAACGTCCTAGATCATAATAATTGTGTCTGACAGGTATTCTTGGAATCATTGGATAAAAAACATTTAGACCATTTATTATATCTAATGCAGAAGCTATCCCAAAACCTGTCCATAAAATCTTATTCCTAAAAAACTTAGATGTTCCTCCGCCTTCGGTAATAGCAAGCGGAAGCTGAATAATTGGGTATGATAGCTTTTCGTGTTCTGTCCATTGTTTTCTAACTATGACATTCATGCAGATCATAATCATTCCTAGAGCCATTATAAAGGCTGTCCACCAAAGGGTTGGGCTGAGCCATGCCTTTATAATTTCCCATGAATAAAAGGTTGTTTCCCCTTCATAAAAGCCTCTCATAATGTTTTTATCGGATACCACAAGCCATCTGGGAACATGAGGGATAATTATATCAGCCCATTCATTTTCAGGCGTAGCAAACCAAAACGCATGAGGAATTGCAGGAATTGTAAGCTGAAGAGTATCATGACCAGCAAGACCACATGCCATACAAAGCATTATATAGATTGTTATAATTTCCCCTTGTGTTAAGGCAATACTTGGTAAAAGACGCTTGATCAAAAGGTTAATCAGGATAATAACAAATATAACAAATACTACACCCCACATTAGTGACATTGACGTAGGATGCCCTGAATGCCAGACACACTCGACTTCCATGACCCAGAATGTAACGAACGGTATGAGGATAAGCCCAATAATTATTGACCGCCATGTTACTATAGAAGTTTTTTTGTCTGATATTTGACTCATGAAGACACCTTATTTGGAAAACATAAGCAAATTTATGTCTAAAAAGCTATTAAGATATAATCATGGTTGTTTAAATATATATGGATTTGTGGCAAGCGCATAAATAATTATATTAACGCCCATTTCGAGATATGGTTCATTTTTTCCAGAACTCCATGCAATATTATATCCAGAATCTTCATATATTGCAATAATTCTACCTTTTATGGATAAACCAAGAATCTCAGGTATTGATGATTTTCTAATACTAAAAAAGCTATTATAAAGCACATTATCCTCATCTATTTCCATTAAATCATGAGCAGATTCGCCTAATATCTTCCATAACTCGAAACCGATGGAATTAGCGATCTCAAGTCTTTGTGTATCTGATTTTCCTACATTTGAGATCATCAAAAATCCACCATTAGAAAAAAATCTGCGAAGATTTTGTCGTTCATTATCAGAAAAAGCAAAAGGTTTTTGAAAAACAACATAAGCAAAAGGAATATCAGTGAATTTTGAATCATCTAATTTTATAGGCTTTTCTATTACATTTGTTTTTATTCTTGTCCATCTATTCATGGCATTAGCAAGTTTATATATAGCATTTTCACTTAAATTATCAGAACCATATCTAATAATAGGAATACTATATGAACCTTCCATCTTATTAGCTAAATTTTTGTTATTACTTGATATTTTGTTGTTAAAGTCATTTATATTGTCTTTCTGACTAAGCCTTGATGAATATATATCATTTAAATTGAACTCATCAATTGCCTTGATAAAACTTGGATTTTGATTTTTTGCGGTAAGTTCTCTAATTATCGTTCTGTATGTCCTTGTAGTAAGATATTTTGTGTTATCTGAATTTATTTGGCTAGATGAGTTAGGATATTGATCGGTCTGATTTGTAATATTCTCTGATTGATTTTGTAAAAATTTACCTTTTGATAAAGAGACAAAGTGAATATTTACATCATCATCATTTTTGGTTTTTATAAATCTATGCTCTGGAAAAAAGGACAATGATATAATCAAAGCTAGATTAATTATAATGGATATTATATATGAATATATCAATGTTTTTTGTTTCATAAACTATTTCTCAATTCTGGCAAACCGAGGTTTAATTATGCAACGTTATAGAATATTATCATAATATTGTCGGAAATCAAGATTTCTTGCTTTTTTGAAAAGCATCTGATTATACTAAAAAATCTATCGTTGACTGAGATAACATATATCCTGTAAAATTAAGCTATAATATATAACGTAATTATAGAAATGGAGTGTATATGGATTCTAAAATTTTGCGAGAGAAATTTAGTAAGCTATCAGTGCTTGTTTGTGGAGATATGTGCCTAGATAAAGATTTTATAGGTGGATATTCGGGATATTCCAGAGAAAAAGAGCAACTTCCAATATTCAGGACAGAAATAGAGAAATATAATCCGGGTGGTGGTGGAAATCTATCTGTATGCTTTTCCGCTTTGGGCGTTAAGACTACAATTGCTGGTTTTTGGGGCGATGATAATGATATAAACCGCTATATCCTTGAATCATGTTTCAAGAAAAGAAATATTGATACTTCTGGTATGGTTATAGGGTCGAGAACACCTACTTTTGGGAAAGTTTATCAGCATAATGGAACACACATATATAGAATTGATCTTATATCTGATCCTGTTACAGAAAAAGAGATTGATTTACTTGTAAATAAAGTTAAAAATCTGATAAATTCTGTCAATTTTATCGCTTGTGCTGATTATGAGGAGGCAAATGATTTTGGTGTATGCACAAAAAATGTGCTTGATATTATTGCAGATAGTCCTTTACCGAAATTTGGAACAAGCAGAGCTAGGATAAAAAATTTCCGAAATTTTAATCATTTATTACAGAATAAAAAGGAACTTACAGAGCAAACTGAATTAGGAAGACATGCAGAATTACCAAAAATTGTTGAAGATTTTTTAAACAAACTTAAAGTCGAAGATATGGTCGTAACTATGGGCGGAAAAGGTGCTATTGCTTTTTGGCTTAATAATGGTGAAATTGAGTCCATAAATGTTGGTTCAGAGGAATTGACAGAAAATATTGATCCTTGCGGTTGCGGAGATATGTTCTATGCGACATACTCATCAAGCATAATGGCAGGATTTGATATGGAGACAAGCATCAAGATTGCCAATTCATCTGCAAGGGTGGTTGCGAGAAAGCTATTCGGCACAGGTCAGACAACACCGGAGGAGATCGCTGAGGAGTATAAGGTTTTGTATCCGAAGGGGTAAATAAAATTATGGAGTAAAACGTGAAAAGCAAAGTATCAATAACAAAAGGAAAAAATATTGTAGAGAATGTCATAAATGCGTTGAATTTAATAGACGCAAAATCTATAATATCGCCTTATGATCAAGTCTTGATAAAGCCAAACCTGCTGGAAATACACAACGCATATTCGGGATATGCAACAAAACCAGAGGTTATTAGAGGAATTATCAGGTTTTTAAAAAGCATCAATGTAAAAAATATAATTGTTGCGGAAGGAAGCAATTCCGATACAAAGCAATGCGCCGAATGTAGCGATATACTTAGTGTCGTTGACCACGAAGGCGTTGATTTCGTTGATCTCAATTATGATGGAACAACTGTTGTCAAGATTCCAGATTACCTTCGTATGCAGGAAGTTAGGATCGCAAATACTGTTCTAAACAGCGATATTATCATAAGCGCACCTGTCTTAAAAACTCATCTTTACGCTACTGTTACGCTTTCATTGAAAAACATGATGGGCGTTTTGATAAACGATGAAGCACCTGCAAAGGTGGATAAGAAAATTATTCATCCTGAGTTTTGGGGAACTGGTGATTATGAAAGAATGGGGCGTGAGGATTCAATAAAGGCTATCAGCGATGCAGATAAGCGCATAGCAGACCTTGTAAGTGTCGTCAGACCGAATATTGCAGTCATTGACGCTATAACGGGCATTGAGGGGAACGGTCCTTCATCAGGCGAGATTGTGAATAAGCTGGACATTATAATTGCGGGAAATGACCCTGTTGCGACTGATGTTGTCGGGTCTGCATATATGGGTATAGACGCAAAAAAGATAGGTCATATCGTCATGGCAAACAAAAAAGGGCTTGGGGAGATTGACATATCTAATATAGAATTGGTCGGAATGCCTTTAGATGAGGTTAAGCGAAAATTCAGGATGCCTGATTTTATCGCTAATCATCCTGATTGGTTTGATTGGGCTAAATAATTGGAATAGAACGCAGATAAAGCGGATTAGGCAGATATTTGCGGATCAAGAAACGGGAGGAAATATGCCACGCAAAAAGAAAACATCAGTTAATTTTGGCGTTATAGGTCTTGGAATGGGAAGGTATCATATTGAGGGTTATCTCAATGCCCCAAGCTGTAATCTTATTGGCATTGCAGATATTGACGAAAATCGCCTGAAAGATTGCAAGGAAAAATATGGCATTAAAAACGCATTTAAAGATTACCATGATCTGCTTGCAATGAAAGAGCTTGATGCGGTTAGCGTTGCTCTGCCAAATTTCCTGCATAAGCCTGTCGTCATAGATGCCCTGAACGCAGGAAAGCACGCAATGACCGAAAAGCCGATGGCTCTCAATGCACAAGAGGGCGAAGAGATGCGCGACGTTGCCAAAAAGCAAGGGCTTATATTAATGCTTCATTTCAACAACCGCTATCGTGCAGATATACAGATGATAAAAAAATATGTTGACAATGGCGAATTTGGCGATATATATTATGCAAAAACAGGCTGGATACGAAGGAGAGGCGTTCCGGGCGCAGGAAGTTGGTTTTCAAATAAAAAGCTATCAGGCGGAGGTCCCTTAATTGATTTGGGCGTTCATGTTATTGATATGACAATGTATATGATGGGATGTCCAAAGCCTATTGCTGTTTCGGGTAGCGTGGTTCAGGCTTTCCCAGAATTTTCTAAATATGGCACGTTTGATGTTGAGGATTTTGCTTCTGCATATATAAGGTTTGATAATGGTGCAACGATGGCTGTTGAAGTAAGTTGGGCGCAGAACTGCCAATCCGAAAAGCAATATTCAGAGATATACGGCACAAAAGCCGGCGCAAATCTCAGCCCATTGACGATATGGACAGAGCAAAACGGCGTTATGATTGATATTGAGCCAAAGCACATCAAAGGGCTTTCGCAATTTGAGCATTTTGCTGACTGTATATTAAATAAGAAAACTCCTATCAGTTCGGCAGATGATGGAGTTGCAATGATGAAGATACTGGATGCCATCTATGCTTCATCAGAAACCAAACGAGAAGTGGTTATTAATTGGTATTAGTATTGAAACCACAGATAAGAAGGTGCAAAATATGACCCAAATAATTGACGCAATCTATGAAGAGGGAGTCCTAAAACCTCTAAAGCCTCTAAACATACAAGAGCATACAAAAGTGCGAATAATCATTAATTCTGAAAAAGATACCAAACGTCCGCCTTTGAATTTTCCTGTTGATAGCTTTGGGTCATGGCCCCAAAATCTTTCATTGAGGCGTGAGGATATTTATGATGACAAGTAACGCCGATTCAGTTTTTCTTGATACAAATGTGCTTGTATATGCCAATGTAAAAGAATCGCCATTACATCAATTAGCAATTAAAGCAATTCAATATTACTATGATATTGGTGTTGAATTATGGATAAGTCGTCAGGTTCTACGTGAATATATTGCGGTTTTAACAAGACCACAAATTTTCGTTAAGCCTGTCTCTATCTCAATAGTGTCAGACAGAATTCGCTTCTTTCAAACACATTTTCAGGTTGCGGAGGAAAATCATCAAATTACAGAGGAACTTTTGGCTTTGATTGAGCGTTTCAGTGTTGGGGGCAATCAAATTCATGATGCCAATATTGTAGCAACCATGCAAGTATATGGCATACATAGCTTAGTTACTCATAACATAAGCGATTTTAGAAGATTTTCAGATATAATTGACATAATATCCATAGGTTGATACTTTATAATATGCGTAATGTAATAATTGGAACAGCAGGACATATTGATCATGGCAAAACCGCACTCATAAGAGCGTTGACAGGTATTGAAACAGACCGCTGGGAAGAGGAAAAAAGACGTGGTGTTTCAATAGGGCTTGGTTTTGCCCATTTTGACTTACCAGATGGCACAAAAGCAGGAATAGTTGATGTCCCCGGACATGAAAAATTTATCAGAAACATGCTAACAGGTGTTTGGGGCATGGATATTATATTACTGGTTGTTGATGCTGTTGAGGGAGTCCGTCCACAGACTATCGAGCATCTTAACATCATTGACCTTCTAGGCATATCAACTGGCATTGTTGTTATAACCAAGATAGATATGGTCTCTGATGAGAGAGTCGAGGAGGTTGTTGATCAAGTAAAGGCTCTTTTAAGAGGTAAACTGCTGGAAAATTCACCGATAGTACGTGTTTCATCAATAACGCTTCAGGGATTTGACGAATTAAAAGAAAAGATAATCCAGCAAATTAATACCATTAAGCCACCTCGCAGAAGCTTCAGCGCACCACGTCTGCCTGTTGATAGAACCTTTGTTATTCAGGGCTTTGGAATGATTGCAACAGGAACGCTTATCGGTGGAAAAATCAGCAAACAAGATACTGTCAATATCATGCCTAGTGGGAAAAAAGCCCGTGTCAGAGGGGTAGAAGTGCATGATATTCAGGTTGATTCTGCTCTACCGGGGCAAAGAGTTGCTCTTAATCTCTCTGGCATAGGAAAAGATGACATTGATCGTGGTGATGTTGTAACAGATTCGAGTTTATCTAAAATAACAAACCGTATTGATACGATTTTGCGCATTGCTGATTCATGCAACAGGGTTTTTGAAAATTGGATAAGGGTGCGTTTTTTCATAGGAACAAGCGAGGTTTTTGGGCGCGCGGTGCTTCTTTCATCAGAGGAAGGCTTATTGCCCGAAGAAAGCGGATATGTTCAATTTAGTCTTGAAAGCCCAATATTCGCATTTAGAGGAGATAGATTTATAATTAGGGATTTTACAAATCAGGAAACGCTTGGCGGAGGCGAGATATTAGACCCTTTCCCACAAAAGCATAAACGCCTTGCAGATGCAACTATTACGCAAATGAAAGCATGGGAATCAGCAGAAAACGATGAATTGGTAAGACTCATTGCCGAAACAAATCCACAAATATCTATATCAGAAAACGACCTGAAATATTATCTTCCTTATTCTGGTGATAAGCAAGAGCAACTATTAAGCCAAATGGAAAACAGAGGAATAATTGTCCGTCATACAATTGGTGATAAGCGTATGATTGCTTCTTCCAAACGTATGTCCGATATGAAAGATAAACTCCTAAATGACTTGTCATTATTTCATAAGGAAAGACCTTTGGCTGAAGGCGCAAATTATTCCAAAATTCGAGCAGATATAGATGCAGATGAAACAACATTTGACTTATTGCTTCAGGAACTCATCAATGATGGAACAATATTAAGGACTGGTAATTTCATCAGGCTATCATCACATCAGACAACATTTTCAGGAAAATCACTAAAAATAAGCGAACAAATGGAAAAATTATTTATAGAAAAGGGGCTTTCGCCTCCTGATAATGAAGAATTGCTAACAATGATAAATACATATAGCAAAGATGACGTTATGGACGTTTTTCAAGCATTAATCAGAGAGGGCAAACTCATAAAAGTAAGCAATGATGTTGTATTCCATTCGTCAGTTTTGGATAAGACTTTTGATATTCTCAAAGATTATCTTCAAAAGAATGGAACTATTACAGTTTCCGAGTTTCGTCAATTAGTTAATACAAGCAGAAAATACGCCGTTCCATTTGTAGAATACAGCGATGCAATGGGTTTTACTGTTAGAGAAGGGGATTATAGGAGATTGAAAAAAGGTGAGGAAGTTTGAATGTCGTCGAGTTCCTAAAAGAATTAATACTCGATCCCGAATACAAAAGCCAGATCGTCCATATTGAAGAAATCCCCGGCAATCCCGCCATATATGGCGAACTTGATGAACCACTACATCCATCTGTGCAGGCGATATTGACAAAGCAGGGAATCACATCACTTTATTCCCATCAGGCAGATGCAATTGAGGCTATCCGCAAAGGCGAAAATGTCGTTGTTGTTACATCCGCTGCGAGTGGAAAAACTCTTTGCTATACCGTTCCTATCCTTGAAAAAGCCCTTATTGACTCTGAAATGACTGCCCTATATCTTTTTCCTACAAAAGCCCTTGCGCAAGATCAGTACCGAAGATTGAGAGAGCAAGAAAGGCTTTTTGATGGAAATCCATCAGAATATCCTGTGGTTGGTATCTATGACGGAGATACGCCAAAAACTTTGCGAAAAAAAATTGAGGCGGAAGCGCGCATAATCCTTACCAATCCTGATATGATCCATGTGAACCTTATGCCAAACCATATCAGGTGGAGCCGATTTTTTCAGAATCTCCAATATATTGTGATTGACGAATTGCATATATATCGTGGGATATTCGGTTCACATTGCGCAAACGTTTTTAAAAGGCTTAATCGAATATGCAAACACTACGGTGCAAACCCACAATATATATGCTGTTCTGCCACAATCGGCAATCCGCTTGAACATGCCGAAAAACTCACAGATAACAAGATGACTCTAATTGACAATGATGGCGCTCCACATGTACCAAAAAAGTTTTTGCTTTGGAATCCTGCTATAGTCGATCAGGAAATACTTAGGCGAAGAAGCGGAAACGTTGAGGCTGTAGAGTTAATGACTCGCTTAATAGAAAAAGGCATTAGAACAATCGCCTTTACAAAAAACTGGGGATCAACTGAACTCGTAACAAGATATTGCAGGGAAATTCTTGCTCGAAAATCACCACGACTTGCGGATGTCGTAAGTTCTTATAGAGGCGGTTATTTACCTCGTGAAAGGCGAGAGATAGAAAGACGGCTATTTTCAGGCGATTTACTTGGCGTTGCAAGCACGATTGCACTTGAATTAGGTATAGACATTGGCGGACTTGATGCGTGCATAATAATCGGCTACCCCGGAACAATATCAAGCACATGGCAACAGGCAGGGCGCGCTGGGCGTGGAAATGAAGAAGCCCTTGTTGTCCTTGTTGCTTATGATACGCCAATTAATCAATATATAATAAACCATCCTGATTATCTTTTTGGGAAGCCTCATGAAATTGCCCTTATTGTTCCTGATAATTACTATGTTTTAAGTGGTCAATTAGCTTGTGCTTGCTATGAAATGCCATTAAAGGATGAAGAAGTTAACTCACTTGGCGAAAATGCCCTATCTATAATGAATTTGCTAAAAGAAGAAGAAATAGTGCTTTATTCAAATGGCGCATGGTATTATACAGGACAAAATAACCCCGCCTTTGATGTAAGCCTGAGAAATATCACAAGCCATAATTATACTATTGTTGATGTTTCTAATGGCAATCAAATTATCGGCACGATTGACCAGATCAGCGCATATCCTATAGCGCATCCCGAAGCTATATATTATCATAATGGCGAAAGCTATTACGTTGAGGAACTTGATCTTGAAAGAAAAATGGCTATTGTCCGAAAATCAGATGTTGATTATTATACTAACCCATTAGGCGGTAGAGGAGTCAAATTTGTTAATAGCGTAGAGCATGAAAAACCTTTGCCTGGCATGGGAAATGTATTTTTTGGAGAGGTAACCGCAGAATTTAACACATTTGCTTATCAAAAGATTAAGCTATGGACTAGGGAAGTTTTTGATGAACAACCTGTAAGACTTCCTCCGCAGACACTTGATACAATCGCATATTGCTTGCTTCCAGAAGATAAGACAATTATGCGTATGAAAAGCGCAGGCAGAATGCCTTATGAAGGTGTTTATGGGCTAGGACAAGCCTTGATGGTTACAACTGCTCTTTTTGCTCATTGTTATCCGCTTGATGTTAGATATAGCCCCGGATGGGAGTGTGTAACACCGGGGATACCTGATAATGCCATATTTATATTTGATAATTATCAAGGTGGACTTGGATTTACAGAATATGCCTATGGCGTTATAAATGACGTTCTTCAGGCAACGCTAAAAATGATTGCTGAATGTGAGTGTGAGGATGGTTGCCCGTCATGCGTAGGTTTTTATCTAAGGGCATTTTTGCCGCATGATCCAGAAAACTGGGAGGGCTATCTGCCTGACAAAGAAGGCGCATTGATGCTTCTGCATGATTATCTTGGTCTTGAACCTTATGTCCCAAAACCATTCTCGGAACGCGCAAAGTCATGGCGAGAACGTGTCGTCAGAGAAAAAAAAGAAAAATTTGAAAAGCAAAAATGACAGAATGATAGAAATATTACTGAACATTCTGTGTTTTTTGCTGAATGTAAATTCTAAATGGTCTGCGAATTAAGTCAATTATTTGCTTGGGATTAATGATATAATTACGAACCTTTTTCTTTTTGCGTTTTTTCTTTATACTTGGATATAATATTGCACGATAGATATAATGAAGAAGAGGATCATTTTTTCGTTTATTATCAGCATGGATAATGGCTAAAAGATTGAATAATGTCAAAATTCTTCTTGTTTTTCTTAACCGAAAAGGACCAATAGCGCGAAACTTGAATATAGGGCGCAATTTTTGGTCTATTGCAGAAAAGCTAGTTCCGACAGCCCATCTTTGGCTTATTTGATCATCTATTTCTCTTGTATCCATCCTTTCTCTTGGCATATTTGTAAGATGACCATTGTGGATGGTCATTGTTGCTCCAGATGGATTACCTTTTAGTATAAAACCTTCTTCCTTTGTTGTAATAAGGGCATCAGTAATTGAATTTATATCTAGTAATTTAGGTTCATATTTCTCGGTTCTATGGCGAACCATACCATAGCTTTTCTGCATGACTATATCAGCAATTCGAGTCGACTCAAATGTAAATGTTATAAGTTTATAATCACTATAATTATAGCTTACAGGTATTTGAAGTTTTTCAAAGGGACCTATTACTCTATCAAACATTGGTGGAACAATGCTATATTCTACTATACTAAAAGGTTTTATAACCAAAAGAGTTGTATTTGCATCGCCTTTTCCGACATCCTGAGGACCCTCTTTCCAAACCATACTTCTAAGAATTATATCAAATGGACTTCTGCTTTCAAATACTGCATTGTTGCCGTTTCTACGGATTATTAATCCTCTTTCGTGTTTGGCATAGCCTTCATCTCTATTTATTGTAACAGACCAATTACTTTTATAATTAACGTCCAAAAGTTCAATAAATTGTGACGTATAATCCTTAAAAATACCTGCATATTCACCTCTTGGTGTTGTAATTATTACCCTTGTTCCGATTAGTTTATCAATAAGTGAGTCATAATCCGCAGCGGTCATTACTTCAACAATTTGCTGTCCTGTCTTTTGATATTCTTCTTCATATCCACCAATTTTGCCTTTGACTTTTCTAGTAAATAGTGCATTAAATAGATCAGTTGCTACACGTCTTATTTGATTAATTATATTCCTTATTTTTCGCAATAACCTAACTAATACACTTGGATGATATGCTTTTTCAACCTCATTTTCTCTTGCATGTTTCTCTTTTTCTGTGAGAAGATCAAGATAACGGACTAGGGCATGAACTCCCCCCATTTCATCCTTACGGAGAATAAAACTTACTTTTTCATTAGTCTCTTCTTTTACTTTTTCTGCAATAACCTCTATTCCTTCTGACTCAACGCGCAATCGCCCTCTATACCTCAAACCATTTTGCATTTCGATTGTAATAAGTTGACCTGAAAGACTTTTTAGTAGTTTATCTCTTCTGACAGTGGCAAGTATTATACCAGTGATAGTCGCAATGAGGGTCATTACAATGGTGAAAATATAGGTGCGTGCTGCAAAATTTTTCCACCATTCTGCAAATTTGGAAGGTTGTTTATCTTTATTGTCAGTTACCTGCGCCGAAGCATTATGTATAGATGAAAACAAACCGCAGGCAATAATGACAACTACAAATATAGCTATCAGCTTTTTTTGCATAGGTCATCAGCTTTCTTCTCTATCTATTTTATATACTTTTACATCTTTTTGGATTACGCTGAATTTGCCGGGCGCACTATTGACCAAAACTTCGTTATTTTTCATCGCTGACTTTATATTTTCCTGAGCTATATTATTTTTATCAGGATCAGTTCCAATCTGGATCATAGTATCTTTTTCTTCTATATTATATTCAATACCAGACCTTTGCATTATCCTGTCAAGTTTCCAATATTTCATAATTTTTATGCGGTGCTAATTTTCCCGCCACTTTCCCTCCTATCAAAAGGTAGATTAAAAAGTAAGCAAAAATATTTGAGCCTTGAATACACAAACCCATTCTAATTATAGCACAAAAGTTCGATAAGTCAAGCAAAATCGCACAAATTCTCACTCAGTCAAATCGTCAAAAATTTGACAGTATCAATAAGAGGAAATGACCATTTATGGAATGAAAATATATAAAGATAGTCTTTGTTCTGATTAAGTCTGTCTGATAGTTTCATATTTGTTCCAATCAAATTTCCTTTATTTTCTTTTTATAAACCAAAATTCCCTTTCGCCGATTATCCCGTTAGGTCTGAAAAGCATAACAATTATGAGAATGAGTGAATAAAGAACCATGCGCCAGCTTTGGAATTCACGGAATAGCTCAGGAACGATGGTGAATATCGTTGCACCAGTCATCGCCCCGCTTATACTGCTTGCCCCGCCTATATATAAGTAAATAAGATATTCAAGGGATTTCATAAAGGTAAAATTATCAGGATGGACGAATTGTAATATATGAGCATACAAACCACCACACAATCCTGCAAAACTTGCTGAAATAGTGAAAATGATTATCTTTTGTCTTGTTGAATTAATACCGATGAGTTCCGCAGCGATTTCGCTATCACGAATGGCTCTCGATGCCCGTCCATAGGTTGATGACAAAAAATTCCTCATCATCCATATAGCAATAACAGTAAAAATAAACACTATTGTAAAATTTGTCATCGCTGGCACTCCACTAACCCCCCTTGGTCCTCCCAAAGGCTCAGATACCCTGATTATCGTCCTTATAACCTCACCGAATGCCATCGTTACGATTGCAAGATAATCGCCTTTAATATTCAGAGTCGGCAAGCCAATTAAAAATCCTGCTATACCTGCTAAGCCTCCACCAACAAGCACCGAAACAAAAAAGAGCGCATATCCTCCAATTGATTTTCCTAAAGGCTCTTGACCCAAAAGCTGAAAGATGATTGTTGTGAAAAAGATTGATGTATAAGCCCCAATACCCATAAATCCACCATGCCCGATAGAAAACTGTCCTGTAAAACCATTAACCATACCAAGACTGACTGTCATTACAAGATTGATACCAATAAACATCACGATTTGAAGGTAGTATGACGATAAAAATTCAGTTTTTTCCAAGATAAAAATCGCAAAGTATAAGATTATCAAGCAAAAAGCTAAAATATGCTTTTTGAATAAAAAACTCAATAATCTTGAATCTTCAATCTTAAATCGTAATTTCTCAAACTTTTTCATAAGTTTTCTTTCCAAGCAAACCTGTTGGCTTTACAATAAGGACAATTATCAGAATAGCAAATGCTATACCAAATCCCAGATCAGAACTTATTGAATTGGCATAAACCTCCGAAATACCCATTAAATATGCACCTATGACAGCACCGGGGAGATTACCAATGCCACCTATGACAGCAGCAATAAAAGCCTTCCAGCCGGGCCATATTCCCATATATGGTGATTGAACTGACGAATACGTCATTCCATAAAGGACACCTGAAGCACCAGCAAGCGCAGTTCCTACTAAAAAGGTAAAGCTAATCACTCTGTCAACATTTATGCCCATAAGGCTTGAAGTCTGTTTGTCAACAGAAACAGCCCTCATTTTTCTACCGATATCCGTATAATGAACCATATAGAAAAGACCGATTAATAATATTGCCACAACAAGAAGGTTAATTAAAAATATGTTACTGAAAGTTATATTAAAATTTCCTGATATTGTATATGTCTTTGGTGTTATAAGTTCTGGAAAACTGCGATAATCAGGACCAAACACAAAAGGCAATGCACAAAAATTTTCCAAAAAAAGCGATACACCAAGAGCAGTGATCAAAGAAGATAACTTCGGTCTGTTTCTCAAAGGCTTATATGCGATCTTTTCCATAGAAACGCCAATAGTCGCGCATACAGCCATAGAAACAAAAATGACTATTGGAAAAGGCACTTGGAAGGCATTTGCAGTAAAAAGGGCAGTATATACCCCTATCATAAAAATATCTGCATGGGCAAAGTTTATCAGGCGTATTATTCCATAAACCATAGTATAACCCAATGCGATAAGGGCATATACAGTTCCTAATTGAATTCCGTTTATAAGTTGTTGAATAATATATTCCATGAGGGTATTTAGGGATTAACCGTTGTGAGATACTGCTGTTTGCCGTCTTTTATTTGAAGAATAACGGCGCTTTTAATAGGATTGCGTTCTGCATCAAAGCTGATGTTTCCAGTAACTCCGCTGATTTGTATATTTTTGAGAGCATCTCTAATATCCGCACCTTTAAGAGAGCCTGCTTTTTCAATAGCAGAAAGTAACACAAACGCCGCATCATAAGCTAAACTAGCCAGAGCATCAGGTTCTTCTCCATATAGCTTTTTATATTTCTCAACAAAGCTTTGAACCTCAGGTCTTGGATCGTCTTTTGCAAAATGATTTGAAAAAACACCACCTTCGACACTTTTCCCACCTATCTGCACGAGTTGTGGAGAATCCCAGCCATCACCACCGCCAGTCGGGACATTTAGTCCAATTTCTCTTGCTTGTTTCATTATCAAAGCAGATGCAGAATAGTAATTGGGCAGATATAGAAATTCGGGCTGTGAAGATTTTATATTCGTTAATTGAGCTTTGAAATCAACGGTTTTTTCTTCGTCAGTAAAGGCTTCTTTTGAAACGATTACTCCTCCTAACCGCTCAAATTCTTCTGCAAAAAACTGTGCCAAGCCCTTGTTATAGTCGTTGGCGTTATCGTAGAGTATTGCAGATTTGACAACATGAAGGTCATTTAGGGCATATCTAGCCAAAACAACTCCCTGAAATGAATCAAGAAAACAAACTCGGAATATATAATCGCCCTTTTTTGTAACTTCGGGATTTGTTGAGGCGGGACTTATCATGGGAATGCCCTTGCTTTGACAAATAGGGGCTATTGCAAGGCTATTTTTGCTCATAACTGCGCCAACAATTGCAACGACCTTGTTTTGATCGATCTGCTTTCTTGCAGAATTGGCTGCTTGTTCTGGTTGTCCTGCGGTATCGTCATAGATGGCTTTTATGAGTAATTTCTTGCCACCAATAGTTATACCGCCTTTTTCATTAAATTCATCAACTGCGATCTGCATACCTTCTTTTGATGATTTTCCAAATGTTGCAGAACCACCTGTAATTGGAAATATTCCGCCAATACGAATTTCTTTTGCGCTTCTTGAACAGCCTAAACCGATACAAATACTGATTATTATTAGAAACATAAGCCCAAAAGATAATAATCTTTTCATATATATGCCTCCATAGCTAAAAAACAGCGACTAATACATAATAAAGAACTTTAAGCGTTGTGATAATACCATAAATAGACTCAAAGATCAAGCCTGCTATTTATGACGTGCCTGTAAATTTTATACTATTTTCAGTTTGAAATATCAAGCACCGAAGAGAGCGCGCTATGAGCATCTGATAGGAAAACGATTAAAACAAACTGGTATGATGTGATTAATAAATGGAGCAAAAGCGATCCCTAAGTTGAAGGTGCTATGGAAAAGTAAAGGTCAGGATGGATTTTGGCAGTATAATTTTACCAACAATTTTTATATACTCCCATTTATGATTTTATTTGAAACTAAGTTGCAAGGGCGATTTGTCGAATCGCCCTTTTTTAATGTATTTTATTAGTAAATATACTAACCTATCTTGATTTGTCCGTATTTTCTTGTTACATCACCTTTTATATCTGTTACAACCAAAGTTATATCATGTGTGCCAGAAGGCGCATCATAAGGAACATCTGACTCTAATGTATATATACCATCGCCAGCCTTCTTTGCTTCTAATGTGCGATAATCGGGAGTATATAATTTTACGGATGCAATTTCCTCATCAGACTTAATTTTGAATGTTGCGTTTACCTTACCACCTGCAACCATTGGATCGGGTGTATATTTGATTTCCTCGATTGTAATAGCCATTTTTGTTTCCTCCTATTTGTTAGTTTTATTGTTATTTGGGTGTTTTAGCCCTTCAAGAAAAAAGTCAGCTATCTGCTTCTCAATATCTTTGAGTTGATAGCTCATACCATCAAGTAGCCAGCGTGTTGCTAAGCCTTGCACTCCTGCATAAATAATCGTTGCGGTTATCTCTGTTTTTATGTCTATTGAAAAGATTTTTTGTTCTATTCCAACACGAAGGATGTTTATTATCATATCTATATAATCAGACAAAACATCAATATTTCGGTCATTCAGGAAGTTTCCAGTTCTTGGGAATTCTATTAATATTAACTTAGTCAAATCTGGATTTGATTCAATTATATCCAGTTGTAGTGAGATCATCTTTCTGAATTTTTTTTCCGCATTTTCCTCTTTTTCGACCTCAGAATTTATATACGAGATCAATTCTGAAAGATTATCTTGAAATATTGACATAAATAACTCGTCCTTGCTCTTGAAATATAGGTATATTGTGCCATGCGCAATGCCACATTCATTTGCGACATCCTGTATTTTTGTATTTGCAAAGCCATTTCTAGCAAAAACCTTTGTTGCAGAATCCAGTATCTTTTTTCGCTTTTGATCATCTTTTTTGCGAGGCATAATATTACTCCATAATAGACACAAAACAAACCAAAATAATTATAAATGACTGACCAGTCAATCATTATTATACCATATATTTTTCTTTTGTCAAGCATTTTTTTGCAGAAATCTTTTTTCTTGGTTTGAGTTTATTTAGGTGTTTGGGTAAGAAATTGCAAAATTGTTGACAGATAATACTTAATTATGTTAGTATAATTAACGATTTAATCATGATAAAATATTCATTATATAAACACTTGGGTTAATATTATTAGCAGTTATTGTTATCTTGAGCCAATATCAAGGAATCCAGAAAAAATTTAACATCAAAAGGAGTAGCATTATGAATCTTATAGCAAAAATGGTGCCCCCCGTGGTGTAAGCCTTGTTATTTTTGTTATGTTGTTGTTGGCAAATACGGTGTGTTTTTCTGCGGATAAATGGGTTAAAAAAAAGGATATGCTAACTCAAAGAGTGGCATTTGGGGCAGTAGAAATTGATGGAACTATATATTGTGTAGGTGGAACAAACAAAGCTGTTATCCGAATATCTTCAATGGAAGCGTTTAATCTTAATGATAACAAATGGGAGCAAAAAGCTGACACAATCATGCCTAGAGGATTATCTGCCTTTGCAGTTTTGAATGGGAAGATATTTGCTTTTAGTGGGTTTGACGGAAATGCCGGAGCAATATCCAGTGTTGAGGAATATGACCCGAAAATTGATAAATGGATTGCAAAAAATGCAATGCCTATTGCAAGATTTTATTTTTGTGCAACTGATTACAATGGAAAAATATATACCTTTGGTGGATGGGATGGAAATAAAACAACTTCTGATGTATATGCCTACGATCCTGTTGATGATAGTTGGGAAAAGAAGCGTGATCTTCCAATTATCAATGATTCAGGTTCTGTTTGCACTTATAACAAAAAAATCTATTATATGGGTGGAAATTTGGGAGGATTTACAATCGTATCGCAAGTTTTCGAATATGATCCTGAACAAGATAAATGGACGGAAAAAGCAAATATGCCCAATGCTAGAATTGGGTTTTCACTGGTTACAATAGGCGATAAAATAATGGCTATCGGTGGACATTCTCCAAATGGAACTTTGTCGGTCATTGATGTCTATGATCCCATTCAAGATAAATGGATAAAGCAAATTGAGATGCCAGAGGAAAAAAGCTGGCATTGTTCGGTTGTCTATAAAAATAAGATTTACATTATTGGAGGAACTCATTGGTGGGATGGTATGTTGTGGGCAAATATACGGGATTCCCTAACCACTGTTTATGAATATACTCCTGATGATATAAATTTCTCTATATCTCCCCAAGACAAGCTATCATCAACTTGGGGAAACATAAAGTCTATAGAATAAAACATGATAAATATTTTAAAAATCAATAAAAAAGCATTTTCTGTATCATCACTTTTTGATGAATCGGATGACAAATTATATTGGCTTTCAAAAACTCCTCATGAGCGTTTGATTGCAACTGAATTAATGAGACAGATAAACTATGGCTATGATCCAACTACCGCAAGACTTCAAAGAGTTCTTGAGATTGTTGAAAGAACACAAAGTTAAATATCTTCTTATAGGTGGATATGCTGTAAGTTATCACGGTTATCCAAGATCAACCGCTGATATGGATATATGGGTTGCTGTTGAGCCAAACAATGCAGATAATCTTGTGGCGGTTTTGAGGGAATTTGGCTTTGATGTTCCGAAACTAGAATCTAGTCTTTTTCTGAATGAGGATAAGGTTATTAGAATGGGATTGCCACCTCTAAGAATTGAGTTATTAACAACAATTTCTGGTGTAAGTTTTGATGAATGTTATTCGGAATGTGTAGTTGACACAATAGACGGTATAGAGGTTAATATAATCAGTCTAAAGCATCTAAAAATTAATAAGAAGGCAAGCGGAAGATACAAGGATTTAGATGATCTAGATCATCTTGGTTCATAAATTTCTCTGTATATCTCCAAGACAAGCTATCATCAACTTGGGGCAATATAAAATCTATAAAATAATTCGTAGCCCAGCCTTTCAGGCTGGCATAGTCAAGGTATAAACAAAAAGGACGAAAAACATGGCATCTAAATATAATTGGAATGATATTGACTGGAATAACATGAATGACGATCTGGATCGCATTGTCGCATTATCTCGCTATTACGGAAGCGACCCTGATTTTGTATTGGCTGGCGGAGGTAACACTTCCGTCAAAATCGGTGAAACGCTGTTCATTAAAGCAAGCGGAACTTCTCTTGCCGAGATGACAAGAGAAGGTTTTGTCGCATTATCAAGGGATAAAGTTAGCAGGATACTTGACGAATCATACAGCAAAGAGCCTTTGAAACGTGAAGAAGAAGTCAAAGAGAAACTCCTTGAAACAAGGCTAGACAAATCCGCTGGCAGACCATCTGTTGAGACTATGCTTCACGAATCAATAAGGTTCAAATTTATCGTCCATACGCATCCATGCCTTATAAACGGTCTTACTTGCGGCAAAGATGGGAAAAAGATCGCTGATGAATTATTTAGCGATGCCTTGTGGATTGATTATACAGACCCCGGCTATACACTTGCAAAGAAAGTTCAAAACGCATTAATCCAATATAGAAAAACGCATGATAATAACGATCCAGAGATAATATTGATCCAGAATCATGGAATATTTATAAGCGCAAACGAGGCAGAGAAAATAAAGGAAATAACTGATCAGGTTGTAGAAAAACTGAGTAATTACGCATCAAAAGACAAAACAAAATCTGCATTTGGCAATAAGAAATTTCTTGAAATTACAGATAGAGATAAAAAAATTAAAGAGTTGTCACCTGCGTTAAGAGCTATCTTCACAGTTGACAAAAAATGCCCTATTGTTGTCTATAACGATTCTGCTGTCGTGATGGATTTCGTCTGCTCTGAAAAGGGAGAATCTCTTGCAACATCAGGCGCATTTACACCCGATCAGGTTGTCTATTGCAAAAGAGCGCCTCTTTGGGTCAGCGTGAAGCCCGATGAAGATATAGACAGCATTATCACAAAGACGAAAAAGTTAGCGAAAAAATTTGAGGATAAATATGGCTATCCCCCAAAAGTCGTTTTGATTCAGGGGATTGGCATGTTTTCTATATGTGATACCAGACGCAATGCGGATTATTCAGATATAGTCTATGAAGACGCCATAAAGATAATGAAATATTCAGCCTCATTTGGCGGGGCACACTTTATGAACGAAAGGCAGTCAAGGTTCATCGACGAATGGGAAGTTGAGAGCTATCGCAGAAAGATCGCCTCTGGATCATGCACCAATGGTCGTGTTACTGGAAAAGTTGCTATCGTTACAGGCGCTGCTCAGGGATTCGGTGAAGGTATAGCAAGGGATTTTGCTAGTCAGGGCGCTTATGTTGTCCTAGCCGATCTTAATCTCAAAGGTGCGCAGGATGTGGCAGAATCACTAAATAGGCAATATGGCGCAGGTATGGCAATGGCTGTCAAGGTTGATGTTACTGATGAGCTATCGGTTAGCAATATGATTACTGAGGTTGTTAGAGCTTATGGCGGGATTGATGTTTTCATAAGTAATGCAGGTGTTGTCAAATCTGGAAGCGTCAAGGCTCTTGAACTAAAAGACTTTGAGTTTGTAACAAAGGTTAATTATATTGGCTATTTCATAACAACAAAACACTGTTCACCTGTCATGTCCGCACAGCATAAATACGATCCATCTTATATGTCCGACATCATTCAAATAAACTCAAAGTCAGGCTTGCAGGGAAGCAATAAAAATTCTGCTTATGCGGGTAGCAAGTTCGGTGGGATTGGACTTACCCAGAGTTTTGCACTTGAGCTTGTTGAAGACGGAATCAAAGTAAATTCAGTATGTCCGGGCAATTTCCTTGATGGTCCGTTGTGGTCTGATCCTGAAAAGGGGCTTTTTGTGCAATATCTGAAAGCAGGCAAAGTTCCCGGTGCAAAGACCGTCGCAGACGTGAAGAAGGCTTATGAATCAAAAGTTCCTATGGGTAGAGGATGCACAGTTCCAGATGTTATGCACACGATATATTATATCATCGATCAGCCTTATGAGACGGGTCAAGCAATCACTATTACAGGCGGTCAACTGATGAGATAAATACTTTATGAAATCTTTTTTATCATTGTAAGTCTCTATATTACAGGGACTTACAATTTTTAATAATCTTTTCTTTTGCAGGGAGGTGATAATAAGGCTTTTATCTGGTATAATGAAGTTATGTAATGTATGCATTTGCTTTGCATAAGCAAGGGAGGATGTTGATGGAAAACATAAGAAAATACCTCGCAGAACTAATCGGAACTTTTGCCCTAGTTTTATTTGGATGCGGAAGTGCAGTAATCGCAGGTGATAAAATTGGTTTTCTTGGAATATCAACTGCTTTCGGTCTGGCGGTCTTGATGATGGTATATGCAATTGGTAATATATCTGGCTGTCACATCAATCCAGCGGTAACTATTGCAATGTTGGTTACACGTAAGATAAAAGTCAAAGATGCGATATGGTATATTGTTGTTCAGTGTGTTGGTGCAATCGCTGCTGCGGGAATTGTAACTGCCATTGCATCAGGCAAAGCAGATTATAGCATAGCGATAAATGGTATTGGGCAAAACTTTTATGGCAAAGATTATTCACTTGGGGCATGTTTCCTTGCAGAAGCGGTCTTAACTGGAATATTTATTTTTGTTATATTTGGTGCAACAAGCAAAAAAGCCCCGCAGGGATTTGCTGGTATTCCTATAGGCATAACAATTCTTCTTATTCATCTAATAAGTATCCCAATAACTGGAACTTCCGTCAATCCTGCCAGAAGTCTTGGACCTGCTGTATTTGCTGGTGTAGAAGCTTTATCTCAGATATGGCTTTTCTGGGTTGCGCCTATCTTAGGGGCAGTTATTGCCTCAATTATATGGTTTGTTTTATTTGAGCAAAACGAAAAATAGGAACATATACTTTAAAAGCATAACCGCAGATCAAATCTGCGGTTAAAAATTCTTTCTAAATCAAATCCCTTATAAAACGCCCTGTATGTGATTCCTCAATCATCGCAACTTCTTCAGGCGTTCCACAAGCAACGATATTTCAGCCTTCATCTCCGCCTTCGGGACCTAGGTCAATTATATAATCAGCGTTTTTAATTACATCAAGATTATGCTCTATTACAACAACGGTATTGCCTTTATCAACTATGCTATTAAGCACTGTTAACAACTTTTGTATATCGTCAAAATGCAAGCCTGTTGTAGGCTCATCAAGTAGATATAGGGTTTTCCCTGTGCTTGGTCTGCTGAGTTCTTTTGCAAGTTTTACTCTTTGTGCCTCTCCGCCTGATAGTGTCGTAGATGATTGTCCTAGCTGAATATAGCTCAATCCGACATCACAGAGAACCTGTAATTTTTTCCTTATGCTAGGGATATTCTTAAAGAACTCCAAAGCTTCACTCGCTGTCATATCAAGAACTTCTGAAATATTCTTACCTTTGTATTTAACTTCCAAAACATCCTTTTTATATCGTGTTCCATGACAGACATCACACTTTACCCATACATCAGCGAGAAAGTGCATCTGTATTCGCTTATATCCGTTTCCTTCACAGGCTTCACACTGACCGCCTTTGACATTAAAGCTAAATCGCCTTGCCTTGATCCCTAACATGCGTGCTTCGGGCATTTCTGCATATAATTGTCTTATGTCTGAAAATACCTCTGTATAAGTTGCAGGATTCGATCTTGGAGTATCTCCCAACGGAGTTTGATCTATATTTATGACCTTATTTATGTATTTCAAACCTGCTATGGAGTCATGCACACCCGGAATTGTATTTGCCCTATGAAATCTGCGCGCTAACGATTTATAAAGAATATCATTAATTAGCGAACTTTTGCCCGAACCTGATACGCCGGTAACACAAGTGAAAACCCCTAATGGTAACTTGACATCTATATTTTTGAGATTATGTTCTCTTGCACCGATTATCTCTAGCCAACTATCACCTATGGGGCGTCTGAACCTTGTTCCCTGAATTTTCTTTTTACCGCTTAGATATTGCGCTGTCAATGAGCCATTTTTATTGATAACTTCTTCGGGAGCCCCAAATGCGACTATCTCACCACCGTTTACTCCTGCACCAGGACCAAAATCAATCATATAGTCTGATGATATTAGTGCCACATGGTCATGTTCAACTATCAGAACTGTATTGCCTAAATCACGTAAGTTACGCAAAGCCTTCAATAATCTGTTGTTATCTCTCTGATGTAAACCAACGCTTGGTTCGTCAAGGACGTATAAAACTCCCGCTAGACCACATCCTAGCTGACTTGCGAGTCTTATGCGTTCAGCTTCTCCGCCTGAAAGTGTAGTCGCATTTCTTCCAAGAGTTAGGTAATTAAGACCAACATCCGTAAGGAATGAAAGGCGACCCCGTATCTCCTTTAAAACTTCGCTTCCGATCTCTCTTTGTTTTTCAGTCAACTTCACTTTATCAAAAAACTTGCTTGCTTGACCAATTGGCATATTAACAAGGTCTATGATCGACTTATCATCAATAGTAACAGCCATGCTTTCGGGTTTAAGCCTGCTTCCAAGACAGACAGGGCAGACAGCATCACCCATAAACGGGCTACATTCCCTTCTATAACGTTCATGTTCATAAACCCAGTCAATACTTGTGGCGACTCCCTTGAACTTAAATGATAGATTGCCTTCAATCTTTATATCTTCATCAGAGCCATAAAGCAATACTTTCTTTTGCTTATCGGTCAGTTCACCAAAAGGCTTATTGAGATTGAAGCCATAATGATCCGCAACAGCCTTAAGATATGGATAAATGGGATTATTAGGCAATATTATGCCCAAAGGTATCATTGCCCCAAGACTTAATGACCTTTTTCTGTCGGTATTAACAAGGTTTGGGTCTGCAGTAAAAATCGTTCCTAGACCTTTGCACTTTGGACACATACCATCTGGATTATTAAAAGAAAAACTTTGTGGAGTTATCGCCTCAAAGCTAATCCCACATTCAACACAGGCAAACTCCTCGCTAAATGTTTCAACAAATGATTCAGGTTCAAGATCGCCTTCTTTAGGTGGAAAGAACTCAACCATAACTTTGTGATCTGAATGATCATCGGATAGGGAAATTTCGACAGCCTCTGCGATCCTGCTTCTGTTTTCTTCGTTTAATGAAAGCCTATCAATTATAATTCCAACCTCATGCTTTCTGCGTCTATCAATTTCATCGTGATTATCAAGGTCAATCACCTGACCATCAACCCAGCCTCTAACATAACCATCACCAATAGACTGCTTAAATATGGTTTCGTAATCCTCATTTCTCGCTATCTTAACGGGAGTAATTATATATATTCGTGTTTCTTTAGGATGACTCATTATTATATCGACGATTTGTTGTGGAGTCTGTGAACTTACTTCACGCCCACACTTTGGGCAATGAGGAATGCCTATTCTGGCAAAGAGAACTCGCATATAGTCATATATCTCTGTTACTGTTCCAACTGTTGATCTAGGGCTAATACTTGCAGGCTTTTGCTCGATAGCAATTGCTGGTGCAAGTCCGCTGATGTAATCAACATGGGGCTTAGGCATCTGTCCGAGAAATTGGCGCGCATAGCTTGAAAGCGATTCAACATAACGCCTTTGACCTTCTGCATATATCGTATCCAGCGCAAGCGATGATTTCCCTGAACCGCTTACACCCGTTAAAACCGTCATTTTATTAAGTGGAACATCAAGATCAACATTCTTGAGATTATGTTCTCTTGCACCTCTAACTGATAAATAAGTCAATGGGTGCGCAGGCTCAGGAACTTTTGACAAATTGGGTCTTAAACCTTCTTTATGGTTACTTAGAACTTCTTTGAGAACCTGTCCTGTATATGAGTTTTCAATCTCTGCTATCTCTTCCGGTGTTCCTGTTGCGACTATGTTTCCTCCTTGCTCTCCGCCTTCTGGACCCATATCAATTATATAATCTGCTATCTTTATTACTTCCATATTATGCTCAATGACAACGATGGTATTTCCTGCATCAGCAAGAAAATTAAGGACATCAAGCAGTTTTTGTGTATCCGCAAAGTGCATACCTGTAGTTGGTTCATCAAGTATATAAAGGGTTTTGCCTGTGCTTTTTCTGCATAGCTCTTTTGCAAGTTTGACCCTTTGCGCTTCTCCGCCTGAAAGCGTTGGTGCAGGCTGACCGAGTTTTATATAGTCCAAACCAACATCACATAGAGTTTTAAGTCCTCTTGCAATCTTTGGAATGTTCTTAAAATGCTCTAATGCCTCTCCAATTTCCATATCAAGAACTTCATAGATACTTTTGCCTTTATATTTTACTTGGAGTGTTTCTGCATCGTATCGCCTGCCATTGCATACTTCACACTTAACCCAGACATTAGGGAGAAAGTGCATTTCTATTTCTTTTGAGCCGTTTCCTTGACATGCTTCACATCTTCCACCTTTAACATTAAAGCTGAATCTGCCAACTTTGTAACCCCTTACCTGTGATTCAGGCAACTGAGCATAAAGGTCTCTGATTGCATCAAATACCTTGATATAAGTAGCTGGATTTGATCTGGGAGTTCTGCCTATAGGCGATTGATCAATATCTATTACTTTATCCAGATACTCAATTCCTTCAATTCTATCATAAATTCCGGGTCTTGTTTGTGCGCGCATTAAATCTCTTGCGAGTGCTTGATGAAGTATATCGTTTATCAATGAGCTTTTGCCTGAACCTGAAACGCCTGTAATGCAAGTGAATGTCCCCAATGGTATCTTAACATTAATATTTTTTAGGTTATTATGCCTTGCACCGATAATCTCAAGCCATTTACCATTTATTTGTCTGCGTTTTTCTGGGATTGGTATTTTCAGGCGACCACTTAGATAACCTCCTGTGAGTGAGTTTTCATTATGACTAACATCGTAAGGAGTGCCATAAGCGACAACCTTTCCTCCTCTCACGCCGGGTCCAGGACCAAAATCAACGATCATATCCGCAGAACGCATGGTATCTTCATCATGTTCAACGACTATAACAGTATTACCAATATCTTTTAATTGTTTAAGGGCGTTTAATAACCTGATATTATCCCTATGATGTAAACCGATTGTTGGCTCATCAAGTATATACAAAACACCAACAAGCCCGCAACCGATTTGACTTGCAAGGCGTATCCTCTGCGCTTCTCCGCCTGATAGTGTCGGCATTGTCCTATCAAGTGATAGATATTCCAGACCAACATTGATCAAAAATCCTAATCTGCCTCTAATTTCTTTTAGTAAATCGCCAGCGATAAACTTTTGTGTTTCTGTAAGGTAATTAGGCACAGTGTCCATAAATTCTGCCGCTTCGGTTATATACATTCTCACAATATCGACTATTGATTTATTCCCAACAGTTACCGCAACGCTTTCTGGTCTGAGTCTGCTACCTTTACAATCTTGGCAGTCTATTGAACTGAAAAACTGCTCTAAATGCTGTTTTGTCCATTCTGAACCTGTCCTTTGGTATCTTCTCTCAAAATCTGGTATAAGCCCTCTATATGGCATTTGATAGGTATGAGTATGACCACCATGCGATTTATATGTAAATACTATTCTTTCCTTTCCTGTTCCGTATAATATAGCGTTTTGTTGATTTTTGTTCAATTTTAACCATGGAGTATCTAATG
>CAZMCH010000010.1:0-14565 GCA_964564735.1 uncultured bacterium
GTTATAGAATATCCATTACTAATAGGTTCTATAACAGGTGTGATGACATTTCCTTCAACAGTCATTATTATCTTGTTCTGATCAACACCTGCGCCTTTGTCTAATATTTCTAAATATATGCTTGTGTTCCGACTAGCGATCGAATCAGGTGAAGGATTATGATTAGCTATATAAGGAGGGGTTTTATCTACTAGAATAACAAAATCAATTCTTTTCGTTTCAAATGGGTTACCGATTAATAATGGTAAGTTAACAGGTTGATGTTCTGGTTCTTGATAAGCATTATTTATATTAAATTCATTGACTTTTATGTGTGCTTGGTCTCCAGTTTTTATTGATTTCCCAATCGGAATTTTTAATACATAAAAATCTTCGTTATTTGGATTAGACCCCATAGTATAAGATGATACTACCAAATTATTTATGCATACGGTTATGTTATATTCAGTATCCTTGCTAGTCAATGTATAATCATAGGGAAGATCAGGGTCTTTAAGATGAATTTTCCCCCAAAGAGTATAATCTTGGGTGGTTATCTCTGGCATTGGTTTTGCTAAAACAACTTGGAATGAAAAAAATAATAGAAATATTATAATTAAAGTAATAGTCTTATTAAGGCATAATAGCATCTAGTATTCCACCTAAAATATTCAATATAGAAGACTATTTATTAAATGCTCGAGCTATAAGATACTTTTATCTAAGTTCTAATAGCACTTATACTTGATTTAACTACCCTCATGCCTAAATTATATAATACTATAATGATTGTAATCAGTCAACAATAAACCCTGAGGTTCGGCATGAGTTCGGACATTTTCTTTCCGAAGGCTTATCTGATAAGCATTTGCTGAATATATAAAAAATCATCTTTGCATAAAGAGGGACAAGCCTGAATATAAGCAATGACGAGGCTTTACATTATTTTTGTCCGAACTTATGTCTGATCTTCAGGAAATAGCATTGACAAAACAAGTATTATTGAGTAATATTAGGAAAATATTCGTATATTTTCAACCATAAAAAATCTAACAATCTTTTACCATTTATGACTATTAGAGTATTTCTTATTGCATTATTCCTAATACCAATAAACTCCCTCTGGATGATGACCGCATCACTTTGGAATGCTGGTTATCCAACAACTGTATCTTTATTCTATAATGTCATATTCTATTTTCTCATTATTACCATCTTAAATTCTGCAATAGCACGTATCTCACCAAAAAGCGCATTAACCAGAAAAGAACTTACCGTCCTTTATCCAATGCTAACAGTCGCATCTGCATTAAACGGGCTGGATATGCTTCAGCTTATAGGCGCAATAATAGCTGGACCAAATTTTCTTGCTACTCCTGAAAATGAATGGAAGGAGCTATTTATGCAATATATGCCTGATTGGATGGTAATATCGGATAAATCAGCATTAGATAAGTATGCACAAGGGGAATCATCGTTTTTTTTAATGAATAATATAAGTGCTTGGGTTACTCCTGTTTTGATATGGTCAGCTTTTACAATGTCTCTTGTCCTTGTTATGCTAGGGATAACGCTTGTATTAAGCACTCGTTGGGTTTCTGAAGAAAAATTAAGCTACCCAATAATCCAATTGCCATTGCGAATGACTGAATCAGGCTTTTTTAAAAACAGGGTAATGTGGATCGGTGTTGCTATCGGCTTATTTTTAGGAACTACAAACGGATTACATTTCTTCTTTCCGGGATTTCCAACGATAGGCAAGCCTGTAAATATTGGTCAATATTTTACAGAAAAACCTCTTAATGCAATTGGATGGCTTCCTGTTGCGGTTCAGCCTTTCGCAATTGGATTAGGCTTTTTTATGCCTATTGATCTATCATTTTCTTGCTGGTTTTTCTATCTATTCTGGAAATTTGAGAATGTTTTGACATCAATGCTTGGCATCCGCATCCCCGGCTTTCCATTTATAAATGAGCAAACAACCGGTGCTTATGTTGCATTTGCGTTGGTTGCAATCTGGGTTGCTCGTAAGGGCATTTTTAGGCTTTTCAAGTTTGGCAATCAAGATAATGCGACAAAAGGCATACAGAGATTTGCTTCTGCTACGATATTTATTGGTCTATTGGGTATTATAATATTCTGCTTTAAGGCTGGAATGGGATTAAAAGCGATAGCTCTCTTTTTTATTATTTATTTCCTGATCTCGATATCCATCGGTAGAATAAGGGCAGAGCTTGGATCACCTGTGCATGATTTGCACTTTGCGGGACCTGAAATGATGATGGTTCATCTATTTGGAACACGTAGCTTTAGCCAGTATGATTTAACTATCATATCAACATTTTGGTATTTCAATCGCGCATATCGTAGCCATCCAATGCCTTGTATCCTTGAAGGCGTAAAGCTAGGCGAAAGAACAGAAGTAAAGGCGACACAAATAGCGACTAGCGTTATTGTTGCCTCTGCTCTCGGGATATTTTTTGCGTTTTTTATGCACCTTATGTCATCATATCACTATGGGGCATGGGGTAAAATGTGGCCTGCATACGAAACATTTAATAGACTGTCATCGTGGCTTACAACGCCCACTGGTGGAGATTTGAGATATATATTTGCCTATAGTTTTGGTGCATTATTCGTTGTCGCATTATCAATAGTTAGAACTCAATTTGTATGGTTCCCATTACATCCAGTTGGATTTGTTGTATCAAGCACTTGGGGTATGAATCCGTTTTGGTTCTCTGTATTCCTTAGCTGGCTTATAAAATACTCGATGCTTAGATATGGTGGTCTAAGGACATATAGGAAAAACGTTCCGTTATTTTTGGGACTTATACTTGGTGAGTTTATTGCGGATGCTGGTGTTGGCATTGCGGGAACAATATTTAGGGTTGCAACATATATTTGGTATGGATAATATTGAAATATATATTTTTGTGTTGTAAAATTTAGCTGTAATATAATATCTATAAGAAAATTAGGAGGTAATTAAAATGGCAGAAAAATTGAAAGTTGGGGTAATTGGAACTGGAATAATTGGCAAATCTCATGTTGGCGGATATAAAAGCATGGCTGATGATGTTGAGATTGTTGCGGTTGCCGATCTCAATAAAGAAGAGGCAGAAAGAGTCGCTTCCGCAAATGGTATTCCACATGTTTTTAGCGACTATAAGGAGCTTTTGAAAGTTGATGAAATCGCAGGTGTTGATGTATGTTTGCCGAATAACCTTCACATGCCTGTAACCGTTGATGCTCTTAAAGCTGGTAAGAATGTCTATTGTGAAAAACCTATGGCAAGGACTTACGAAGAAGCAAAGGTAATGTTTGATACCGCAAAAGAAACGGGAAAAATGCTTCAAATACAGTTAGCCATGCTTTTTTCATGGGAAACAAAAGCGGCAAAGCACTTTATCGAAACGGATGTTCTTGGGCGTGTTTATTATGTAAAAACAAGCCATTATCGTAGGCGTGGCAGGGTATATGTTGATGGATATGCAACTCCACACTTTGTACAGAAGGCTATCTCTGGTGGTGGGGCATTAGCTGATATGGCGGTTTATCATATATCATCAATGGTTTGGCTACTTGGTAACCCAGATATTGAAACAGTTACAGCATCAACCTATCAAGAAATTGATATGGACGAAGAACGCAAGAAGTTCAGTAAATATGATGTTGAAGAACTCGGTATAGGGTTTGTGCGATTCAAGGACAATGTTACCATGTTTATTGAAGAAAGCTGGGCGATTAATATGGATCGTGACGAAGGTGATTGTATAATGGGATCAAAAGGTGGTCTCAGGCTTCACCCATTCACGCTTTATACAGAAGTTGGCGGAATGACTGTTGATCAACCATTTGACATGGAGAATTTCAAGAATCGTCAGCGAAGTATCGGTAAGGCAAGTGAAGGATTTGATAGCCCACAGAAAAATTTTGTATGGGCGCAGTTAGGACGTGTCCCTTTGATTGATACTGCAAGCATTGCATTAAAAACTGCACAAATAACAAGCGCAATGTATAAATCTGCTGAAGAACACAAAGAAGTTGTTTTTTAACTCTTTTTTACCATATAAATCCATATTGTAGCCCAGTATTTTAGCTTAAAAATTGGGCTACAAATCAACTATAATTTATTTATATCCAATTATCTCTTTTCGTCTCTCAAGATAATAGCAATAGTTTTCATAGGAAATATCATCGGGAACGCCATGGTCAACTAAGGGTATAAATCCGCCTTTTGCAACAACAGGGGTTAATCGTTCTATCTCTTCATCAATCGCATCTTTGCCTCTTGCTAATGCCCTTTTATCCACATTTCCCCACATAACGATCTCTTGTCCATATTCCTCGCGCAGTTTGCCTGCGTCCATACCAGAAGCGACTTCAAGCGGATAATGCCCGCGAACTCCACCTTCAATCCATAATGGAAGCAAAGCCTCAATATTACCGTCACAATCCACCCATGATAGCTCTACGCCATGTTCAACAAGGAAAGAAGTAACTTTCTTATAATTTGGTAAAAGAAATTCCCTAAACATGGCAGGTGATATTAACGGTCCTGATTTATAGCACATATCCTCCCAAAAAAGAGCAAAGTCAATTTCAATTTCATGTAATGCCTTATGTAAAACCTTTATGAATAGGTCAGCAAGATAATCTATTATCTCGTGCATAAGATCGGGTTCATCATAAAACATCAAACTTATGTTATTAACACCGATCCAGTTTCTTGGAAATCCATAAAAACTACCACCATCAATAGTTATGGGATAGTCCCTATCTTTCCATTGCTTCTTTAATGCTTCCCACTGAGATTCTTCTGGATAACGTCCCGGACTATCTGGATTAAGCTGTTCTTCCTTGAATTTTTCCCAATCATCCCTGTTTTTAATCGGATATTCAAGCCATTGATATGTTGGAAAGCCTTTAACTTGCTTCTGAGCCTTTGTTATTACACCATCACCAGCACGATATATACGGTATTCATCTGTTTCCTCTAATAACTCATACTTATATCCCGGATACATGCCCAAGTTTACTGGAACTCGGTCTCTTCCCCAAAATGCTGAAATTAAACCCTCAAATCCAAAGAAATTATAAGGATCAACGTCTGCAGGCATCCCTTCCTTTCGCCATCTATCAAAAGGACCTATCCAATCAGACCAAAATGGAAGTCTATCTATTTCTTGAAACCTTACTGTTCGCCAAAATCTTTCTCTATTAGTCATTTTAATTTCCTCAAAATAACAAAGTGATTCATTCCGTTTCAAATGCGTAAAGCTTGGCACAGCGTAGCTTAAAACGCAAATATATCGCTTGATCTTCTGCATGACCAAGATCAGGATTGCCCTTCCATGTTACTATATGCGAAAGATGATCGCCTGAAATTGGATCGCAATCATCAAAGCTATGTCCTGTGATCAATTCCTCTTTTTTCTTTTTATGCACCCAATTTGATATTCCGACTACCTCAACACGAACTTCACCAGTGAAGGCAGTTTTGAGATTTAGTTTTAGCTGACGACCTTTGAATTTGATAATCGGAGTGGCAAAGAATCCATCGCCAGCCGATTCTACACAAGCCAAACGTCCTTTTTTCCATATAGCGTATCTTGAACGTCCTCGTTCATCTCTATTTGACCATCTTGGGTATTTATGCGGAAACGTGCTTCCGCTATATGGAACACCAACTTTGTCATTACCCAATGGCACTAGACCACTGCTAGTAAAAAGACAGCCATCATCAAAAGTTTCTGGATCGCCATCCAAAATTGACCCGCCGGGATATTTGAACCAATGTATTCCATCAGGACTAGACATCATATCCAGAGAGCAATTATCCTCAGAACGATGATAAACTGTTGGAAATAAGAAATGATGGTCAACTGTATATGGATAAAGGCATTTTGCATTTGTATAAAGATCATCCGAAGGCAATCTGTCAAGGTCAGACCAGACAACCATCTCAGGTTGTCGCAAATATCCAAAAGTGTCTGATTCGCTTCTGCCTATTGCTCTTCTGCCATACATCCAGTTCACTCTTGTATAATAGACGTATTTTTTCAGGACAGTATCATAATACATCGTGCTTGGATTATCGCTCATGTGCAATAAAAAAGGCTTTTCTATGAGTTTCCAATAAATTCCATCTGATGAAGTCGCCCCAAAGATGCCATCTATTGCACCACGAACATCAAATATCGGATCAATGTCATTTGGTCTATTTGCCCTAAAATCCGCGATTGCATTTTCAATTAATTCTTTATCAGGATGCGCACTCATAAATATCATCTTATATCGCTCATCACTACGGGCAGATGGATCAATAAATACACCGGGTCCGTGAACTCCAACCTTTTCAAAAAATAGAGAATTTCTGTCAATTCCCTCTGGTTCATTGGGAAATTTTGGTGTTTTCCAGACAAAACCATCTTGAGATTCAGAATATTTTGCTCCTGACCAAGAACGATATACACCACCATCATACAAAGCAGTCATCCCAACAAAACCTTCTATCGGATCAGATTTTGTTGGTTTTTCAGGAACAATTTTTATTCCACGGGGAACATTAACGCCCTGCCAATAGACTTGCCTTAATTCGCCATCGCCTTTTACTGAAACAGGTTTTCCATCACTATCATAATAAGATGGCGCACCTGCATCAATAAAACGCCAATCAGTGAATAAATGTAAGCCTGATGATAATTCATAAGGTCCTGTTATTGCTGTTAAACGCGCTGATATTTGATGTCCGTTTGGCATAATCTCACCTATTAATAGATAGAACGCTGATTTAGCGAATCGGATTTAAATCCACCCGATCAGCTTTATCTGCGTTCCATTTTCCTAAAGAACGCTCTTTATATATTCCATATTGACTTTGGCGGTTTCAGCAGGATTATGATGTGTTACTTGATCTTGCTCAACAGATACCCAGCCATCAAATCCAATATTCTCTAGCCCTTTCAATATGGCTTTTATATCAAGCCCCATATTGCCTTTACCAAGTTCTTCAAACCTGCCATCTTGTCCCCATTTGTCTTTTTGATGATTCCAAGTTTTTGGATCATTAGCGGTAAAGTCCTTCAAGTGGACATGAGCTATTTTATCGCTTAGTTTATCAAAAATTCTCAAAGCATTTGAGCCTGCGGCTGTAAGATGACCAGTATCAAATAATAGATAAAGCCCCGGTGCCGCTTTGAGCATCTTTTCTGCATCTTCTACTGTTTCAATCATAGTCCAAAGATGCGCGTGGTGAAAAGGCTTTATTTTGTGTTCTTCTGCAAATGTAATTATATCCTTTAATGATTCTCCTGCCTTGCGAAAATCATCATCAGTTGGATTTGGTCCACCGAAATTCGCCCTTCCACATGCTGGAACTTCACAAGCATTATTTCCAAGCGTTAAATTATACTTTATGCTATCTTTTGGCGATGGTCCTCCTGCATTGACAACATGAAGGCCATATTTTGCTGATAATGTTGCCATCTCAATAAGTTGCTCAGGTGATCTTGTTGGCAATCCTTCAATTCCTGTATATCCCGCATCAGCAACTTCTTTGATTACTTTTTCTGGATTATCGTTTTGCTCTCCACTCCAAGTTATTAAATGACATGCAAAGCGTAATTTTGTTGACATAAAAATAATGGTATATTAGAAAGCATAGGGAATATTACTTTCCAATATGCCTCTCCTTTCATTTTTATATACTAAAAGTTTATAGCATAAGTTCCCATGTCTTATGTATATTTTGGCTGTTTGAAAAACTATAAAAAACTCGTATTATTTATAGCCAAAACAGCTTTTTAGAATGAATTTAAGCGAGTTTTAGCGCCATCACCATAACCCAAAAGTTCAACGGTATATTTATTTTCCTCTTTATCACCTTCAGCCTGTGAATTGGTAACTTGATATTTAACAAGTCCGCCCGGCACCTTATCAGTAACCCACCATTCACCAACACCATAGGCATCACGATAAACGATATGATCGGCAGAGAATGTCCCGGCAGGTGTTTTAATGCTCTCTGTTCCCTTTGTAGCTGCTTTAAGGCTCTCTTCTGTTATTTTGATGGGTTCATGATACCATGCTGCTGTATTTTCCTGAACAGGAACTTCTGCAGGTTCTTTATCTCCGGGAAAAAGGCTTCTAAGTCTTAGTAATTTTCTCATTCCTGATTCGTCAGGTGCAGAAAACATGGCTTCCAAGACAACTTCTTCTTTTTTACCATCTCTCACACTGTTTGTGATAATCTGCCACCATTCCTTACCATCATCCATTTTCATAAGAAACGCCTTTTGAAACTCATCGCCTTCATCCATGCCAGTAGCTTTCCAATTACTCCATTCACCCGGTTTATAAGCATTTTTATATTCAAAAGAATATCCACCGGCATAAAAAACAGAAGAAAACACACTTGAGACATATAACTGCATAAGCGCAGGTGAAAGACCTCTTAGACTTGCATCTGCATATCCAGCCATTGCAGTTCCAACAGTTTGACCGACTCTTTCTCCAACTTTTTCACCGGCGACATTCGCTGCTTTATCTACTGCCGAACCGATAAAGCCTGTTCCACCACCAAACAATATCCCACAGCCAGAGACAGATATTGCAACCAGAATAACCATAATAGGAAAGATCAAATTGATTTTTTTCATGAAGCTAACCTCCGTTTTATTTTTTATAAGCTCAAATTATTTTATCTCAATAGCAACCATGCTTCTTGGAGACATTATGGCACTGAACAAACTGCCATTATTATATTCACACTTACACAAAAAAGCTATGACGCTTTATTACCTACTTTTATATTCTGAAATTTCTTCGGAAGATTTTTGTTATCAATTTTATATTTTTTTCTTATATATTCCAAATCTTTTTTCTCTACTTCAGGATCGGTATATATTTGGCTTAATTTATCTCTTATATCCCTCATCATTCTTACTGAGTCAATATTCTTATTCATAAGAAATTACCTCCATAGGGGTTCTTATATCCAAAATTGCATATCCATATTTTAAATTGACAGAATTATAATGTCTGATCTTGGACATATTAACAATATGCTTGAAATTCCAACTTATCAAGAAATCTACTTTATTAATTGTAGCTAGTGCTATGTGTTGGGCATCTAATAATGAATTTTTTGATACTACATTTTCAGCAATATAAAGATTGGCTAATTTGCGTGCTTCATCATTAAATATAATATATTCCTTACTTTCATCTGGAATGTCATTAATTATATTTCGGACATTTGTCGGAGCGTCCTCAAGCTCTCTCAACGTTAAATCTGAAATAACAGAAATTTTCATACCAGTTTTAAATTCATTTATTAGATAGATTGACCATCTACTAAATTCTTCATCAAAACATCCGCCCAATACGGAAGTATCTACATATAATCTATCCACTTTAGTTACCTGCTTTTTCTATCTCAATAGCAACCATGCTTCTTGGAGACATTATGGCACTGAGCAATCTGCCATTATGATTTATATTTATTTTTGCATCAATAGGCAATTTTACAACGCTTTTAGCATTTTTGAGACCTTCTATATTGAGTATAGCAGTTATATCTTCATCGTTGAAATTTTCAATAACAATGTGGTTATCACCTATCAGATAAAGTGATACTTTATTGGGTGCATCAAATGCCATATTCAATGGTTTCAACATAATTTTGCGTATTTTAAGTAGCTCATCTTTGCTTAAATTCATAAGCGATCTCGGATTGCTGTTAACCTCAAGAATTATTATATTTTCACTTTTGAGATCAATTTGACCTTTCAGACTATCCCTTAAACCATCGGTAATCAGCAAAGGCTTTTTCTCAGCAATCATCTTCTTTAGTTTATCAACAAATTGAGAGTCTTTAAGTGCATGAACAGAAAAGAACGCCGATTCCACAGAAGGATCGATCTTTGGGACAGGAACTAACGGAAGTCCCATCATGCCCACAAAATCAAAGACATATTGTTCTTTATGTGGATCGCTATTGGGTGGTTTCGGTGCATATATGCCTTTTATTTGCTTATTTTTTACGATCTCCGCTAATTCAAACAATGATGGAATTTCCGTCCTCAGTTTTTCAACATTTGCGGGACCTGTATTCTCTAACAATGAACCATAGCAAAATAAAAGCGACTCTTTGGCATCTGCAAGAATAGTCTGCCGCGCTTGTTCAACATAAGTCTGCGGGTGCGTGCCATAGGGATCATACCAGCCTCCACCTGTTTTTTCGCCACCGACAACACTAAGCCATCTCATTATATAATATGCTTCATATTGCGCTTTTTGTCCCCAATTTTTATCATCAGGGTCTCTTGTTTCCGTTCCGACCCATATCTTGTCAAAATCTTCTGTTTCTCTGATTACCTCATATCCACGATTGTGAAAATCATCATACCATTGTGGATATTTGATGATTATTTTGACATTTGGATTAACCTTTCTTGATGGTTTAAGTATTCGATCTCTGCTCAACTTAACCATCAAGTCACAGCGATAATCCGACCAGCTTTGATCGCCTTTTGCTTCTTTACATTCATCACATTCACAGTCCGTAAACCAGAAATCATCAATCATTATTTCATCAAACATTGATGCTGTATACTCAAATATTTCCTGCAATTTATCTTGAGTCGAAATATTGGTAAAACAGCTAATAGCATTCCAACCTGTGCTTTTTTTGCCAATTTGTGTCGTTGTAACACAACCAGATACATCAATTCCATTATCAATGAAAAACTTTTTTGCTTTTTCTAATGCAGAACGCTCTGCGGTGTAGCCATCACGATAAGATTCAATATAAACATGTGTTACAGCGGTATTTTTGCACCATTCTATTGCATTATTCAAGCCTTCGTCAGTTGAAAGCAAATCTCGAACATTTTGCGCAGTAAAAAGCGTTGAAAATCTATGGACATCACGTTTTTTGTTTGCCAAATCCCATAAATCATAATTCTTCACCTCGAAATCTCCCTTCGATATATCTACGCCAAACATAGTAAATAGAATTATAGAAATAATCACGCAAATTAACGGCTTGATAAGAAAATATAACATAATATCATTTTCTTTAATAGATCGATACATATAAGCTATTTATTTCTCCATCAATATTGATTATAAAAAATCTGAATTTTGTCGTCAAAAGGTGTAATAGGTGTTATCATTATACTTATAGTTTCTAGATTTCTAGTCCAAATGTCTTCATTTTGATATAATCTATGTTGAATTTTCCCGCCAAGAATCCCAATAGAATCTTCTCCGCATGTTATCATAACTTTACCTGAATCCATGTAAACCATATCAAAATCTGATAACATAATATCTTTATTGTTTATTTTTAATTTATTATGTTTTTTTATGCCAAATTCAATAAAAAAAGGAATATTCTTCATTCCATTTGCAGACATATCAATTTCAAAACGATCATTTTTGCAAACAAATTCAACAATAATATTCAAATCAGCAATAGACAAGTCATGCTTATTCGATTCAGGTTGCGAATAAAAAAACCAATCACGCAGGATATACGAACTATGATTTGCCTCAAGTCTTCCCGGCTTAAAATATTTGTTTCCATTGCACTTATAGCTAATTCTAAGATATTTTATTGCAACCTGACCATTTTCTATAGAAAAAATATCACTATTATTGGCTTTGATTGTTGCATTCATTTTATTTTTTCTAATTCTGGCTATATTTGACTCATTAAATATTTTTGTATAATTGTTAGGCATAGACAATCTATTAACACCATCATTTTTTATTTCTTCTTCAATCAGCAAGAATTCACCAATGCTTGATGTAAGGAAAAACTTTGAGTAATTCTTATAATTAGGTGATAACAAGTCGCTTTCATTGTGATTTACATAACCATCTTTCATGCTATCTAACAGCTTTTCTATCAATATATCACCAGCTGTCGCATAATAGCCATTATGATCCATTATTGACATTTCTTTCCAAACACCATATCCAAGCGGAGAATAATTTTCATGCAAACATTCCATATCAAAATCCATCGGTAATACATTATTATATATTGCAAAATTAAGGTTGCGTCTTACATATTCAATCATATAAGACTTGTTTAATTTTTTTGCTATATTGAGAAGCATTGCGTTTAATAACATACTTCGGCTATAGCTTTTATCGATATACATCCCATCATGGTTAATATTTATACGATCTGATAGATAAGTTTGCGCTTTAGATGATGCAGTATGATCAAAGAAGAACTTATCATAATCAATAAGGGTTGATGCTATAGCAATCCTTTGGGTTTGTTGCTGTTCATTATCTAATTTAAGTGTGTTGGCAATTTTTTTAAGGATTGATTCCAGTGAATTCAGTATTTTTAGTATACTACAATCTCTTGTTAGTAGTCTATAAGATTTGAGTAAAGTATTTAGTATGTATGCCAAATTTGAGGTTGTTTTTATTTTACCCAAGAAAAATATGTTTATTGTGCCATCATCATTTTGCGAATTTGTTATGAAACGAAGAGTCATAACCATTCTTTGAAGTAGAGTTTGTGAATGATAATATTGCGAATCAGAATTGAAAAAAATGATTACCATTGTAGTAAAAGTATTTACAGCACTCCATAGTTCGCATATAAGATGATCAGGACACCGAAACCCACCATAATCGGAATTTGATTCATCCGTTACTTGAGCATCAAGAGCATTTTTGATGAAACTTTCAACTGCATCTAATAAAGCCTTATATCTTAACTGTTGTTTCATTTGAACCCCTCCCACCATCCGAATATGTAATGCAAAAAACAATGGATATAAAGATATAATGAGAATATGATCGTCACCATTGCTTTTTGACTGATCAATATTTCTAGCCATTAAATAGGCTCTCAATATTAAACAGATTGTAATAGAAAATAATATAATCATTTATCTTATGAAGGGGCAGTTTATACAATCTTTGGCACTACAAGATGATTTATAGATATGTATAAGCCCTTGCTGACGTAAAGCGGAATTTATCATCTTGGAGTATTCATTTTGATCATGGAAAACACGACCAATAAAAAATCTTATAATCCAGTTATCTTGTAGTGGAGGATATGAAGTGTATAATTGCAATATCTTTTTTGATACTATACGGTTTCGTATTTTTTGCCAATAAGCTATAATTGATGGAAAAATTACATTAACTATAATGTCATCTGCTCTATTTTTGCCTATTAGATAATTATTTTGCTTGCTTGTCTCATGCCCAAAATTATAATGATTAGCCCAATATCCTGATACAGATGGCATTAATATTTTTCTAAGTTTTTGGCTTATCTGTTTATCTGTGAAGCTATTATCAGAAATAGCTGAAAGAAAGCCTTTCATAAGGGATATTTCCTGATTATGAGATATAATATAACTCATTCCAGCGATCCTTTTTGTGGGAAAGTTCTCTGGTCTAAGCCTGAAAAAATTCCATTGTTCCGCAGACATCGCTTTATCTTTAAATTCTGACTCTAAATCTCTCCAAATCCCTTTAATATCTCTTATGTATCCATTCTCATCATGATCAGGCAGAAGCCCTGCAACACCGAAAAGTATTGCTTGAATATATTCTGCTTTTTTGCCCGATAAATAATTAAAAGGAACTTTATTTGCCAACTCAAGAAATTGTTTTCTATTTTTGGAATATCCAAGTGCGTCCATTATTCCTTCATATATTGACTGATCTTCGCCTTTTGATTTAAATTGCTCTTTGAAATATCCTGATTTTATATTCAGTCTTTCTATGCCCATTTTATCGACGATTGAAGATAATCTATCCTTATTTATATCTAAAATCTTATCTAAACAGGGATAATTATCTTTGTCATTTTCTATTGATTTCCATAGATTTCCTATTGATCTATCAAGATAGTTTGCAAGCACAAGAATTGGTATATGCTCTCCGTTTTGTTTCTTTGCAAGCAAGCTAAATCCGCCATCTAAAAGCGTTACATGCAGGATCGTGCTATTATATTTGGGGTTTCTATCGTGATGATGAATTCGCCAATCTGAGCTTTTTACATGGATTTCCACATCACCCTTGTAAATCTCATTTTCTATTTTTATGCTTGCATTGCGGAAGTCGGCGCCGGAGTCGGTATTCCATTCGCCGGGGCAGAGAATCTCTATTTTGCGACCATCTTTTGATCTGAGATTGTCCCTCTTAAAATATCCGTTATTCCAGATATGATTTACGAATTTTTCCGCAATTGGTTCTTTTGTCATAATAATTTATTATAGCCCAACGATTTATTGTTGGGAAAATTAATTCATCCCCAAATATATCTATCGTCATATTCAATGCCATGTTTTTTCAGGAATGCGACATATTCCTCCTCAAATGTGCGAATTTGATGATGTGTTTCCTGACATTGAATATACGAAATTGTATCTTGAAGCCTTGATTTGCTAATGCTAAAAGCACCATATCCCGTTTGCCATGAAAAATGCCTTAACATTGGGAAAGTATCGCTGACCCATTTAGATGAACCACCTTTTATCAATTGTATTGCTTTTGAAATAGTAATGGTTGATGGCAAAGCAAGCAGAATAT
>CAZMCH010000010.1:14575-71053 GCA_964564735.1 uncultured bacterium
ATGATCAATCGTTCCCCCAATTGCAATAGCTTTCATATTGTTGTCTCTTGCTATACCTCCCATGTATGCCCATAGACGTTCCCTTATATCTGTGCTAATTATTTTATCGCGGTTTTTGGTGCTGAAAACATAATGTATATAACAACTGATATATGAATGGGACATTTATATAGCCTTTATTCATTCGTCCCTACGGGACTTCGTTTTTTATATCCATATTTTCCCAACGATAAATCGTTGGGCTATATTCTCGTAATCGTTGAAAAATAGTTTTTCCCATAAGGGCGAAGCATTTTCATAAAATCTAAAATGGCATTTTTTTTAACGATACGAATTATAATAGAATTATAATAGCCCATCAATTTATTGATGGGTAATTCATAATTTGCAAATTCATAATTTGCAGATAATTAAGTCCCTTTAGGGACGATTGAATTCTATAATATAGCAAGCTTTTCTAATATTCTTGGATTAGCCTTCTAAGATAAGTCTCTATTTCGGTATAATTTTCTCTTTTTAGCTTTATTATTTTTGTATCTTCTCTATCTTTAATTTTCTTTGTATGTATCGTATCCTTTACAGTGATTGTTCCTAATAACAGTTTTGGCGAATCAAGTGCTTTAATAATGATGTCCTGAAAACGTTTTGAAAATAACTCCATTCGTCCTATCTCATCAATGACTATCAAATCTTTGCTTAAAAAGGCTTTTTCTATCGCTTTTACACCGATACTATCAATCACTTCAATATCAACACCATAATTGCTAACACGATTTTTACTGATAATCTCCACCGAAGCCATTATGCCTTCTTCGCCATCAAGAGATATGATCTTAAATCCCCATCTTTTGCCTTTTTCGTCACGAATTTCCGCTGTATAGAAACCACCGACAGACATATTGAGTTTTGAGACTATGCTTTTTATAAGCGTTGTCTTGCCGACTCCGGGATTGCCTGTTATAAGGATGTTTTTTATTTGCGAGTTGCCTTTATTCATTCTAAATCGAAACCTTCTAACATCAGTGCTTTCTTGACAGTCTCGAGTGTTTGTTCCGCTATATTAATTGCATATATGGCTTCTTCTTTCGTTACAACCGTATTTATTCTGGGATAACGTAATGTAGTTGCATAGGCTGTGAGTTTTTTTGCATTTTCCAGTTTTGCTATCCAATTAGATTTTTGGGCGCATAATTCTAAAAGAAGAGAAATATTGTGAGTATAAGGGAAATCTATTTCCCAAAAAATCAGATAAGCCTTTAAGCTCTTCTCAGCACATTGTTGGGCATGAAAAGCTACCAATTGATATGTTTCTATGAGTGATAGACTTAATCCGTTTCGTGCTAGAGCAATATCCGCTTTGGCATGATTCAACCAAGTTATTACTTCATATAGAATGTCATTGTCTTTCATATAAAGTTTTACCCTCAAGTTTCACATAGCGTGCAATATTCCCGGGAATTTTACTACCCTTTTCATATTCCTCAGATGTAAGCACCAGAATGTCCCTTGCAAGACGCATTCCCTCAAGAGCTTTATCTATATCCAACATCAGTTCACGACGATTATTCTTGATAGGACATATAACCAGCAGATCAACATCACTTTTTTCATCAGCGGTTCCTCGTGCCTGAGAGCCGAAAAGAATAATCTTATCCGGATGAAAACTATCAACTATCCTTCTTGTTACTTCCTTAAGTATTTCCTCACTAACCATCTTTTAATTCCTGTTATAGCTTCTCGTCATTGGAACGAATCTACAATCTATAGATTCGGTATATTTCAATTCGCCCTTGAATTTCTCAATAACAGTTAGGGTTTGGATGCCTGAACCGACAGGAATTACCAAACGTCCCCCTTCGCCAAGTTGCTCAATTAATGGTTCAGGTATCTCATAAGGTCCACAGGTTACAATAATGCCATCATAAGGGGCATTTTCTTCCCAGCCAGAATATCCATCACCAATTTTATATTCTATATTCTCATATCCTAGACTTTTTAATATGGACTTTGCTCCTATTGCCAAATCCTCTATAATTTCAACTGTATAGACTTTCCAAGCAATTTCAGCCAAAATTGCGGTCTGATAACCCGATCCAGTTCCTATTTCTAGCACTTTCTCATCACCTTTGAGATGTAGTAATTCAGTCATCAGCGCAACCATATAGGGCTGTGAAATCGTTTGATTATTTCCAACAGGCAAAGGATAGTCATTGTAAGCCTCATGGTAATAGCTTTCATTGACAAACTGATGTCTTGGTACTTTTAACATAGCAGAAAGCACTCTTTCATCAGAGATACCTCTTGGTATTAGCTGATTTTCAACCATCTTTTTTCGGGAAAACTCATAGTCCATTATTTTTTATCTCTTTTAAACGCTTGAATACGTTTACGGAGTTTTGCTTCAACATTTTCTGGTAATGGCTTTATTTCTCTTGCTATGGCTGTTGGTTCAGGCTCTTTTGACGTTGATTGTGTCCCTAATTGCTGTATAGGTAGGGGTTGTTTGGGTATATAAGGCTCTTTTCCAAGCATATCGTGAAGCAATAGCAATGCCGCCCCTTTGTCGGGAATACGCTCTTTTTGTTCGGAGTCGTCAAAATATGACCATGTCTTTTTAGTTGAACCAACGCATGAAGGGCAACCATATTCACAGGGACAACTGCTGATAAGCTCAAGACAGCTTTCCATGATTTGATCGATCAGATCGAAGCTTTTCTCAGCAAAGCCAAGTCCACCGGAATACTTATCATATATAAAGAGAGTTGGCGCACTGGTATTTGATGAATCAACAACGGGTCCAATATCCATCTGATCACAGATAACGTAAAGCGGGATCACGCCAACAAGTGCATTTCCTATGCCCATCATGCCTTCACCTGCGATTCTGCCGTATTGCTTAACTCGTTCTAATGCAGATGCGGGAGGTATTATCCATAAAGCCATAGTCTCTAGTTCCTGCGGAGGTAGATTGAGATTTCCAAAACCAATGCTGTCAAGGCTGTAAAGCTTTATCTTACGGAACATTATTGTTACTGATGTAACCGTTACCTCGCCAAAACAGACCTTGCATTTTTCAAGTTCCTTCTCTGTCTCTTTGACATCTATTCTGATCTTTTGCTCTGTGATGGATTGTGTATAATAATCAACAACGACCTTTTCAACATAGGCAATTTTCTGCTTCAAATTTAGCTCTTTGACGAAGTAAGTTTCCGACTCCTGCATGTATATTGCCTGATCGTGAACAAGCATAAATGCGCTGAATTCGTCTAACATACCGATAACAACATTTTTGCCATCGGTAGTATCAATGATGTTGTAGTTATTCTCTGCCATATCTCTAAGGCTAAAATCCCTTGCAGGATAGCCTTTGCCTGTCCAATACCATTTATCACCAACATATTTGACCTGATTGTCATCCTCAAGAAGATTTAATATTGCGGGCGCAGATTCACCGAAGGTTTTTTCGTCATCTATTGTCATTGGCAATTCGTTTGTGGCACAGCGAAGATGACCGACCATTATATGCGGATTCTCAACACTTATTACAACATTCTCAACGGGCTGATCAAAGAAGTAATTTGTATGCTTCATAAGGTATTGATCTATCGGGTTATTATGACCGATAAGCACGACTAGCGAATCATCTTTGCTTCTTCCTGCGCGCCCTGCCCTTTGCCATGTGCTTGATATAGTTCCCGGATAGCCAACGAGTATGCACGCATCAAGTCCGCCGATGTCAATTCCAAGTTCCAACGCGCTAGTGCTGATGACTCCCAAAAGTTCACCAGAAAATAGCTTCTTTTCAATATCTCTGCGAACTTCGGGCAAATATCCGCTTCGGTAGGCTTTGATGCTTTCAGCAAGGCTTGGTCTGATTCTCTGCAGGCTTTCCTGACAATAGCGATAGATTAACTCAGCAAGGACACGAGTTTGGACGAATGTTATTGTCTGAATCCTATTTCTTATTAGCTCTACCATAAGCCTTGTCGCCTCTGAGTTTGGGCTTCTGCGCTCTGTTTTGCCATCATCTACAAATGGCGGATTCCATAAAACAAATTTCTTTGCACCTTTCGGAGAACCATCATTATTAACAATGGTCATTTCGTGTCCTGTGATACTCTCTGCAAGTTCCTTCGGGTTGCTTATGGTTGCAGAACAGCAGATAAATTGTGGCGATGACTTGTAATGCTTGCATATCCGATCTAGTCGCTTCATCAGATTGGCAACATTTGAGCCGAATATGCCCTTATATGCGTGAATTTCATCTATTACGATAAATCTTAGATTCGTGAAAAAATTGCTCCACCTGCTATGATTAGGAAGGATGCTTGCATGTAGCATATCGGGATTGCTGAGAATTATTCTTCCACTGTCTCGGAGTTTCTTTCTTGTATTTGTGGGTGTATCGCCATCGTAAGTGCCTATATCAAAATCAAAGGAATTATCAAGTTCCTTAAAGGTAAACAGCTTTTTTAGCTGATCTTGAGCCAATGCTTTTGTCGGATAAAGATATAATGCCCTTGCAGATGGATCGTTTAAAAGATTTTCTATAACAGGTATATTATAGCAGAGCGTTTTTCCGCTTGATGTTGATGTCACTATTGTAATGTCTTTTCCGTCTCTAATGGCATCAATGGCAGATACCTGATGGGAGTATAGCTTCTCAATGCCCTGTGTTTTTAGAACTGCCCCAATGCGTGGATTGAGAGGTGAGTTCAATTCTCCATATTGGGGTTCTCTTGGCGATATACTCTCAACATGGGTTATCTGTTCTTCGTAACCCATTTTATTAATTATTTCTTTGATAAATTCGTTTACTTTCATGATTATTATTCTTATTTATGGTTATTTTCTTTTATGTCTGGATAATCTTCATGCCTAGATTTTACATAACGCAATCATAAAAGTCAACAGATTTTTGGATATGTATAGAAAATGGTCAGGTTGTTCATTTTCTATACTACATAATGACTTTTAGTGAAAAGTAAGAACAAATGAAACATTTAATATGCAAGCAATTATGCGATCAACTGTACCAAAAACCAGATTGGTATATATTTTGCTTAATAATCCTCTCAATGATAAAGCTGTTTGTGGGAATTTTCTTGGAGGATTTTAGCATGTTTAAATACAAAACTTTCTGCATTCTTGTTTCAATACTTGCTTTGGTTTTATTAGGTATTGCTCAAGCTGATGAAGTTTACATACTCGATGAAATATCAATCGTAGGCACTCGCAATGAAAGAGACACTTTTGGAACTCCAAGCGCTGTTTCTATTGTTACTTCTGATGATATAGGAAGGCAAGGTCTTGGAACAACTCCTGATGCTTTGAGAGGGGCAACTGGTGTGATGGTTCAGAAAACCTCCGCTGGACAAGGCTCTCCTTATGTAAGAGGTTTAACAGGCTATCAAACACTTATAATTGTTGACGGTGTACGTCTGAATAATGCTACGTTCCGTTCAGGTCCAAATCAGTATTTAGCAACAATAGACTCCAGCCAAATATCAAAGATTGAGGTATTACGTGGATATGGCTCAACGCTATACGGGAGTTCAGCTATAGGAGGCGTAATAAATGTCATAACAAAATCACCAAAAGAATATAATAAATTTACTATACTTCCTTATGCGTCAACAAAATATTCAAGTGCTGATACAGGAAAATTAACAAGAATCGGTCTTAATGGAGGATATAAGAAATTTGCTTTCAATGCAGGTGGAACATATAAGGATGTTGGCGATCTTAATCCGGGCAAAGGATATGATATACAACTTCCATCAAAAAAGTTTCTTTTAACAAGTCAAAGCAATCCCAATATTCCTGAAGGCGCTTGGCTTGTGGATATACAAAAACCAACAGGTTGGACAGAAAAAGATGGCGATGTGGCGTTAAAATATATGATTTCAGACAAACAACATGTGAAACTTGCCTACCAAGGTGTTAGACAAGAGAACGTCCCTAGATATGATAGATATGCTACAAAAGAATACGAAACGCTTCTCTTTAATCCACAAAACAGAGATTTGGCTTATCTAACTTATGTTGCCAATGAAACTCTCCCATTCCTGAATCTTCTGCAGGCAACCGCATCATATCAAAAGCAAAATGAAGGGCAAAAACAGCAAAAAGCCAAAAGCACTACTATAACTGAGATCAGTGATATTGTTGATATAATGGGTTTATCATTACAATTAGGCTCTAATTTAGGCGATAGGCAAAGATTAACTTACGGTAGTGAGTTTTATCATAATGCACTAGCCAGCAATTCTATTACAACAGATTCTAAAACTAATAAAGTAAAAACAGAAGCATGGGGAGCATACCCCGATGGAGCAACATATTGGGATATAAATACCTATATTCAGGATGAGATTAAGATATTAGATAATTTAGACGTTATATTATCAGGCATATACACGTATTTTGATTCAAAAGCAGATTTGAGTATAAAAGACCCATCTTTTGGGCAATTTGAAAATTCTGGAAATGCGACAACAGGAAGTATTGGATTAGTTTATGGAATAATAGATGGACTCAACCTTACATTTACAGCAGGACAGGCATTCAGGGCGCCAACTCTAAGTGATACTACCGCAGTCAAGATTACCAATCAGGCAATATCTGCACCAAATCCCGATCTAGAACCTGAACGTAGTTCTGGTATTGATATTGGCATTAAAGCGAGATCAAAATACTTCTCTGGAACTATTAACTACTACTTTAACAGAATCAACAATTCTCTAATAAACATAAAGGTTCAGGAAGCCTTTGCTGATAAGGATATGCCAAAACTATATCAGGATTTAATTGATGCTAATAAAGAAGCGATAGTCTCAATTGCATATAATTCTGACGAACCAACAGATATACAAGGCGTAGAAATGGCTATAAATAGATTCGCATTTCCTTTATTTCCAGAACTCTTTGCTTATGGTAACTTGACTATCACAAGAGTTAAAGACTTGGCAGAGAATCAACCAATGCTTCGTGAAATGCCAATAAACGGGATTTTAGGTATAAGATGGGATGAAAATAAAGGGTTCTTTTGGATAGAAACATATAGTCGCTTTGCCAAAAAGCAAGATCGCCTATCAAAGTCAGACAGAACAGACCCACGTATCCCCGGAACAATCAGCGATGCAACAAAAGAAGACCCAAGAGCATATACTCCGGGTTGGTTTACCATGAATATTCGGCTAGGAATTAATATAGGCAATTTTGCTAAACTTGCCTTTGGTATTGAAAACATCACTGATAGAAGATATAGAGAGCATGGTTCTAGCGTAAATGGACCCGGTCGCAATTTCTTTGTTAATATTGGATATGGAATCTAACAAAATTATCATTGCAACATATAAGATTCATCTCTTGCTGTCTGAATAAATGCAATGAAGTTTTCAACCGGTGTTTCACCAAAGACAGCATCCGCAGTAGAATGAATATGTTTATATCCTCTAACAGCCTGAACCATCCGCTTTGTATGAACTATTACATCATTAACCGAACCATCACGAAGCAATCCAAGACTCAAATTGCCCTTTGAGCATATAACATTATCAAGATAACGTCTGGATTCAGCCAGATCGTTATCACCTTCGGGTGGGGGTGCGATAGTCTCTATAACATCCGAACTAAGTTGATTGAAATAACCTTCTTTTATGAGATTTTTCGTCTGTCCGCAGTTATGATACCAGAATAATCCTCTATTTTCATGTGTCCAGTCAGCTAATAGCCTCGTATAATACAAATCTTGGCTTACAAATTGTTCAGGCGAGATCATCTCCAGACCATATCCCGACTCACTCATAAAGTCAATACCTTCTTCAATAGCGATATTAAAAACGAACAGAGAAGCATTATATATGGCATCCATACTGCGTTTGTAGGATTCGGGATAGTCAATCGCATGATAAACCATATTTCTTTGACTGATCTGACAACCTAACCATGTAACATGAGGATGACCTATTACAATTACGCCGTTCTCGCCGACTCTTTTGCGGAAATCCCGATAATATAAGCGAATATCATCTTCTCTATCGGATATTTGTTCACATGCCAAAACTAGCTTTTCGTGATCTTCTTCTGTCTTGATAGGGAAGGATGATTCATCTCCATATAAACCATGTTTTATGGGAATTTTTCTTATCCATTCGCCTTTTGATGTTGCGATAGTTGATACATCCCATTCACTACTTGATCTATCTGGGTCATGTTTCCATGAAAACATCAATCCCATACAATCACACATAAACATTGGTTCATAATCCAATTCTTTCGAGAGAGTAACCTCGTTTTTAATATAATCTTGCTGGATCGGTAATCCTAGATATTGGAGAGTCTTTTTTATGAGTTCAGGACTTGGCAAAAATGGCGAAACAATCGGTCTTGCCCCATGATTATTACGGACATAGTCAAGAAATCGCTGACGTGCTGAAATCATATAATTATCCTTTTCTTAATTCTGCACCCTGCTTAATAAGTGTCTTTTGCAGTAATGGAACATCAAGATTTCGTGGCTTAACATTATTATTTGCACTCAACGCCCCTGCGGTTCCCGAAGCCTGACCAATAGCCATGATCGGTATCATTGCCCTGTGTGATTCATAGGGTTGCTGTTCTGACGAAATGCAACGACCTGATACAAGTAAATTATCAATGACCTTTGGCACAAGACAACGATATGGAATATCATAGCCTTCATGCTCAAGATACCTGCGATAGCCATAGTAGCTTATGATTGGGCATGAGCTAATTGCAACTACATCATCAAAACGCCTTCCCGTTATCGCATCATCAGCAGTAAGCTTATACTCCCCTTCAATAAACCTAGTCTGCCTAATGCCCAATAAAGGCGGAGTTTCTGCAAGATAAGCTCCAGCTTCTTTCATTTGCGGGTTATCATCAAGTATCTTTTGAAAATGCTCAAAAACCTTCAATCTTGTTTTTATTTCTGCTTGTGAAATTTCCCATGCGTCATTACGTCCCCAAACACCAGCCGGGCCCCAAACAACCGAACTATCACCATATCTGCAATTTCCAAACTTTGCATCACCGATCCCTGATATTTTATACATGATACCATCTTTCAGAATTTTATCATCAGGGCTTGCTTCCCAAAAAGGAGCGCCTGCCCTTGCAGATACATCGCCATCACCAGAAGCATCGATGGTTATTTTAGACATTATTGCGCTTCGTCCAGATTTATTTTCCACGATTATGCCTTTTAGTTCGTTTCCTTCCATAATAACATCCGAAAAATACGTATGGAATAATATATCAACGCCTGATTCATGCACCATTTTTAAAACAACATATTTAAATTTTTCAGGATCAATGCAATATGAATAGGATAATTCGCCTTTCTCAATATCATATTCTTTCTGTGGATAAGGGCTTTTTCCTAATCCCTTGAGTTTATAAAGTTCAATAATTATTTCTTGTGCTATGCCCTTAACTGTTTGTGTGCTGTCTGGCTCAACCTGATTGCGAAAACCATTCAAGTTGATCATTAATGATGCGGTTGCAGTTCCCCCAAGATAGCCAAACTGCTCTATTAGCAATGTCTTTGCTTTGTTTCTTCCGCTTGCTATTGCAGATGATAATCCAGCAGGTCCCCCACCAACAATAACGACATCATATTCCCCTGATATATTTATCTCTTTTGCAGGCTCAAGATATTTTTTCATAAGTTTACTCCCAAGAAAATCCAGCCCCTTGTGGCAGTAAAGCGCACCCATCAACGAGTTTTAGCGGTGAATTTGGCGAAAGTAAGCCAGTTTCAAGATACACCATATTCGGCAGACACGCCATTATATTCAACTGCACGGGACCTCCACCATGCGAGGCATAAGGTATGCGAAACGAATCCGCCAACATACCAATCTGTAATAATGCGGTTGGACCTCCGCCACGCCTTAAATCAGGTTGTATTATGTCAACTGCACCATGTTTCAGGAATCGCGCAAAATCATATCTAGTGTATAGATTCTCACCCGTTGCGATAGGTATATCTAGCGCATCCGCAAGTTCTGCATAACCATCAACATCATCTGCAGGAAGTGGCTCTTCCCACCAAAGACAGCCTAATTCCTGAAATGCCCGTCCTCTTTTTATCGCTTCGGCAGTTTTTAGCGATTGATTTGCATCAACCATAAGATCAATTTCATCACCGATTGCCTGACGGACAATTTTTACCCGCTTAATATCTTCATCAAGCGTCTTATAGCCGACCTTGATTTTTACGCCTTTGAATCCCTGTTCGACAGCCTTTGCGCATATTTGCTGAACTTCGTCATCATTGTAATTTAGCCAGCCGACCATTGCATAAGCGGGAATTTTATCATGTATAGCACCCCACATCTGCCAGCATGGAACGCCCTTTGATCTTCCAAGACAATCCCAAAGAGCAGTATCAATAGCAGATATGCCAAACATAGTTAAGCCAAAAGAACCGTGATATTCTGTCTCTTTGAGCATTTTCTCATGTGTTCCTCGCACAAAAGCAACATCCGTTCCAACCACCAAAGGCTTGAATTCATTATTGATTATCGCAGATAAAGATTCTGGCGCACCGTTTCCACGACCAAAATAGGTATCACTATAGCCTTTTATGCCTTCGTCTGTATGAATAACCACATTTACAGAACCAACCCCGGGTAGGCTTTGCAATGCGTCTCTTATTGGATTAGGGTTTGGCTTATTTATATGCGTAGTAACCTCAATGTCTGTAACTTTCATCTGTATATCACCTTCTTGATTTCTGAATTGACATAGCTAAAAGAGACCCTTCACTTCGTTCAGGGTGACATTTCGCTGTCATTTTGAGCGAAGCGAAAAATCTTCTTATTCCCAAAATGTAAATCTTTTATAGAATTAATTCAGTAACCCTCTGCAGACTCTTTTCCATGAGCTTTACAGCGTTATCAAAATCATTTTTATTCATCAATCCAATCGGTGAATGTATATATCTAACAGGCACAGCAAGCGTTATTGATGGGATTCCGCCTCTCTGCAAATGAATTGCGCCTGAATCTGTCCCGCCTGTTATGGTTCGCTTAAACTGAAATGGGATATTCTCTTTCTTTGCAGTATCAACAAGCAGATCAAGCAATCGCTGATTACTTATAACTGACCTATCCATGAAAGTAATGGCGGGACCTCTGCCCATATTAGTTGACGGACTGACATCTTTTTCTGTCGGAGTATCGCCTGCTGTCGTTCCCTCAAGTGCAAAAGCGAAATCAGGATTGACATTATAACCCGCTATTTTTGCCCCTCTCAAACCCAGTTCCTCTTGAACGGTAAAAACTCCACAAAGTGTAAATGGATAATTGCCTTTTAATAATTCTATCAAAACACCACAACCTGCCCTGTCATCAAAAGCCTTTCCTCTGAGAATATCGCCTGACTGGACAAATTTCGTGGCAAAAATGGCAGTATCGCCCACTTTAGCCAATTTATCATCTTTCCCTGTTGCACCGACATCAATATATAAATCATCTGAGCCTGTAACTCCGCTATTGCCACCTCTAAGATGAACTGGTTTTAGACCAATCACTCCTGGAGTTTTATTTTCACCTATAAGAACCTTTTTTGATAATAAGACTCGATCATCAATACCGCCGATTTTCTTGAATCTGACAATCCCGCCATTTTCAATAAAGTCAACGAAAAGACCAACTTCGTCCATGTGTGCAGAAAGCATAACTTTCAAGCTATTATCTCCGCCTTTTTTTATCGCAAAAAGATTCCCCATACTATCAGTTGATACTTCGTCAACAAGTGGAGTAATCTCATCTTTTATTACTTGGCGTATTTCTTTTTCGTTGCCAGATACACCCGAAGCATTGGATAATTTTTCTAAAAGCATTTGAGTTCCTCCTGAAATTTCTGATCTAGCTTTGATATAAATACGCATAGAAGTTCTGCGCATCTTTTCACGTCATCTAGCTTTAGCGTTTCGACTGTGCTGTGCATGTTTCTTAAAGGGATCGATACCAATCCTGCAGGAATACCAGCCCTGCTAACTTGAAGCGAATAGGCATCTGTTCCACCGGGATATGGATCGACCTCTATTTGATGTGTAATTTCATTTTCAGAAGCAACATCTTTCAGTTTTTGTGTAATTTTGGGATGAAAATTTGGACCCAATCCGATTGTCGCACCTTTACCCAAAGGATTTGATCTACGTTCTGGAATCCCAGGTCCATCGCCAAAAGTAACATCGATTGCGATTGCAATATCTGGCTGTATTTCGTAAGCGGTTGTTGTTGCACCGAGTCCAGAGACTTCTTCCTGTGCGGTTGCGATAGCGTAAACATCCCAATTATGTTTGCGTTCAGTTAATCTTCTCAGTGTTTCAACAAGGACAACCACACCAGCACGGTCATCCATTGCCATAGCAGAAAAACAACCATTTGATAGCTCTGTAAATTCGCTTTCTATTCTAACAAGCGTTCCTATTTCAACAATATCTGCAAGTTCCTCTTTTGTTCTGCCTGTGTCAACATATAGATCATCCATTTGAATTATATTTCCACTTTCACCGGGTTCTTGCAGATGAGGTGGTTTTGCACCGATAACACCTCTTAATTGCTCTTTTCCCATCACTGTTACAGCTTGACCGGGAAGAATAGAAATATCAATTCCGCCAACGTTTGTTATGCGTATAAATCCACCGTCTTCAATCTTTGTAACCATCAAGCCGATCTCGTCAAGATGCCCTGCAAGCAAAATTTTATATCTTTTATCGCCTGTCTGTTGACCTTTCTTTATAGCGATGGCATTTCCTAGTTTGTCTATTTTAACTTCATCGGAAAATGGCTTTGCTTGCTTGATAAATACTTTGCCTGCAGGATATTCATGTCCCGAAACGCCATGCGCATCTGTAAGTTCCTTTAATAATTCTTTTAGTTCCAATTAATGTATCCTCCCATCTCTTTATTTTCCCATTTCTAATGCATCTCAACATCACAAGTGCCAACACCGGGGCGATAGAAATTAAACTGAACGTTTGGATGATCTGCCAATAATGACATCGGGACAGACGAATCAGGTATCTTTTTACTTATCATAAGAGTTGTTAGACGCATACCAAAGGCGTTATCATGAGTTCCTGCCTGCCATATTGATACTTTTTCCGCCTGCCAAGTTTGCACGGGACCGACCGTAATTGCCTTCGTTGGAACGCCTGTTACAACTCCGCCTCCGCTTGTTCGGGCATTTTGCATTATCGTTACAGGATGAAGATTAACGACTCTCGTGTTAAGTTGGCGATATTCTTCCGGTGTTGGGGGATTATCTTTGTATTTGCCTTCCCTTTTGAGTGGATCGTTAAATGCCCAGTGCTTGATTTCGCCTTGTCCGCCTTGCATTACAGCACACTTCACACCATCCCAGCTTTTTATATATTCGCTTGTATCTGCCTTTGGAAAATGGATATTCTCCATTGGCATCCTCAGCTTTGGATTGATACGATTAAAACAAAGCTCCATATCAGCTTTTGCAAATGACAACGGATGATCAATACCTACTTCTTTTCCGTCTTTAAACCATTCGTCCATACCCCAGAAATGAGCATTTTTGACATCAATATTAAGTTCATTTACGATTCTAGCAACGAGAGGCAGTTGCTCAGTGGGTCCAATTGGTCCGCATATACCAACAGGATTGTCCGCTGTTGCCCGTTTCCATGATGTAACATATTCTAATGCTTCTGCAAGATAAAAATCCTCAAGGGTGTCATACATCACAACCCTAAAACCTTCTCGTGATAGTGAAACCATATCATCAGGAGTCAATCTCGCCGCATCATCAAGAATATCGTCCTCAAGGGTTGTGTAGTCCCACCAATCGGGCGCAAGAATACTTGTTTTTCGTGCCATATTATTCCTCCTTTTATGTTTTTAATACCTTTAACGTCTTCTTTTTGCAATATCCGAAACCAGTTTGAATTTCTCCACAGTAACACCCGGCGGACAAGAGTCTGAATTTGCTAGAACAAAAGGTCCTCCCAAACCATCAGTGATTACTTGCTCAACGTAAGATTCAAGTTCATTCATCGATAGATTTAGGAACATTACAGGTTCTATACCACCGATAATGCAAAAATCTGAGCCAACCATCTCTCTTGTTTGTTTAAGCGAGACATTTCCTGTTGGATAAGATGGAACACTCTCAATACCATAAGCCCCGTTTTCTTTCATTGGGATAAGGATGTCCTTCACATGTCCGCAGGCGTGTTGGAAATACTTTTTGCCATTATCTTTTAGCATTTTACACCATTCCCCGATCTCAGATGCAATATATTTTTTGTATAATTTTGGGGAATAGTTTTGAGTTCCAGAATCTTCCCATGTCAAAAAGTAATCATAATTTTCACTTTCTGCCGATAATTTGACAGCTTTAAGATCGTTTTCTACCATTGTTTTCCAGAGAGTCTCCACTGTATCAGGATAATCCTCTAAAGCATAAACAAGCTCAACTGTTCCGACTAGATGCTCAACCATCTGTTGAAACGCCGACTTTCCTCGTGGGATAAGCATACCAATCGAAACGCCTTCTGAGCCGACTACAGCAAGATGATTCTTTACATGCTCAAGGTGCAATTCATAGCGAGTATTTTCCTCAATCCAAAGCCTTATTTTGAAATCTTCTTCTGTCTTTAATGGATGTTCAACAAGAAAACTTGTCCCTCCCTCTTGGCTTGATATATAACCTTCTCTCAGTGTCCCAACTGGAGTAATAATCTCGCTTATATTTAGCTTTCCTTCTTGATAGCTTTTCGTCTCTAGTTTTGGTGGTATTGAAGCGACTGGACATGGAGCGCCACGCCATAGGGGATCCGCATTAATGCTTTTTAGAAAACCGAGTTCACCCATATTCCGAATTGATTCAGGAAAATACCCCCAAACATAAGCCAAAAAAGGTGAAAATGGTATATAATCGACTTCCTGACCTTCTATTGCTGATGTTATTCTTTCTTTTGATGTCATATTGTTTTTTTATCTCCTTAAAATTCTTGATTTTGCTCATTTTTTTATTTATATGAATATATTATAACATTCAAGAGATTTTAAGAAAACAATAAAAACACAAATATATATTAAAGCGCAAAAAAAGGGAGTATAATACATATACTCCCTTTTGGCATCTTTTTTATTTTAAGCGTGCCTAAATATAGGGTCTAATCCCTCAGCTTTCGCCTTTACTATCTGAATCTCTTCATCGCTTAATGGCTTGAATTTGCTGGCTATTTTTATTGCCTTGCGAAATAGATTAATATCGCCCGGCGTAACTGCAGAAGTTATTGGCTGAGATAGTGTAAATCTAACAGCAAGATCAGTTTCTTCTTCTTCGGTAACTGGCTTATACCAGCATTTTGGATATGCTTGTTTTTCATTTTGATCTTTCCAGTGAGTCTTTGCCATAGCCTTTAGAGCAAGTATACCCATATCTTTTGATTTGGCTTTTTCAACTACTTGGGGACCGAAATTGCCATTATAATAATTGACCCAGTTTACAGGAAATAGTATGCTATCAAAATCATAGGCATCCATCAATTTTAATGCAATTTCTACTGAATGAGCAGAAAAGCCAAGATAACGGACTATACCTTGCTTCTTTGCTTCAATAAGAACCTCCATTGCCCCGTCCGGTCCCATTGCCTTCTCAAAATCATCATCAGTAGTCATGGCATGAAGTTGATACAGATCAAAATAATCAGTCTTTAATCTTTCTAAAGATTCCTTCAATGCAATTTCTGCCTCTGGTTTGGTTCGCTTTTCTGTCTTGCAAGCGAGAAATACATTTTTCCTATAAGGTTCAAGGGCAGGTCCTAACTTAAATTCAGCATCACCATAGCTTGGGGCAACATCAAAATAATTGATCCCTTTCTCAATAGCTTCTGCGACATAAGTGGATGAATCCTCCGGTGTTTCATTCATAACGATTATACCACCAAATCCAATAATTGATAGCATATCATCATGCTTACCGTATTTTCTCTTTTCTGTAACTACTGCTATTTCGTCTTCAGCATTCGCTATGTTGGTTAATGCACTAACACCTATTGCAGTTGAAGCGACAACCGCACCTGATGCTTTTATAAATTCCCTTCTTGTAATCTTTGAATCATTTTTCTCTGTCAAATTTTTCATCTCCTTTATAAACGACATATATGTTGTGTTATTATAATCATCATAATTTAACAAAGATTGATTTGTCTATATTCCAAAATATTAAAAACCTGATTTCATTAATGCCCATGTAGAGATTAGCTTATTTGATGAATCAACAGATGCGTTACCTTCCATTGCAACCTTGATCTCCGCAGGTGTTAGGGCAACAGACCATAGCTTAACTTCGTCGAATGCGCCATTTACAGGATAGCTGGGTCCATGAGCAATATTTACAGGACTATTATTGAAAACGATGGCTTCTTTGCCTTCTGCTTCTTTATTTGCATTAACATAAAACTCTATAGCATCATTGCTTGCGGTCATTGTTATATAATACCATTTATCTGTATTAACTTTGAATTTTGATTCTATCCAAACCTTACCGCTGTTAGGTGTAAATCTGAAATCTCCAGCACCTGAGTTAATTGTAATGCCATAAGAACCATCTTTCTCAAATAAATGATTCCAATCAGGCGAAAGCTCATTCATTCTGATCCACATTGCGATTGTGTATGCCTTCATATCCCTTAATGTATCAGAGTCATCGATAAGGATATTGGCACCAGAAGCAAAATTAATGGCTTTACCGAATTTTCCATTTATCCATTCAACATTTCCATTTATAACACCGTTATTACCATTTTTGGTTTGGTCAATAGCTTTATCTCCCTTGCCCTCGTCAAATGACCAGTATGCCGAAAGAAATTGATCTTGCTGACAAATTGCAGACAAAACAAAAACAAACATAAAGAGAAAACACAAGACAACCATTTTTTTATTTAGCATTTTTATTCCCTCCCAATAATCATATCCTAATACTATCAAGTTCGTCTCTTGAAATCGCTTTTACACGAATATAATATTCATCACCTCCAAGAGAATAAATAACATTAACATTTTCATTATTTGGTGCGTCGCTATGAGTGACACAAATTGAGGCTGATAATGCTATTGCTTCTTGTGAACCGCCATTTGGGATCATAACAATAGGGCTTGGATAATCAACTAAATCAATGATTACATCATTGTCCCGTTTCATTGACATTAGCTTTTCATTATCTTTTTGATCTCTGCCAACAATAACTTTTTCACCCGTTTTAAGCCTAAATTGCCTGCCAATAGTCAGCAAATCAATATCCCGCCTATCAAAGTCTGGATTATTTGTTATTAGGTCTTTTAGACGTTTTGAGTAGCCCTTATCGGTAAGTAAACATCCCCCTGCAGGTTGAGCATATTCCTTAATTCCATAATATTCAGCAAGCTCAATTTGAGGCTTTCTTGATCTACCGCTTATATCAAGCAATCTTTCTCTATCGACCTTGCCTTCTCGTTCTGGACGAGTTTCGGGGAGCAATTTTGCACTTAAAGGGCGTATTATAAAATCACCATATCCCGATTCATCAGAAACCATCATCAATGAACGAAAATTCTGAGACATTGGTCTTTCGCCAAGAACCTCGCCAGAGAATAAAAAGTCCGCTTTTTCAGTTTCCATTAGCTTCCCCGCTATATTAAACATCAAAGCATGGCAATCAATGCAAGGATTCATTCCTTTGCCGTAACCATGTCTTGGTGATTGTATCATCTCAATATGTATATCTGTTATATCTAAAATCCTCAAATCAATATTCAAATATTTACTTGCGTTTTCAGCCTTCTCAGAGCTAAAAAAAGGCGTTACAAAAGATACTCCGATAATGTCAATATTTTGATCCTGAAGCACTTTAACTGCCAAGATGCTATCTAATCCGCCTGATATTAATCCAACGCCTTTTGCCATGTTTTAGCCTCCACGATTATAAACCTAATGGCAAATTATGAACATTCGCTGGATTAGTATAAAGAACATCATACATATATTGCTTGGCAACCTTCATAGGAAGCCTTCCCTCAGAAACACAAATGGCAAGACCTGTAGCAAGCCCATTTCTAACAGATTCCCCTTTTGCACCGATCATCGTTATATATCTTGCATCGCTTATCCCACCAGCAAATTTATTAATGCTACTCTCCCAAACTAAAAATTCTGCCATTCTTGCGATAGATTTACTTCCGAATCCCTGCCACCAGGGACCAACAATAACATTAGGAACTTGTTTAGATGCATCCATAAAATCATCTTGTAATTTCTCATCAGCAACAAGATACTCAAAAATTATATTCGGATATTTTCTCCAAATTGGCTCTTCATCTCTTGGTATGCGTGGCTGATAAGCCTTAAATGCCATGATCTCACGATCCCTATCAATGAAATAATCAACACCAAGTGCAATCTGCAGACATGCCCCTAAGCCATTTTCTTTTTTAAGTTCAGCCCCTATCTCGTTTAATGCTTCTAAAATTCCTTGTGTAGCATAGGAAGATACGATATTAACTTTAGGTTCGTCTAATTTCCCTTTATGATTCTCAATAATATATGTAACATCAGCTTCATATATTTCGGTATTAAGACGCATATCAATTGGTTGAAAAGTATTTGCATAAAGCACTTGACTATCAGGATTTGATGGAGATTTTATAACGCTATGTATCCAGTTTTTGATAGCATTTTTCAAGTCTTTTGCGTTATTAATATTAACACCTAATCTGTTTTCAATATTAATCAGATAATTTTCTATATCATATTTACATCCGAGAAAATACGGACCAAGATCAGTTGCCTTTTCTGGACAGACTATATAATGAATATCAAGCATATAATATATTTCTGGATGCAGGGCAATTGACAGATCAATTGCCTTTAATTGTTCTGCCTCTGAACCTTTTTGTAATTTTAATGGAACATGACTCGCATTTTCAAGGCTTGTTACTAATGCAACTATGCCATCATCTTTTAATATTTTATCGGCAAACTCTGGATCATTCCTTTGTGCTGATACTGCGTCATATATTATGTCAAAGTTATTTGGATCGAACACATCAAAAGATTCGCCTTGCGATTTTACTCCATCATAACGGAAAAGCATATTTTTTATCCATCCAGAGCGCTCTGAATAACGACATGGCTGAAGTAACCTAACCAAAGCCTTTCCCATATCTCGCCTATTCATATTTGTAATATTATAAAAATCGGCGCCTTGACCTAATGCAAGCTGGACAAACCAAGAGTAAGTCGGAACAGCATCTATCATTGTTCTGCGAACAAGCCTTCCCGTTCTTATCGATTCTTCAATCACATCATCGGGATACCAGTTAAGTCCCTTTGATTGGCTACCGATCAGGTTTGCATCTGCAATTGCTTTTGTAAAATTGAAAATATCGCCCTGTATATGCGTATGGCAATCAACTCGTGGATATTCTATTGAAGCGTCTATTAGCTCTTGAGCAAGCGATTTAGTCGTTTCATCTAGGCTTAAAGGAAATATCATAAAAACCCTCCGAAATTATCGTAATGTATATTATTACGCATTATTAGCAATCCAATTTCTCGTCCACTCAACAGCATCTAATTCCAAATCACAAATACAGCTTGCAAGGAATATCATGCCGTCAATACGTCCATCTTTGAGCCATTTTAGCCCTTTTTCGCACTGCATTTGCATTAAATCAACAGGCATCGGTTGATGAGTGCCATAATCCCACATATAACAACCAAGCAATTTTTTGCAGTTTGGCGCAACTCTTTCAAACTTCTGGAAGTTTGCTTCCATATTCACAAGATCAACCGCTTTCCATGTCCATATCGAAGCTACATCACACAAAGAAAGATAATCTGATATTGACGGATAATCAAGGTCATGTGTATAAACAGTTACCATTAGATCCAGTTTTTTATCAGGCAATATTAGATGCTTTCGGAATTCTCTTAATTCGTCAGGACTCAATACGCCTTTGCCATCACCAGCAAAAAAGTCATCCATAAATACGCCAACTATATTAGGGAATTTTTTTGCGAGTGATATTACATGCTCTCTTTCTACTTCAGAAGTTACTCCACCTGCACCAGTAATTGACCATACGACCTTTTTTAGTGGGCGAAATGCAAGCGCATACTGATCAAATGGCATTTCAGGCTTATCTTCATAGCGAATCATTATTATATTCGGAATACCAAGATAAAAAGCCCCTTCTGTAGGCGTCATACGTGATGGTTTAGGCGTCCCCCAGCTTTTATCATGGCTTCCTGCCTCGTGTCCCCATATCCAAAACTTATCCCTTATACTTTCCATTTACCATCTCCTCTATATCTAATACTGCCTGAAATATCGATTTTATTGCCTTTCTCTCTGCGCGGAAAAGCCTTAACATTGCTTTGAAGCTATTGCTAAAAATCTGCTTTGTATATGGATTATCTGTTACATACAATACCAAAGAACCTTTAAAACCGCAATATTTGCATAATAAAAAGAATGCCGATGCTTCACAATCTACACCTAGATAACCTTTACTATGCAAATTATATATGAATTCATCAGTCTCATGCAATAGTGATCCTGATGTAAATATCGTTCCTTTATGAATTTTTGCACCTGTTTTTTCGGAAGAATGGATTAATAAATTGGTTAGTGTCGGATCGGGAACTGCTTTTTCTGTAGATGGATAATAATACTGTGTTAGACCATCGCCTCTCACTGCTTCTGTGGGAATAATAAGATCACCAATTTGAATATCAGGCTGTAATGCCCCAACAGCGCCAAGCCCGATAATATATTCAACTTTATCGTTTGGTAAAAGTCGCAATAATTCTTCTAATTGTATTGTCCCGATTTTTCTGGAAGTTATTGCTATTTTTATATTTTTGTATTTGCCAATTACGAAAAGACCGATTTTTTGCTTATTATGTAGCTTATTTTCAAGGTTTTTTGATGGGACGCCAATAGCTATTATAAGTATTTTCGGCAATTTTTGTGGGTCAGAAAGACGAAAAACTATTTTTTTATACTCTTTAAGAAATATTTCTTCCCATGTAGGCATAAGAGATTAATCATCCTAAGCCCAAACTCCCGGAATCTGTGTTCCGCAAAATTTGCACTTACCCTTTACAACATTCATTTCTTTTATTATATAGACATGACGCTTTATGACTTCTTTTTTACATTTTGGGCAGTATGTATGTTCTCCTTCATTGCCAGCGATATTACCAACATAAACATACTTAAGACCTATGTCCATTGCGATTTTACGGGCAGAATTAAGCCTCTGAACGCTTGTTGGAGGTAATTTAAGCTGATAGGATTGATAAAATCTTGAAAAATGCAAAGGAATATCAGGTCCCAGATTTTCATATACCCATTTTGCAGTATCCCTTAATTCTGCATCACTATCATTAAGCGTAGGCACTATAAGATAAACAATCTCACACCATACTCCCATAGATTTAATAATTTTTAGCGAATTTAGGACAGGCTGTAGTTCTGCACTACAAATTTTATTGTAATAATCATTCCTAAAAGATTTTAGGTCAATTTTTATTGCATCTACATTCTGACATAGCATTTTCAATGGATCAGGATTTATAAATCCTGCGGTTACAACTACACTTTTTATACCAGATTTTCTGCCATGTTTTGCAGTATCGAGCATATATTCATAGAAAACTGTCGGTTCTGAATATGTATAAGCAATAATCTTACATTCACATCGCTTTGCTTCACTTATTACTGCTGATGGTGGTAAACGATAATTATCCGTTTCTTCTGGGCGGGATTGCGAGATCGTCCAATTCTGACAGAATTTGCAGTTCATATTACAGCCCGCAGTAGCAATAGAAAATGCTAACATCCCCGGCATAAAATGAAAGAAAGGCTTTTTTTCAATAGGATCGGGATTGATAGAGCAGGGATTACCATAGACAAGAGTATAATAGGTACCTTCTCTATTTTCTCTAACTCCACACCAGCCTCTTTCACGATCACCAATCACACATTCTTTGGGACAAAGTTTGCACCTTATCTCTTTTTCATGTAATTTTTCGTAGAACATTGCCTCTTTTTCAAAAAAGATATACTTACCTCTGCCAGCAGTTATATTACTGCTTATAGATGCTTGTTCTGCGTATGATTTGTTTAGTATGCCACTACCAACAAGCCCTGCACATGCCCCTGCTGTTACTGCACCTTTTATAAATTCCCTTCTGGTCATATCCATTAAAGGGACACCTCCTATATTTACGGCGTTAAATTACCAATTATTTCTAATTTTATTTTTGCTGGGTCATTTGTTCCTAAATTATGTTGATTATCTGAGGCTATTGCGATATAGTCGGGATTTCTACCAATATCTGGTAATGATTTTTCACCTTCAAGTTTTCTTTTATCTTCTATTATTTTTGTTCCAATATAATCTAATGCAACAGGATCATTTGATACAATTAATCCTGAATATTTCCATGCTTTTGTTGGGATATAGCCTGGTCCTTTATCATATTGAGATAATAAGCCATCACATACAATAAGTGGCTGTCTTTTTTTCAATTCTGTAAATAATAATGAATTAACATCAGGAATATAATCACATGACGAAACCATTTTATTTTTACTATTTACGTCAAAATGGTATTTATGGGGATTATGTATAGCACCAAACCAGTTTTTCATGCTAATTGTAACACCAGCCATAGAATGATGTTTTAAAACTGGCACATTCACAAAAGCAGTACAATGACTTGCAATTCTGCTTAACTTACTGGCAACAGTTCCAAACATACTTATATCATCTGCATAGCCAATATCAGGAGTTGTTCCAAAACATCTTGGCTCATTATTTGATTTGCGATTTAAAGTAAATCCTGATTCTATCAATTCCTGATCCGACTTGTCCCAAATTATTATATCCTTAACACTAGCTAAACGCAATCCCTCAACGATAGCCATAACAATTTCTGTATGTGATGACATCATCTTGCCCGAAAGCGTGTTTACTTTAATACCAACAACATCATCTGACTTAAACAACGATTTCCACGCTTTTTCGGGTGATGTTAATTTAGTCAATTTCATTACAGAATCATTGAGCATTTTACGGATAATTTGATAATTGACCTTAAAATTATCATCAATTGCTCTTAAATCACGTGCAATAATAACACCATGATCGTTTGTTTCTGCGATTGCTTCATCATCTATATAATGTGATAGTTTGCTCATCCCATACAAAGCAAAAGTAATGCCAGCAGATTTTTTAATAAATTCCCTTTTGCTTTTATCGTATTTCATATTGTAATCATCGCTTTCTATTATAATATTACACCTTGTCCATTCGTGGTTGAATAAATTCTCAAAATATATAAACGAAAAAAATGCCCCAAATGGATACACTGTTTATCAAAATTTTAACAAAATTGTTTATATATAATATTCCACATAAAAACATATAATAAAAAAGCCCCAATACATAATAAGCATTGGGGCAAAAAATGAAAAAAATAAAATTAGGTCAACAAAGTGTTAATCTCTGTTGACCTAATATATAGAAAATTCTATTACTTACCGATAAGTTTCTTTGCTTCATCAGCTCCGCTGGCGGCATCTCTGGCATACCCGTCAGCGCCGATCTCATCAGCATAGTTCTTTGTAACTGGTGCGCCACCGATAAGAGTTTTGACGCCATCTCTAACGCCTGCTTCTTTTAGCGCATCAATAGTTGTTTTCATTGCGGTCATTGTGGTTGTCAAAAGGGCTGACATTGCGATAACTTGTGCGCCCTGTTTGGCTGCTTCCACAAATTTTTCAGGTGGAACATCAATACCAAGATCCATAACCTCAAAACCAGCACCTTCTAACATCATGACAACTAGATTCTTTCCAATATCATGAAGGTCACCTTTGACTGTTCCAATAGCAACTTTGCCAATTGGTTCTACGCCTGACGATGCCAATAGAGGCTTCAAAAGTTCCATACCTGAGTGCATTGCCCTTGCGGCTATAAGGACTTCTGGAACATAGAATTCATTGTTCTTAAATTTTTCACCAACGACACTCATACCTTTAACAAGACCGTTGTTGAGTATTTCAGAAACAGGGACTTTATCGTCCAAAGCTTTCTGGACTAATTCCTTCGCATCCTTTGCCTTTCCGTTTATTATGCTTTCTGCAAGTGCCGACAAATCTGCCATCCGAATAATCCTCCTGTTGTTTTGTTCACAGTGGTTAGATCAAAATACGTGCCTAATAATATAAGGCACAAAACTGACCGATAACTCGGTCAATCAATCTTATTCAAAGCCTTTGCAATCTCATTTTTTATTAATTCACGTTTTTCTTTTTTATAAATGTTTTCCAAAGGCTCAACTGCGCGTTTATCACCTATATTGCCAAGTATTTGTGCAATTCTGATGATTAATTCCATATCATCTGTTCTTTTTAATAAGCTTATCATTGGGTCAACTGCTGGTTCCCCAATAGCTTCTAGTGCCTTGCCTGCTGAATTCCTAACCTGTTCATTCTCATCAATTTCCATTTCTTTGACAAGTGCCTGAACAGATTCAGAACTCTTGGATTTACCAAGAGCAATAGTTGCATTATTTCTTACATCAGCATCAGCGTCTTTAAGCAGAGGCAGTAACCTATTAACTGGTATATTGTCAAATCCCTGAGACATCGCCCTAGTTGCTGTGCGTCTGACATCAACATCAGGATCATTCAGAGAATTTAATATTATCTCTGTTGGATTTTGCTTGCCCATAGCATGTAAAGCAACTGCAGTAGTTACTTGCACAAGCTTATCTGGGTCATTTAACTTTTGCTCAATTATTGGAATTATATCCTGAGAACCTATTTTACTTAATGCTTCTATTGCCATGCTTTTTGTAAATCTATCTGGTGAATTAAGAGCATTTGTAAGGGCTGGAATAGCAGTCTCGCCCATTTGCATAAGAATCTGCTGAGCATATACTTTTAATCTCCAATTTGCTCCATTAAAATGCTCCATCAAAGGTGCTATTGAGATCGAACCGCTCTTTATTAATATATCGCCTATTGTGTTTTGAAGTCTGCTGGCAGTTGTTGGATTCTCCATTAATTTGACAACCGCAGACATCCCCTTTTCCCCCAGTTCTTTGAGTGTTTGCATTGTCTTTTCATACTCAGCCTGACGGTTTGGCATATCATGATAAATTACAGCCAACATAGCATAGGCTTCCTCAAGATTTGGATTTTTCTTTTTACTAACCCACTTTTCAAGCCTTATGCTGGATTCAGGATAATTACTGGCAAGAAAATAGCTCTTACCAAGTTCAAAATCCGTCTTTTTCTCTCTGCTACATCCCATAGAAAGTAACAATAAAGACAATACCAACGTTGTAATGAACAATCTTTTAACGAACATTTTGGCGTTTCTCCTCCTAAACTGGGTAGATTATATTCATAAATAAATTCCAAAGGTTAGTTTACATGATCTTAATTATAGTGTCAAGTTAAATTTGCAAGTTATTTTGGTATTTTTTGTATAAAAATAGATAAAAAAAATGTAAGGCTACCTATTTATAACATTCTATACACATTTTGCTTTGCTCTTAATTGACCACAAGCAGCAGAAATATCAATTCCTTTGCTTTCTCTTATTGGTGCAACAAAATGCGCATCGGCCAATATCTGACGAAATTTTTCAACTTTATCTCCATCAGGGCGCATAAATGGCAAACCCTCAACAGGATTATATACAATTAAATTGACCTTGCTAGGGATACCATGAAGTAGCTTAACCAAACGGCGTGCATCTGACTGGCTATCATTTATATCTTTCATAAGAATATATTCCACAGTCAGCCATCTATTTATTGTGATTGCCCATTCCTTGCAAGCAAAGAGAACCTCTGCTATCGGATATCGACGATTGACAGGCATTAATTTTGAACGTATCTCATCAGTAGTTGCATTTAGCGATATTGCCAAACCGATTTGAGTTCTTTCTCCCGTAAATCGTCTAATTTCAGGAATAAGCCCAGAAGTAGAAATAGTGATCTTTCTACCTGCAATCATAAGTCCTTCCGAGGCATTCATCAGCTTGACAGCCTTAATAACATTATCATAGTTACAAAATGGCTCACCCATGCCCATAAGAACTACGTTTGTTACGCTCTTCCCTTCACCAAGATCGGCTTCTATAGCCATAACTTGATTAATTATCTCCGATACTGTCAGATTTCGTGAAAAACCACTATTACCAGTCGCACAAAAAGCGCATCCTTGTTGGCAACCAATTTGCGTTGAAACACAACACGTTACACGATCAGAATCATACATAAGGACACTTTCAATTTTTTCTCCGTCATCAAGCTCAAATAGATACTTGGTAGTTTCATCAATAGATGATTGTTCTTTTGCTAGTATTTTTGGAAAACTTATATATGCTAATTCCTCAAGCCTGCTTCTAAAACTTTTCGATATATCTGTCATCTGTTCAAATGAAGTTGCTCGTTTATGATATAACCAGAGCATCAACTGCCTTGCCCGATAACGCTTTTCTCCCCATGAAAGTATTATTTCCTCAAACTCAGGTAATAAGAGTCCTTTTAAGTCTATTTTTCCACTATTTATCATTTTATTTGCCATTGTTTGTTTGCTTTAGAATTACTCTTTATTTTAATTTTTCTAATAATATCTTATTAACTAATTGAGGATTAGCTTTGCCTTTTGATGCCTTCATGACTTGACCTACAAGAAATCCCATTGTCCTTGTATTACCCTCTTTATAATCCTGAACCGGCTTTGGATTTTCTGCAATAACATGCTCAACGATTTTTATAATTTCATCTTCGTCAGTTATCTGAACAAGACCTTTTTCCTTAACAATAGTTTCTGCATCTTTGCCTGTATTAAACATTTCCTCATAGACAGTTTTTGCTATCTTTCCGCTGATTGTGTTATTTTCAATAAGTTTCATCATTCCAGCAAAAAGCTCAGGCGTTATCTTACATTCACCAATAGTCTGTTTAGCATCACTCATCAATGCCATTAACTCATTCAATATCCAATTACTTGCTGTTTTTGGATCATTATAGGCATTTACACAATCCTCGTAATAATCTGCCAATTTCTTGTCTGTTGTAAGTGAGATAGCATCCTGCAAAGGCAAGCCATATTCTTCAACAAATCTCATTCTACGCGCATAAGGCAATTCTGGAAGGCTATTGCGAAGTTCCTCAATCCATTCCCTTGATGGTTCTATTGGCACAAGATCAGGCTCAGGGAAGTATCTGTAATCATGCGCTTCTTCTTTCCCTCGCATAGCTCTTGTTGTATTGCGACCCACATCAAAAAGACGTGTCTCCATCGCAAGCGTTTTGCCTTCTTCTAATGCCTTTGTATGTCTTTCAATTTCATATTCAACTGCACGCATTGCATATCTAACGGAGTTTAGATTTTTTATTTCGCTTCTGTCTGTCCAGAAATTGTGATCATCTTTTCTTCGGACACTGATGTTTGCCTCTATACGCATCTGCCCTTTTTCCATGTCGCAATCGCTGACTCCGATATATTGAAGTATGCTTTTAACCGTTTCGCAATAAGCCTTCATCTCCTCTGCTGAACTCATATCAGGTTCGCTTACGATCTCAATTAATGGAACTCCACCACGATTAAAATCAACCGCACTGTTAAAGGCTTCATCTATTTCGCCTTCGCCTGCATGAACTAGCTTTGCCGCATCATCTTCCATGTGTATTCTTCGGATACCGATCCGTTTTGTTTTGCCATCAACATCAATTTCAACGTATCCATTTGTTGATAATGGCTGACGTAACTGCGAAATCTGGTATCCTTTTGGCAAATCAGGATAAAAATAATTTTTTCTCTCAAATATGCTATGTTCGTTTACATGGCAATTCATAGCCAAACCAGCCTTTGCCGCATATTCCACAGCCTTTTTATTCACAACTGGTAATGCACCCGGCATAGCAAGGCAAACGGGGCAAGTCTGTGTATTGACTTCTGCTCCAAAATCAGTGCTACATCCACAAAAAAGCTTTGTTTTCGTCCCAAGTTCAACGTGTATCTCCACACCAATAACTGTCTCATATTTATCTGACATAATGAAAATTACCTTTCATTTTATATTATTTTAATCACGAATTTAAATTTGTGGTCTTTTTGTATGATGATCCGTATTTTGCTCATAGGTATAAGCGACACGGAATATCATCTCTTCATCAAACGGCTTCCCAAGTATCTGTAATCCTATCGGCATCCCTGAAGAGCTAAACCCGCATGGAATTGACATCCCTGGGATTCCTGCAAGGTTACAATTGACAGTAAAAATATCTGCAAGATACATTGACAAAGGATCGTCCATTTTCTCGCCAAACTTAAAAGCAGTAGTTGGTGATGTCGGTGTCACAAGCACGTCATACTTTTCAAACGCCTTATCAAAGTCCTGTTTTATCATTGTCCGAACTTTCTGAGCCTTGAGATAATATGCGTCATAATAACCAGAGCTTAAGGCATAAGTTCCAAGCATTATCCTTAGCTTAACCTCTGCGCCAAATCCTTCACTTCTTGTCTTTTTATACATATCCATAAGCGATTCTGGATCATCCGATCTATGACCGTATCTAACACCATCAAAGCGCGCAAGGTTTGCGCTTGCCTCTGCACGTGATATAATCTGGTAATCAGCTATGCCATAATTTGTATGCGGCATAGAGACTTCTTCACAAATTGCCCCCAATTCTTCTAATAGTTTTATTGCTGAACGGACACTTTGAGTAACCTCTGGATCCATACCGTCATCAATAAAATATTCCTTTGGTATTCCAATCTTTATCCCCTTAATGTCATTTATAAGGCTTTTTGTATAATCAGGCACAGGCAGATCAACAGATGTAGAATCCATCTCATCTCGTCCACTGATGGCATTAAGGACAATGGCACAATCGGTGACATCTTTTGTAAAAGGACCTATTTGATCAAGTGAAGATGCAAAAGCTATCAAACCATAGCGAGAAACTCTCCCATAAGTCGGTTTTAAGCCCACAACCCCACATAATGAAGCAGGCTGGCGTATTGATCCGCCTGTATCTGAGCCAAGCGAGCATATAGCTTCACCGATAGCAACAGAAGTTGCAGATCCCCCGCTTGATCCACCGGGAACTGTCTCTATATTCCAGGGATTTCTAGTTATACCAAAATACGATGTCTCTGTTGACGAACCCATTGCAAACTCATCCATATTTGCCTTGCCAACAAGGACAGCATCTATATCTTTTAGCTTCTTTACTGCTGTTGAGTCATAAGGTGCAACGTAATTATGTAATATCCTCGACCCGCATGTAGTAAGGATGCCCTTCGTATTCATAATATCTTTAATCGCCATCGGAATCCCAGATAATAGAGCAATCTTTTCACCTGAAGCAATCTTTTTATCGACCCTTTCCGCAGTAGCAAAGGCGGTATCCTTCATTAAAGTTATATATGAATTTATAATTCCTTCTACTTTGTCAATTTGATCGTATACGGATTTTGTTATTTCAACTGCGCTTACCTGACGGTTTATTAGCATTTCGTGCAACTCATGTGCTGTTTTGTGGTATAATTCCATATTTTCCCCTTTTTATTCTGGTCTAATGATATTACCTTTTTTTATCTCGCTGATTTTTTCAATAATCTCAGCGATAGAAAGATGTTCAGCCTCTATCTTATTAACTTTAAGCAAACCGATTCTTTTTTGCTTCAAGTCTGCATCTTCTTCAAATATTGCCAATTTATTCCCGATGACCAAGCCATCACCTGCACCAATATCAATATAAACTTCATTTTCCTTTAAGTGCTTACCATCACTGACATAAATAATTTTCCCCTCGATGCCTGTTATGGACATTGGATCAATATGTTCGCCGATTTTTTTTGTAATTTGGCTCATTACATCCATAGTTGCAAGCCCAAAAAGAGTATTTTCCTTAAATTCTTCGGTTCCGAATTTCATTTTGTCCAACTTTTGATAATCTACAATAAGTTCCTTTTTTTCTTTCTTATTATCTTTTATGGAATCTCCGCCATCATATTCTTTGCGAAGAGGTCCTATACCCATAAAAAAATCTTTAAGATCTTTCTTTGAATTTATTTCACCATTTTCAATTTCGCTACCTGTATTATCATATATCAAAATTTTTGTGTTAACCGAGGATGAGTAATAAAAGCCCCCAATGTCATTTTTTAGATTCATCTTCATCCCATAATCTCCGCCGGTGCTTGCGGTTGTGGGACCATGAGTGCTAACCCTTGTTCTATGCTGCTCAAACTTAGTAATATCACCTACAAATAAAATTTCAGCACCAAGTTTATTAGCTATATCAGCCATATTACTTCTATCGGATGTTCTTAAAACTTCATCAACATAACTGGATTCAATTACGTTATATCCCGATTTTTTTAGATTTTCATTTAATAGATCACGAAACCCCTCTGAAAGATTCCATTTTTCCCTTTTTTGACCAAGCCCAAAAAGCGAATTGAGAGGACCAAGAGATATGCACCCACAACCAGAACTTCGATCAAAATTACTGTGATCAACGAAGTATAATACTGCAACTTTGCCACTATTTTGCGCGTTAGCTAATGGAACAAAAGATACTAAAAACAATGACAAAAAGATAAATAATACCGATATAATGCCTGATCTCAAATATAAATCACTCCTTTTTCCCGAATTTTAAACATAATTGGACAATATAAAATTTGGTAACGATTCTTTTTACAAACCTGCCTATACTGTCTTTGAATTCCTCTATATCATTACATATCTAGCGATCTATCTCTAAACGCCAAAGCATGAATGAGCATGGACCTGATTTATCTGGTTTTCTTTCTTTGCCGATAAATTCTGTAGCTATATAAATTTCCCCATCTGATATAACTGAACCTTGCAAGACATTCGGCGTAAACATATAGACACTACCCTGATAACCAATTTCTATTGGATTTGCTTTTTCTATTGGTATTCTTGCTATTTCACCACCACCGAGTATATCGCCTTCCCATGCCATCAATTGACCCATAGAAGGATTATTTATAAAAACTGAACGTTTTTCGTTTATTGGTATCCATTTACCTGCATTTGATAGATGAGGTTCTATTTGTATCGATCTGAGCCTTTCTAGCTTTTTTGCCTTTGTATTGTATCTCCAGAACTCATGGCGATTATCTTTATTATCTATATCATGTGAATTATAGTATAAAATAAGAGAACTCCAGTCATCTTTATTTTGTGGTCGCATATCATAAACAAAATGGTTGCCTGCAACATCGACAGGTATATCTTCCCGATTAATGATATTGTAATTCCAATCAAGATGAAGGAGTCTTGTATAATGAATATCCTCTTTATCCCATATTTCTCCAACAAGCACTATGCCATCATTTGTAACCGCTATATGTGGATAGAAAAAACCCATTGGCTCAGCATATTGAAAAGGCTCTTTAAATACAAAATCAATGCCTTGTTTTTCACCGACAAACATAACAGGCGTATTAAATGGTATCTTGCCATCTTCAGATATTGCCAATATTATAAGAACAACATGCTGACCATCTTGGCTCATACCGACATTCATTCTCAAATGATAATCTTCAAAAGGTTTTGTTGGTATAAGGTCTGTTTTATCAATAAGATTTGATATATCATCTGGTTTATCACTTCGATAATAATGTATACGCCCATAATTGTAATTTGGATTATCCGTTGAATATGTTACTCCTATAAAAGCGTGTATATATCCATCTTTTGTGCGAAATATCTGAGGCTGATTATTACCCTTTATGTTTTTTCCCTCGAATCTGATCTTCGACAAAGCTGGAGAAAGAGAACTCCCTTCTTTTGGCACTTGACCGATCAACGCAGTAGGAGTTGGATCATTCGGATCGAAGGCTGTTGCTGACCAAAAAATGCCATTTTCGCCTGTCAAAAGATATGCAAAAGTATGTCCGCCCCATTGCATAACAATACTATCATTGAGAATCTTTGGGTCATCTTTTACATAAACCATATTATCTGAATTTGAAGCAATGCCCATTATAATTAGCGCTGATATAGCAATACATTTTTCCATAATACTTACCATTATTATTTATTCAATTTTTAATAAAGAAGATTTTTCGCTTTAATTAAAATGACAGCGAAATCTCACCCTGAACGTAGTGAAGGGTCTTCTTGAATTAATACAAAAATATACTTCCTAGAAAATAAAATATGTAAAAATTGTTCACAACATAATAAAATTTTAGTCTTAGTAGTTTTTTATGTCAAGAGAATCTTACAGACTTATGATATAATTTAGGGAAAAATACAACCCAAAACCATGATAATATTGTCTTTTCTATCATTTTTTACGAATTTATGGTCAAACTCTTTAATTTAATCTATCATTTAAGTATAATATAAGTATAAAAATATGAATCGTTTTACTACGGATAGAATTATCATTCAATAATTTGTGGATATTGGATATAATTATAGACAGAGATTTGTTGAAATAGAATTTAAGAAAGGTAAAAATTGATGAGTAAAGTTTTGATATTGGATTGTGAAAATTATGAATCTGTTGAAGATAAGATTGTAGAAGTATTTAATTTTTTTCCGAATAACTGGAAAGATAAAAGCGTTCTTTTAAAGCCCAATATGCTTAATAGCAGAAGTCCTAAGCTTGGCAATACAACTCATCCTAGTTTCATAAAAGGGGCAACGCAATGGTTACTTAATGCGGGTGCAAATGTTATTGTCGGAGATAACCCCGGCACAAATGGAACAGGCGTAAATGAAAGATGCGCAAAAGGAACTGGTATTGCAGAGGCATCTCTTGGATGCTATAGAAATATATCTCAAGAACCGTTAACAATAAATCTCAATTCAAAATATGCAGAAAAAGTCGTAATATCAAAAACGGTCATTGATGTTGATATACTCATCTCAATTCCAAAATTCAAGACTCACAGCCTTACACAGATCACTGGCGCAATAAAGAACTCATTTGGCTTTTTAATCGGAGGCGATAAAGGCAGAATACATGCAGTTACAGGCAATTATGAAAACTTCCTAGAAGCAATTTTAGATATTTATTTGATACGCAAACCCGACATTGTAATAATGGACGCAGTTATTGGAATGGAAGGAAACGGTCCCTCAAGCGGACCTTTGAGGCATATAGGCAAGATAATCGCCTCTGATGATGGTGTCGCTATTGATTCTGTGATGGCTTTTATGATGGGGAAAAGCCCTGATAAAATAAGAATGCTCAAAATGGCAAAGGAACGAAAAATAGGGGAAATAGACATATCAAAAATTGAGATAATTGGCGATCTAAAACCAATTAAGGGTTTTAAGATGCCTTCAACATTCCTCAGTCAATTTGCAGGCAGAATTTATAATAATAATTTTGCAAGGTCGTTGGTATGGAGTAAGCCAATCATAAAAAAAGACAAGTGCAAAAATTGTGGTATATGCGCAAAAAATTGCCCTGTTAAAGCGATGGCAACTGATGGTAAAATACCTTCGATCAATAGAAAAACCTGTATACGTTGCTATTGCTGTCAGGAACTATGTCCGAATGATGCGATTGAATTAAGAAGGTTCATATAAATTGGGAGGTAATAATAATGGCAATAAATAAAGCTGAGGAGATTTATCAAAGGCATATCAAAGAATTATTGCCTAACGAAAGAATGAAGCTATTGGAATTGATAGCACATGATCTTGTAACAATAAATGGCGATTTCATTCAAACAAATAACAAACAGCGAGATTGGGTGGAAATTAGAGGTAAAGCATCATATCCATTATTAGGTGAAGACGCACAAAATTGGGTATCAAAAACAAGAAAAGAAAGTGATGAGCAACGTGAAAAACAATCAATACATAAAATTTGAGTCTGGCTGATGCTTTTCAGATTTCAGCAGCTTTGACGATTGGTTGTGAGGCATTTATTACTAACGATTTTGCATTAAAGCGTGTGACAGATTTAAAAATATTGTTATTGGATGAATTGCTGAATAATCAAATAATGGAGGAATAATAATGGCAAAAAAGAAAATCATAGGCAAAAATGGCGCGATTGGTTCTGGACGTGCAGGATCAGAAGAAGCAGGAATAAAGATGCTCAAAGCAGGCGGAAACGCCATTGATGCTGGTGTTGCTTCTGTATTTGCTCTGTCAGTTACGGATCATGACCAATTTTGTTTTGGTGGAGAAGTTCCCATGCTTATATATTCAACCAAGCAAAAAAAGGTTGTAGCAATAAGCGGAATGGGAGTCGCACCAAAAAAGGCAAGCCTTGATATGTTTATTGGCATGTCCACAATACCCGGAGATGGCATATTACCTGCAGCGGTCCCATCTGCGCTTGCAACATGCTTGCTTGCGCTGGATAAATTTGGCACGATGAGTTTTGCGGATGTTATAGAACCAACCATCAGGATACTTGAAAAGGGTGGGCAGGATTGGTTTCCAAGATTAATAAAGACTATTGACAGGTTGATAGAAGCGGAAAATAGCGAATCATCAAAGGGAAGAAGCGCAGGTCTGGAGGCAGTTCGCAAAAGATTCTATGAAGGCGATATTGCTGATGAACTGGTTAATTGGAATCAGAGTCAGGGAGGGCTTTTCGTAAAAGAGGATTTGGCAAATTACAGGGCAAAGATAGAAGACCCTGTTCATGGAAATTATAGGGGCTATGATGTCTATAAATGCGGTTTCTGGACACAAGGTCCCTCAATGATTCAGGCTCTTAATATACTTGAGGATTACGATTTTAGCACGACAAATAATAAAGACCCCGAATATATACATCTTGTTATAGAAGCAATAAAGCTTGCTTTTGCAGATAGGGACGCATATTACGGAGATCATGATTTCGTTAGTGCTTTGGAAGAAATTTTGCTATCCAAAGAGTATGCTGAAAAAAGAAGAGCCTTGATAGATCAAAACAAAGCATCATTAAAACACTTACCCGGCGACCCTTGGAAAAACAGGGCTTTGGGGTATGTTGATTTTCCTACAGAAGTTGTTGGAACAGCGATTAATGATACGACAACATGCGTAGCAAGCGATCAGTTTGGTAATATGTTTGTGGGAACGCCTAGCGGATGGGGTTCAGGATTACGACCCGGAAGTACCGGTGTTGTGCTTGGAACTCGCCTACAGAGTTTTAATCTTTGGGAAGGACATCCAAACGTCATAAAACCCGGGAAACGTCCAAGAATAACATTAACTCCTACGCTTGTTATGAAAGAAGGCAAGCCTTCTATGGTTATAAGCGTTGCGGGTGGCGATCAGCAAGATCAGACAGCCTTGCAGATATTATTAAGTGTTATTGAGTTCGGCGTAAGTCCACAAGAGGCGGTTGATACGATAAGATTTGGCACTAATCATTTTATCGGCTCTTTCCGTCAAACGCCTGTTGTCCCTGGGAGTATTGTGATAGAAGATTCGGCTTCGGACAATACAATCAAAGTCCTACAAGATAAAGGGCATAATGTCCAGAAAACGACTGTTTTTCCATCACAAGCTGTCGCTATTGTCTGGCGTGAAGATGGTTCGATGGAAGTTGGTGGCGATTTGAATAAAGAAAGGCATCTTGCGGTTTATTAAAGATTTGTATTCATTTCCGAGATATTGTAAAGGAGAACTGAATAATAATGCAAAAATTTACTTTGCCGATAATCATTGAAAAGGATGAGGACGGTTATTTTGTATCATGTCCTGTTTTGCAGGGATGTTATACTCAAGGCGATACCTATGAAGAAGCAATAGAGAATATTGAAGATGCAATAAGATTGCATATTGAAGACCGACTTGCAAACAATGAGAAAATACCTAGCAATATTCTAGTAAGTTTGGCAACTCTGGAGATACAGATATGAGTCCGAAAACACCAAGAGTAAATGCGAATCAGGTGATTCGTGCAATTCAAAAAATGGGATTTGCATTTAGTCGGCAAAGCGGAAGTCATAAAATATATAGAAATGCTTCAGGTCGTCGTGTAACTGTGCCATATCATACAAGCAAGATATTGCATCCAAAAATAATTGACAATATTATAGATGATGCTGGACTAACATTAGAGGAATTTATACAACTGCTTAGTGATTCTTAGAATTGCGAGGTGATGGGATGGCTGACAACAAGCTCTATTATGGCGATAACCTTCGTATTCTCAGGCATCATATTGCCGATGAAAGCGTTGACCTTGTTTATCTTGACCTGCCATCTAATAGCAATCAAAACTATAACGTGCTATTCAAGGAGGAGGACGGAACTGCTTCCACCGCACAGGTGGAGGCGTTTAAGGCTAGCAAAGTTGAGTATGAAGTGGATGATAGCCCTGATTTATTATAGTTTTTATTAGATATTGAATATAACGACTTGTGCCAATTGCTTTCGTAGCCCAAGATTCTAGCTCGGTTTTTATAATTGCCAGCTTAAAAAAGTTGAGCTACAAATTGCCTATTTTTAGGGCTTTTTCTCAGGGTTTATTATTTCTACCAAAGCTGACCCGCTGAAAGTGATTGTTGTTTTGCTTCTATAGAACGCTGAAAAGGTAATGTGTTATCCCTATTTTGTTATACATATTACGAAATAAATCAGCAAAAATCCGCTAAATCCGTTTAATCTGCGTTCTATTTTCTTTAATTAAAAAGCTGGTTAATCAATATACATTACACAAGGAGTTTAATATGTGTTTCAAAATCAAAAATATTTCTCTAATTGTTTGTCTTTTAATAGCATTTGTTTTTATTGGCTGTGGTCCCAAAGTTATCGTTCCACCAGAAGTTGATTTAACAAAATATAAAGCGGTAGGCTTAATAAATTTTGAATCTGATGCAAAAGGCAAGCTTGGCGAATATGTTACTCAAAAGTTTCTTCAAGAAATAAGCAGATCACAAAAAGGTGTTCGAATTGTTGAGCTTGGTGATATGGAAAGAGTCCTAAGGGCGATTGATCGTGAAGAGCTAGGCCCCAAAGCTATCCAGATAATCGGGGATACATATAAAGTTGAGGCTATCATAATGGGTAATTTACATGTATCAGAGATCAAACCTAAAATTGATCTATCTAGTATTGTTGTCAAGGCGTTAAATGTCAAAGCTGATGTTGATGCTTCATTAAGCGTTAAACTCATAGAAACAAAAAATAGCGCAACCATCTGGACAAACATCGCAGAGGACAAAAGAACAGTTGCGCAAGTTAGTGTGTTTTCAAGCAAAGATATTTCCTTTGATGCGGAAAATCCTGATGAGGCTTATGGTGAATTGGCTCAATCCTTAATCCAACAAGTTACAGAAGACCTCAAAACAAGGCGCAGGAGACTATGATAGGAAATAAAATGCAAATACTTACAAAAACTTTCTATATATATATTTTGATTATATTGTTTATATCTGCTTGTTCCATGCACAGCAAACAAGGCATAGAAACGAAAATCACATCAATAGATGAAAATAGGCTAAAAGAACTTGCGGACAGTGCGATTCAAGATCATCATGATAATGAGATAAAGAGATGGTCTCCTGAAAGAAAGACTATGGGCATTCATGGTGCTTATGAAAAAGGTCAAGTGAGTAAATCAGATTCTCTTATGGGAAAACAATTGACATCATCGCAAAACAGACTCTATGAAGATGGGCTTTTCCATTACGAACAGGGCAATTATGATATGGCAATAAAACTTTGGGAGGAGTTATTGAGGCTCAAGCCCGATTCTTCAGCAATGATCTATAATCTCGGACTTGCCTATTATTACAAGGGCAAGATAGATCAAGCAGAACAAATGTTTAAGAGGGCTATTGAGATTTATCCTGATAATAAAGATGCACGTGTTAATCTTGGCTTAGTCTATTCTGATAAGGGTATGACAGAGAAAGCTATAGAAGAATTTGATAGCGTGATCAGTTCGACTTCCGAAGACCCGGATTTGCGCATTAATCTTGCCTCTGCATATTATTCTGCTGGAATGTTAGATCAAGCTATGATGGAATTCAAAAACGCTGTTGATGCTGGCTATTCTAGCTATGATGTTAGAAATGTTATGGGCATAATATATTACAGAAGAGGGATGATGACTGAAGCATTAAAAGAGTTTGAAATAGCAAGCAAGCTAAAACCTGATGACGGTGATGTTCAATACAATTTGGGTCTGATATATGCAAAGATGGGCGATACAAAGAAAGCCAAAAAAACATTGGATAAAGCAGTAAAACTAAGCCCAAATAACGCAGGTATACACTACAACTTGGGATATATATATTATGAAATCGGAATGATTGACGAAGCGATAGAGGAATATAACAAGGCGATTATTTTAGCGAGTAATGACGCAGAGGCACATTATAATTTGGGAACTGCTTATTATAGTAAAGGGTCAATTGATAAAGCCATAAAAGAATTTCAAAAAGCGTTATCTCTAAAACCTATGGCGCAAGCCCATGTAAGCCTTGCATCGTGTTATGGCGACAAAGGAATGATAGATAATGAAGTGGATGAGCTAATGAGAGCAATTAAATTAGACCCAAAATTTTTCCCTGCATTATATAATCTTGGAGTTAGTTATTCAAGACAAGAGAAATATGATGATGCTATCATCTATCTAAAAAAAGCAGACGAAATCCAGCCAAATAATCCCGATGTTCATAACAATCTAGGATTTGCATATTCTGGTCTTGGGAGATTTAACGAGGCTATCGTTGAATTTAAGAAGACAATAGAGATCAAACCTAGTGTAACGGAGGCATATATCAATCTCGGTTATGTATATTCAAAGACAGGCATGATGCAACAAGCAATAGAGGTTCTTAAAAAAGCAGTATCTTTAGACCCGACATCTGTTATGGCACATCATAACCTTGGATCAGTGTATGCAGTCAACAGAAACTATACAGAAGCGCGCAACGAATTCAAAAGAGTGCTTGAACTTGATCCAGAGAACGTATCTGCAAAGCGAATGCTTATCAATCTCGGCAATGACTAAAAGGAAATATTATATTGTATCTCTTATTATCATAAAACCAAATAAGACAGGGATAAGGAAAAATCCATTGAGTTAATAGTATTTATTTTGTAAAATAACAATAATACAGATTAACACATTATAAATCTATCTCTTATTGATGAAAGGAGACAAAATAAATGGACAAAAAATTAGGTGTTGGTGTTGTTGGTCCCGGATGGTCTGGTGGAGAGCATATAAAGGCTTATATGAATAATCCTCATGCAGAAGTTCTTGCCGTATGTGGTAGAGATGAAGCTAGGACAAAAGCAAAACTAGCAGAAGTTGGTCTTGAAAAATGTGATGTCTATACCGACTATGAAAAGATGCTTAAAAGAAACGATATTGATGTAATTTCAATTTGCACGCCTAATGACCGCCATGTAGAAGAAGCGATTATGACTGCTCAGGCAGGAAAACACTTCCTACTTGAGAAACCGATTGCACTTAATGTTGATGAATTGAAAAAACTCAGAGATGCTGTCAAACAGGCAAAAGTTAAAACTGTTGTTGGATTCGTTTTGAGATGGAATCCGCTTTTTGAGACGATTAAGCCATTGATAGATGATGATGCAATAGGCAGAGTTTATTATGGCGAGGTTGATTATTATCATGGGATAGGTCCTTGGTATAAACAATTTGAATGGAATGTTAAAAAGGCAATTGGTGGCAGTAGTTTGCTTTCTGCTGGATGTCATGCTGTTGATGGATTAAGGCTATTTCTTAATGACGAAGCAGTAGAAGTGACCGCCTATTCCACAAAGAGCAAAAACGAGAAATTTGCCCCTTATGAATATGATCCGACAATGGTTACAATCATTAAATTCAAAAGTGGCATAATTGGTAAGGTTGCTTCTTCAATAGATTGTATAACTCCTTATGTTTTTAACATACACTTACTTGGCGATAAGGGAACGATTCGCAATAACCAGCTATATGCACCATCAAAGATGCCCGGTCAGAAGGGATTTGCTGTTATTCCAACAGTTCTTCCAGATAGCGGAGATGTTACCCACCATCCATATTTGGGCGAGATCGATCATTTAATCGATTGTGTTTTGAATGATAAAGAGTCTTTTGTCAATGTCGAGGACGGTATAAAAACGCATGAGATTTGCCTTGCCGCTGAAATTTCCGCCCAAGAAGGCAAAAGCATTAAATTGCCGTTAATTTAATATGATACAAGATTCTAGATAAAGATAAGCTTAATAAAGGGAGATTTTTATAATGGACGATTGGAAAATCGGCAATATCATAAATAATGGTGATTTTAATAAAGGCTCAGTTGGAGCAATGCCAGAAGGCTGGGAATTAATTGCGCCTAATCCTGCAATTGCACCTGTATTTCGATTAATAAAAGATGGCAGTAACTCTTTACTAATGGCAACAGGAAATAGCAGGCAAGAGTGTTTTGGATATGCGCGCAGTATCGTCAATTTTGAGGCAAATAAAACATATCTTATGAGAGTTCGCCTGAGATTTGAAGATATGGAAGACCTTAATCGCCATACGGTAAACGGCGTATTCGGTGGATTTAATGACGGTATTTTTGAATATTACAAAGATGGTGAATGGATCATTGGTGAATCTCGTTTTCCATCTCCAGAAAATCCCGGAAATTGCGAAGTTAGACTATATTTTCGATTCAGCGCAAATGGTAAAATATGGTGGGATGAAGTCTCCATTCAGGAATGTGAACCTATTGCCCCAAGACTTGCTAAAGTTGCAGTTAGCTGGGGATCGGAAAATATGGCTTTCTGGTCAAAGTGGCTTGATGTTGTTGGTGAAAAGAAAGTTGATATTGCCTTATTGCCTGAGATGTTTAATGGCAAGGCTGTTAAAGATGCAGAGCTTTTGCTTGATGGTGATACAGGAAAACTTCTTGCTGAAAAGGCTAAACAATACGGAATGTATGTTAGTGCCTCTTATTATGAAAAAGATGGCGATATAGTCCTTAATTCAGCACCTTTATTTGACCGTAATGGGAATTTAGTCGGTAAATACAGCAAAAACCAGCTTTATGATCCAGAGGAAGATGAAGGGGCAACTCCCGGAGTGGGATTCCCTGTATTTAATACGGACTTTGGCAAAGTTGGCATCATAATTTGTTATGATAGCTGGTTTCCAGAACCAACACGTCTGCTTGCATACAAAGGCGCAGAATTGATATTATTTCCAAACGCTGGTTATTATATGGGGCTTATGCCTGCCCGAACTGCTGATAACGGTGTATGTTTTGCTGTTAGCAGTCTTGGATGTCCTGCGGGCATATGGGATTCAGGTGGGGCGATGGCGGGAGAGGAAATGCCCGAACCAACAAGGTCTGCATCAACGATTATTAGCGGATTTGAAAAAGACGATGAAAATCATATAATCATAGCAACTCTTGACCTAAGTAGAAAACCAAGCCCTCATTGGTGGGGCGGACCTATGCGCTCTGCTCCGGGGGGGAGAAAATGCAGACAAACTCTTATTGTCCCTATCGAAGATGAAATTTCAAAAGAATCCAAAAGATGGTGGAAGGAATAATTATAATAGTAACCACTGAAAAATAAGAAAATCACGAATTTGGCGAATAAAGCGAATTACACAAATATTAATTAATAAACAATTCGTGAAATTCGTCTTTTCGTGCAATTTATGATTAGACAATATTTTGCAATGATTAACCTATAAAAAGAAAAAGGTAAATAATAGCATGAAAAGATACTTATTATTGAAATTATTATTAACATTATCAATCACATTTTTAACAGCTAGTTTTGCTTTATCTGATTGGCAACAATATCTTGGTCCAGACAGAAACGCTACATCAAAAGAAACAGGCATAAAACGTTCTTGGGGAGAAAATGGACCCGAAGTGTTATGGACATTTCCGCTTGGTGAAGGATTTGGTGGACCAGCGATTAGTGATGGAAAAGTATATATATTAGATAGAATAAAAGACAAACAGGACGTTTTACGTTGTATTGACTTGCTCAAAGGTAACGAAGAATGGTCTTTTTCCTATGATTCGACGGGTGAATTTGGCTATCCCGGATCAAGGTCTGTTCCAACAATTGATGGTGATTTTATCTATACCTGTGGTAGCTTTGGTGATGTATATTGTATTGATAAAAACACCCATCAACCTGTCTGGCATAGCAATATATGGAAAGATTTTGATGGTGGTGATAAATATCCAAATTGGGGTATCAGTCAGCATCCGCTTATATACGGTGACCTGATGATATTAGCATCGCAGACAGACAAGGCAGGAGTCGTTGCCTATGATAAATTGACAGGTGAAGTAAAATGGGTATCAGAAGCTTTTCCTACTAATGCAGGATATGTTTCACCGAAGATCGTTAAAATTAATGGTGAAGATAATCTTGTCATGATAAGTAGCAGTAGCGTCAGAAAAGGTTTTGATGTTCCTAATCCTCCCAATACAGTATTCGGCATAGACCCAAGAACAGGAAAAATTCTATGGACATATAATGGTTGGCAATGTGGTATACCTGTCCCTAATGTTGCTGAAATTGGTGATGGACGTCTTTTGGTTATGGGTGGATATAGAAGCGGATCCGCAATGATCAAAGTTGAAAAAATAAATGATAACTTTGTTGTTACAGAACTATTTAAGACTATGGATTTTGGGACGCATATTCATACTCCTATTGTCTATAAAGGGCATTTTTACGCACATTGCACTGATAACACAGGACGACAAGATGGAATGACTTGTATGGATTTTGATGGTAATATAAAATGGAAAACAGAAAAATCACCTGCGTTTGATAAAGGCGGTTTTATATTAGTTGATGATCTGATAATCAGTATAGATGGTATAAAAGGTATTCTCAGACTTATTGAACCTAGTCCAGACGGATTTAAAGAAATATCAAAAGCACAGTTGCTTGAAACTAATCAATGTTGGGCTCCACTAGCTCTATCTGATGGCAAATTGTTGATACGAGATCAAAAACAAATGAAATGCGTGGTTGTAAAATAGTCTTTATAGATTACTATTATTTATTTGATGTGAAATGATCCTTGAAAGTCTCCTTTTTCCAAAAAAGACTTAAAGGTTTTATTATAATTCCATGTAAAAACCTGATTTTATTAAATTATTTAAGGAGCTAACAATGAAACCAACTGACGAAAATAAATGCGCTCCACAACTTAAATGCTCATTGAGAGAGAAATTGCCCAGGGTTGTAGAAAGCATATATGAAAGCTATCAAAATACACCTAAAACAAGAAATATTGGTGAAAGTCCTTTGCCTAATAAGGCATCTATAATTAATATTTTGGAGTCTATACGTGAAATATTATTTCCGGGATATTATGGAACTTCTGGCTTATGCTGGGAAAATATCCGATATTTTATTGGGAGTAAGTTAGATGAACTCTTTGTAAACCTTAGCACAGAAATATCAAGAAGCCTTAGACATGAATGTAAAGAGACTGGTCATATATGTATTGAATGTATTGACAGGTCAGGACAATATTGCATGGATTTTTTTTCACAACTGCCAAAAATTAGAGATATGCTGGTTTATGATGTTCAGTCTGCTTATGACGGTGATCCCGCTGCAAAGGGACTTGATGAAATTATATTCAGCTATCCGGGAATAATGGCAATAACTACTTATAGAATTGCTCATGAGCTTCTTATTCTGGGAGTGCCATCTATACCTAGAATCATGACTGAATATGCTCATGGAATAACAGGAATTGATATACATCCCGGAGCAAGAATTGGAAAGAGTTTCTTTATTGATCATGGCACTGGAGTCGTCATTGGCGAAACCTGCGAAATCGGCGAAAGAGTGAAATTATATCAAGGTGTAACTCTCGGTGCGCTTAGCTTTCCAAAGGACGATACAGGTTCATTAATAAGAGGCAGGAAAAGACACCCTACTATTGAAGATGATGTTACTATATATGCAGGGGCTACAATTCTTGGTGGCGATACTGTTATAGGTAAAGGCTCTGTTATTGGAGGCAATGTTTGGCTTGTTAGTTCTGTTCCTCCAGGGACAAAGGTTACAATAGAAGCACCTCAACTAAAATTTAAGATGAACTCTATAACTGCATAGGTAGGTAGTTTTGCATGGCAAACATTTTGATTGTTGACGATGAAGAAAGCATAAGAGATGTCTTTGCGACTTTTCTTAATATATATCAACATAAGATCACCCTTGCCAAATCCGGCGAAGAGGCAATCAATTTAATACAAGAAAACATTTTTGACATAGTAATTACAGACCTAAAAATGGGGAAAATTGACGGAATGACTGTCTTAAATAGTATTAAGGAAATTTCCCCTGATACAGAAGTAATTATGATAACAGCGTTTGCGACTATTCCAATCGCTGTTCAAGCTATGGGTTTGGGTGCTTATGATTTCGTATCAAAACCTGTTAACCTTGATGAGTTGAAATTAACTATAGACAGGGCTTTGGAAAAGAGCAAAATTTCTATAGGTATGAAAATGTTTAAAACCCAAGTTCGAGATAAGAGTAAGTTTTCTAATATTATTGGCTCAACTCCTGCCATGTATGAAGTTTTTTCATTAATTGAAAATGTCTGTCGTTTTGATACAACTGTTTTAATTACAGGTGAAAGCGGAACAGGAAAAGAGTTAGTGGCAAGAAGCATACATGCCAATAGCTCTCGGAGTAATAATCTTCTAATACCTATTAATTGTGCTACTATTCCAGAAAACTTACAAGAAAGCGAGTTTTTTGGATACAAGAAAGGCTCTTTTACTGATGCAAATGAGGATAAAAAAGGACTTTTTGAGGATGCTCATCAAGGAACTGTCTTTCTTGATGAAATTGCAGATGCTTCCCCTTCAACACAATTAAAACTGTTAAGATTTCTGGAGAACGGTGAGATAAGGCGAATCGGTGAAAATACACCTACCTATGTTGATGTTAGGCTTATCACAGCTACAAATAAGAATTTGCAAAGAGAAATTGAAAATGGTAGCTTTAGGGAGGATTTATATTACCGAATTAATGTTGTTGAGATACATTTGCCACCTCTTCGGGAACGCAAGGATGATATTCCTCTTTTAGCAGAGCATTTTTTGCATATTCACGTATCGAAGTCAAAAAAAGATATAAGAAACATTTCCCGACAAGCTATGCAAATTCTTTTGCAATATGATTGGCCTGGGAACATAAGGGAACTACAAAGCGTTATTCAATATTCGGTTGCTTTTTGTAATAAAAATGTTATAACTCCTGAATTCCTCCCCGAAAATATTCAAAACGTCAGTAAAAAAATCAAAATCAATAACAAAAGCGGTCAAATGTCTCTTGATGAAATAAAGAATGAATATATATTTCAGATGCTTGAGAAACTGTCTTGGAATTACAGCAAAGCATCTGAAATATTAGGCATATCAAGAGCAACTTTATATAGAAAAATTAAGGAAAGTAATAGAAAATCAAACAATAAATCTATCACTTTTAGTTAAAAAAATAGAACGCAAATTAAACGGATTTTCATATATTTATTTCGTAATTTGCTTTATCATGCTTTACTTTTCACGCATTACTCATTTCACATCACTTATTACTTCTGCGTCTTTTTCAGTCAATTTTCATTCCCAATAGTAATCCCTTATGAATATTCCTACGTTTATTTTTTTCGTCCTTATTATAGAATTACATTAACTTGATTATAAGGAGGTATTACTACAAATGATCAAGAGAATTCAAAAAAACTTCATATTACCAGCGAGTTTTATACTGGGAATTTTTACTATAATTTTTGGTTTTCATATAAATTGTCTATTAGTCGCTGATGAGGTTCAAAAACAAGTTAAAGGCTTTATCGTATGGGAATCTAATCGCACTGGACAATGGGAATTATATCGGGCAAATATTGATGGTTCTAATTTCAAAAAACTGACAGATTTAGCAAAGATATATCCGACTCCTTATAATGAATATTTACGTCCAAGAGTATCTCCAGATGGGAAAACGATACTATTTGGATATGGAAGACAAGGAGCGCCTGTTGAGGTATGGGTACTACCATCAAGAGGTGGTGAACCGAAAAAGCTAACAACAGGTAATCCGCTTAACTGGTCAACGGATGGAAAAATAATATATTTTGTTAGGGATAGCAAAATATGGCAATATGAATTTTTGACAGGAAAAGAATCTATCTGGTATGATAAAAAGGTCCCCGTTGATGGTCGTGCTGGAGGTATGGTTGGTGATATAAATCCTAACCTAAATTCAGCGGTTTTTCGCTCTGAGAAAAGCAATGAATTCTTTGTTTTTGATGAGAGTAAAACGATTAAAACAATGGGCGGATGTGAACCTTCTTTTAGCTCTGATGGGCGTTATGTCTATTGGGTTAATGGACCAAAAGATTTTTGTGTATGGGATATAGAAAAAAATGAAGAACGTCAATTTCTAGGCACACCTGATTATGAAAAATGGAATTATACATATTTCCCACGAATTAGCAGAGATAGCAGATGGCTTGCTTACGGTGCATCTCCAAACCAGCATGATCACAATACCAGCGATTATGATATATTCATACAAGAATTAAAAGACTGGAATCCAGTTGGGAAGCCTATACGAATTTCGCAAGACCCAAAGACTGATAGATGGGCTGATATATTTATCTATTTTGATGAAACTCCGCCTAATGCACCATTAAACGTCAAGGCAAAGCCTGATGGACAAGGCGTTAAGCTTTCTTGGGATAAAGCGCAAGACCCTGAATCAGAGATTCTATATTATAATATTTATAGAAGCACTAAAAAAGACAGCCAACAACTTCTAACAAAAGTTGAACGCAATGAATATTCCGACTATGAAACTGATGCTAATACTAGCTATCAATATATGATTAGCGCTGTTAATTCCGCAGAATTAGAAAGTCCAAAGTCAAAGCCTGTTACAATTACTACAAAAGATTTTAAGCCAACTAATCCAGGAAACCTGACAGTAACAATTATTAATAACCAAGCACATTTGAGATGGGATTCAAATCCCGAATTAGATGTAAAGGGCTATAATATCTATCGAGCTTCTGACCCAAATGGCAAATATAAAAAAATAAATACAAAGATAGTATCTGAAACAAATTTTATTGATAGTTCGGTTGAAAATAGTAAAACCTATTATTATTATGTTACAGCCATAGACAAAACAAAACATGAGAGTTCACAATCAATTGTGATTTCTAAAAAGATTATAGACCGCACAATGGAAGGATTAATAGCTTTTTACTTGTTTAATGAAGCTAATGGGAATATTATAAATGATATTAGTGGAGTTATGCCACCATTAAACCTCCGTATTATGGACCCTAACAAAATATCATGGGTAAAGAATGAAAATGCTATTGAATTAACTGATAGCACTATGATCGTAAGTGAAGGTAATGCAGACAAATTACTTAAAAGCTTAAAAAACAATAAAGAGCTAACTATTGAGGCTTGGTTTTCACCTAGTAATCTGAAACAGAACGGACCTGCTAGAATCGTTACAATGTCATTAGACACCGGACAGCGTAATTTTACACTTGGGCAAATTGGTGAAGACTTGGCTGTCCGTTTAAGAACAACAAAAACAGATCAGAATGGGATCCCTGAATTAGATACACAAAAACATATTTTGACACAAAAGCCAACTCATACAATAATTACCTATGATGGTAACGCAAAAAAATTATATATTAATGGCAACCTTCATTCAGAATCACAACAACTTACTGGAAATTTCAGCAATTGGGCAAGTTATCCTTTGATAATAGGTAATGAACTGACTGGAGATAGAACGTGGCTAGGCAAGATTTATCTATTAGCTATATATAATCGTTCTTTAACAAATGATGAAATAATTCGTAACTATCAAGCTGGATTTTAGGAGAGCACAAAATGCAGAATAAACATTTAATACCAATACTTTTGATATTTTTCATTTTAAGCTTTATGGGTAAAAGTGCTTTTTCTGTTAATGAAGATACAATCTCAAAGTTCAATTCTGATTTTGATAGAAAAGAATCAAAGATCATGATTCGAATAATCAATAATCCAACCCTTGCTAATCTGGATTTTTACGCTTATGACAAAAATCCTTTACTCTACCGTCAAAATTTTCCTGATCTTGCACAACCAGAGAAGCAATTAAATATTAAAGAACTAAACTTTGGTGAATCGCTTATCCCTGATTCCATTTGTGATCGTATAGAGCAAACTCCATTGAGTCAAGCCGACAAAGCATTGCCTATGTCATGGTCTCCAATGATTGATTTTCTTGCGGATTGGGATTATGACCAAACAATTGAGCTTATGAAAATAGGCATAAACGTCAGTCAACAGAAATGGGGTAACGATAATGTTAATCTTCCTATTCAGCAGATCGCAACTGCCTATATAGATACAAATAAAGATGAAATATGGATTAAGATTGAGTTTGAGCCATATGCCAATTTCATTAATAGCATAGATGATGAAGATAATGACGGATTTAAGGAAATATATGGATTGATAGATAAATCCAAATATTCCAAGCAATTGCTGGATCATCTTAAATCAAAGTATATATCTTATGAACTTAATGATGAACAAATAAAGGATTATTACTATAAACTCTCTGCAAAATGGTATGAGGCTGTTAAAACTGAAACTTTTGATATGAAGGTTTATAGACAGTTTCCTAATGATAAGACTGAGCCAGAAATTATAAATACATTAAAAGGCTTAAAGATTGATGATGCAACTGCGATAATTCGTGGAAATCCCTATGGATCGCCTATATATAACATATTTATTATCAAAAAAAATGATAATAAATCAGTTAGAATCCAAGAACCTGAAACATTAAATAATATTCAGCGATTAAATAATGAACTAGAAATATGGGGCGAAGGTAGTTGGGAGAAATGGGCAGAAAGCCTAACTGCATTTCGCCAAGACATTGAAAAAATTCTAAATGAACGTCCAAAGGAGATAAAGGGATTTATAGGCAAAGATGGTCAGCTTTTCTTTCGAGGCTCTTTGGAATATCTGCTCAGTGGTGATTTAAGGAAACAACAAAACAATAGAGACCCTTATCCCGCAATTGTTGATTATAAAAATCAGCTTAAAGCTAAGGGTATAGACTTTCTGTTTGTTATTATTCCAGCAAAAACAGAGATTTTTCCCGATAAAATTTCCAATAAAGCACCAAAAGACGCTTATGTAACGCCATATACACGAAAACTCATGCTGGAACTGGAATCAGCAGGTGTTGATATAGTTGACCTTTTGCCTGCGCTTATAGATGCTAGAAAAAAAGATGAGTCAATCTATATGAAGCAGGATACGCACTGGTCAAACAGCGGGATGCAAGTATCTGCAAAAATAATCGCTGATCGTATTAAGGAATACTCATGGTATAAGGACGTTTGCCCGAAACCGATAGCATATAAAACTAAGGAAGCCAAATTCACTAGAAGCGGAGATATACGGGATATGCTTCCTGATGATGAAAAGATAACATATCGTCCAATGACGCTCATTGCTCAACAAGTGCTTAATCCTGATGGCAGTTTTTATGAAGATAGCGAATCTAGCCCTCTTGTGATTTTGGGAGATAGCTTTTGCGGAGTATTTCAAGTTGAAGAGCCAAAACACGCTGGTTTATCATCACATATAGCAAAAGAAATAGGGATGCCTGTTGACTTGATGGTGGCTTATGGAAGCGGTCCCGGAATAAGAAAAAATCTATCACGTAGAGGCGCGTCTGTTATAAATAGCAAAAAACTCGTGATATGGACAACCGCATCAAGAGATTTATATAATTATTGGTCGTCTTGGGATTTGGTAAAACTGCCATAAAACTAAAGGAAAATAGATTTGGTATTCTCATCTCATTTATTTGTGTTTTATTTCCTGCCGATAGTTTTACTATTATATTATATTTCACCGAAACAGTGGAGACATCCGTTTCTTACACTTGCAAGCTATATATTCTATGGCTGGGCTAACCCTTGGTTTGTCTTTTTGATGATGTTTTCCACCGCACTAGATTATGTCTGTGGATTGATGATCTCGGAGAAATGGAATCTGCTTTCATCTTCTAATACACAAAGAAAATTAGGCTTACTTATTTCTATTATAGGAAATCTAAGCCTGTTGGGGTTTTTCAAATATTTCGTATTCGCACAATCAAACTTAAATATGCTCTTGCAGGTGTTTGGTAGAACAGGCTTTGAGATAATTAAGGTTGTCCTTCCTACTGGAATTTCGTTTTATACCTTTCAATCTATGAGTTATACGATTGATTTATATCATGGGAAAGTTAAGCCTGCTAAATCTTTATTGGATTTTGCATGTTATGTGTCCTTATTTCCTCAACTCATTGCAGGACCCATTGTGCGATATAGTCATATTGTTGAGCAATTAGAAGAAAGAACTCACACAATAGATAAATTTTCAAGGGGGGTTATGCTATTCATCATAGGATTCGCAAAGAAGATATTGCTTGCTAATCCGATGGGAGAGATAGCAGACGCAACCTTTGGCGCAGTGTCGCCTATATGGTATGACGCATGGATTGGAATCATAAGCTATGCCTTTCAGATATATTTTGACTTTAGCGGATATTCAGACATGGCGGTTGGTTTAGGTTTAATGTTCGGATTTGAGTTTCCTATAAATTTCAATTCACCTTATCATGCAGATAGCATGACAAACTTTTGGCAGAGATGGCATATTTCGCTTTCAACTTGGCTTAGAGATTACCTCTATATCCCATTAGGTGGAAACAGAAAAGGAACCCGCAGGACATATCTTAACCTTGCTATAACAATGCTACTTGGCGGGTTATGGCATGGCGCCAAGTGGACATTTGTAATATGGGGTGCAATACATGGCATATTGCTTGCCTATGAAAGAATGATCGGCAAAGAAAGCATATATCATCGTTTACCACGTCCTTTTCGTATTGGCATAAACTTTTTTATTGTCCTGATTACATGGGTTTTCTTTCGCGCTGATAATTTGTCGTTGGCAATAAAATATCTTGGCTCAATGTTTGGTATATCTGCTGGATATAAAGGCGCATTATTGATCGGTTCTGTTATTTATTCAAGATACCATATATTGATATTTATATGCTGTGTAATAGCTGTTTGGTTTGGCAAACATAGCTGGAAAATTGCAGAAAAAGTAACGCCAACTAAAGTCGTTATTATGATAATATTGTTTATTATGTCTTTGATAGCTATGTTTACACAAAGTTTTAATCCATTCCTTTATTTTCAGTTTTAATGCAGGAGTATATAATGCAAGGTTTCCAAGAGTCAAAGCTTTCAAAATGGATAATCATGCTTTGTTTTTTCCTAATTATTGGGATTTTGCCGTTAATAGAATTTGGCAAAGAAATCTATCGCAAAGAGCATATCATAGAATTTGATATTTTTCGTGGTATTCCAACCAATGAAAAAGTGCGCTCTTATGAAAAAGCGATTGAGGATAATTCAATAATTGCGAAGCTGGCAAGATCATGGTTACAACTACCATTGACTTGCTTTGGCGATCAGGGCAATAAAAAAGTTATCATAGGTCGTGATAAATGGCTTTTCTATCGTCCAAGTTTTGATTATGCCACAAAGCCCAATGATAACTTTCATGGTGAATCAAGACCTTTTGAGGCAATAATTGCCTTTAATAATACGCTTAAAGAGCAAAATGTCGATCTTATATTGCTTCCAATTCCCGGAAAATCAAGCATATATCCAGAACATCTGACTAAAAGATATAAGTCTGAATTTGATCCGCCTGTGAATATTTATGCAGATGAATTTTTCCAGAAATTGAGAGATGAAGGAATTAAAATTGTTGATCCTGCAAACATTTTATGGAAAACAAAGGAATTACAAGATAAAATGCTTTACTTGGAACAGGATACTCATTGGTCGCCGAATGGCATGGAAATTGTTGCACGATATTTATCTGATGATATAATTGCTAATGCGCTGGTTGATTGCATATCAAAAGAATCATATAAAATACAACGTGATAGAGTAACAAGATATGGTGATCTTTATGATATGCTTGGATTTCCAGAAGGTTACAGTTGCTATCAACCAAAAAGCATTGAAATAGGTATGGTGATTGACTCAAAAACAGGTGAACAAATCAAGCCTAACCAAAAATCCCCGATAGTTTTACTTGGTGATAGCTTTGTAAATATATTCTCAAAGGCAGAGATGGGTTGGGGGGAATATGCTGGATTTGCAGAACACCTTGCTTACAATCTAGGTATCCCAATCGATGTAATCGCTATCAATGATGGCGGTGCTACAGGCTCACGTGAGCAGTTGGCACGCAGACCTAATGCGCTTGTTGGCAAAAGACTCGTTATCTGGCAATTTCCAACTCGTGATCTTACAAATCCTGAAAGCCAATGGAAGATTGTGAATATACCAAAACCACAAAAAATGGCAAAGAAAATAGAAATACCAAAGCCTCAAAAGACTACCGAACCAGAAAAAGAAGTGCCTGCTATCGAATCCATAAAGCAAGAAGAACCAAAAGAACAAAATCTGATTGTTACAGGAGAAGTCATATTGGTTTCTAATGTTCCTGATCCTAGCCAAGTTGCTTATTCTGATTGCCTGACGTATATTAAGTATCGTGTTATATCGGTAGAAAACGGAGAATATAAAGATAGTGAAATCATCGCTGTTTTTTGGGGCATGCAGAAATCAAAACTGATGCCTGCGGCAAAATTCCAAATCGGTGAAAAGCATAGATTGAAATTAGATCCTCTTAGCAATCATCAGGAATTATCACACTTTATGCAAGCAGATGATACAAATGACTATGAGAGAATTCCCTACTGGGCAATCGAGATGACTCAGCAATAAATTAGATGAGATTTTAAGGATTATAAATCCGAATTTTCTGAAATTGGTAGAAAATAGAGGGAAAAAAGTGTAATTTAAGAGGGAAAAAAAGACGTTTTCAGCATACCTGAAAAAGCGGATTAAGCAAGTAATAGCAACAAAAAATGCGGTTTTGAGAGGGGTTTATTTTCCTTTATTTTTGTGAGTTTTTGTATATGATGATCAGAGGATTTTTAATCCCCCCCCTTTATCCCCCCCTTAAAAAGGGGGGAATTGCAGTAAGTTCCCCTTAAAAAGGGGGGAATTATGGTAAGTTTTCATGGATAGTTTTTCTATAAATGTTTCGTCCCTTCGGGACTTGTAATATGTTTTTTTGTGTAACTATTAAACGTTGTAAGAAGAAAATAGAGCGTTGATTTTCGTCGAATACGTAACGCAGATTAGCTTTGGTCTTTGAAAGAACTTTTGAATGATGCTATCAATTATATATATCGGGATAGGTAAGAGATAATGTGAATTGAGAATTTAGAATGAAATCTCTATAAGTTTCACTTTGGTAAAAGGAGGTTTTAAGAATTATACATTATACTATTTCTCTAAATTGATTGTGCATTTATGGCATTAATATAATATATGGGTATCCTGTCAAAGATGCAATAATATGCGATGTGTATTTATCTAACACTTTTGATACTTCGTGCTTTAAGGTCTCTAAATCGTCAATTAATCAAAAAGTGAGGTGATTCTTTATATACTGCCACAATCGCTCTATTGGATTAAGCTCTGGACTGTATGGTGGTATAAAAAATAACCTTGATTGTATTTCTATGAACGGCTAGTCTATTAGCAATCTCCTTTCGTTTGCGACATTCGCCGTTTTTCAGAAGGACTAGCATGTGGATATGCCTTTTGAGTTCAGCATCTCGCTCTTTGTTTAGCATTGTGTTGAGTTCTTCTATTGTCTCTATTATATCGGGGTCTTTTCATAGTGATATATAGGATAGTCTAATTTGCACAATTAATTAAGAGAAATAGTATTATACACTCCTTAGCATCATTAAATTGGCTTATTTGTTTTGGGCAAGCTTTGTGTCGCCCCATGTAGTTGGGAATTTGCCCTTGAAGTCTATGCTTTTGCTTTCTGTTTTGGGATTATATTCCTCTACTGTGGGAATCGTTCTTGTGCCGTTCCAAACATTGTTATTTCCCTGCATTCCTCCAATAGCATAGATAAGTCCATTAGATTCGCTACTTGATAAAGAGAATCTTCCTGTTGGTATATCTGTTTTTCTTGTCCAAGTGTCTGATGCAGGATCATATTCTTCCACTGTCGTAAGATCAGTATCATCATCAGACATACCACCGATCGCATATAGCTTTCCATCCAATGTGCAAACAGAAGGCCATCGTCTTCCAGGTGGCATATCAGCTTTTCTTTCCCACTTATTTGTTGCAGGATCATATTCCTCCAGCATTATTGACTTGCTGATCATCGCATTCATAATGGCCACATATATTTTATCTTTTATGGTGCAAGCCCATGTAAGTCCCTCTATTGGAATCTCTGATTTTTCTATCCATTTATTATCTGCTAAATCATATTCCTCTACTGATGTAATATTCTTTTGCTCCTGACCCATATTTGCCATCCTCAGCCCACCGAAAACATAAATCTTGTCATTCATCATACTAGCGCCGAAGTGGCTTCTTGCAGTCAGCATATCGGCTTTTCTTGTCCACTTATTTGCTATCGGATTATATTCTTCTACTACCGAAAAGGAAGTGCCTGCATTCATACCACCAATGGCATATATTTTGTCATTGATTGAGCAAGTAGAAAGAAAGCCTCTTGAGGTGGGCATATTGGCTTTTTTTGTCCATGTGTCCTCGATTGGATCATATTCCTCTACTACAGAAAAGCAACCATTATTGTCAAAACCACCAAAAGTATAAATCTTTCCATTGAATGAGCTGGCAGATAAGCTGTGTCTCGCAGTTGGCATATCCGCCTTTTTTGTCCACGTTCCGCCATCAGCTTGTGGTGCCATAAACAGAGCATTTTGTGCATTTGGCACAATGGTGCCAAGTCCATTATCACTCCCTTGCTGTTCTGATATAACGGATGTTTCAGAAACCTTTGCAATATCAACAGGATATTCCCCGACCTGCTGAATACTCGAATCAGCCAAAGGCAAGTTATGAAAATACATTAGCCTATCGGTTGATGTTAGGTTTATGTTGATACTGAATAACGTTATCAAAATGCCTGTTGCCAGAGATAATCCCCATGGCAAACCTCTTAGACTAGGTGTAGGCTCTATCTTTATTCGTTTGACTAACTCAATAATACGGAATGTAAAGACTGCGTCCAATCTTCTCTGCCTGAAACTCTCTCCCATCATGTCAACCAACTCTCCTTTCAACTGCACACGCGCCCTACTGAGTCGCTGTCGTATAGCGGACGGTGTAGTGCATAGCGCCTTTGCTATTTCAATACTATCCATGCCACCAAGGTAATATAATGTCAGCACTTCCTTATACTTGTCAGGCAGTGAGTCAAGCGCTTTATGAAGGTGTTCGTCCATAGGATTGTCATTTTGATTTTCTATATTAGTAGCCTGCACTAGCCTTTCGACACCCTCCGGAGCGCTATCCTCTATGAACGTGGAATCAGGACGTTTTGATTGTGCGCGAAGCCAGTTCCTGCAGTTGTTATATGCGATGCTGTAAAGCCACCACAGAAAGCTGTCCCGGTATCTTAGCGTTCTCAGGTCCCGATATGCCTCAAGAAACACTTCCTGTGTTATGTCCTGCGCATCATGGAAGTTGCGTATCTTGCTGTATACCAAAGCATAAATACTGGCTTTATATTTATCCACAAGCAGTCCGAAGACTTCGGTTTCACCGTTAAGACATTGACCTATAATCTTGCCGTCCTCTGTTCTCATTTCATAGCTCCTGACATTGACCGGATCATATTAACCTTGATTATATAACCAGTATATTAGGCACATCAAACACATAAAGTGTGACAGAAAATGAGAGATTTTTTATATTTGAATTATTGATGACATATCTTTTTTTGTCTATATATGATAGACTTTTGTATAGTTGTTTGAATGTTTGTCTTTGCTGAGAATATTTAAATTTTCATTCATCTTCAAAAAAAATGAATTTTCCGCGTAACTTTTCTTCTCATTATGCAACTATATATTTAAAATGTCAAATTAAATTCCTCGATAAGGTGTAGCCAATATGTATAAATCCGACCAAGAGATAATAGAAGGCGCAATAAAAGGGGATGCTATAGCATTTGGTCTTCTGATACAAAGGCACTATGATTCCGTGTATGGTCTGGGATGTGATTTGTTCAGCTCCAAAGCAATTGACCGGATTGCACAAATTAAGGGCATTAAGCCGGAAAAGGCGTATTTCTCGGTCATTTTTGCTGACCTGAGCCATTTGTCTGATTTTACTCTTCCCCTTAACAACAACGTTTTTAAATTGATGCGGCGCAACCTTCCCGGGCCC
>CAZMCH010000010.1:71063-75091 GCA_964564735.1 uncultured bacterium
TGGTCTGGCATTTCGCTATTTGAGGAACTTCGACGACGCACAGGATATAGCTCAGGATGTCTTCGTTGAAGTATTCCAGAGCCTCAAAAGCCTTCGGGACACATCAAAATTCCGTGCATGGCTTCATGGCATTACTCTCAATCTCTGCAAGATGAAGCTCAGAAGCCATAGGGAAATGATCCCCTTTGACATCATAGGAGATGAATTTCACTGCTATCTGCATCATCCCACCATATCCGACCCAGCCGAGGAATATGAAAAAATAGAGCTTCAGAACTCATTGATGAAAGCCATTGAGTTCCTGTCCGAAAATAACAGGCTTGTATTGAAACTTTACTACATGGATGGCATGTCATATAAGGAGATTGCTTCTTTTCTTGGTGTGCCTAGTTCAACAGTAAAAGGCAGAATGCACAGAGCAATGAGTTATTTAAGAGACGAAATGATGGATATGGCAAAAGGGGCTTTCTCATACAAGCGTCGCCGTGCCAGCGGTTCAGTGTCAACAAACAATATGATAACTGATCAAAGAACCGGCGCCAAATATATCAAGATAAGAAGCGTTACAGGCAAAAATGATATTGTTTTTACCTACCGATATCCCTATGAGATAGACCTGTCACCCGATGGGATATTCATGCTCAGTAGAGGATTCGTGGTGCCCCTTGATGGTGGTGAGTGCTTTGAACTGGTGGATATGCCCACAGTCTGTTGTAAATATTCACCCGATGGGAAAAAGGTTGTCTTTTTTTCAGGAGGAGCTATCTGGATGGTTCACATTTTACCCGAAACAGGAAAAACAATTGGTGAACCAATACAAATTTTTAATACAGAATATAAGTCAATCTATCCTGTTATCAGCTGGTCTCCTGACTCGGAGAAAATAGCTTTTCCAAGAACCGCAGAATACGAGCTAAATCGTATATGGACGCTTTCAATCAATGATGGTCAACTTACAAAAATTGCTGATTATCAGTTTAGGGGCTTTCATAATCCCTCATGGTCACCTGATGGTAAATATATAGCATATTATGGGGGGAACAATGAAGAAGGGAGGACACTTAGAATCAGTCCTGCAGATGGTGGGGATTCTGAAATAGTATTGGAAGTTGAAAGGGATAATATCAACTGTGTTCCATTCTGGAGCCCTGACAGCAGATGGCTTTTTCACTATATGCTGGATTGGAAACTCAAAGCTATCCGTATATCGGATAGGCACGAGATCGATATAACGCCTCCTGATGAAGTTGGGTATATAATCTCACAGTCAGACACAAAAATGATATTCTTCAATCAGTCCTATGATTACAGAGCAGCTATCAGGCTGGTAACTGCTACAGGTGGTGAATCATGTGAGCTTGCTAAGCATCTGACGCTCTTCAGCGAAGATAGGTTCTGGTCGTCGGACAGCAAGATGATAATAACTCAGGGGGAAAGCAACGACAATGGTATGGTATTCTGGATGATACCGATCTCAGGCACCAAACCATTTCATCTGAAAATAGACAAAATCCTGCCTAATAATGCTATCCCACGCTCAATATCTCCTGATTGCCAGAAAGTATTATATTCATTGAAACCAGATCAGAACAGAGAAGATTTATGGGTAGCTTATGTGTCTATGGATGATAAGATAAACGGACAATCTGTTCAGGTATTTAAGGAATATGACACCGCATTTAGATGGGATGGTATGTATCAATGGTCGCCTGATTCCACAAAGTTGGCTGTTTATAAAGACGGAATATATATTGCCAATATTGATGGAAGCGATCCTATCCAGATAACAGAAGGAGACCCAAGACGTGGACCAAGAACAACATACAAATGGTCGCCAGATGGAACTATGATAGCATTTATCCCCTATGCTAGAGATCTGCTTGAACTATGGGTCGTTCCTTCTATTGGTGGTGAACAACGAAAAATAATGAGTATAGGGAGTAGATTCTTCGCATGGTTGCCGAATAGCAGAGAGATTGCTCTATTTGATGATAATGGTAGGTTTATGATTGTTTCAATACAAAGTGGAATAATCAGAAAAGTATTTGATTATGAGAAATATGGACTTGATTATATAGGTTACTTCTGCTGGTCTCCTGATGGGCAATATATTGCCTTTGCTGGATACAAATATGAAGATGAGAAGCCGCCACAGATATATACTGCTTCATTGGAAGATGGCACGGTAAAGCAGATCACAAATGACAGAGGTTATGATGATAATAACATAAACCTGTCAAACTTACATTGGTCACCAGATGGCAGATGGATCACTTACGGATTGGATGGCTTCGTCAAGACACGACCAGAATGCACCTTCTGGGAGGTGGATATAAAGGAACTTTTGCATGAGTCACAGGAGGCAGGTGGTTAAATGGTTCTATAAAAAAATAGAAATTACAGTTTCAATCAGTAAAAAATTAAATTGTAGCGAAAAAAACGGAGTAATAACCTATAAAAGGAGATAAAAATGAAGCTAACCAAAAATAAAGCATTGCTGACTATTTGTGTATTTATCTTGATGATTCAGTTTGTTTCCGTTGCTCTAGCCGCAAAACCTGTAAAACCACAGCCAAGAACGTCATCTATCAAATATGGCTATGCTATATTAGAAGACGTATATGGAAATTTGATCACCAGTGATTTAAATGGTCAATACGTGGATATAGAAAAAGTGACAACAAATGATACAAGCTATTGGGAAGGCACTGTAAAGAGAGGCGACAAGATAAGTGTTCTCAGTTATGATGACCCACCTTATGAGCTTATATGGCTAAGGGCATTCATCGGAAAGCCTGAGTTATTGGAAGGCTCAACTGGCTATCGTTCACCACGAAGGGTAAATTTTAATTTTGACTTTTACGATAATGCCACGACAAGACCGGGTGAAGGAATTGCTGTCTATGACATTTTATCTAAAATAACCCCAAGCGGACCTGATCGTAATTTAGCTGGCACAGTGCATTTTGTTGTGGCTATCGGCTCCTGCGACTTTTTTGGTGAAGGTATTCAGAATAGAGCTATGTTTCTGATTGACCCGGGTTGTGAAGCAATATGGCCGGGAACAGATGTTATATGTCAGAGAAGTGTTGATGCGTTTTATACAAGCGATGTCAATTCATCATACTGGACTGCTATACAAGGTGCTGAGGCAACAAATCGCGATTATGACGCCCATGATCAAATAGGATATCACATGCTTATTAACCAGTTGAATGTTGCTTCATTTGATACAAATAATGATGGCAAGCCAGATAAATGGGAAATTACACCCAAATTAGAACCTACTACTCTAATAGTTTATAAAGACATTGGCAGGAAGAATAAACCAAATTATGTGGCGGTCCCATTGGCTACTTATGAGAGTATGCCATTCAAGCTAACTTTGTCGCTAAATCCGTTTACCACAAATCCAGCTCCTCCCAAAGAAAAGACATCCGCAACCCTCTGGGGAGAGATAAAGAAATAGCAGTGCCTATAAAAAAAGCCGCTCAATCTATGAACGGCTTTTTGTTTGCCCTATCGGTAACTTTAATAGAATATCAAAGATCCTCTGTAACCGTCTTCCCTTGCTCTCATTACCATAGTTGCAGGTGTGCCTTCATAAGGATCATCATCAGGAGAATTTCCGTCAGGTTCAAGTGAATCCAAAAGCATTCCTCCACTTTTGCCCGATAGGTCTATAAGCCTTAGCATTGTGTATCCTCCTGCATAGCCCAGTATATCAACAAAACCATTAGGAAACACATCATCAAGGTCATTAATATAAAACGTATTTGCAAATTTTCCAGTTTTATCGGTCGTAAAGCTAATATCATAATAAGGAACCAACTGACCCTGAAGACCAAATTGGAATATATACGCCTGCTTTTTCAGAAGCCCAGAAAAATTCATTGAAACATTCCATATCCCGTTAGAATATGTTATGGTGGCGCTTCCTTTTGCTCCCGTCAAACCCGGTGAGGTGTATTTGGCTTCATTATAGAAAGTTGCTTTTACTGTTGGTGAATAAACATTGCCTGCAAAAA
>CAZMCH010000011.1:0-73636 GCA_964564735.1 uncultured bacterium
GAAAAATTTGATTTGGAGATAAAATTTGTTCCATGCAGTCAACTTAGTGGCGATTTGTATGATTTTATTAGCCTAGATAATAAAAAAGTGGGATTTGTCATTGCTGATGTATCTGGCAAGGGATTACCGAGTGCAATCTTGATGGCAACAACACATGCTACAATTCGTGCAGCAGCAAAGGATGATATACAAAAATCCTCAAAAATTATCTCTGAAGTTAACAGCTATTTATGTGAATATACAAGGACAACAGAATTTGTAACGATATTTTATGGTGTTCTTGATGCAGAAAAAATGACCCTTACTTATACAAATGCAGGTCATAATCCACCAATCATAATTCGTGATGGTGCAGGTGTATTTCTTGAGCAGGGAGGGATCCCAGCAGGAATTATAAGAGAGACAAATTACAATGAAGAGCAAATAGGATTGTGTTCGGGTGATACTATACTACTTTATACTGATGGCGTAACAGAAGCTATGAATTCAGAAAAAGAGATATTTGGTATTAGACGTCTTATGAATATATTTCAAAAAAATCACTCAAAAAATTCAGAAGAAATAATAAAGATAATCTATGATAGGATATTAGATTTTCTTGGTGATGCCCCGCAAAGCGATGATCTTACACTTATGACTATCAAAGTCAAATAGTAATGTTTTTAACTTATGGCAAGAGAAGACTCTTCTCTTCGCGCAAGATGACAAAAATTATCATTCTGAATGAGCGAAGCGATTGAAGAATCTTATCTCTTGAATTATACCAGTTTCCATTTCAAATATTACATAATGATTTGTCATGCTGAACGAAGTGAAGCACCTCAATAGATTCTTTGCTGACGCTCAGAATGACAGTTTCGAATTAGCAAGTGGTATAATTCATACATTTTTATTTTAATGGTGTGTATTATAGCCCAAAAATGCTTATTTGCGAGAAATGGTATAAAATTCTCAATCCACGTTATCCCTTACTTATCACGATATATATAATTGATAGCATCGTTTACAAGTTCTTTTAAGAATCAGAGCCAATCTACGCTACGTAATCACCGAAAATCAACGGTCTATTTTCTTCTTACAACGTTTAAGAGTTACACAAAAAAACACAACATAGTCCCGAAGGGACGAAATATTTATAGAATAACTATCCATGAAAACTTACTATAATTCCCCCTTTATTAAGGCAACTTACCATAATTCCCCCCTTTTAAGGGGGGATAAAGGGGGGTATTAAAATTGCTTAAGTTGATACACATGGGGCGTATTAGCAATACGCCCTTTGGAGATTTAGAGGGATTTTCAACAAATTTATAAATACAAAAACTAATCTCGTTGACCAATAGATAACATTAATGTCTATTGGCTTATTTCTTTTTTATATAAATGATAGTTCCTTCGTCACCAACAGCCCAACCTTCAGCTTTACTAGCAAATGAGACCGCCCATAAAACTTTGGTTGTTCCACTTTCCACAGCTACCCAGTTTCTACCATCGGAAGAATGTAGTATTTTGCCAGAAGAGCCAACAGTCCATCCAGTAGCAGAATCTAAAAACACTACATCATAAAGAGGTTTGCTTTGTGCAGCTGCTGCTGCGGAGCGGTTCCATGTAACTCCGCCATTGGTTGTATTTAATACTGTTCCCAGTTTTCCAACAGCCCAACCCTTGCTTTCGCTATCAAAAAATATTCCGTATAATGGATCGCTTATTTTTGATGGTTGAACTGTCCAGTTTCTGCCATTATCGCCAGTGTGTACAATAACTCCGCCTCCACCTGCAGCCCATCCATTTGTTATTAGGACTTGTCCAGCACCGGGTTTGGAGAAATGAACTGCTTCTAATGGTTGGTTAGTTTTGCTTGATTGAGGATCCCATGTAAGCCCACCATTCTTTGTGCTAATAATAACTCCGCTATCTCCTACAGCCCATCCTTCACTATTATTTGAAAAATAAAGACCTCGAAGTTTTTCGGTTATGCCTGTATTCTGTTTTTCCCATGTATCACCAGCATTTTTTGTGTGTAAAACTGTTCCTCCATCACCAGCAACCCAGCCTTCATTTCCATCAACAAAATATACTGTTTGAAAAGGTGTTTCACCAATTCCGCTATCAAGTTTCTTCCAAGTAGCACCTTTATCGTCAGAACGAAGTATTACTCCCAAATCACCAACAGCCCATACCTTGCCAGAAGCAGGATCCGCATGAACTTCAAAGAGATTTGTCTTAATTTCTGATGTTTGTGCAGTAACTAACCAGTCCTCAGACGTCTGAACTCCGCCATTTGTGTCGTCTGGACCTGTTTCCTCATCATCGCCTCCACAAGCCCAATAAAGCATTGTCAAACCTAAACAAAGCATAAAAACCAGTAACCACGAGAATCTTTTTTGGTTAAACTTTACCATAGGATGCCTCCTATCCCTATAATTAAAATGTCAGAGACTAAATAAAATTATATCTCTTAAACACCAACCCCAAATTTATTATCTTTTATAAGAAAATTTGGTTCTAAACTGGATCTTTGTCATTAATTGACAAATAAAATCTCTAATACTTTCACTGGAAATACAAAGATATAGTATAAGCCAATATATATTGAATGTCAACAGAAATTCTTGATGATCAGATATAAATTCGGGCATAAATAACCAACTGTGATAAAATATAGCAATAAAACACTATATAATCACAGTATTAGTTAGAATCGCTGATTAAACGGATTTGGCAGATTTTCGCTGATTTATTTCGTAATATGTAAATACTTATTAACTCTTAACCATCACATTTCACGCATTACATTTTCTTATATACTGGAAGATAGCCATTTTCCTGTTGTTTCAAGGATAGCGAGTTTCATATCGAGATTTTGCCTTCTGACTGGTATCATATCTATAAGGTCAAATCCACAAGTGCCAAGAACCCTCTCCATACTAACACAACAACTAGGCGCACCGCCTCCGCCTCCACCAGCAACACAGATTCCAACTGCCTTTGTGCCAGCAATGCCTTGTTTTCCTGACTCGTGCATACAAGTCCTACGAAGTCGATCAAGAAATGCTCTTATGCTTTCGCTTAAATCACCAAAATATACAGGCGTAGAAAATACAACCGCATCACTATCTTTGATTTTGCTCACAATTGACGCAAAATCATCTTTAATAACGCATTGCCCTTGTGTCCTACATATTCCCCAACCATTATCATCACATTGCCTACATCTCTCAATATTCATTTGAGGCAGGAATATTTTTTCACATTCTCCACCGACACTTGTTATTCCATGAATAAGAGCATCCGTAGCTCTTGCGGTTTGACCTTTTGGGTTTCTACTTCCGAGTATTATGATAAATTTCATGATCGTTCTCCCTGCAGATTAATCTGCTAGATAATTGGTTTCCTATATTTTAGATAAAAAAGTGGGTGTTCACATTTTATTTCGCTTATCTCGATATATATTTATGTAAAATAAAACTCTCGCCCCAGACTTTCTGCTTAGCAATCTTCTTTTTTGTGAAGAAATCGGAAAAATCGGCAAAAACAAGCTATTTTGTCGTTTAACACACTTTATTTTCCTTTTATTTTCCCTTTTTTGTCCATAAAAATCCACTTTTTGCCCTTATTTTTATGCCCTAATATTAGAATCCATTTTCGTTCTGCCAAAAAAATTACACTCTACATAAAAAACATGGATGATAATAATTAAAATTTATGTTATCATATATAAAATATGGCAATCATTCCTAAAACATCAAGGAGGGAATAAAATTGAATATTGAGATAAGATTATTTGCAAATCTGGCTCAGTTCCTTCCGCCCGGGGCTAAGAATAAAAGGGCAAAGATCACAGTAAAAGATGGGATTAGTATAGCAGAATTGCTAGATGAATTAAATATACCAAAGAACACAACAAGCGTAATAATGGTCAATGGCGTTCACCAAAAAACTGATGTTGTCCTTAATGAAGGTGATGTTCTAAGTGTGATACCACCAGTCACGGGTGGATAATAGCTATCTCATTACCAAATACTTATATGCAGAAAGCGCCGCCTTTGTGCCTTCACCTATTGAAACGCTGATCTGCTTTTCGGGAACGGTTGTTACATCACCAGCCGCATAAACACCATCTATGCTTGTTTGGCATGAGCAATCTATGGCTATTTCTCCCCAGTTATTGAGTTTTACCAAATCTCTAGCAAATTCAGAATTGGGGATAAGCCCTATTTCTATGAATACTCCTGATACGTCTAATTCCATCTTTTCATGTGTTTTGACGGATTCAACAGTTACACCTGTAACCCTTTTTTCGCCATTTATTGCATTTACTTTGTGAGATAACAGCCTGATTATATTATCAGCATCTTTTGTCTTTTCGAGCATGACAGCATCAGCTTGCCAGCTATCCATTATGTTGATAATATATATCTTCTTTGCAATCTTCATAAGGTCAATAACTGCGGTAAAGGCAGAATTTCCACCACCGACAACAACGACATCCTTTCCAGCAAACAATGGTGCATCGCAGGTTGCACAATAGCTTACGCCTTTTCCAACTAACTCTTTTTCCCCTGAGACATTCATTGGCTTATATCTTTTGCCAGAAGCAATAATAACCGTTTTCCCCTTAAATGTCATTCCATCAGAGGTTATTACCTCAAAACTACCATCATATCTTTCTACTTTTTCAACAGTTTTATCAAGAATTATATCAACAATAGGAAATTGCTCCATCTGTTCTCTAAATTTTTTTGTCAATTCCTCACCAGTAATGTATTGATAGCCCATGTAATTTTCAATATCGGATGTCCATAAAAGTTGACCGCCTATGTTTTTGCTGACAAGCAAGGTTTTTAGCTGTTTGCGTGCTGTATAGACTGCAGATGTCATCCCGGCAGGACCACCACCGATGATAATAACATCATATAGAGTATCGCTATCAGAAATTATCTGCTGTTCATCTTCGGGCATTATTAATTTAAGATCAAGTAAACTGGAACTCATATATACCACCTTGCGAAACGCTTCTAAATCTTACTTTTATTAATAAGATGTTTAACCTATTTTATACTTCTCTTTATCTCAGACAGCTTGCGAATATGCTCTTTTTCTTCATTAAGTAACATCTGGATTGCATTTTCCTCAAAATCGCCAACCATTTCCCGCATCTCATATAGGAAAATGATGGAATCCTTTTCAAAACTAATGGCAACATCAATAGCTTCTCTTGGCGTTTTCAGGCTTTTTGCGATATTTTCAGGATATATATCACCTCTAAAAACCCTTTCGTCTGCAAGGGCTTTCATATAACCCATGTATTCTGTCGCATAATATATTTCGGAAATCTGGTATCCACCAACCGATTTTAATATCTCTTGAAATTTTACTTTATGTTTTTTTTCCTCTGTCGAAAGATATTTGAATAAATCCCTAAGTATTGCAGTTTCAGCAGATTCCGCAAGTTCATAATAAAACGCTTCTCCATTTTTTTCTATCTCAATTGCTATTTCTACTATCTCTTGAATTGTTAATTTATCACTCATAAAAAAACCTCTCTTAATGTGATGACTTTTTTTCTTTTTCTTGGGCGTGGTATGGAACAGGTATATATTGCACAGAAGGTCGTCTGTTACCCGGTTGTGGAAATAGGTTCATTAATTGATAGACTTCCTCTGGCATATCAGTTGTAACAGGCAAACCGATATTCTGGGCTTCTGTTACTGTAATTGGATAATCATGTGTCCATTCGCCCCTAGTCAACAGATCAGCGATCTTTTCAGCTTTTTCTTCATCCATTTTATCGCTTATAATTTCTCTAACACAATCTTTTAGCTGTTTCATTGCTTTTTTTGATATATCTGCCAAGATGTGCGTTTCATCATCAATTTCATCAACATTCTTTGTTTCCATAACTTTAAGTATAGAAGCGGCGGGATAACCGCCAACCTGCGGATCAACTGATCCTAATACTGCGCTTTTATCCATAACGATCTCATCTGTTGATAAAGCGATGAGTGTTCCACCAGACATAGCATAATGAGGTATAAAAACCGTAACTTTGGCTTTGTGTCTTTTTAAGGCGCAGGCAATTCGTTCTGTTGCAAGCACAAGCCCGCCGGGTGTATGCAAAATAAGATCAATTGGAACATCATCATCAGTAAGATTAATTGCCCTTATAACTTCCTCAGAATCTTCAATATTGATATATCTGATCAAAGGAAAACCAAGTATATTCATCGTTTCCTGTCTATGAATTAATGCAATAACCCGACTCTTACGCTTTTTTTCTAAATTTCTTATGATTTTCAGCCTTGCGGTTTCAAGCATACGCCTTTGTATAATTGGGGCTAAAGCAGTTAACATAACAAATATCCAAAATATTTGAAAAATCCAAGACATAAAACAAGCCTCCGATAAAAAAATCACCAAGGACGATATTGATCTGCATATTGTCTAGGTAAATTACGTTGTCTCTTTTGAAAAATAAATATCAGCAATGCTCCTGTAGCAAATCCGCCAATATGCGCCCACCAAGCAACACCACCCTGCATAGAGCCAATACCTAACGAAGATGTTCCCATGAAAAACTGCATCAAAATCCAGAATCCCAAGAAAAAGAATGCTGGTATCTCAATAAACTGAACAAAAAAGAATATTGGAACAAGAGTCCAGATTTTGGCTCTTGGATATAAAACAAAATAAGCACCCATAACACCTGCGATTGCACCGCTTGCTCCGATAGTCGGAATCCCAGAATTGGGATTTGTAAAGCCATGAATTAATCCTGCAGAAATTCCACATAATATATAAAAAATTACAAATCTAAAATGCCCAACCCGATCCTCGACATTATCGCCAAATATCCATAGATACCACATATTACCTATTATATGAAACCATCCGCCATGCAAGAATATACTGGTAAAAAGAGGAAATAAACCAGCAAGGATATTTCCTTTGCTTATTAGATGAAAAAATTTTGACGGAACAAATCCATAGACAGTTATAAAATCATTAAGATTTTGACCTAACGACAGCTGAAATATAAATGCAGCCGCATTTGCTATAATTAGGCTGACAGTCATTATTGGTGTTGATCTTGATTGGATTGTATCTCTTAATGGTATCATAGTGAATTTTGCATGTAAAGTGTTGTATGGTTATTGGTTAATCAGGAAAAATTTCGGATGTGCATTAAGGAGAGTATCAAATATAAATGTTGGTAATGATTTTCTAATGAAATATCATCACCAACAAGGTTTTTATCTTCCAGCAATAAAGGCTTCTACCATGTCTCTTGCTTCTGAGTCAGAATATTGGATCGGAGGAGATTTCATAAAATATGATGATGGGGCAATCAGCGCACCTGATATGCCTCTATCAAGCGCAACTTTGCAACATCTGAGAGCATCTATAACGATTCCAGCAGAATTCGGAGAATCCCAAACTTCTAACTTTAGGTCAAGATTCAATGGCACGTCACCAAATGCTGTTCCTCTCATGCTTATATAACACCATTTTCTATCAGTCAACCATGGAACATAATCGCTAGGTCCAATATGGACGTGATCTGCTCCAATGTCATAATCCAATTGAGAAACGACAGCATCTGTTTTAGACATTCTTTTTGTGCTGAGTCTTTCTTCTTCGATCATGTTTTTGAAGTCCATATTTCCGCCAACATTTAGTTGTGCAGTGTCAACCAGCTTTATACCTCTATCTCTAAAAAGCCTTGTTAAAACTCTATGCACAATTGTTGCACCAACTTGTGATTTTATATCGTCCCCTATTATAGGAACACCTGCTGATCTGAATCTTTCTTGCCATTCCTTTGTTTTTGCAATAAATACGGGTATACAATTCACCATTCCACATTTGGCTTCTAGAGCCTGCTCTGCATACCACTTTACAGCATCTTCACTGCCAACAGGCAAATAATTAATCAGAACATCAACCTCACGTTCTTTAAGTATTTTGGCAACATCAACAGGCTTTTCTTTTGATTCAGTTATCGTTTCTCTATAATATTTACCAAGCCCGTCTTTTGTAGGACCTCTTTGAACTTCAAAAGATATTTTTGGCATTTTGGCAAATTGAATCGTATTATTAGGTGGTGCGAGAAGTGCTTCTGAGAATTCTTTTCCTACCTTGTTGTTATCAACATCAAAACCAGCAACGAATTCGATATCTCTTATGTGATAACCACCAAGATTTACGTGCATAAGTCCGGGAACAAATTCATTTTCCTTTGCATTTTTGTAATATTCCACCCCCTGAACTAGGGCAGAAGCGCAGTTTCCGACACCTGCAATAGCTACTCTAATCTTTCCCATTGTTGACTATCCTTCCTTAAACAAAGCATGTGATATAAATCTTATACAAATCATCTAATACAAACCTAAACTTAAAATAGTATATAATAGGCTAATTATGTTGTCAAGATAAATGCAATCAACAATTTTGTTAAGACAGCATTATATAGCTTTAAGCTCTTTTAGGATGCCAAAAATGTTATCAAGACAGATACGACTGGCTTCTTCACCTGCTTCTGAAAAAGCGGATCCACCGGGGCGATTAAGTAAATCTTCTGATAAAGCCTTTTTAGGTCGCCAATGAGTTTCAAGAGAGAGATAACCTTTATATCCAGAATCCAATAACTCTTTTATCTGTCCCTTCCAGTCTATAACACCAGTGCCAACTGGAACCGATTCTGGTTCGCCTTTTTCATTATTTCCTGCGTCTTTTGCATGGCAGTGGATTATATGCTTTTTCATACGGTTATAGGCATCTGGAAAAGGCTTTTCTCCGCCCTTTGCATAGACTTCGTTTGCAGGGTCCCAAATACCCTTAACATTAGGAGAGTCAATTTCTGTAATAAACTTAGCTGTCAATTTGGCTGTAGAAAGCGATGTAGAGGCTTCATTTTCAAGACCAATTATTATTCCTTCGGACTCAGCAATTTTTACAGGTTCTTGATAGTAGCTAAGTATCTGATCCCATAATTCCTCTGTTTTGCCTGTATTCCAAAAGGCGAATCCACGCACTATATTTGTATCAAAGAATTTTGCCATTTTGATACATTTTCTTAATATTTGTATATGGTTAGTTCTCTCTTGTGCATTATCAATATCACATTTATAGAATGGCGAGGCTATACCAACAATGTCAAGTCCAGCTTTATCAATCATACTTTTCATTGTTGACATATCGTCTTCAGTTATATTTTGCGGAGGCTTATCCCATACAGATCGTATTTCAATACCATTCAGTTTGTATTCAGATGCCACATTTACAACAGTCTGAAAATCTTGGGATATTTCATCGCTTATTACTGCAAGCTTAAACATAAATATACTCCTTCAATAGATTTTGATAGCAAGCCTCTAGTTTGATTGCTCTAGACATCGCAAAAATAAGATGCTTTATATTATACCATATTTCAATTGGAAAATGTGATAATACTTTTTGTATAAAATTAATCTAAGCCAATGAAACTGCCATTTTAAAAGACTTTACTAGAGAATCCTTAAAAAATTTCCTTTATTAAATGGAGATTTTTAAGGATCATTTTACATCAGAAGTATAATACTATTTTATGGACTTTATTTTTCCCCAAGTGCCAAAGATTTTCCCTTTTATGTTTACTGCTTGCTGTATTGGTGGGTGCGAATTTGGGTCGCCGGGGTTGGTAACAGGATTTGCAGAAAATTCCTGCTCATTGGTAAATCCATCTTTGTCAGAATCGAGTTTTGCTAATGCATCAGTATATTTATCACCCGCAGGTATAGCAATCTTTTCATAATCAATACCAAAGCTATTTCTTGCGCCTCCGCCGTTTGGGCTATTATGGCAAGTTGCGCAACCAAAATTTGCTCCTTTATCTGGCAAGACTGCTGTGCGGAAAGCCCTTGCATAAACTACGGTTGAAAAAACAATAAAACATAAAGACAGGATAACAATTAGGTTTGATTTAATCTTTTTATTTATGAGCATTTTTTCCTCCGTCATAATTAGAGTTTTAGGAAATTTTATATTTTTTAATTTTTCTCCAAAGAGAATTTCTTGCAATACCTAAATTTTGAGTGGTTTGCAGTAAATTTCCAGAGGATTCCTTGAGCATATTAGCTATATATTCACGTTCAAGTTTTTCAATATTCCAATTACCATTTATAGCTTGTTTGATAATGTCAGGCTGATCATATTGAAAATTGAGAGGTAGATCATACGGAAAAATAGTATCATATTGCGCAAGAACTATTGCTCTTTCTATAACATTTTCTAATTCACGAACATTCCCAGGCCAGTCATATTTCATTAGGATCTGTCGTGTTTCAGGTGCAATTTTTTGGACGTCTTTATTCATTTTATTGCTATAGACTTTAAGAAAGTGTTTTGCAAGAGGAATAATATCAGCTTTTCGCTTTCTAAGAGGAGGGATGGTTATTGTTATAGCATTTAGGCGATAATAAAGGTCTTCTCTGAATTTGCCAGATTTGACCAATGCTTTCATATCTTTATTTGTTGCAGTAACAACCCTTGTATCGACATATACAGGAATATTACTTCCAAGTCGCCTTATTTCACCAAAATCTAGGACACGAAGCAATTTTACCTGTGTAGAAGAGGACATATCACCGATTTCATCAAGAAATATAGTTCCGTTATTTGCTTCTTCAAAAAGCCCCTTTTTGTTGAATTTTGCGCCAGTAAATGACCCCTTCATGTATCCAAAGATTTCACTTTCTAGCAATGTCTCTGGCAATGCCCCACAATTAATAGGAACAAAAGGTTTCCCGGGGCGACCGCTACTATGAATTGCCTTTGATATTAATTCTTTTCCTGTTCCACTCTCCCCTTGAATCAGGATCGAACTATCACCTTCTGCCACTATTGAGACTTTATGCAAAACTTTTCTCATCTCATCGCTTTCGGCGATTATCATATTAAGCCCATATTCATTAATAAACTGGTTTTGCAATCGCTCTATTTCTTCGGACATTCGCTTTTTTCCAAGCGCTCTTTCTACTTTAATAAGTAATTCTTCGGAATCGATAGGCTTTAGCATATAATCAAAAGCACCAAGTTTCATAATCTCTACTGCAGATTCAATAGAGCCGTATTCTGTCGAAATGATCACTTCTATATTTGGATTTAGTTGTTTTACTAGCTTTAGTAGTTCTATTGTATTGATGGTTTTTAGGTTCAGATCGGTTAATATAAGATCATACTCATTATTTTTGATTTGCTCGACATATTTACCAATATCCGAATCGCCTTTTACTTTATATCCATGTTGTTTTAGCAAATTGGCAAGCAGTGTTTGTGTTGCATATTCGTTATCAATTATAAGTATAGAAAGCATGATTAGACCTATTCAAGTTAAAATTTAATTAATTATGAAGACTTTGGGATTTCACATATTTAGACAAGGTTGGCATAAAAAGGATTGTTCATTAATGAAATAAAAGGATAGAACATCGCTCATAACCTCTTTTGTCGTTTTGTAAGCTTTTAAACGACGAAAAACTGATTTATTATATTATTTTTTGGTAGGTTTAAAAATCAGTAAATAGAGGACTTATCAAAAAGTTTAATCAGAGTATTATGAGCAATGTTCCTGCATCCAAAAGACTTTACTTTTTCAAATAAAGCCCATAAGCTTTTATATCGGAGATTGATAGACACAGCATTAAGCCATGTCTCTGCCTCTTCGTTGTGTTTTAACCATTTTTTTTCTGCGTTTGTCGCTAGGCTTTTCGTAACGCTCTCGCTTTTTCATCTCTTTTATTAATTCTTCTTTGTCACATTGTTTCTTGAAACGGCGAAGAGCTTTGTCTATTGATTCGTCTTTTTTGACTTTTACCTCAAGCATTTAAAAGATTCACTCCCTAGATGGAATTAGATTAAATTAGAAACGTCATTAACAACTTTTTGTCTTTAAGAGATTACTTTAAAAACAGTTATGATATTTTAAAGTAACTTTGTCTGAATGTCAAGATCAAAAGCGTCATATTAGATAGCAGAAAAAAAGGCAACATGCCTGATCGGCATATTGCCTAGCTTGCCCAAATGAAGTGAAGCAAAAATTACATATCGAAATGTAATATTATCCTTCTTTCTTCATTGTTGTGAAGCTGTATGTAGTGGTTGCAAGAGCATTTCCTGCTAGGTCTGTTCCACTAATAGTAAGCTTTATTTCCATTTCATTACCCAGTTTGAATCCACCGAGGAATGAAACTTTAAGAGTCTTATTCTTATCAAATTCTGCCGAGACTTTGCCTTCAAGGTCACCAGCAGCATCCAATTTTGCAGTAGCCATTGGTTCGTTGAAGACTATTTTAATTTCGCTAACTTTGGCTGGATCAACACCAGTTGCACCGTTCTTTGGATCGCAAGCGGCATCATCAATCTTTGGTGCATCTTTATCGGAGGCTGTAACTGTATAGGAAAGTGATGCTGCGGTCATTGCGTTTCCAGCAACATCGCTACCATTGACGGATATTGTCAGTGCGCCAGCAGGCCTTTCGCCAGCAGGGGCAACTGTAGCAGTTTTACCATCAGCACCAAGAGTTGCTGTTCCCGGAGAAACTGTTACTGAACCCATTTTTTCACTAAAAGTCAAAGTTATTGTAGCATTAGCAGGTAATGTCGCACCAGAAGCAGGGCTTGCGCTTTTAAGCTCTGGGGGGGTTGTATCTTTTTCTTCGTCGTCTCCACCGCAACCAATCATAATGAAAATCATTAAAGCAGCGGTCATCAAGGCAGAAATTCTCAGTAATTTCTTCATCACCGTCACTCCTTATCATCGAGCTTTTGTCAAATCTCACAGGGACCAATAAAATTATAAACTGTGAGATACGCCAGCAATACAGTGTTTCTCAAGTATCGCATAAGTCAACTAAGAGTAGCTTCCCTCATCACCCCTTTCCTGTTTTCGACCCGATATTTGATCTTACTATAACTGAAAAATAGGGCCGAAGATACATTCTCCTATTCATAAAGAGAAATACGAAATAACAACATAATACCAAAAGGTAATATAAATCAAATAACCTAAATATGTAACAATTATTATATATAACACAACTGTTACACGAAATCAAGAAAAATTTAACATAGATAAAAAGTAAAATCAATATTTTTTTACTTTTTAATACTAAAAATAACGAACAGGGAAGTCAAGGTTCTATAAATTAAACAATACCCTAGTATAACACCTCCTTTTATTCTTGTCTAGTATTTTTTTCATTGTCTAGGAAATTATACTTTTTGTGTTAATTCAGGAAGACCCTTCACAACATTCAGGGGGACATTTTGCTGTCATTTTGAATGAAGTGAAAAATCTTTTTCAGTAAATAACATATTAGGGATATATTATTAACAATAATAAGGCTTTAGTCAATCCCAATGTTTTATTAGTTTAACAGACTTGAAAAAATTTGTAAAGAGAAAATTTTAATTTTATTTGGGCTAAAGCCATTAAAATTACAAAAAAATTAAAATAACTCAAAAGAATCTTCTGAATCTCCTAATAACAGAGAATTTTTAAAAGAAGGTAAATGCTCTATTAATATATCAATCCAATCTATATCAACTATTCTTATTATTCTCTTAATAGTTTTTTCTATTTCTTGGTTATTATTTAAGCCATATATAAAAACACGCTTTTTTTGTTTTGTTGCCCATAGTGCTGTATTAATTGCACCTTGTTCTGGTTCGATCAGTATAACTCCCAATGAAATACCGCTTGTTATACGATTACGCTGTATTAATCTTCCTTTCGATACTGTTTCATCCGGAGGACATTCTGAAATGATAGAGCCATTATAACAAATTTCTTCGGCTAATTCAAGATTTTCATCAGGATAAATTTTTTTCAATCCAGAACCAATTACTCCAATAGTTTTACCTTTACAATTTAACGCCCCTCTATGAGCAGAAGTATCAATGCCCTTTGCAAGTCCACTTACTACAATAATGTTATTATTAGCAAGTTTTTCGGCTATTTTTTCAGCAATTTTTGATCCTCGTTTAGTTGGATATCGAGTTCCAACGATTGCAATTGCCATGTAATCGGATTTTGGCAACTCCCCTTTTTTGTATAAAATATTGGGAGGGTCTTTTATATAATTGAGTAAATATGGATAATCGAGACTTTCAGGACAGATAGTCTCGATTCCGCAATTTGCCATTTGTCCAATGAGTTCTTCATATTCAGCAATGTTTTGTCCTGCTTTGATGATCTCTTGAGCTAATTCAGGACTTAATTTATTCAGCCTCATTATTTCTGCAATAGAAGCAGAAAACACAGATTCAATATTTCCAAATCTTTTTATTAATAATTGGGTTTTTATTGAGCCTAGATTTTTTATAAGGCTAAGGGCTAACCAATACTTAGTAGTAGCCACTGACTCATTAGGCATATTATAAACAAAGACAGAACAGAAATAATCTTCTGAATAACGGATTATACACAATACAGATCAAAATGTCAAATATAAAAGAAAGGCTTGACACTTTTCTTATTACAATTGTAAAATCAGAGTGTCTATGATGATTATAACAATAATATAAATAATTGCAAGAAAAAAATTAATGGAGTATAAATTATGAGCCTTCTGGGATTAGATATTGGGACAACTGGTTGTAAAGCTATTGTTTTTAATGTAGAAGGAAAGCCTTTGGCACATTCTTATCGTGAATATGGTGAGATGTATCCAAGACCTGGCTGGGCAGAGGTCGATCCTAATAAGGTATGGAAATGTGTATCTGAAGTTATAAGCGAGGTTGCACACAAAGTCAAAAGCGATCCGGTAAAAGCAATAAGCGTTACTACGCTTGGTGAGGCTTTTACTCCGATTGCAGAAGACGGAACAATCCTTTCTAATAGCATGACTTCTGTCGATAACAGGGCTATTGAGCAGACAGAATCTTGGAATCAGACTCTCGGCAAAGAAAAGGTTTTTCAAATAACTGGTATGTCTCTGCATCCAAGTTTTTCTATCAATAAAATGATGTGGTTGAAAAAAGAGCAACCAGAAATATTTAACAAAGCCAAAAAACTGCTTTTATATGAGGATTTTGCGTATTTTAAGCTAGGATTAGAACCGACTATTGATTATTCACTCGCAGGAAGGACAATGGCTTTTGACATTAGAAAAAAGAAGTGGTCTGATGAGATACTTTCTATTGCAGGAATTGATCCATCAATGCTTGCAACGCCAAAGCCTGCTGGCGAAATAGTCGGTGAAATACCATCATCTATTGCAGAAGAGCTAGGGCTTGCAAAAGGTGCTGTCGCTGTTACAGGCGGACATGATCAGCCTGTCAACGCACTTGGCGGAGGAGTCGTATCTGAAGGAATAGCAGTTGATGGACTCGGTTCTGTTGAATGTGTCATTGTCGGATTTAATGAACCACCTCTCAATAAAAATATGCTCAACAACAATTATCCTGTCTATCCGCATGTAAAAAAAGATATGTATGTCGCATTGGCTTTTAGCTATACAGGCGGTAATCTGTTAAGATGGTATAGGAACAATTTTGCTCAAGATATGGTTCAGGAATCTGAAAAAACAGGAATTGATGTATATGATCTCATCTTAAAGGATATTCCAGAAGGACCAACAGGGATATATGTTTTGCCTCATTTTGTCGGTAGTGGAACGCCTGCTCTTGATCCCAACTCAAAGGGTGTTATCGCTGGACTTACACTTGGGACTACAAGGGAGCAGTTTGTTAAATCTTTGATCGAAGGTATTACTTACGAATTAAGATACTATATAACAACTCTGGAAAACGCTGCTAATGTGAAGATCGGCAGATTTCGTGCAATGGGCGGAGGGGCAAAATCGCCTATGTGGTTACAATTAAAAGCAGATATAACAGGAAAAGAAGTTGTTGCTCTTGCGGTTTCTGAATGTGGTTGTCTTGGTGCTGCGATACTTGCGGGAGTTGGTATCGGAGAATATAATTCTATCGATGAGGCTGTAAAATTGCTTGTAAAAGAAAAAGAAATATATTATCCTAATCTTGTAATGCACGAAAGATATAGCGAAACTTATGATATATATAAAGACCTTTACTCGACTATCAAAAATCTGACACATAAGATGTGATCCAAAAACAACGAATTGAGTATGAAACATGCCATTAAAAAAAGATGATATTTAGAGGAACTAAAACGTAATCCGAATAATGTCAAGTTTGATAAACTATGCAAAGCAGTAGAATTGTTTGGTTTTAGGTTTAAAGGTGGAAAAGGTAGTCATCTTATATACACCAGAGACGGTATAAAGGAAATGCTGAATTTTCAGAATGTTAAGGGAAAAGCCAAGCCTTATCAAATCAAGCAATTTATATCTGTTATTGATAAATACGGCTTATTGGAAGAAAAAGATGAATAAGTATGCAATAGAGATATTTTATAGCGAAGATGATGAAGGATATATTACAGTTGTGCCAGAATTACCAGGCTGTTCCGCTTTTGGAGATAATGAAGATGATGCTCTAAAAGAGATTATGATAGCAATGGAACTCTGGATGCAAACAGCGCAAGAAGAAGGGCGGGAAATTCCAAAACCAAAAGGTGGAGAATTATTGAAAGCATTTTTCGGGGGAAATGCAATGTTGGCTTGATTAAGTTGCGTATTGCTCTATTAAAATCTGATAAGTATGTAAAGGTTGAGAGATATTGAAGATTCTACCATAATTTTAAGGAGAAAAAACATTGAAAATACTATCTTATGAAGGAAACTACGGCAAAAGAATTGGTATCGAAATAGATAGGGGAATAGTTGATTTTTCTGCGGGACTTCAACTTTATGATCTCGTTGAAAAAGAGCAAGTATGCCCTATGATTACTGACATCATGGAACTTATACAGAACAACCTTTTTGATGTTGAAATATTTGCAGAAGTGCTTTTATTTCTAGAGAGGCATAGTTTTTTAGATCGCTATATCATTCCATGTAAGGTCAAGGTAAATCCACCGATAAATAATCCCTCAAAGATAATTGCACTAGGGCTTAATTATGCCGATCATGCAGAAGAATCAGGGCGAGAAGCGCCAAAAGAGCCAGTTATATTCTGTAAAGCACCTAGCTCAATAATTGGTCCCGAAGAAAATGTCGTCATAAAACCCGATATTGGTCGAGTTGATCCAGAAGTTGAATTTGCTGTAATTATCGGCAGAAAGGCAAAAAATGTCTCAAAAGATGATGCAAGCCATTATATCGCAGGTTATACAGTTCTGAACGATATAAGCGCAAGAGCAATGCAAAGCGCAGATTTTGAATTGCGAAATCCCTGGTTTAGATCGAAGAGTATGGATACTTTTTGTCCTATTGGTCCTTACATTGTCTTGCCTGATGAGATTTCGCCAACAGAGGAACTCAACCTTGAAATGAAAGTCAATGGCGAAGTTCGACAAAAGAGCAACACCAAACATCTTATATTCAAAGTTCCTGATTTGATTGAGTATATATCAGGTATGATAACACTTGAGGCGGGGGATATAATTTCAACAGGCACACCTTCGGGTATTGCCCCTATAAAACCGGGCGATATAATGGAAGCAAGTGTCGAAAAAATAGGCACACTGAGAAACTATGTCCGTTATGAAGGATAAAAATGGAAAAATATCTCTCACGTGACCTAAAGATTCTGTCTGTTGCATTCTTCTTTATCTTCATTGGGTCATCATTCCAGCAATTTCTTATACCATATTTGCAGGAAACGACCCAATGGAGTGTGATGAAATGTTCAGCTATACTTATGGTCGTATACTCAACATTCTTGTTTTGGCGTTTGTTTGTTAATTATACAATAAAACTTCTTGGTGATTATTTGTCAATTTTTTTAGGGTCGCTGACATATTCTGGATTTGTATTGGTGCTTTATTTAACAAAGCAATATCCGTTAATTATACTTGTTGCTCTTGTTTGGGGATGGGGTGCTGCTGCGTTATGGATAACAAGTAGCACTCAGGTGCTTGATGCCTCAAAATCATCAAGGTATGGTATGGCATCGGGTATTTTCTATGGTGCAACCCATCTCGGATTCGCTTTTGGAGTATTCGTATTTGGTATTATCGGCGAAAAATGGGGCTTGGATCGTTCTGTTTTAACTGCTTTTTTTGCCATATTGATAGGCAATATAGTGATTTTATCTGTCCCAAAGAAAAAGGTTGTTAGAGAGTTTAATGTAAAAATTGCATTTTCCATGATGCTTGATCCAAAGATAAAGATTGTAAGTTTTTACTTATTTGCTTCATCTTTGAGTTTTGGTCTAATGCTAGGTGCTTTCACTGGTGTTGCGAAAGATCATGGATTAGCTTATCTTGCCAGTGCGGCGGTATTTGCGCCACTAGCAAGGGCGATTCTCAGTTTTGCTGGTGGAATTGTCTCTGATAAATTAGGACGTGGAAAAACTTTATTTATTTCATTTGCAATAAGTTTTATTGGTTTGCTGTTGGCGGGGCTATGGTCAAATATGTTAACATTGGCGTTTAGTGCTTTGAGTCTTGGAATACAGGGAGGGCTTGTTCCTGTTGCAACGATGGCTATGATCGGAGATTCTGTTTCATCAGAACGTCGTCATTTGGGGTTTAGCGCAACGTTTGTATGGCGTGATCTTGGTGTCGTAGTCTCATTATTTCTCGGACAATATTTAAGTTCAATCATGGGTGGATTTAAGGGAACGTTTCTTGTATTTTCTGTTATTTTTATGATATGCGCGATATTATCACTTCCTTTGATCAAGCGTGAAAAAACTCGTATTATTATGTAATTGGCATTTTTCTTTTATTTTGATTTTATATTTGTTTTAGGAGTAAGTAAATGAGATTGAAAACGATTATATACCTTTTATTGATAATGGCTTTGTCTATTATAATGCTATCAAATGAAGCCTTTTGTATAGAAGGCATGTCCTACGAATTTATATTTTCCAAGCCATCAATTAATTATAAAAAATCTATAACATCATTAAGCTATAATGCCAATACTATTGCAGTAGGCTCAATAGATGGAAATGTCAAGCTATATGAATTTGAAAGCAAAAAAGAGATTAAAGCTATCATAAGAAATTCACATCCTGTTACGTCTATCACATTTTCGCCTAATGGAAATATTATCGCTGTAGGTTTGGAATCAGGTGATATTATTCTGTGGGATGCAAATTATAAAGAACGGATCAAGACTTTTAAGGGTCATAAAAGTAGAGTCAATTCGATTAAATTTAATAAAGATGGCTCTTTTCTCGTATCTGCTTCAGACGACAGGCTAATAAAAATATGGGATATGAAGTCAGGAGGCGAATTAAGAACGCTTTCTGGACACACAGACGCAGTAAATTCAATTGATATTTCAGAAGATGGGAAAATTGTTGTCTCTGGCTCAAAAGACGGTTATGTAAAAACATGGGATACAAGTTCAGGTAATAGATTATTAAATATAAACGCTGATTCAGCGAGTATTAATTCAGTAAGTATCAGCCTTGATGGAGTCATGATCGTTTCTGGCTCAACAAGCGGATTAATTAAAATATGGGATGTAAATTCTGGTGAAGAAAAAATAACTTTGCCTAGTCAGAAAGCAAGCATTACAACTGATAAAGGCTTACAATTTAGCCCTGATAGCAACATATTGGCTTCTGGTCAGCAAAACGGTTCTATTGTTATTTGGGATTTGAGTTCTGGTGTGATTATAAGTGAATTAAAACAGCATAAAGGGAAAATAAACGCTATTTTAATTACTTCTGATGGTAAAAATCTTTTATCAACTGGTGATGACGGCAATATCAACTTCTGGAGAATAAGAGTAACAGAAATATTAAATATAGCTTTGAAAGCGGATTATGATAACTGGCAAAGAGGCATATTAAGTTTGGAGGCTGATGTTGTTGGAAATCCAAAAGAGGTTGTCTTTCAATATACCGAAGATGGCAATACTTGGAATGACATATTTATAGATACAGAACCTCCATATTCAGTTGACTGGGATACAAGAGGGCTTTTATCTGGTGTTATTGCAAATATAAGATTGAGAGCAACTACACAAAAAGCATCGGGTATGTCTGCAATGAGCATATCAGAAAAGGGCTTTTCAATAGATAATCAAGCACCAATTACATCGCTTGACTATGACGGATTATGGCATAGAAGCGATTTTACTATAAATCTCTCGGCAACTGATGGTAATGGCAGTGGTCTTACTGATACTTTTTATAGGCTTAATTATGGAAATAGAAAAAATATAAAGATAGATGGTCAACCCAAAATAACAACACAAGGGATCAACACACTTGAATATTGGAGTGTTGATAGACTAGGAAACGAAGAAGAGCATAAGATAATTGCAGATATAAAACTTGATAAATTGCCTCCCGTATTTTCAAATTGGGCAAAAGAACCACAGATAATATCAAAAGATTATAAGGGTGCTTTTCGTATCTCATTATCGGTTATTGATCAAAATGGTAGTGGCTTATATGGAAAAATCCCACAGATAAAATATAAAATTGGTGCAACATCATCTTATAGTAATTATACAGATATGACGCAAGCAGACGATCTATGGTATTTTGATATACCAGAACCTTCTGGCGGATGGATTGAAAAATTCAATGAGCCACTATATTATATGGTTAGATGTGAGGATTTTGCAGGAAATACAGGTGAAAGCGTTGAACAACAAGAAATTATTGGAAGTGCAAAAATACCACCAACAGTCAAATTAACAAGCAAATTCAAAAAATGGGAAGGCGGTAAGATTACATTAAGCGCAGAGCCAAATGATCTTGATGGAATTATCTCAGAGGTAAAATTTAGTTATTCGCTTGATGGGATAAAATGGATTGAGATAGCAAAAAAAACGGAATCACCATACACGATTGAATGGGATACAAAGGGCGTTGTTTCCGAAATTGCCAATGATGTTAGAATACAGGTAAATGCAACGGATAATGATAATTTAACTGCAAGAGATTTATCTGATGCTTTTGGATTGGATAATCAACCCCCAAATACAACCCATGATCAAGATGGCAAATGGAGAAAATCAGATTTTAACGTTACTTTAAAAGCAGATGATGGCGATGGAAGTGGAATTTCCCGCACAATGTATAAAATAAACGACGGATATGAAAGGCAGTTAGACAGAGATGGACAGCCCAGAATAGATGAACAAGGCGAAAATACTCTTGAATATTGGAGTATTGATGTTGTTGGAAATGAGGAAAAGCCGAAATCCATATCGGGTCTGAAACTTGACAGATTTCCGCCATCAATAGAAAATTGGAAGATCAAAAAAGAAGGAAAAACGGTTATAGTAAGCGTAAATATTGCTGATAGCCAAAGTGGAATTGACTCAGCACCAGAATTTGATTATCATATTAGCCCAACTACGCAATTCACTGGCTATAAAAGTATGACCAAAGGCGATAACGAAACATGGATATACAAAATTACAATTACTGAAGATGATATTGGAAAAATGCTTTATTGCAAAGTTACTGCAAGCGATTCTGCAGGAAATCTGACGATAAAATCATGGGAAACAACAATTACTGATGAGATTCCAGCAGTTAGCCAAACTGATACCGAAGCTAAATATTCATCAACCATGTCATCAATTATGCCAGATAATACAGAAGGCGAAATTGTGTCAAAAAAAGAATCTACGGGTGAATCAAGTAAAATTGAATGGATTGAAGTTCCACCAAAGAACATAAAACCAGAAACAAGAGTTAATTATCGTGGGCGTATTGTTGCAAAATTGACTTCTCCAGAACAAGTTGAGCTAATGCTTACTGCTCCTGATGATCTAGTTTATGTGGCAAACACCTATACAAATATGGATGGTGAATTTAGTTTTAATGCACCGATTATATCAGAAGGGGAATGGAGCCTTGTTGCAATCTGGAAAGGTAATAGCAAATATCAATCAGTGATGAGTGAACCCGTGGTAATAAATGCAGGTCTTGAGGAAATCAAGATAAAATCTGAAAAGAAAAAGCTGGATATTTTTAACAAAAAGACGATTATTATAGGAGTTTTGGCTCTTTATTTGTTGGTTATAGGATTATCAAGGTAAATATAGGAGTCTATTAATGCGTAATATTATAAAAGTGGCTATTTGTGGTGCTGGATTTGCTGGTGATTTTCATACAAAGGGATGGCAGAATGTCCGACTAAGAGGTTATGACATCGAAGTTACTGCGATTGTGAACCGAACAAAGTCAAAAGCTGATAAGTTAATGCAGAAATATGGTATTGAAAACTATTTTGAAAGCACAGATCAGCTTCTTGATTCTCAGATTGGGAAACAAATAGATGTTGTTGATGTATGCTATCCACCTTTTTTACATGCACCTGTAGCAATTCAATCCGCAAATGCTAAAAAACACGTAATAGTAGAGAAAATGTTTACGGGATATGCACCGGGCAAGGAATATCAAAACCAGCCAATAGGTGAAACCGTTTCAAAATATAAAATGCACGAAGAAGCCCTTAAAGAAGCGTTATCTATTAAGGAAGCGATAAAAGCCAATGATGTTATGCTTGGATATGCAGAAAATTGGGGATATGCCCCTGGAATTGAGGTTGTTATTGATAAGATAAAGCAATCAGGGAGTCAAATACTTTATGGCTATGGGATAGAGGCTCATCATGGTTCTGCTTCGGATTCTTATTATAGGTGGGCGTTGTCTGGTGGAGGTTCAGGCGTTGGCAAGGGTTCTCATTCTCTTGGGGGACTTATGAGGATATTCGCTGATCTTGGATTTCGCCCTTATTCTGTTTCTGCAAATATTGCAAAGCTGTATCGTGATGTGAAATTCACAAGCAGATCTATTCAGCAAGGAAAATATTTTGATATTGAAGATTATTGCAGTATGTTTGTTAGATTTATTGATAAAGACGGAAATATGCCAATTGCAAGGGCAGATGCTCATGAACTTAATACGGGTGGTGTATTAAACTATATTCATATACAGACTTCCGAGCAGAATTTTACTATAAATATGACACCCAATAACCTAGTTAAAATGTTCAATCCAATCGCAGGGACATTTAATCCAGAAGAACTCCACGAAAAGCTAGAGACTGATGCAGGTATATCTTATCCTTCACCAGATCAGGCTTATGCACAAGGTCAATTAGGTGAATTTCAAGATTTTGCAGAATGTATTGTTGCAAGGAAGGAAGGCAAAATCAGAGAACCGAAAATGAATATTGATATAGCAGTTGATCTCGTTGATGTAATATATTCTGCATATATCTCAGCATTCGAGGAAGGTGGAAAAGAGATCGTGATGTGTAAAGAATGATATATTACTTTCAATGCAATATTATTAGCTTTATTAACAGAAATGACTCTGTCTGTGCAGAAGAAATATGGCTATTCTTCGGAAAGACTAAAATCTGTTCCCAAAGCGACCTTGCCATTCCGGTACAGACTGGAATGGCAAAATTTATTGCTTTTAACGTGGTTCAACAGTCAAAGGAAGTTCAACAGGTGCGTTTCCGCTACTCCACGATTTTGACATAGCGATTGAAACTTCCTGATCGATCCTGCCGTTTATGGCGCCGTATTCTGGCTCAGTGTTATTTTTATGCGCCTCTGCAATGCTCAATAATTCATAAGCAACACTTAATTGACCATCACTGAGAGAGTATTTGCTCAATCTGTTTTTCCAAACAACTTCAAGACCCGTATCAGGCTCAGTTTTTGCGACTAAAACATCAAGAGTATCTTGACCATCTTTGGCTTTTTTTGTCCTCTTTTCAACAACAATAGGCAATTTGGCGTTTGCCTCAGCATTAAGGATTGTCATTTGCTCTTTATAGGTATAACTGCGCTGACCGTCGCCGACACACATTCCTTTTTCTGCATAGAATCTGCTTGAATTATACCATCTCAAAGGCGACCCATAGGATAATCCACCGAAATTAAATACACCAACAGAACCATTTTCAAATTCCAGCAAACCCATCTGCCAATCTTCTGTCTTGAATGACCCGCCCCTATAAGAATGTTCCTGAACATCAAAATTGCGGTGCATACCGATAACACGCTTTATAGCCACATCAAAGCCGATATAGCTACGGATCAGCCCTACACCATGATAACCATGTCCATTGAAATCGTTATATGCTGTCAACACTTTGCCGAAAACGCCTGCAAGTATGAGTTCTCTTTTGATTCTTTCACCGGGAACACGATAATAATTTTCGCAGACCTCAAGTTTTGTGTTATTTTCTTTTGCAGAGGCGATCATCTTGTCCGCCCAGCCGAGATCGGTATCAATCGGTGTTTCTGTGCAATAACTAACACCCATTTGTGAAAGTGGAATGCCTGCTTCATGATTACGATGTGGATTAATGACCACTGCGGCTATGTCAGGTTTTGCTGATTCACACATAACAACAATATCTGTAAAGTATGGAACCCCATATTTTTCAGCATGTTGTTTTGCCCGTTCCTCACTCTCATCACATATCGCTACAAGCTCAAGATCATCATCCATTTTTGCAATTATGGGAAGATAAGTTCCACTTCCTCTATTGCCAGCACCTACAAGAGCTATTTTTAGTCTATCCATCTTTATACTCCCTTTTTTGCTTAATAGTGAATAAAACAGATGTTTCTTAATGGTTGTTTGGTCATAATACATCATAAGAAATTGAATGTAAATAGTTTTTAATTGACACACATATATAGTTGTTGTATATTTTATTGGATTCAAATATTAGAAAATTTAAGAATTCTAAGATTGGAAGATTGATAAATGCAAAATATGCAAAAAAAAGCAGTAAAAGCCAAAATAATCGATAAGATTCAATTGTCCCCTGATAATTTTCAAATGAGATTATATTGTCCGCATATTGCGCATAATATAATTCCCGGACAGTTTATACAAATACGTCTTAATAATATCTCAAATGACCCGCTTTTATGCCGACCATTTGCAGTCTATCAAACCGATAATGATAATATGGATATACTTTTTAAGCTAGTTGGCAAGGGAACAAGGCTATTATCACAAAAAGTTGCTGGTGATGAATTGATGATAATTGGTCCTCTTGGTAATGGGTTCCCGATTGATAATAGCTTTAAGACAGCATTGCTTGTTGCTGGTGGAATGGGTATAGCGGGATTACATCTATTAATTAATAGATTAAAGGATCGTAATGTCATTGTATTATTAGGGGCATGTTCAGAAGATATGCTTTTGGGTGCAGATGATCTTGTGTCATTGGGTGTATGTGTCCTTACCGCAACAGAAGACGGCTCCTGCGGATATAAAGGTATGGTTTCACAATTACTTGAAGAAGTCCTATCAGAAGAAAAGTTAAAATTCGGTGGTTGCAGAATATATAGCTGTGGTCCGATGCCGATGCTTAAAGCTGTTGCAGAGATTGCAAATAATAATGGTGTCAAGGCTTATGTATCGCTTGAGGAAAAGATGGCTTGTGGTTTAGGGGCATGTATGGGTTGTGCAATTGAGATAAAATCAGATAGCAAAAAGTATAAACTGGTTTGCAAAGATGGTCCTGTCTTTGATGCTCAGGAGATTGCATGGAAATAAATCGAGAAAACATTAATATTAGCGTCAACATAGCTGGTATGAAGATGAAAAATCCTGTTATGGTTGCATCTGGAACATTTGGCTATGGAGATGAATACAGCGACTTTTTTGATCCATCAGAATTAGGTGCAATTGTATCAAAAAGCATCACACTTCTGCCACGTATTGGCAATCGTCCTCCACGAATAGCGGAAACACCATCAGGTATGCTCAACGCAATTGGTCTTCAAAATGTCGGATTAGAGGAATTTATATCATCAAAAATGCCTCTTATGAGAAAAATAAGAATACCAATAATCGTTAGCATATCAGGCGAGGATATATTAGAGTATGTAAAAATTGCAGAAAGGCTTAATAACATAAATGATGTTTCAGGTATCGAACTCAATATATCATGTCCCAATGTTGCCAAAGGCGGAATGCAATTCGGTGCAGATTCCCAAGCTACATACGAACTTGTAAAAGCTGTTCGTAATTCAACAGATTTGCCAATCATAGTAAAACTATCACCAAATGTAACAAGCATTATCGAGATTGCGCTTTCAGCGCAAAATGCAGGTGCGGATGCACTTTCGCTTATAAATACTTTACTTGGTATGGCAATTGATATAAATACAAGACGACCAAAGATTGGAAATATAACAGGCGGTCTTTCTGGTCCTGCAATAAGACCTGTGGCAATAAGAATGGTTTGGCAAGTTTTTAATGCAGTGAATTTGCCAATAATCGGAATGGGTGGTATAATGAATACAGAAGATGCTATTGAATTTATAATTGCAGGGGCAAGGGCTGTATCTATTGGAACTGCTAACTTTGTAAATCCAATGTCAACAATAGAGATAATTTCTGGAATAAAAGACTATATGCAAAAAAAAGGTATTGTAGATATAAATGAACTTGTAGGAAGCTTGGACACAAGTTTATAATTTTATCTACCCAAAGGAGGACGAAATCCATTGAGAGATATTATAGTTATAGGCGATCTATCAAATCAAGAGATAGAGCATATATTTCAAATAGCAAATGATATGGCAGGGATAATTAATTCAGGCAGTCCTCGTCTTTGCAATGGCAAAATATTAGCGACACTTTTTTATGAACCTAGCACAAGAACACGCCTATCATTTGAAAGCGCAATGTTAAGGCTTGGTGGAAACGTAATCGGCTTTGCTGAACCAAGTTCATCGTCTGTAGCAAAAGGTGAAACACTAGCAGATACAGCTAGAGTTGTGGCTGAATACGCAGATATAATTGTAATAAGACATCCTTACGCTGGCTCTGCAAGGGTTCTTGCTGATTATGCGGATATTCCTGTCATAAATGGAGGAGATGGTAGCAATCAACATCCCACGCAAACACTTTATGATTTATATACAATCAATAAGCATCTTGGGCGTATAAGTGAATTAAAGGTTGGTTTATGTGGAGACTTGCGCTATGGCAGGACAGTTCATTCCCTAGCCTATGCTTTAGCGCGTTTTGGTTCTGAGATTATCTGTATAGCACCTGAAGGACTAGAAATGCCTGAACACGTTTTGCAAAGATTGGAGCTAAAATTTAATTCAAAAGTAAAATATGCAAATAAACTTGATGATGTAATTAATGAGCTAGATGTTCTTTATATGACACGTATTCAAAAAGAACGCTTGCCATCAGATATAGATTATAAGGCTGTTTCTAGCAAATACATAATAAATAAAGAGTTGATGTCAAAGGCAAAAAAGCAAATGATACTTCTGCATCCACTACCAAGAGTAGATGAAATCTCTTATGAACTTGATGATGATCAGAGATCATTCTATTTTAGACAATCTGCCTATGGAGTGCGTATAAGGATGGCTCTTATTGCAGTTGCTCTTGATGTTCTGAAAATACCTACTAACGTTGGCGCGCCAGCATCTCCTAGATTGGTGAGTGTAAAGAAGAAATGTATCAATCCGCGATGTATTGTCAATCATGAACTATATCTACCTCATAAGTTTGAGATAGTTTCTGATCTTCCTCCATTGGTTGCATGTGCCTATTGTGGTGAAAAGCCTGTCGATGATATACCAGAATCTAATGTGATTTAGGATTTGTTATTTGCAATATTTGATAATCTTTCCATGAATATAACTGCCACTGTTCATATATTCTTGTTTTAATTTGCTCTTTGATAATTTGCATCTGAGTTTTCATGTGAGTATAGCGCGCACAATAAGTCAGATATTCTGATATAATGAACCAATAGCCTTTGGAAAAAAATCCAAATCTCTCTCTTGCGATCTTATGTGCGTCTTTTAAGTATTTCCAATATGTTGATGAATTATCTTTTGTTAGTATCCGTGATGCAGAATATAGCTTTTCTTTAAGCGACATAGGTGTTGATCCATTTTTAAATTCTGGATTGATTAAACTCAAAGCTCTTTTTACTCTCTCAAAAAATGCGCTTTCATGATATATTCTTTCTAGTATTTTGACATAGTTCTGTTCTGCTTCTTTTTCGGATATATTATAAGGAATAAAATTCATTGTTCCATCGGTATTGTTGCCGGTAGAATTTTCTATAATACGACCTTCTTTTTTCATACGATTCCATAGTTCTGTTTTTGGTAATGCCTGCAAAAGTCCAACCATTACAGTAGGGATATGAGTCTTATTGATAAATTCTATGAGTTTTTCCACAGCATCTGAAGTATCAGAATCAAAACCATGTATTATACCCATCATCATGCTTGTTCCAGTTTCTTCTGTAATAAGCTTGAGTTTTTCAATAATCGTCTTTTTACCTCGTAAATTTTGGTTTTTTCCTGTTTCTTGCAATGCTTCGGTATTGTTTGTTTCTACACCAAAAAAGTTATCAATAAAGTATGCTTTACGAAACCATTTTCTGAGTTCTTGCATTGTTGGTGTATCATCAGAAAGATTCACAGAAACTTCACTATACTTTGGGAAGCTATAGCCTATCTCGTTGTCAATTCTATGAAGGTTTTTTAAAAGTTCTATTGCTTCTTTGGGATTTCCTATAAAATTGTCATCAACAATGAAAACCGAACCTCGCCATCCAAGATTATACATTTGTTTGAAAGCATTTTCTGTATGTTCTGTTGGCGCTATACGTTGCTTTTTGCCAAAACGTGCAGTAATATCGCAAAATTCACAATTAAAAGGACATCCCCTTGTTATCTGAACAGACATGCTTTGGTAATTTTTCAGATTTATAGATGAATAGTCAGGTTGAAAGAATTTTTCAGGATGCGTAAGCATTCCTTTATAATACTTTTCGGCATTTCCATAATAAATTCCTTCAAGAAGATCATCAATGACCATTTCTGCCTCATTTTCGACAAGGTGGTCCGCAAGTTCCATTAGCGGGGAATCCTCACTGATAATAGTTCCACCAGCTATAAGTAACTTGCCTGCGTTTTTGACGATTTTCGCATCTTCAAGAAAACCTTTTTCCTGAGCTATCATTCCACCAATATATATATGATCTGCGTCTTTTATTAGCTTTTCAATAGAGGTTGGATTAACATTTCTATCTATGAGTTCGATTTCGTTATAATAAGATTTGAGATAATTAAATAATCCCATTAGCCCCAAAGGCGGGAGAGAAGATTTTGGAAGCCCAAATTCATTTTTTGGTATGTATTTTGCCAAAGTATGCTTAAAACTCCAGAAGGTTTGGCTATGAAATTTTGGGTATATAATAATTGCTTTATTTGCTAATTTGCCTTTTATCGTATTGGTCACCTCTATTTATATTATTTATGTTCTTAAATAATGAAAAATATTATTCTGAATGAGTAAAATATAGAAAAACCCCTTGTAAATAAGGGATTTCTCTATAAATTAGATGTGAATCAGAGAATTCTAGTATCTTGATCTGTTGCGATCTGAGCTATAACTTCTTGATCGATCTCCGCCTCTTGATTCTCTTGGGTCTTTTGCTTCATCAACTCTGAGTGAGCGCCCACCAAATTCTTTGCCATCAACAGCGTCTTTGGCTTTCTTAGCGTCTGTTTCATTAACAAACTCAACGAAACCAAAGCCTCTTGATTTGCCAGTATAACGATCTGTAACGACTGAAGCAGAAGTAACATTACCATGTTCTGAGAATATAGATTCTAGTTCTTGATCTGTTGTGTCAAAACTTAGATTGCCAACATAAAGCTTTTTTGCCATTTTTTAGTAACCTTCCTTGAAAGCTAGGTCGAATTTGTAATAAAATATACAAAACCGCGCGCTAATATAAATAAGGGATAAATCCCTGAATTTGCCCCCAAAAATAGGAGCATAATAAAAGTAAATTTTTGCTCGAGTATTTGTTATTGAAAATTATTGATGCAAAATAGAAAAGGGAATTTCAAATAGGATGGAAATTCGAGTAGCAGACTTCGCACAAGTTTCCTCTAACACTGACCGGGCAGTTACATATAATATTATACACCATAGCAATATATTTGTCAACTATATTTTTCCTGAAGATCGGACATAAGTTCGGACAAAAATAATCACCTATGATAAAATATAGTATTACAACACTATAAAATCACAAAAGGTGCTTTATGTATCATTAGTATAGATAAAATAAAAAGATTCGTAAATTAACGCTTTATGATTGATAACGTGTATCTGCTTTTCATGAGAATAGCCTTGGGCAATGTCCGAACTTATGTCCGATCTTCAGGAAAGAGTATTGACAATATGTTACTAATATGATAAACTTACGAATACTGATTTTTCAGCTAAAAGCCATATAAATATATGATAAATATTGATTTTTAATTACGAATATCAATATAAAATCTTTAATAGATATTTTACAGGTATTTTAAGGCCAAAAAGGAGGAACCTGTCTAGGCGAATATTCCCAAAGAAAATCTCGCAATAGACAAATAAAGATGGAACAAGTAAGGTTAGATGTTCAGTTAAGAAAAAACAAAGGCAAAGGTTATGCAAGAGAAATAAGAAGAATAGGAATGGTTCCTGGGGTTGTCTATGGACATAAACAAGAACCTATCAATATCCAATTAATGGAATCACGAATACATCGTATTATCAGACATGGAGGAGAAAATGTTCTGATAAACATCAACATCGCTGATCGTGGTGAAGAAGTTACCATGATTAAAGAATTACAGACAGACCCTTTAACAAAAAAAATTATCCATGCTGATTTCATGAGAGTTTCTTTAGAAGAACGAATTACAACACATATTCCAGTGACTCTTGTTGGTGAACCTATTGGTGTGAATGAAGGTGGAGTTTTAGAATTCTTATTGAGAGAACTTAGTATAGAGTGTCAAGTTGGAAATATACCTGAAGATATTAAAATTGACATATCGTCATTAAAAATTGGCGATCAGATTCGTGTTGAAGATATTACCTTGCCAAACGATATGATTTGTCATGATGAACCTGTTACTGTTATAGTGACAGTTGCTTCACCGACAGTTATTAAAGAAGGTGAAGAGCTTATATCCGATGAAGAGAAAGAACCAGAAGTCATTAGTGAAAGACGAAGAGCTGAAAAGGAAGAAGAATAAGGATCATGAAAACATCCATATTTTGTATCCTATTTACTTTTTTATTTCTGATTTTTACCTTTTATACGTTTGCACAAGATTCTTCTTTGCTTGTATATGATGCAAAAGATAATGAGATAGGCGAACTTATAATAAAGGATTTTAATGGCTATCAATACGCCTCTTTGGAAGATATATCCAAAATATTTGGCTGGGCAAGAAAAAATGAACCGTTATTTGGTCGGATGACAATAATCGTCCTTGATAAAAGAATAGCCGTTACAAAAGAACTCAGTCGTATAAAAGTTAATGATCAAGAAGAATCCATGTCAAAACCTGCAGTGATTATATCTGGTAAATTGTCTGTTCCTCTTGATTTTCTTACGAAGGTTGTTTCAAAAGCAATTGATAAACGCATTGTTCTGAATCCAAATGACGAATATATACAAATAACAGAAGAGCCTTTCAGTAGTAATACTGCGTATATCAGAAGTTCGAAAAGAACAATTTTTCGAGTAATGATTGATCCGGGTCATGGTGGAAACGATATAGGTGCAAAAAGCAAGTCTGGTTTGAGAGAAAAAGATCTGACTCTTGAAATAGCAAAAAAATTAGAGGAATTGTTTAGCCAAAATGAAAATATCGAGGTTTTTCTGACAAGAAATGACGATAGATATATGTCGCTTGAAGAAAGGGTTATCTTTGCAAATAATCTTCGTGGAAACTTCTTTTTAAGTATCCATTTTTGCTCTTCTACATCTGAGAATTCAAAAGGTTTCAATATATGTATCAATAACCCTAAAATGCAGTCTGATATTTCAGAATCAGGAATGTTCTATGGCAAAAGCAAAAAGTTTGCCAGTGAGATCAAGGCAAAAATAAGTCGTATCATTACAAATGGAAGAGATAGGGAAGCCTCATTTGCTATCACTGATGGACTTTTTATGCCTGCAGTGCTTGTTGAAGTATTACATTTAACAAATTCAAATGACGTTGATATGCTATCAAAACCAAATTTTATAAATTCTGTTGCATCAGCCCTCAGTGAGTCTATATTGGCAATTAGTCAAATAAAAACAGAATCTTTTTAGCATCAATACAAAGTGGTGATGATATGAAAATAGGTGTTATTCGTAGAACCAATATAACACTAATGCTTTTTTGTGTTTTATTTATCGCTATTCTTTTGGTGAGTGATATGCCTGCCCAAGAGTCCGAAAAGCCCGAAGATGTAGTTACAATGAATTTAAAGCTTTATTATCTTGGAACAGATGGAAATACTTATGTTTCAGAAGACCGTGAAGTAACAAAATATGGCAATACTACTGATCAAGCCAAAATTGCACTTATGGAGTTAATCAGAGGACCTGTAACTGACCTAATGCCTACTATACCAAAAGGAACTGATGTCCGTGAAGTGTTTATTGATAAAAGAGGTTGTGCATATATTGATTTTACAGGTACTATATCTTCAAATCATATCGGCGGAGTTACAGCAGAAATGGCTACTATTGTATCAATTGTTAATACTTTAACGGCTAACTTCCCCAAAAATATACAAAAAGTAAGAATACTCATCAATGGCAAAGAAGCAAAGACGATAGCAGGACATATTGACATTACAAAACCAATACTGCCATTTTAGATTCCTTTCTTTATTTCTTCAAGCTTATAGGTAATCAAAATGCTTATAGGCTTTTTTTATTTCTGGTATAAGCTATGACAAACATCAGCAACACACCAGCCACAAAAGTTAATATTAGCTATCGAGCCATAATTCTTGGCTTAATATTAGCTGTAATCAATGTTTATTGGATAGCGATAATGAGTGAACTATGGTATTCGCTATTCACACTTGTTAATCCATTCTCAAATGCAATCTTCACTTTATCACTTCTTCTTTTAATCAATTTTATTATCGCAAGATTTGCTAAAATAATATTGCTTTCTCAAGCTGAGCTTTTGGTAATATATATTATGGTATCTGTTGCATCGACAATATCAGGTGCAACGATGATGACAAGCCTTATGGCGACTATGGCGCACCCGTTCTGGTTTGCCTCACCCGAAAATGAATGGCAACAGCTATTCTGGCAATATATACCATCTTGGTTTACTGTTTCGGATATTTCTATACTTGAGGGCTATTATGTTGGTAATATAAACTTTAATAGATTAGAATATATAAAGTCTTGGGCTATTCCAATTATAACATGGTCGGGATTTATATTTGTATTATTCTTTTCGTTGTTTTGTATAAGTTCGATACTCAGAAAGCAATGGATGGAAAATGAGAAACTAAGCTATCCAATAACACAATTGCCCGTTACAATGGTTCTTGATAGGAATTTTTTTCGTTCAAAACTGATGTGGATAGGATTCTCAATAGTCGCTTTTACACGTTTGCTTTATGGTTTCCATGATTTCATCCCTTCAATACCAGCCTTTCCTTATGGATATAGACTCGATCAGTTTTTTACAGAAAGACCTTGGAATGCAATCGGATATACTTGGATGTCATTTAATTTTGCAATAGTTGGATTGACTTATTTCATGCCTCTTGATCTTTCTTTTTCATGCTGGTTTTTTTTCTGGCTAACGAGAGGCGAAAGAGTAATTGGCAGTTTAGCGGGTTGGCAGAATCTATATCTTAATGAACGAGCTTCTGGCGCATGGATCGGTATTTGCTTATTAACTCTTTGGGCTTCAAGAAGGCATTTGATACAGCTTTCCAAACATATATTTGGGCGTTTGCCTATGGATGAATCAAACGAGGTAATGAGCCATAAAACAGCTATAACACTATTTATTTTGTGTTTTATTATCTTAGTATTATTCTGCTATTTTGCTGGAATGTCAATCTGGGCAATATTAGCTTTTTATGCGATATTTTTCATTCTTGCAATCTCTCTGGGGCGTGTAAGGGCAGAACTTGGTCCTCCATATCACGAACTTATAGACATTAATCCAAGAAAGATAATGGTTGATATATTCGGACCCATGAGGCTTAGAGGAAATAACCTTACAGTAATGACGTTTTTATATGGTTTTAACCGCTGTAGTAGGGCGCATACGATGCCTGCTGTAGTAGAATCTCTAAAAATAGGTGATAGAGCAAACGCATTAGGCAAAAAAATTGTAATTGCAATAGCAGTTGCTTTGGCTGTCGGGGGACCTGCTACTTTATGGTCATACCTACATATCGCATATAAATATGGAGTATCATCAAAATTAAGGGGCTGGATCGCCCATGCGGGATGGGAAAGCTTTAATCCTCTTCAAAATTATCTCCAATATCCACAGGGAACAAATATCCCCGCTGTAATTGCTATGGGTGGAGGATTGATATTTACATTATTTCTATTTATCATGCGCACTCAGTTTATCTGGTGGCCTTTACATGCGTCTGGATATGTTTTATCTGGTGCATCTTGGGGTGGGATGATTTATTTTTGGTTTCCCGTTATGGTTAGTTGGTTTATCAAATCTCTTATACTAAAACACGGTGGTCGTGGAACTCATCATAAAGCCATTCCATTCTTTCTTGGGCTTGTGCTTGGGGACTATATACCTCGAAGTATGTTTAGTTTTGTGAGTTTAATCTTGAATATGTATATGCCATCAGCAGGATCAGGACATACATTATAGAGGAATTTTACAATGAGAATTTTATATTTTATGATATTATCAGCAATTATATCAACAAACGTTTTATCATCAGAAACTCAAATATTAGTCGTAACGAATAGACAAGAGCTAAATAAAGCTATTTTAGAGGCAAAAGCAGGAACAAAAATATTAATAGCTTCAGGCGAGTATCAAGGCGGACTCCATTTTAGCAATCTAGTTGGGAACTCAGATAACCCAATTATTATCACTGCCAAAGATGCAGATAATCTGCCTATAATAAAAGGTGGTGGAAATTGCTTCCAATTTTCGGATTGTGCATATCTGGAAATAAGCAATCTCATCTTGTCAGAGGCGAGTGGAAATGGCTTAAATATAGATGATGGAGGAAGTTTTGATACTCCATCACATCATATTATCTTAAGAAATTTAAGGGTTCAAGATATAGGTCCCGATGGTAACAAAGATGGAATAAAACTTTCAGGTGTTGATGATTTTCGTGTTGAAGATTGCATAATTGAACGCTGGGGGAGTGGAGGTTCAGGAATAGATATGGTTGGTTGCCATCGTGGAGTTATTGAAAATTGCACCTTTCGCTATAATAATGATGTTAGTAGCAATGCGATTCAGACAAAAGGTGGAAGCCAAGACATCATCATTCGCAGATGTCGATTTGAAAATGCAGGCTCACGCACAATCAATGCAGGTGGAAGCACTGGACTGCAGTTCTTTCGCCCAGAACCACAAGGATATGAGGCAAAAGATATAACTATTGAAGGTTGCACTTTTATTGGCTCAATGTCAGCGATAGCTTTTGTCGGTATAGATGGGGCGGTTGTGAGATATAATACTATTTATCGACCAAAGAAGTGGATTTTAAGAATCTTGCAAGAAACAAGAGAAACTGGATTTGTTCCAAGCCGTAATGGTGTATTTACAAAAAATATCATTGCTTTTCGCACAGATGAAGTCAGAACATTTGTAAATATTGGTTCTGATACAGCACCAGAAACCTTTATTTTTGATAATAATCTTTGGTATTGTATAGACAATCCAAGCAATAGCAAACCTCAACTCCCCGCTATAGAAACAAACGGCGTATATGGAATAGACCCTCTATTTCAGGATGCAGAAAATGGCAATTTTATAATCAAATCGGAAAGCTCTGCAAGTGAACTAGGCGCACACGCATTGAAATATAGTCAATAATTTGGCATAAGTATTATTTCTATATGATTTATCTGACACGACAAGAACAAAGAATAGTTATATTACTAAGTATTTTAATGCTTTTAAGTATTGGTCTGCTTATAGTAAAGCGTTTTCAGCCTGCATGGTTTCTATGGGCTTCTATGGGAAAGCCTGATTTTGATGTGCAAAATCCTCAAGCCAAACCTAATTACACAATACCAATCAAAATTCAGCCTGAACAAAAGAATATCAATTCTAAACTAAATAGCAAAGAAGAGCCAAAAACAGAAACTCAAGATTCATCACAGGAAACCAAGTCTGAAATCAAAGATAAGCCAAAGATTGATGGTAAAATCAATATTAATACCGCTGGCATAGAAGAACTTGATAAATTACCGGGAATAGGTCCTGTTAAGGCAAAAAATATAATAGATTTTCGCAAAGAACATGGTAACTTCAAAAGCATTGAGGAAATCACAAATGTAAAAGGTATTGGGGACAAAACTTTCGAAAACATAAAAAACATGATAACAATAGGCGAATAAAAAGGCTTATCTATGCAAACAAAAAGCATATACCATCGTTTAAGGGCGCCAATAATTGGGGCTATTCTTATACCTATAAACTGCTATTGGGTGATTAAGTGCGAAATTGTTATATCATCAATACATGCTACCGTTTTATCCATATTCTTTAATGTCATATTTACGCTTTTTGTTTTAAGTCTCTTTAATAACCTAATCGGAAGATTCTCACGAAAAAACCTATCTTCTGATGAATTATTGATCATATATATCATGCTGGCAGTTGCAACAGGTCTTTTTGGTATTGATCTCATGACTCTTCTTGTTCCGATTATGGGTCATTCAACATGGTTTGCCACACCAGAAAACGAATGGAAAGAGCTATTTTCATCTTATTTGCCAAAAGACCTTGTTGTTACCGATATGAAAGTCCTAAAAGGTTATTATGAAGGTGAGACATCTTTTTGGAAATGGGAAAATATAAGTGCTTGGATTCGTCCTATGAGTCTATGGCTTGTTTTCATTATGCTTCTATTTACAACAATGATCTTTATAAATGTTATATTAAGAAAAGGTTGGGTAGAACATGAGAAACTCAGTTATCCTGTAATACAATTGCCAATGGAGATGTCGTCAGGGAATTTTTATAAGAATAAAATGGTATGGATCGGTTTTGGTCTTGCCTTTGTGCTTGATATGTTTGCGGGTCTTCATGTGCTTTTTCCCGCCATCCCTGCACCAAGAGTCAAATGGTATAATCTTGCACCATTTTTCAATACAAGACCTTGGAATGCAATAGATTGGCTACCTGTTCATTTTTACCCATTTGCAACTGGATTAGGATATATGATGCCTTTGGAGTTGTCATTTTCCTTATGGTTTTTCTATTTGTTTTGGAAACTCCAGCTCGTTTTTGCAAGCGCAGTTGGCTGGCGCATCGAAGGGGCTTATCTTAGCTGGGAGAAAGGCGGATCATGGTTAGGTCTTGGCTTGATGGTTATATGGACTAGCAGAAAAACAATAAAACAAGTAATAATAAATGCAATTAAGGGCAAAACAAATGATGGAACAGAACCTATTGGATACAGAACGGCAATTATTGGACTCATACTTTGCTTTACTGCGATAATTATATTTTGGGCATATTTCGGTATCAATCCCTATGCAGGAATAATCTTCTTTGCTCTATACATGATTTATAATTTAACAGCAACAAGGATGAGGGCGGAACTTGGACCACCAACCCATGAACTCCACTTTGTCGGACCAGATAAAATGATGACCGCAGTATTAGGAAGCAAGAATTTTTCAGCAGAGACATTGTCAGGTTTTGCGCTACTATACTGGACGAATTATGGATATAGATGCACACCAATGCCACATCAACTTGAGGGATTCAAAATTGCTGAACAGGAAAGAATTAATCCTAAGACAATTTTTCGTGTTGAGGTTATTGCATTAGCCATTGGTGCGGTATCTGCTTTTCTTGTCTTATTAAGCCTATTTTATAAGTATGGTGCTGTTGTAAAAGTTCATGGTGGCTCATTGGGACCCGGATGGGAGGCTTATGGTAGATTAGCAACTTTATTATCAAGCCAAGAATATCCTGATAGAGCGATAATTGGACAGGCTGGCTTTGGGTTTCTATTTACAATATTTTTGATGATTATGCGAAGAATGTTTCTTTGGTGGAAGTTACATCCTGTTGGTTTCGCTGTTGCAAGCGGATGGAGTATTAGCTGGATGTGGTTTTCTATCTTTCTTGGTTGGCTTTGTAAGGGCATAATATTGAAAACTGGTGGAATGAAATCACATAGAAAAGCTGTTCCATTTTTTCTTGGAATGATACTTGGTCAAATGATTATAGGCAGTATCTGGTCAATAGTTGGTTTCATAATGGAAAGAGGAATATATAGTTTCTTTGTTTGATAAACAGATTGAATGGGATTTTCGAGTGTTTAGTTCAGACATAGCCTAATACTATTTTTATAAAAAGCAGATACACAAATCTCATTTCTAACAAATGAAAAACTCATATTACAGGTGATTTTGCGGATAGTATCCTTTGAGAATACTAGCAGATTTATTGTTATCTCCATCAAAATAATTGCCCTTGACTTTTAATACAAGATCGATTAAACAAATCATTAAAACCAATATTATCTTGTATGTATTGAGCAAAATAACCTTATGTAGATTAAGACAGCATAAAAATATGTCCATAAGTGAAATTAAACCAAATATCATTAAAAATAGCGGAATTAGCAATCATGATATAGAAATAAGACCTTATCATCTACTAAAATCAGTCTGCACTCTGGGTGGATTGGAATGTCCCTTGCATGGTAAAGAGATAGTTAAAGAACTCGTTAGTCGAATTAAACAAGACCCGACATTAAGAATAAAACTTGTTTCCAATGTTGATGAAATTCCATACTATAAAAATGATTATAGGCAAATAGATAAACAAGATGTGTTTAATCGGAAACGTGATCTTGATATATTACAAAAGTTGGGTCTTATTCCCGGAGATATTCGACGCGCACGTTATCTCTTTGAATTGCTTTTTCAAAGAATCACAACTCCTTATGGTATTTGCTCATTTGATACAGAGGGTTGGCAGGGATGTCAATTTGCTACTAGCGGAGTCTATGAAATCATACGCAATCGGTCATTTTCAGCAATGGTATATTTGAGAGGGGATGAAGAAAGAAATTCTTACAAAAAATCATCTGTTAATGAAATCGCAAAATCAGACACGATCTATATACGTCCACATCATCTAATGTGCATGTGTTGTCATTATGACGCTGGAAAAGGTAATTCACCTTCAAATGCTGATAATCTCTATGAAATACTAAAACGCATACAAGAAAAACCTGATATAAACATAACACTTGTTGAAGGCTGTTGTATGGTATGCGATCCATGTGATGGTTATGATCCAAAAACAGGTCTTTGTGTTCATGCAGGAGGACTTATCAGAGACTATAAGAAAGACCTTGATGTTCTCCAAAAACTAGGACTAATGCCCGGTGCAACTATGCAGGCAAAAGAATTGATTAGTCTAATGTTTGAACGTATTGGCTCAACAAAAGATATTTGTGGATACGGTGACGGCATTATTACTGCGTATGAATGGAGTATCTGTGGAGGAGCAGACGGCAATGAAGCCTATTCCCGCACAAGAGAAAAGGGTATATTTTAATCAAAAGGGGTTTTACATGAAAAAAATTATCATCTTATATTTGGTATTTTCCATCATTCCATCATTAGCTCTCTCCCAAGATGAAATTATCTCACCAAAAGAAAGAAATATATTCCGAGTTGCAATAATTGGAGATCGAACAGGCGGACAACCTGAAGACCTCAAATATCTTGAACGCGCCATTTACGAAATTAACCAACTGAATCCTGATTTTGTGATCCATATCGGCGATATGGTTCAAGGATATACAAGAGATCAAGAAAAATGGCGAAATGAGATGGAAGAATTTAAGTCATATATGAGTAAGTTGTCTGTTAAATGGTATCCTGTCGCTGGAAACCATGACGTTTTTTCTCCAATAAGGGATGTAAATGATAGGACTTTTGAGAACCTTTTTAAGCAACATTTTGCACCACTTAACTACTCATTTGATTATAAAAATAGCCATTTTGCCATTATTTACACCGATGAAGCTATGGCAAGTAAACCGATAATTTCAAAAAAACAGCTTGATTGGCTAAAATCTGACTTAGAAAAGACAAACAAAACTAATATATTTATCTTTATGCACAAACCTATATGGGATTATGGGGATAGCAATTGGGATAATTTTCATGAATTAATCAAGCAATTTCCTGTTAGGGCTGTTTTTGGTGGACATTTTCATTCATACTACAAATCTAAGGAAAAAGATGGTATACAATATTACGTTGTAGGACCAACAGGTGGAGAAGCTCATGTATTTGGTAATGATCTGACGGGATATTTTCACCATTACAGCATTTTAAGCGTTGAAGATGATAAATTCAAATTGGCGGTTGTAAAAGTTGGCAATATTGAATCTGATGATTATGTAATTGTTGAAGATTATGAAAAAATATGGGCTATAACTGAGTTATCCAATGAAAAAACAGGAATAAGCGGTTGGTTATGGCAACCTGTTTCTGAAGCAGTAGAGGGAGATATTGAAATATACGCAAATAATCCAACTGATAGGGAAATATCGGTGCAAGTGAAACTAGACGATAACATGAAATTATGGTCATTAGAACCTTCTGCTATAAATATAAAAATTCCAGCCAAATCAAATGAAAAAATAAAGGCAATTCTCTCATCACCAAAATCTGATCCTGCTGATATTTTGCCTCCACAATTCAGATTTGAATATGATTATATCAATTCAAGAGGCGATCATGTTCCCGTCATTGTAAAAAGAAAAATCTCTTTACGAGATAAAAAAGAAATAACACCCAAAGATCAAAGCATAAAGATTGATGGCATTATGGATGAACTTTCTTGGCTAAATGCGACCATGCTATATAATCATACATGGGTCTTTAGCATATATGAAAGACCTGATGAACCTCCAAAGATTCATATTGCTATGGATAAAGATAACCTTTATTTCTTTGCAGAAGTTAATGATGATAGATATTCATATTTTGAGGATAATTTAAAATACAGTATAATATTTAGTGATGCTATATTTCTATCAACACTTATTGATGAAAAAAGGCAGGATTTAGTCATTTTTCCATTCAATAGCGAAGGAAAAGCATTTTTGGCAAAAGATAGCAAGATAAAGCCAAACGAATTTACAGAAATTCAGGGCATTGAGTATATGTCAAGAAAAGATAAAGATAATGGATACTATTACTGCGAAGGCAAAATTCCTCTAAGACTGCTGTTTGGTGAAAATCTGGCAATAGGCAAAGATACGCCATTTAATATCGGTGTCATTGATAATGACCTTGAAGCGTTTATATATATACGTTCATGGGCTTATGATCGTGATCCGAAATATTGGGGTATTTTAGATATTAATCGTTAGATGGAGGATTCTAATGGAAAAAGTTTACGATATAATCGTAGTTGGTGGCGGACTTAGTGGATTTGCATGCGCAGTTAAATCAGCGCAAAATGGCAAAAGTGTTCTGCTAGTAGAAAGACGACCCGTTCTTGGCTGGGAAAGCACATGGGCATATCAACTTGATTTTCATGGCGATGGAAAATCAGTTGCCAAAAATATTATAAATACACTCGATTGTGTAGGCGGATTCAGTAATAACAGAACGGATGCCCCTATACTTGAGATGACTCTTGATAGATTAGCTAATAAATACGGCATATCTGTTCTCTTATATTCCTATCCCGTCAGGTTAATATCTAGCGATGATAAGGCTTTTGGGGTTGTTATAGGAAACAAAAGCGGAGAGCATATATTAAAAGCAAGGATTGTTGTTGATGCAACAGAAGAAGCTATTTTATGGAAACAAACTGAACCATATAAAAACTATGAATATAATGAAAATGTCAATTCAAAGCAGATAATATTCTTTAATCATGCAGAAGGCAATACAAAATTCCCAACGTCATTAGGCGATGGTATAACGATTTATCCGTCAATATGGCAGGATGAAGTCTTTGCTGAATTTGACATCCCAAAGTATGATGTTTTATTAGCAAAACGAATGATCCCTGATATTATAAAACGTATTCGTGCTGAGGTCTCACAGCTAAAAGACTCGCTTGTTTCGCATACCGCAAATGAACCTTTTCCTATAAAGCCATTGATAAGCTTTGATCGTAAATGCGCTGTTCATCCAAAGATCAGCAATTTTTTTGGTGCTGGAATATGGTTATGTAGATCGGAAAATACAGTGATTGACAGAATTAATCTCGGTGAAGATGTCGGTAATATGGCTTCAAAATGTGAGGGAGTAAATCAATTTCCAGAAGAATTAATGACGGGTTCAATTCTATTTGATACCGAAGAAAGCATATCAGATGCCATTGTCGTTGGAGGTGGCACAGGCGGGGCAATCGCTGGTATTTCTGCTGGTCGTGAAGGCGCAAAGACTATGCTAATAGAAGCCTCACCGATTCTGGGTGGTATCGGCACAGGCGGAGCTATTCATTCATATTATCATGGTGTTCGTGGTGGTATACAGGATGAAGTTGATCAGCGTCTAAAAGAATTAACACCGCTTTTTGCTGGAAAATGGAGAATTACAGGCTTTAATCCAGAAGCAAAGAAGATCGTCTTACAAGAGATGCTCGAAGAAGCAAATGTTGATATTAAGCTAAACACAGTCGTATCAGGTGCAATTACATCAAGTAAAAAAGATGATAATAAAACAAGCACTGCGGTTGTTATTCATAGAGCAGAAGAAAAAATAAGACAATTAACTGGTGTAATTGCAGTTGGTCCCAATGGATCAGCGTTATATAATGGAAAGGCTTTTATAGACAGCACTGGTGATGGTGATGTTGCAGTCATGGCTGGTGCGCCCTTTCAGATAGGGCGTGAACGAGATAATCTTATGCACGCATACTCTCAGCCATGTGGAAATCTTGCCAAAGATGGCGGGCTTTCTTTTATGAACTTTGATGCTGGATATGTTGATCCTACAGATGTCGAAGATTTAACCAGAGGCAGAAGGGCAGGAATCAATATATTCTGGAAAGAAAAGTTCACCGATGAAAACAGATTGCTATATATTGCCCCAATAATTGGTCTTAGGCAAAGTAGGCAAATTATCGGAGAATATCAGTTAACGCTTGCAGATGAAATATCTGGCAGGCAATTTCCTGATGTTGTTTCTTATACAGTCGCCCATTATGATAATCATGGCTGGGATTTTGAAAATGACAGCGATGAAGCAACGCTTTGGGTTTGGGCTTTGGGAAACTGGAGCAAGGTTTTTGGGTGTGAAGTCCCCTATCGTTGTATGATACCAAAGAACGTTGATGGTTTATTCCTTGCGTGTCGGGCTATATCTATGACCTATGATGCACACATGGAATTTAGGATGCAAAATGACATACAACGTCTTGGAGAAGTGGCGGGAATTTCTGCTTCTTTATCTGCCAAAAAAGGCATAACACCAAGAGAACTTGATATAAAAGAACTACAATCAATCTTAAAAGAAAAAGGATTTCTTGATGAAAAATACCGTCCAAAGTCGGCTATTCCTGCTGATAAACCTTTGGAACTTCCTGCATCGTCAGAATTATCAAATGAAGCAATAAATGACCTTGTTTGGTTGTCAACTTCCCAACGTCCTGAAAGTGCGCTTGTTTTAAGAGGGCTACTTAATTCTGATAACCCTATTGTTCGTTTCAAAGCATCTTCTGCCTTAGCTGTTCAGGGTTTGAATGACGGATTTAATGAGCTTTTGAAAAACGTTACAGAAAGAGTTGAGCAAAAAGTTGAAGGAGCAAAAACAGTTCCTATATGGCAATCTTCTATACCATTTTTGGGCATGATTGGCGATAAAAGGGCTATTCCTGCAATTTTGGGCATTTTAAAGGATAAAAATGCAAACCTTGATGCACTTATTGCGTCAGTTAGGGCATTGGAAAGAATAGGAGATGATTCGGTTATTCCTGCACTTTGGGAATTTCTAAAGCGAGACGACTTGCCAACAGAGAGAGTCTTACAAATTAGCACTGGAACTACTCTAAATCCTGTTGTTGATGATGCAAGATGGCAGATCGAGATTGCAGTTGCAGAAACCATGCTAAAACTTGGCTCTACACATGAAGAAGTGGACATAATTATAAAGCCATATTTAGAAGATAAACGGGCTTATGTAAGGAGATATGCTAATAAAATTTTGAATTTAACGGTATAATCCTAGTATATGAAACTTGACCATTAAAGTCTCCCTTTCCAAAAGGGAGATTTAGAGGGATTTTCTAAAATAGCATATAGATTTTATTATGCCTTTTTGTCTATCATTAAGCCTTGCAGATCACCAAGACGTTTTCTTAGCTCTACGACTTCTTCTGGGGGTATCTGCTTTATAACTTCATCAGTTTTATTGTCAATGATTTTTATTACAATATCCCCTGTATCCTTATCTTCTGAAAAGGAAATACGAGCCATTGACATATTTATTCCAGAGGAATCCGCAATAACATCAAGCAATTGTTTCATGGTCGACATAGAAGTTTCCGTTTGCTTTGCTTGAGATTGCTGATTTCCTTCTATCTTATCTGTTAAAGAATTGGCTTTTTGTTCGACATTTATTATCTCTTTTGGTTTAGGAGGAGTATTGTCTAAACTGGATATAATTCCCATTTACTCCACCTCCTTTTATATGCAAAATTATACTTTTGTTGAATAATAAGTGTTAAATAAGGAATATTGTTGAGATGTAAACTCAATATTTTGAATATAAATGGAACTATATTGCTTTGTAAGCATCTCCTCTTTCTTTTTTAGTGTAGCTTCCATTACCTCTACACGCTTATCAATATTTTTTATTTTTGTATTTATCGAATCACTATATAGGTCTAACGTATTGGATGAACTTGCTTCTGTAAATGGTTTAAGCAAATCGTCATATTTTTTCATAACGCCGTCAAAAAGTTCAATGACGCCATTGGGATTGTTTTGAACTGCAGAATCAAGCTTACTTGTATTAAGACTTATATTTAGGTTACTTCCAATATTTATGCCGACATCTGTAAGGTATTCAAGCCCACCTTCTGTTGAGGAAGAAACTTTTGTTCTTAAAGTGTTAACCAAGTTTATGCGAAGTGAAGAAAACATTGAATCGCTAGTAAGCGCACCTCTACTATAAGTATTGGTCTCCGTATTTGCTATTGTTTGAGTTTTAGATTTTAGGTAACTGATTGCGCTATTTAGATTACTGACAAATGCGCTAACTTTGGAACGGATTGATGTATAATCTGGTTGAACTGTCAATTTAATTGTTTTAGAATCCTCTGTTTCACCAAGTAGATTTAGAGTTACTCCACTTATTACATCATTTATTTCAGTATTTGAACCTCTGGAAACATTTATGCCGTTAATGCTGAAAGAAGCATCTGATGCAGATTGCAATGTTGTCTTAAAATCCTCACCATCCAAAATACCAAGATCAGCAAGGATAGTTCCGCTAATATCATTTGCAACAATCGCATTACTTAGACCTGTTGACCCAGCTTCTATAACAAGATGATTGTCAACAATTGTTGCGGAAACACTTTTTCCATCCGCATATTTAGCATTATTTATAGCGGATGCTATATTCTGCAAATTATCAGAAGCCTTAACTGATATGCTTTGTCCATTTATCTCAAAAGTTCCTGAAAGATTCAATTCATCTGTTTGATTTATCTGACGGTCAGAACGGATTCTATGTGCCTTTGCCAATTGTGTTATAGTGATATTATATGTTGCATTTGCCGAACTTGATGTTGCTGTTGCTGTAAGTTGTGCTGAATCGCTTGATAACGCAGTTTTTTTATCAAACACTAAGTTAGCACTATCACTTTTCATATCGTTAACAATCGTGCCAAGTGCCTTCAATTTGGTTTTTAGATCAGAATAAACAGCTTTTTGTATTGATAATTGATCTTTTTTTGATTTTAGATCATTAATCGGCTTGCGTTGAGACGATATGACTGAGTTTATCAACGAATTTAAAAAGGTTGATGTAAGATTGCCACTCTGTGCGCTTGTTGCGGAGGAACCAATCAGAGCCATGACTTACCTCCATTATCTTATAATGTAGAATATCATTCTATATATTTTGCTTTACCTTTTTGACAGGCTTTGTTTCTAAACCCACAGATGCCCAAGTATTACGGATATCCTGTAAAATAGCCTCTGCCACATCAAATTTACCTTCTCTTGTTAACTCACCGCAATAATCATAAATAGCAAGAAGATGACTTGATATAGGCTGAATCTCTAAGTTTAGGCTATTGATTAACTGCTTTATTGCTTCCCAAGTTGCCTCAAGGTCTTTTTGACGACACCCATAGATAGCCCTGTCATAAGTAAGTAAGATCAATTTTAGCGGGTCTGCTGATAGAACATTATTCTGCTGATATGTTTGGATAACTGTTTGTGCTGACATTTGTTATCTCCTAAGAGACATTTAGGTCATGACTAGATTTAGCCATGACCTATTGGAATTTCTGTTATTGTTATACTCAATTAACGGAATAATGATAATATACCCTGAGGTGCTGCGTTTGCCTGTGCTAACATTGCTACAGCAGTTTGTTGGAGTATCTGATATTTAGCCGCTTCTACCTGTTCATAAGCCATATCTGCGTTCATGATTCGGTTATACGATGCTTCTGTATTGACCTGATCACTACTGACAGTTATCTCTTTTGAATTAAGCCTTGCAACCAAAGAACCAATACTTGTTAGACTTTGTGATACCTTTGAAATTGCGTTGTCAACTGCGGACATATAACTTTGTGCTGCTGACGCGTTTGATACATCAACACTGACATCTCCAGCTTGTGTATACTCAAATGTGCTAGTTTGACCAACTGTAATATTGCTAAATCCTGCATCAAGGAACACCTTTAACCCACGACCAGTATCATAGCTGGCAACAGATGCACCAATATCCATATAGAATCGCGAACCTGTCGTGTTTGTCGCGGTATTATCCATACCATCAGTATCAACGTCAACAAGCTGTTCTGATGAACCATTTATTTGATAAAGCTCCATCTTTGCTTGACCTTTTGCCACATATTCAAAGTTAATTTCTGTTCCAGTCGCTATTCCAGAAGCACCTATATCAATCCTCAAACCCAGTTTATTTCCATTTGTATCAAGCAGATAAGCATAATCTGTATCTGATGATGCAGGTGCAGAAAGGTTATGATATGTGGCAACAACATTACCTAAAGAATCTGTGATTGTGTAATTAATGGTAAAGCTATCGGGAGTTCCTGCATTTCCATCAATTTTTAGTTTGTAAATGCCAGATGCCAATTCATAGCCAGCATCAATTGTTGCTGTTGCAGATAGCTCATCAAGTTCACTTACAGTATTAAGCATAGTTACTTTTCCTGTATCCATGCTTGTTGCTTTATCTGCAATTCTGAATTTGTATGTTCCACTATCTAATTCAATAAGATCATCAAATCCTATTACTGAACTAACTCCAGAATCTCGTGTAGATGTAGTGGCAAAAGATGAACCTACAGTAGTTCCACTTGTAACTGTAAGGGTTGCATTGGTTGCAGAACCAGATGCTACACCAAGTTCAACAGATGTGTGACCAACACCAGTAGTTGCACTTGCACTATTTGTCCTTAATATCCAATTTGTTGTATCTTCGCCTGTCGCTCCAGTTTGCAGAGTTTTATTAACACTACCATCAAGCAGGCTAGAACCATTCCATTTTGTTTCATCTACAATGTCATTGATCTGCTTTGCAAGTGATTCTAATTGTTGCTTAATTGCGTCTCTTTCATCTGCTCCTAGTGTGTCAGATGCAGCTTGTGTTGCCTTTGATTTCATCTCAATTAAAAGGTCATTGATCTGCTGTAATCCTCCTTCCGCAACAGCAAGCATGTTCTTTGCATCGCCGATGTTACCCAAAGCCGCCTTTAATCCTTCATTACGTGCGCTTAATTTCATCGCAATTGTTAGACCCGCAGGGTCATCTGATGCTTGGTTGATTCTTTTGCCTGTTGCAAGCCTTAATTGTGACGTTCCTAGCCTTGTATTGATTGACCTTAACGAATTAAGGTTATTCAATGCAGCTATATTTGTTGTAATTCTTGTGAAATCTGCTTGTGCCATTTCATCTGCCTCCAAAAAATAATCCAGAGCTTATCGCCCTGACCAGCTTATTTTCCAGACCAACAGATTTCATAATAGATAAATCGGTCTGGAAGCTTGATAATTAAAAAGTCTTTGTTTTGATCTGCCTGTCTCCTAAACTTTTTTCATTAAATATATCGAAATCATTGCAAAAAACTTTAGAAAAAAAAATATTTGCCGATATAAAATTTGGAGGTGAAGCAGTTGACTAATAAATTCAATGATGACGAAATTTTTTCTGTTCTGGCTCAAGCGTTTTCTGCTTTTAACAAATCTGCTGACAGGCTTAGTAATGCATATAAACAATTAAATAGAAATAATTTTGATAAAATTAATAAAAACGGTTTATCCACTCTACAAGAATTGCTATATGGTACTTTAGAATCTATTGTTGATGGTATTTTGATTATTGATCACGATGGCGTAATACAATATGCTAATGAACCTTTTTCAAGTATTACAAAGATTGGTATAACAGACTTAATAGGCAAGCAATACAATTCAGTCTTTATGGAAGATGAAATCTCAAAAGTCATTAATAATGGTATTTCACTTAATTATAAAAGATCAATAGATAATAATCAAAAAGTAATGGTATCTGTAAAGCCTATATTTGGGATTAATGGTAATATAATCGGCGCTATCGAAATAATAATAGATAATCCAACAAAAACATTAACCGAAAGTTATCAAGATGATGATTTTTCTGATTATGTATCAAAACTTATTAAAGTTATGAACGACATTATCATGAATATTGTTCACAGAATGAGAAGTCCTTTGGGGGCTATTCAGCTTTTCGCAGAAATGCTAGAAAGCGATATCGATGAAGATAAACGTAGTATTGTTCATGATATTCTGGCGAGTGTCTTTTCGCTTGATGCGGTGCTATTAAATCTTCTTTCCTCTGTTCAGCCAATAACACTCCATATAAATCAATTTGATATTATTAGTGTTCTTGAAGAATCTATCAATATTGCTTCATCAGCAGTTAAACAGCAAGGAATAAAAATAACAAAAAAGTATTCGGAGAAAAGTATATATTATCAAGGTGATCTAGAGCAAATTAAACAGGTATATTTTAATATAATATTGAATTCCATTCAGGCGATGCCAAAAGGAGGAAAGCTAATTATATTAGCGCAACTCTCTGATAATTTGAATTATATAGAAACTGAAATATCTGATACTGGCTGTGGTATTCCAGAAAGGCTAATGGATAGAGTTTTCACTCCATTTTTTACCACAAAAGAAGGCGGAACTGGGCTAGGATTGTATGTTGCATATCGGATTATTCAGGCACATAAAGGCAAAATCAGAATCAATAGCTCTGAAAATGGTGGAACAAAAGTCATAATAAAGCTACCGATAAACAGCCCTGAATCATAAGAATATTTTTCTTTGTATCTATTAAAGTTTATTCATTTTTTTCCGATATATTTAATAACCATAATAAAACTTTTTTGACAAATTAAAGGGAGTGAGATAATTGCAACAGGAACTATTGAAGGAAGAAAATAGCAAATCAAATAACGATGTAATAATAGCGCAAGACAAATTAGCAAAAGAACTTGAGACCGTTGAAAAATATATAAAATCAGGTGAATTCACAGAAGCTGAAGTATATTTGAAGGGCTTATTAGAACTTGATGAAAAAAATGCACAAATATTAAATCATCTTGGCGTAGTTTATTTCAATTTGGCAGATTACAACAAAGCAGAGAATAGGTTTCTAAAAGCATTAAAAATTGACCCAAACCTTATGGATGTTTATTTCAATCTCGGAATGTTATATCAAAAGCGTGGTGAATTTCGAAAAGCACTAACATATTATAAAGTTGTTGCTGAAAACATATTTGACGATCCAGAAGTTTTTTATCTAATGGGGCAATGCGCACAATCAGCGAATATGATTAATGAAGCAAAGGCTTTTTATGCAGAATCATTTAGATTATCACCGATCCCAAAAACCGCTCTTGACCTGAGCATAATATATATTGCACAAGAGGAATATAAAGAAGCAGAAAAAATGATTTCTTACCTTATTAAGATGATGAGTGAAAGTAATAGCGATCCATTATCAATGAATGAAGAAATGGAACCTCTTCATTTTACAATGGGACTCCTTTTAGTAAGCCAAAACAGATACGAAGAGGCTATGAAAAGCTTTTATAATGCAGTCCTGATTAATGACAAAAATGAGCAATCATATAATTATCTTGGCGAATGTTGCTTTGAACTTGGGTTAAATCAAGAAGCGGAGTCTTTTTTCTCCAAAGCAATTAAGCTTGATCAATCCTACACACAGCCAATAATGAATCTTGGTAAATTCTATTATAGTCAAGGAAAATATTCTCAGGCAATTTTGGCAATGCAAAGGTTAATAGAGATCATAAATAAATCAGATGAAACATCAAATAACAAAGAAAAGGTATTTGCATATAACCTTTTGGGCAAAGCATATTTACAATCAGGCGATAAAGATAAAGCAATAAAAGCATTATCAGATTCATTAGAGATAGAACCAAATCAACCTGAAATAGCTTCACTCATCAGCAAACCCGATTCAGCATCATATAAAAGAAAAATTATATCAATTGACGACTAATCAAGGAGATAGTCAACAAATGAAAGATTATCAACAATACATTAATGAAGCGCTGGAACTTTCACAAAATGGCAATGAAAAACAAGCAATCCAAATCCTTGAAAAAGCAATAGAGCAATATCCAGATTCCGCTGGGGCATATTATAACCTTGCATTAATTCATCATTCGTTAGGCAATATCAACGAAGCAACAGGGTATTTTGAAAAAACAGGAATATTGAATCCAATTGATTCATCAATTTTTTATAATCTAGGTGTGATTTATTACGCCAAAAATGACTTTGATAAATCAGAGCAGAATTTTAGAAAAGCGATTAATATTGAGCCTGACAATATAGATGCTATATATGGTTTGGGTAAGCTATATCAAAAACTTGCAAATAATGGCTCTGATCAAAAGTTCAAAGAATATAAAACAAAATTACTTAAAACGATAGAATCATTATATAAAGAAAGTGAGATAGAAAAAGCCCATCAGTTAGCAGAAAAAGGATTGAAACTCTTTCCGCAGGATGCTGAATTTATTAATAATTATGCAATTATATGCCACAAATTAGACAAGATTGATGAAGCAAAAGAAAAAATCACACAAGCGATCCAAATATCATCTGAAAATACTGATATTAAGGATAATTACCAAATAATATTTAAAACAAAAAAAACAGCAGAAATTAGAGACGAAAAAAGGAAAATAGCGATCTTCTGTGGACCTGATGACAAATTCATAAGCCATATAATTGCACATCAGTCATCAAAACATGAAATAAAGCGATTCAGTAATGGCACAATTCAAGATATGCAGAACTTAATGAAATGGAGTGATATATCATGGTTTGAGTGGTGCGATGCTCTTCTTCTTCATGCCAGCAAATTACCAAAAGAATGTAGAATAATATGCCGTCTGCATAGTTACGAGGCTTTCACTGAGGTAATTAAGCAAGTAAAATGGCAGGTGGTTGATGATCTTATATTTGTCGCCCCGCATATCAGAGATATTGTTATAAATCAAATACCAACCATTAAAAATAATACAAATATCCATGTTATACCAAATGGTGTTGATCTTCAAAAATATAAATTCATAGACAAACAAAAGGGATTTAATCTGGCTTATGTTGGCTATATAAATCACAAAAAGAATCCATCTTTATTATTGCAATGTATAAAAAATCTTGTTGATATTGATGATAGATATATTCTTCATATCGCTGGTCAGCACCAAGAATTGAGATTCAAGTTATATTTTGATCACATAATAAAAGAGATGGAACTTGAAAAAAATGTCATATTTCATGGCTGGATAAATGATATAAACACATGGTTAGAGGATAAGCATTTTACAGTATCCACAAGTGTTCTTGAATCATTTTGTCATGGTATAGCAGATGCTATGGCTTGTGGATTAAAGCCTATAATTCATAACTTTATTGGAGCAAAAGAATTATATCCAAAAGAATATATATTCAATACTGTAAGTGATTTCAGCAAAATGGTTCTCAGTGATGAGTATAACCCCATAGAATACAGAGAATATATAGAGAATAATTATTCCCAAGATAATCAATTAAAAGAAATAGATAAGATTTTAAACACAAATTTAAGTAAGGATATTCTTATAGCATGAAAGTTGCACTTATTAATCCCCCCAGCCCCTATCTTGCAAATGACTCCGCATATCCGCCATCAGGACTCATGTATCTATCTGCCAGTATTGAGGAAATAGGACATTCTGCTGTTATCATTGATCTGACAGGTGGTATAAATTGGGAGGATAAGTTATATGAAATAGAAGCAGATTTATTTGGCATAACTTGTGTAACACCAAATTTCAATACAGTTCGTAAGATTGCAGAACTTTTGCCACATGACCGACCAATAGTCATTGGTGGTGCGCATCCAACGTTTTTGCCAGAAGACACCCTTAATAATATAAGATGCTCTGCCATTGTCAGAGGCGAAGGCGAAATGGCGATAAAGGAAATATTAAGAGATTTTGAAAAAGGCAAGCTGAAAACTATCTATGACGGTGGATTAGTCAATATAGATCAAATACCCAAACCTGCAAGACATTTAATTGATCTGCATAAGTATTCTCCCGGTGGAGTCAAAACAACGCCAATATATACTTCTCGTGGATGTTCGTTTAATTGTATGTTTTGCTCAAAAGTCACAGGTAGAAATTACAGAGCTATGCCAATAAACAGAATAATTGAAGAAGTCAAGGAAGTAATCGATTTGGGTTTTGATTACTTACTTTTTGGCGATGATAATATAGGCATTGATGATGAAAGATTAAGGTGTTTATTAAAAGAACTCAAGCAGTTTGGCATTAAGTTTAGGCTAAATCAAGATGCCAGAAACTTAAATGATGATACGCTTTCGCTTGCTGTTTCCGCTGGATGCACAGAGATTAGCTTTGGCATAGAAAGCGGAAGCGAAATGATGTTAAGACTTATGAATAAAAAGACATCCGTTAAAGATAACATCAAAGCTATACAACTAACAAAAAAGCATGGTATATCAACAAAAGCCTATTTTGTTGTTAATTTTCCGGGTGAAGATGAAACGACTGTTAGAGAAACGCTTGATTTTGCCCAAATAGCAAAACCTGACAAGTTTTTAGTTTCTGCATTTGCACCATTACCGGGAAGCCCAATATTCCATAATCCACAAAAATATGGAATTAAATGGATGAGCAAAGACTGGTCAGATTATTATCTTGTCGGTAAAGATGGGAGTTTCAAGCCTTGTTTCAGAACATCAGAATTAACCTTTGAAAAACAAATATACCTGCATGATTTGCTATATAACGGCTTAAAACAAATATGCCTAGAATCTCCAAAACATAAACCAATCTCATCAAATTTAAGGGAAAATAGATATGCAAACATCTGAAAATATAAAGGAATATTGGGATTCTTTTTGGACAAATAGAATAGAAATCGGCAGTCAAAATGATCATCTGTTTCAAGAGCTTAGCTCTTGTGCAATTACCAGATTTTTGAAGCCAAATTACATTACCCTTAATGTTGGCTGTGGTGATGGATACGCTTTTAACAAATATTGTGAAATTGTCAAAAAGATGATTGGTATGGATTATAGCCACAAAGCTATTGATAAAGCAAATGATAATCATAAAATCCTTGTCCAGCAGGGCAAAGCTGAATTTTTTATTGGTGATCTGTTAGAAGTTCAAAATAACTTTATTAATAGATTTGATGCTGTTATTTCTGAAAGATGCCTATGTAATCTTGATAGCGAAGATAAACAAAAAAGAGCCTTAACACTAATTGGTGATTATCTTAAGCCTGATGGCATTGCGATCATTTGTGAACCTAGCTTACAAGGATACGATTCTATAGACCAAATTCGTAGTGAATTTGGACTCAAGCCAATAAAAAGGCATTGGCATAACCTTTTGATCAATGAAAGTATATTTTCAGAAATTGAAACGCTGAAAGTAGAGGAAATATATACATTTGGCGTATATACTTTGCTTAGCAGATTATTTTATCCAATTTATATTTTTCCACAAGAGCCAAAATTTGATAGTGACATCAACAAAATATCTGCAATTTTATGCGAAAAAATAATGACAAAAAAGGGATTTAAAGATATTCCAAGCCAGCATGTATTATATATTTTACGGAGAGCGAAATAAATGCAAGAAGGACCAATAAATGAAATAAGCTATTATTTTCCAGCATTGCAGATTCAAAATTACATAGAAGATTTACCATATTCATCCGCATTTGAAGATCAATATATGAAACCTATTGATGAAAAAATTGTTGTTATGACTCATGACGACCAATTTGATCAGGAAATGTTCAAAGTAGAAATGGATAATGGATTCCAATCAACATGGTTTCTTCTTAATAATCAAATTAATGATGATATTCCAGAATCAGCAGACGTTCAAATACACTTTAATAAAGAAACAGACATTCTTTCAGAGCAGATAAATTGCTTTAATAAAAGATTTGGATTTAAGCCGAAATTTAATAGAAATCACCGTCTTCTTTGGAGAGCAAATAACTTTGATTTTCCATTTATGGCACTCAATGGAATATTGGCAGACTCAACACTTATCGGAACAAGACCTTTTCAACCGACTATTAATGGCAAAATAATACCTATATGGGAAATCCCTTTTTGCATTACTGACAGATCAGAAAGATTCATGGCTTCATACTCATTAGCAAGAGATTATGAGATTCCATTTAGAGAAGGGCTTTCTCCAATTGTAGTTTTATCACACCCTTTTGGAGTCTGCCAGAGATATAGTCTTGAATCATGCTTTTTGGAATGTCTCAAACTTACACAAAAATATGATTATAAAATGATAAGTATGAGTGATTTTTATAATAAATTTCTTTAAGAAAGGAGTTATATCTATGAACATTCTCGTAATAGGCTCAGAAGGGACAATAGGTAAAGACCTAGTTCCTTATCTAAAGCAAAAAGAGATTTCATCAATCAAAAGAGCAGACAGAATTCGTATAAGAGATAGTGATTATGAAATGGTTGACATTACGCATTACGAAACCCTTGAGCCTGCATTTGAACCAAAGCCTGACATTGTAATACATCTTGCTGGCGAGGTAAGTAGAGAAACTTCCGAGCATTGGCCTAATATCGCAATAAATAGCAATGTCATTGGAACTATGAATGTTATCCGACTATGCTTGAAACATTCTGCAAAACTCGTATTTGCAGGAACAAGCGAGGAATATGGATCAGCATATCTTGATGGCATACCTGTTAAAGAAACCACTCAACCAAGACAACAACAAGGCATATATGGACTCACAAAGTGGATGGCAGAAGAACTTATTGAATACTGCCATAGAAGATATGGACTTCGAGCAATCATTACAAGGTTGTTTATGTGCTACGGACCTGGTGAATATCCCAACCCATATAGAAGCGCTATATCCCGTTTTATTGAATGGGCCAGAAAAGGCGAACCGATACATGTCCATAAAGGCGGAGAAAGAAGTTGGTGTTATATTGATGATGTAATTGAGGGAATATGGAAAGCAACCATATATGATGATGAACCTTTTGCCATATTTAATATCGGTAGGGATGAGGCTTGGAGTATGGAAGACATTGCGAAAGAAATAGTCGGAATGCTCGAATCTACAAGCGAAATCTTGCTTGAATCTGCGCCTGCGGGTATAACTCTTGTCAAAAGAGGTAATTTTGATAAGGCTGAAAAAATCCTTAAATGGAAAGCCAAAACTCCATTTATAGAAGGTCTAAGAAAAACAATAAGATGGAATATTGAAAATATCCCATTAGAAGCAGATACCATATCTTCTATTCCCGAATACAATAGAAAGGAATACCAAATTGCTGAGATTAAAGCCCAAACTGCCTGATGTAAGTGTGATTATACCAGTTTATAATCAAGAAAAATATATCAATGAATGTGTCCAAAGTGTTATACAACAAGATTATGAAAAGCTGGAAATAATCGTTGTTGATGACGGTTCAACAGATGCAACACCAAATATCTTAAAAGGTTTTATCGGCAAGATTAAATATATAAGACAAGAGAATCAAGGTCCTTCTGCTTCTGTTAATAATGGAATAAAAATAGCTCAAGGTTCGCTGATATGTTGGCTTGGCTCAGACGATTTATACTTGGCAGGGAAAATCTTTCATCAAGTTGAGCTTCTTTTGAGAGAACCTTCTATTTCAATTGTATATTCTGATTATATAATGATAGATTCTGATGGTAAAGAAATACAAAAAATTCAAGTTCCATATCCACCACCTGAGCAGTTTGCAAGAAGCCTTCTATTAAGAAATTTTATAAATGGATCATCAGTTATGATGAAACGAGAATGTTTTGATAAAGTTGGATATTATGATGAAACCCTAAAAGCTGATCCTGATGGCGATATGTGGTTTAGATTGCTCAAACATGGATATAGGTTCGGACACATACCGATCCCGCTTATTAAGTATCGCTGGCATCCAAACAATATCAGTCACAATAAAGAATTAATGAGAAAGTGCAAAGATGCTGTGCGCCTTAAAGTATTAGAGGAATTTACCCCTCAACAACTTTTTGGTGATATAATATCCTATGGAGGAGAAATTGATAAACTCTATGAAGAAATCGCTGTCTGCTTATTTAGAGATTTTAATTTCAAATCAGCAGAAGAGGCTTTATTAAGGTCTTATAAATTAAGCAATAATGATTCACCAATCAAGCTTGGAACATAATTATTAAGGTTTCTATTAGGGAAATTTAGAGGAATTATTAATACATGGGAGACATTAATGAACGAGCAGATACTAATAGTCGATGATGAACCGTTAATGTGTAAATCGCTTGGCGAAGTTGTGCGACGTGCTGGCTATAATGTCGTTACAGCAAGTAACGGTTATGAAGCTCTCGAATATTTACAACAAGAACAAGTATCTGTGATCATTACAGACATGAACATGCCAAAAATGGATGGCATTGAGGTATTAAAACAGGCTAAAGCTATAATACCAAATATCTCTGTTATTATAATTACCGGATATGCGACAGTTGATACCGCTGTTGAGGCAATGAAATACGGCGCAATTGACTATATTACAAAGCCATTTCCACCTACCAAAATTAATTCTATTATCGAAAAAGCTGTAAATAATTATTATGCTCCACATATTAATATCTCTCATGATAGACCACAAATCCAAAAAATCATATCATCTAATCCACAGATGATTGAAATACTTAACAAAATTGACCTAATAGCAAAAAGCGATTCAAATGTTTTAATTCAGGGCGAAAGTGGAACAGGAAAAGAGCTTATCGCAAAAGCTATACATCTTCATAGTAATAGAAATAATCATTCTTTTGTTGCAATCAATTGCGCCGCAATTCCAGAAGGAGTGTTAGAAAGCGAATTATTTGGGCATGAAAAAGGGGCTTTTACTGGGGCAATTTCCAGAAGAATTGGTAAATTTGAACTTGCCCATAATGGAACTATTTTGCTTGACGAGGTTAGCGAAATGCCAAAATCATTTCAAGCAAAGTTATTGAGGGTAATTCAAGAAAAAGAAATTACAAGGATTGGAGGAAACAATCAAGTCAAGGTTGATGTGCGAATTATTGCTACAACAAACCGAAATATTTTAGAAGAGGTTGATAACGGTGCTTTTAGAGAAGACCTTTTTTATAGATTATGTGTTATCCCTGTTTTTATTCCGCCACTCAGAGAACGAAAAGACGATATAGTATCTTTAACCAATCATTTTGTTAAAAAATCTGCAACCAAGATGAGAAAGGATATTCCAATTATATCAAAAGATGCCATTGATGTTTTACTTAATTACAACTGGCTAGGGAATGTCAGAGAACTAGAAAATACTATAGAAAGGGCAGTGGCATTATGTACAAATGGGAATATAAGCAAAAATGATATAATTCTCAATCAGCGCAAAAATACCTCTAAACATACACCGATTCAGGTTGGTAGATCACTTAACGATGTTGAAAAAGAACTTATCCTTAAAACATTAGAAGAGGTAAAAGGAAATAAACAAAAAGCAGCAGATATTTTAGGAATAACAACAAAGACAATACGAAATAAACTGCGTCAATATGGCTATGAACAGGATACAGAAGACGATAATAGCTAAATTTATCTCCTCTTACGCTTCACACATTACTTATCATGTATCAGGATTTCAGGAATACTCTCGCCCTTTATCAAATCATCATAAGTTTCACGTTCACGAACCGTATAATACTTATCACCAATGACCATAGCTTCTGCAACTTTGGGACGTGAATTATAATTAGAAGACATAACAAACCCATAAGCCCCTGCGCTAAATATAGCTAATAGATCTCCTGCATTAACAGACTCAATTTTTCTTTCCTTAGCGAAACAGTCAGCAGATTCACATATTGGACCTACTATGTCCGCTGTTATATCTTCTGCACCAGTCATTTTTAAGGGCTTTATTGAATGATAGCTATCATAAAGGGCTGGTCTGATAAGGTCATTCATTCCCGCATCAACAATAATGAATGTCTTTGATCCGCTTTTCTTGATATAGGTAGTTCTTGTTACAAGAATACCTGCATTTCCTACGATAAACCTTCCGGGTTCTATAATCAGCTTGCGTCCAGTTGGTTCTACAAGTGGCAATATTGCTTCTGCAAATTGCTGTGCAGTTGAGGGAATTTCTTCATTATAAATTATTCCCAATCCACCGCCAATATTGAGTGTTTGTATCTTGATCCCAATCTTCTCAAGGTCATTTATTAAAGTAGTAAGCCTGTTTATTGCCTCGACATAAGGCATCGTTGAAACAATCTGTGAACCAATATGCGCCTGAACACCTGTAACTTCAATATTCTCTTTGCTTGCTGATTCGGTAAAATAGCCTAATGCTTCATCAATGGCAAGTCCGAATTTGTTTTCTTTCTTGCCTGTTGTAATATGCTTATGTGTATGCGCATCAACATCAGGATTTACTCGCAAAGCGATCTTTGCTTTTTTCCCTATTTTGCCAGCAACATAATTTATCAAATCTGCTTCGGGCATTGATTCTACATTAAACATCAATATACCCATCTTTAGTGCATATTCTATTTCAGATTCTGTTTTCCCAACACCAGCAAAGACAATTTTTTCTGCTGGAAAACCTGCTTTTAATGCCCTATATAACTCCCCGCCTGATACAATATCTGCACCAGAACCTTCATTTGCCAAACTACGCGCTATTGCCAAGTTGGAATTGCTTTTCATTGAGTAGCAAATCAAATGCTCAATACTTTCGAGTGCTTTATCGAGCTTTCTATAATGCTCAACAATCGTTCTATGGCTATAAAGATAAAAGGGAGTGCCGACTTGCTCTGCAATATCAGATACCAAGACTTCTTCACAAAATAACTCGTTATTTTCGTAATGAAAAAAATCCATATTTATTTTCCTTTTTTTGCTTTCAGTGTGCTAATGATTGGACTTATTTTATCCCAAAAGTGATATTAATCATAGCAAATACTATGCTTAAAAGTCAATCACTTTTTATTTAATTGGGGGAGGATAATTTTGAACGATCAATAACTACTACAAAGAATCATACGAATTTCTGGAGTGCCATTGTAAATTGTTGGTTGGATTTGTATGTTGGATATTGCTTTTTCTGCCTTTTTATTTTGCATTATTGCGGTAATCCTTGCATCAATTGCGCTAACAACATGATTAACGACAACCATGCTAAGATATATCTTTGCCTGTTTATATTTCGTATTGGCAGAACCTCTTTTGCCATAGGCTATAACACGATACTGGGAATTTGATTCAGAAAGAGGAACTTCGCCATTTTCGTGTATCATATCTTCGGGCAAGTCTTTCCAATAAAACTTGCCTACCCTGTCAATAGGCTTGCCTGCGTTATCTGTATAAACATAGTGCCAGTTATCTGCTTGTGTGGCGTGTTCATAATCTTCGAGTGTCCATTTTTCTGTTGTCTTGGCTGGTGAGTCAGGCTCAAAAGCTATATGTTCATCAACATAGCTTACGTAATTGCTTCTTAAATCTTCTGCGCGTACATGAAGAATAAAATAAGCTGACAAAAAGGCGATTTCCGATACTATATATCCAATTCCACGCTTCTTGCCAAGATATAAATGCCCGCTTCCAGGGACAACAGCAGAATAAACAAAGGCTTTGCTTGGCGATTTCATCTTAGTTATAGAAACAAAATCACTTATAGGAGTAGGACTCTCATTCTGTTCACTAATCAATATAAGACCATAGTTATCAGTATTAGCAAAACATTCACTTAATGATAGCCCTATAAGCAAAACAAACATAAGTGGATATATTCGGCTCATAGGAATATATTATCCTTCATCAAAATCTAATCAGAATGGCGATCTTATCTATATCTCCGCCACCAGGAATATCAGAACCAGGAACCCTTGCATAATCAATTTCATAGTTTGAGTATCTTATACTAAATCCCATTGTTATTCTACTCCCGGGTTTATCTGGTTCATACTTATAGCCTACCCTTATACCAAGCATGTTAGCATACCAATATTCCAAGCCGATACCACGCTTGCTGTTGTCTGGACGGAAGGCATAAATGCCGACACCTGCCCTAACAGCATTAAATAAAGGCTCTTTTTTGTCCTCTTCTGTCTGCCTCAATTTGTCAATATATGATGTATAATCTGTAACCAATTGGAATCTATGCTCTGGTGTATCAAGCAACTTAAAAGCAAGACCTAGTTTTAAGTTTCTTGGCAGTGGTTCGCTTTGGTTAGCATCTTTCATTTGAATAGCAGTGCCAAAATTTTGTAAAGCAATACCAAAGATAATAGGTTTTGATGACATAAATTCCTTATTTAGACTTATTGGTAAAGCATATTGTAATCCAAGATCAGCAGCATAGGCTATATCGGATTCGTCTAAAAGCACTTGGCGTATCAACTTAGCATTGATCCCTGCTAATAAATTATCTGTGATATTATCAGCATAGCATAACGCCCAAGCCCAGCTTAATCCAATATCCTGTTCGCCTACTACCTCACCGCCACCTGTTGGAGATGCCTTGGTTATAATTGTGGAACCCTGATCATATAGTTGAAGTGTAGTGCCGAAAACACCAAAATCCTTGACAGGCATTGCAAAAGCCATAAGTCCATAATACATACCTTCTGCTGCATCACCAAACATTGCAAAGTGATTGCTATATGCGATAGTGGCTTGTCTTTCCGAAATAGAAGCTAACCCGCTAGGATTCCAAAATGCAGAAATAACATCACCCGAAACAGCAGAAAAAGCGTCCGCCATACCCGCCGCCCTTGTTCCGCCATCTATGGATAAAAATTCCGCTGATGTTCTCGCTGTTCCAGCATGAGCATTAACCACACATAATATAAGTGCAAAAATCATAACATATATAACAGGACTCCTCATTAATATCCCTCCGAAAAATAAATTAACGTGTAAAATTCATGATTTTGAATCATAAAGCCATAATTGCTTATCAATACAATCAAAAACGAATTCTTTTCTTGTATAGTTTACAAGCTATTTCTCAATTACAAGCATATCTAAAACTTCATAGAGAGTTGTTATTCTTTTTTCCTCTGGTTTTCCGAACTGACTTTCTCGATCAATAAGTATTGCTTCCATTCCGATTGCCTTTGGTCCTGCAATATCCCAACGAGGATCATCACCGATAAAAACACATTCATTCACATTTAACGAGAGACTCTTTAACGCAAACTCAAATATTCGCTTATCAGGTTTTCGCCAACCAACATCTCTGCAAAAAACAATCAAATCAATATATCTGTCAATACCGAATCTCTTTATTTCCTCATGCCATAATTCACTTGGGCTTCCCCATGCAGTATTTGAAATGATGACAGATTTGATACCTTTTGAATTAAGTTTGGCAAGAACAGATAAAGTATCTTCATATATCTCTGATCTGCTAAATATAGGCTTCATAAAGCATCTGCACATATTCATTATCAAATCATCTGATAGTTTTTCCGCAGTAAATATATGCTTTAATCTTTCCTCAAGAGGTCTTACTTTATAATCAGAAGATTCATAATTTTCTTTACTTACTCTTTGCCAAATTTCGTCAAATGAGATGTCAAATTGCACATTTTGCAATAGAAAATTATAAACTTCTTCTATGGCTTCTCTTAAAATATGAGGAAATTCCGACCTAGTATAATATTTTATCAATGTATTACCAAGATCAAAGAGGATAGCTTTTTTCATTCGCTAATTATATCCTTAATCATACTGATTATCAAGTGGAAAGATTTTTGTTTTTATAGTTTTTTTAGAAACTCAGAAGATTTTTCAGCAATAGAACTGTCTGGTGCTTGTTTAACAACCTTTTCCCAATGTTCTTTTGCCAATTTATATTCACCAATTCCACTATAAGCCAAAGCAATATTATAATGGGCTTCTGGATAGATAGGTTGTAATTCAATTGCCCTTTTAAGAATCTTGATTGATTCATCAAACATCTTAGCCAGATATAGTGTATATCCAAGATTCATAAGAATTTCAGGATCATCAGGCTTTAATTCATTTGCCCTTCTTAATGCCTCTCGTGCTTCGGGAACATCTTCATCTGTTCCATATTTTAATGCCATACCACCAAACATCTTCAAAATATCAGCATTATTTGGATCGAGTTTTACTGCAGAAGTCAAATGTTTTAATACCTTTTGATTATCACCTGTAAGTGAATAGTCCTGTGCCAAATATATATGCGCCCTCAAATTATTGGGATCAGCCTGAACAGCCTTTTCAAATTCTTCTGTAGCCATTTCGGGCATATTTATCTGATTATAAGCTAATCCAAGCGCAACATGAGCATCCGCAAGTTTTGGATCAAGTTCAACCGCTTTTTTTAAATCCTGTATTGCAACCTCTGGCTTATACATCAAGACCTTTGCAGGACCAACTTTATAATTAAGCATGAAATTTCCACGACGATAATAAGCCATAGCAAAATCAGGCTTTATTTGAATCGCTTGTTCATAAGCTCTTTCCGCCTTTATTGCCCTGCTTTTGCCTGCACGTTCATATAACATACCTAGATTATACCATCTCTGAGCATCAGGTCCCAGCGTTGTAACTTGTTCATAATGCTTTATAGAATTGAGTATAGCCTTTTCTTCTTCATCTAGTTTTCCATTTCTCTTATATTCTTCTGCTCTTCTCAAAAATATCTCTGCAAGTTTCAAGTGAAAATCAAGTTTATTCGGTTCAAGAGTTAATGCTTTTTCTGCAACCTCAATATACTTGTCTTCCTGTCCCTCATCAAGATAGCCCTGCGCAACTCTAAAAAGCAATTCCGCTTCCGATGAACCCATATCTACCGCTTTTCTATATTGCTCTTGTGCATCAGCTTTCTGCGCAACATCCTCGACAATAGATTGACTTTCTATGCTTTGCGTCTTTATAGAAGATTCTTTATTTTTATCTTCCATCACTTTGGGTTTAGCTGTTTCCTCCGATTTTACAATTTGCGGTTTTCGTTTTTCTAATAAAAGCCCAAGTTGATAATGAATATCAGGATTCGTATTGGGCATTGCCACTCCACGCTGAAAGTATTTAAAGGCTAAATCTTCTTTATTCTGTGCAAGATATAACTTACCGATGAAATATATAAGGTCAAAGTTCTTTGATTGCTTGGAATCTGCCAATTTTACAAGATATTCAATGCCTTGTGCAACACCCTTATTTATACTGGTGATCAATTCCTTTGATGTCTCCTCATCAATCCCATCTGATACTAAGCCTCTTTCAAAGCTCAGCATTGCATATTTAAGATCATTCTTTTCGAGAAATATATAGGCAAGTTCATAAGCAGATTTTGAATCATTGGGATCAAATTTCCGTCCACTGCGATATGACCTTATAGCACTATCACGATCTCCTTTTATTGCATAAAGCTGACCTAATTTATAATGAATTGCTGACGATCTGGGATTTTCGCCTCTTGCTTTGAGTAACATTTCCTCTGCTTTTGTTAGGTCATTTGTTTCTATATACATAGTGCCAAATTCCATATAGGCTTCCGCCCTACCTGCTGACGTCCACAATATTGCGTCTTCATATTCCTGTTCTGCTTTTGTATATTGCTTTTTTGAACGATAATATCTTGCAAATGAAAGATAAACAGGCGCAAATCTCTCATTTATTCGCCTTGCATTTTGCCACTTTTCAACCGCTAATTCCTCATTGCCAGTTTTCAGATAATAATCACCCAAAGCGGTTAAAGCATCAACGAATTGAGGATTTAGCTCTAATGCTTTATTAAGATTTTTCTCTGCCAATTCTAATGATTTAGCTGAACCATCTGCTAAATAAGCATAGCCAAGAACATAATAGACAATAGCATTATCTTGATTTTTTTCAACAGCTTTACTATATATATCGATAGGTATATTTATTAGTCCATTGGATTTATATTTATTAATAAGTTCCCTATGAACATTAAGATTTTCTGGGTTAGTTCTTATTTTTTTTAGATAATATTCATCGTCAAGTTTCTCCATAGGCATAATAGGCGTTAAAGGCTGACTACAGGCAGACAAAATGAATATAAAAACAGAAATAAATATGATAAAAATTCTTTTCATAAACACCACCTTTTAACTATCTGTTAGTAATTCAAAGTTCTGACGCAATATGTTTTGGTTGCCATAGCTATCACGAGTTCTATATATAAGCGTATAAACTCCGGGTCGATCTACAAAGTCATTAACACCAAATTTAACAGGAAATTCTATCTTTTTTGTTGATTTATCTTCAATATCTTTTCGGTAAGTTAATGCACCGATTACTTTATTTCCTTTTGGATCAAGCACTTTATATGAAATCTCTATCCAGTCAGGAATAACGCTTTCAAAGTTCACAATAACCGTATCTTCAAGAGTCAACATAGACGCAGTTAGTTTTGATTGTATCTTTTGAGTGCCTAAGACAGGCATATCAAGTGCCAAATTTCCTCCGGGAATCGCTTTCCATTGTCCACCAGTTCCCCAAGCAAGCTGTTTCATAGGAAGAAAATCAAGCCCAATAACATCAATAGTAATATTCTGCTCATTAAGCATTGATATTATTCTATCTAATGTATATCTTGACTTTCCATCATAATCAAAATCATGTTGTGGAGAATCGCTTATAAATATAAAAGCCTTTTGTGCTGACTTTCTATAATTAATTTTCTCAATAGCTGTAACTATTGCCTCATAGCCAGATTCGGGGAGGTCTCTACCACCATAAAATTTCATCTTTTCAAGCCATTTCTTAAAGTTTTTGAGATTGTCAGTTAAATTGTGGACTTTCTCTTTTCTTGCTTCTATATCACTAAATTCAACAAGCCCTAGACGTATATCAACGTTCATTTCTTCAAAAGGTTTCAAGAAGTGATCTATATAATCTTTAACACCAATGACATTATCCTCCATACTCCCTGTTGCATCAATAATAAATACAATATCTAATTTACCATTTCTTGATCTTTTGGCTAACCTTTCGCCGATTGGCGGAAATATATAGGCAAATTGATCAACGCCTCCACGAGGCATTACAGTTGACATCGCATTAATATATTTTTCGCTTTGCCCTCTGGAAGTGCCTCCAGCACCAATAGGTCCCACAGATGAGATTGCTTGGACAATTGGATTACCTTTTTTTGCAAAATTCTGCGTAGGTTGATCTATAACATTGATCAGTTCAGATTCTCTTTTATTTATTGTATTTGTTATGCGTTTTGTAAGATTTATTGCAGGTGATATTGCCTTAACCTCTGGTGAGTATGTAATATCAGCTTTTCTCTCGATATTGCTAAATCTTTCAGAAACAATAAAATTGTCTGCTGAAAATTTGGATATAATTGCCTGATCAGGTGATTGGATAATCATCTTTTTTTCTGATTCGTTTTTGTTTTCAGGGCTTGTGTTTTTTTCCTCTGATTTGACTTTTTTTTCTTTTAAAATAATCTTCTCTTCGACAGGTTTTAATTTAAAAAAATCTACTTTTAAAAAGTCTTTCGAACCCCAAAATTTATCATTTTGAGGTATGATTATATATACTGATACTAACAATACAATCGCATGTATCAATAAAGACAATATAAAAATTGTTCGATCTTTTTTCATAGAAAAATCAACTCATTAAGCATATTATATTTGCTTTTATTTATGATAACGCTTTATGTTTACAGCGGTTTACAAAAGACTATTTGATAACAGCGATCTTGCCACTCCGAATCTCTGAATTATACTCAATAACATATATATAAACACCGCTTGCAACATTATGACCCTGTGAATTATCAAGCCCCCATAATTTGTTATTTTTATCGCTTTCCTCCACTACCAGAATGTTGACAAGATAACCATTCATATCAAAGATTGAAATCTTGGAATCAGTTGGTAAACAACAAAAAGTAACCTTTCTTGATGTTTTTATCGATACAGGATTAGGGTATAATTTGGCTGATTTAAGATCATTAAACTCCGATATATTCTCATAGTTAACATAAAAAAGCATTAGGCTATCACGAATAGGAATACCCGTTGCATCACGAACACCAGTAACATTAAGAGTATTGATACCATTTGGTAATGTCTCAATTGTTAAGACAACTCTCATATCCCCACGATCTAGTATTGCTGATGAAGGAAAAAGCTTTTCTCCTTTTGGTGAAATTACAATATAGTTAGTCTCGTCATTTGCGGATACTCCCATAGGTTCATTGAAATAAACGAATAATGTTGAAGGCTTACTAAAGATTGCATTTAATAGCTGTGGTGCAGGATTAGGCTTTGCGCTTACCTTTTCCGAAAAATCACTTTCTCTGCCATCTGGATTTATAGCTACTATCGCATACCATAGCTCGATATTGATCGCTACATCACTATCACGATAATAGCAAGAATCGATATTATTTTCATTTCTATATACACGCCAATTTTTGCCCTGAAATTCAGAAGATAAGCCCAGTGTTGCAAATAGACGCAAGTTGTTTCTACTTGTCCCTCGATAAATTTTATATGCTTCTGCACCTGATAATCCATTCCATCTTATCTCTATTTCTGTTTCATTCGAAGGAACTGCTTTCACGCCCCAAGGTCTTCGAACCAAGTCTCCATTCATTGTCATAAACTTCATGAATCTGTTTTCAACGTTAAATAATAATTCCTTAAAGCCGTCATCATCAATATCCTGTATAACAGGATTAATAGTCAAATTGGCTGAATGATACCAAATACATGATGGCTTTAGCATAATTTTGAATATATATGTCGCAGGATTAACCGTTGTAATAAGTTCATCTATGCCATCATTATCAATATCTCCTGACGTCATACCGATATTATCTTGTGGACTTGCTATCTCTGTTGACCATATTTGCTTATAATCATTATCAATCCAATCAAATACTATTATAGTAAATAGCTTGCTAACAAATTCTCCAGAATCGCTTGATCTGAATGCAATAGCAAATTCCAAAGAATCATCACCATCAAAATCGCCATAGGTCATTGATTTTGCATAAGAGTTATTGATTCTGCTTTTCCAGATTAGCTCATAACGATCATCATCTATATTTTCATATATAAAAACATCTCCGTCAATATCTCCACAGACGATTTCTATTCTGCCATTATTATTAAAATCTCCTATTGCAATTGAACTTGCAAGATGATTAAAATCAGTTGTTGGATTTTCTAGCCTTGCGGTCCTTAGATATGAGTTTATGCCTCTATTTTCAAAAATATCTATCGTTTTGTTATTTATATTCGTTGAAATAATCTCTATATTTCCATCTAAATCTGTATCAGCAAATTGACCGCCTGATAAACCTTCAACTTTCCATATCATTTCTGTTGGATATGTCCCTTTTGTAAGTGATTCTATCAAGAATAGAGAGTCATTCCTGTTTCCTAAAATTTCCAAAAGCCCATCTTGATCAGAATCACCGACATCTCTCGGATAATATCCGTCTTTACTAACAAAAACTTCGTTATACTGTTCGCCGTCTTTTTCAAATATTCTAACTCCTGCATAATCCAAAACAGGTGGGTCCATACCGATAATTTCATATAGCCCATCATCATCAAAATCAACTTTCTTAGAGATAGGATATATCGCAGGGATACCAATATCATTGCCTATGAATCCATCTATTGGGGCATAAAATGTCTGTGCCTCAAAATTAAAATAGCTACCATTATTATCTTCTATTTTTATAAGTCCAGCAGAATTGATCATTACAAAGAAACACTCATATAACCCCGGATCAAAATAATCTGATAATCCTATCTCATGTATTTTATCTGTTACAGATAAGGGAGTTTTACTAAATATAGTGGTTTGAGTTCTTCTATAATAAAGAATAATCTGCGTCGGATCATCTGTTTTTATAGTAACTATGTTACCTCCCCTGCTACCACTAAGCCTTGATGATGTATAAAAATCAATTAGTTTTGGTGGAGTATGGTCAACATTAATTGTTATTCGGTCTTCAGCATTATTATTGTATCCTGTAACTTTCAATCTAAGAATATAAGAACCCTCACTAAGTCTTGAAACATCCCATTGTCCTAAAATGTTATTAAATACTGCATTATTTCCGGGAGAACCGATGCGCCTCCAATTTTCTGTGTCAGATTCAGTATATTCTAATTGATAGTTTTTAAAATCTTTACCGCTTGCTGTTCCTTTTATGATAAACTGTCTATCTCCACTTTGTCCGCCATTAGGCGAACTTATATGCGCTGTCAATGAAACTCCTGTTAATAGAGCCTTTTCTGCATTGACTCTGCCAATACTCGCAAAAAGTGGCTCATCAATTTTATCAGAAGACGCTTTCAGTATTTGCATAATATCACGATTGTTTAATGATGGGCGTTTAGAAAGCATTAAAGCGGTTACCCCTGCAACAACAGGAGCTGACATTGAAGTCCCACTCCAACTGCTATAATGATTATTAGGGACAGTTCCAAACACTCTATCACCAGGGGCAACAATATCAATCCCTGCGCCATAATTTGAAAATGAAGCCTTTTTATCTTGGTTATCAGTAGCACCAACACTTATCACATGCTCAAAAATAGCTGGATATATAACTTTTTGTTGATTATCATTTCCTGCCGCAGCAATAAGGACACAACCCCTATCATAAGCATATCTTGTCGCATCTCTAATTACATAAGAAAATTGATCACTACCCCAACTCATATTGATTATATCTGCGCCGTTATCTACTGCATAGACTATTGAAGCGCAAAGATCATCGTCTTCAAAATAGCGATTTCCTGCTCTTAATGGCATTATACGACAATCCCATACTACACCCGCAATTCCTATCACATTATTTGGCATCGCCCCTATTATCCCTGAAACAACCGTTCCATGCCCTCTTTCATCCATAGGATCATTATCTCTGTCAATATGATCCCCGTCTGAGGGAATATCAGGAGAGTCATAAAAGTCCCAACCCCTTATATCGTCAACATACCCATTGCCATCATCATCAATATTGTTATCAGGTATCTCTTTATTATTTATCCATATCCTAGGCTCTAAGTCTTCATGTTTATAATCGACACCCGTATCAACAACAGCGATAACAACATCCTTACTGCCTTTTTCTATTTCCCATGCTTTTGTTGCTTTTATTTTTGTCAAAGCCCATTGTTCAGGATAAAAGTAATCGTTTAATTCAATTTTATCTGCGCATGGCTTATAAAGATAATTAGGTTGTATATATTCAATGGCAGGATCATTTTGGTATCTCTGGATTATTGAAAGAATATTTGCATTTGTTGATAATTTCAGCTTATATATCCTTGACATGCCTGATTTTTTACTGATATTTGTTAATGGCAATATTCGTTCATAGGAATATACACCGATTTTGCTCATAAAAGAATTTACAAGCCTTAAATCATCTGAAACGAATTTAACAATAAGTTCGTTTGGTGTAAATTTTACCTGTGAAAAGTCGTATTCTGCCCCATTCGCAATCAAAACGAAATATTGTAGAATAAGAAATATAATAAAATATGGCTTTTTAGTATTTTTTATTAGGTTTTTAACGTATTTTTGGAGATTTTTCTCCTTGATACCTTGTTTGTTCTTCATAGGACATTACATTTTTCCATTTATTATATTCTTGCTCAAAATTAGGTGTGAAAATGCCTGTTCCAAGATTATCTTCAATTTCTGAGAGCTTCCAAAAACGCCCCTCATCTATCTCAACGGGATCAATTTTTATTTCGCCATCATATATACAAATATATGTGCGGACATATTCAGTTTCTATCGAGTTACACATCCAATAGTCGTATATATGATTAACATCACATACGATTCCTAATTCCTCTTTTAACTCACGATTAACTGCTATTTCAAAAGTCTCTCCAAGATTTAAGTGTCCTCCAACTGAAGTATCCCATTTTCCGTGTTGTATGTCTTTGTTCATAGAACGTTTTTGCAAAAAGAGTTCACCTCTGCTATTAAAAACAAGAATATGAACAACTCTATGCGCAAGCGAATTGTTTTTATGACATTCTTCTCTTGTCGCTTTGCCAATTATTTTGCATGAATCATCAATAACATCAAAAAATTCACTCATATTATACCTCTTAATTCTTGGGTAAAATCTTTGGTTCTTTTTCCCCTGCCTGAATCATTCTGCCTTTTAGCCTTGAAGAAAGCTCAATACGAATATCAGCATAAGACTTTTCTGTAACAAGATTATTGCGTTCATGCGGATCAGCTATTAGATCATAAAGGTAATCCTCAATATAAATATCACTATCAGGGTCACTACCTGTTTTTTCTGGTGCGCGGACAGAGTATTTCCATTCCTTTGTTCTAATAGCTCTTCCACAATGGCTTTCACTTATTTGCAAAAAGACTTCATCAACCCATTCTCTTGCTGTTCCATTGACAAGAGTTTGAAGTGAATTGCCTCTCATATAATCTGGTTTTTTTAATCCTCCTGCAGAAAGAATAGTAGATGGCAAATCGATAAGGCTAACTAATTCATCAATTACAACGCCTCCTGTAAAGTTTGGACCATATATAACCATTGGTATTCGTATACAACTATCATGGCAAGAACGCTTATATTCACTGTTTCTGGTGCGGAAATGTGAACCATGATCGCTTGTGAATATTATCAATGTATTATCTGCGATTCCCATCTGATCGAGTTTTTGTCTGATCCGACCAAGATTCTCATCAAGGCTATTACAGCATCCAAGATAATCAGGATAATTCTCTCGCCAATCTCCCTCAGTTCCAACCAAATCACCGGGGATTTTATAGTTAGACCATTTTTCTTTTGAGTTATAAGGTCCCTCATAGCGATTATGATCATTTTGATGATGAGGCTCTATAAATGACAGGAAAAGAAAGAAAGGTTTTTCACTGTTTCTGGTATCAAGATATTCCAATGCCCAATCACCAAGAGCATCAACACGATAGCGTCCTTCAGGGAATTCACGTTTATTCATATCACCATCAAACATGTGTCCATCGTAGCTATGGCTTGTGAATTCTAGGACATCGGAAGCAAGCCAAAAGTCTTTGTATCCTCCGCGCCTTTCAGGAGGGACAGGTTTAATACGAAAATCATCGGGACCGCCAATAGCACCTGTTGATGCAAGATGCCATTTTCCGATATAACCGACTTCATAACCTGCTTCGCTGAGCCAATTTGCTATCGTCTTTTCACCTATCGATAACATGCGATGGTTTGTATGACAACCAACCTCTGTTGCATATTTGCCTGTCTGTATGCAGGCACGCGCAGGGCCACAAACTGGTTGACAAGTAAATGCTCGTTCAAATTTTACTCCCTCTTTTGCCATACGATCCAAATTAGGTGTTATTGGTAGTTCCTGACCATAGCATCCACAAGTATCCCATCGTTGCTGATCAGTAAAAAAGAAAATAATATTAGGTTGGTTAGTGTTTTTTGTCATTTCATATACCTTTCTACTTGATAGTTTTAGGCACAACTTTTTTAATATCAAGAAAAGTTCTTATGGGTTGAGAGATCGCAGCATTTCTGAAATACCAGCACCAGTGATATGTTGTGCGGTGAATGAAAAAGATGGTTCAGTTTTGATTTTTGCCGATACCCATTTATCACGCGTATCAAATTCCTCAGGATTTGGTGATATTTCCTGAACAGAACCTGTAATTATCAAAGCTATACTTAATGAAAGTAACATTCTTGCATCCTCCCATGCTTTCAAGAAATCAGCTTGCATATCATATCTATATTATGTTAAAATAGCTTTGCTATTATAACATAGGTCAATTATCATTTCTAGCTTTCATTTTTGGAGGTTTTTTCCATGAAATACAATGATAATGTCAATATCGCAAAATATGCAAGAATAGAGAATAATACACAAGATATAACGCTTGAATGGGAGGAAATGAGAGATATTTTTGCTGTTGTCGTCCAGTGTTCGGATTCTTCTGCATTAAAAAATGCAAAGATTCAATATTGGCAGATGATATGGCCTAACCAAAGAGTAAACAAAGGTGCTGTAGTCGGCGCGGGTGGATCAGGATGGATGGCTACTGATGATCCATATAATGGCAACTGGAAAGATGCGGATATAAAAGTAAAATTTCAGGATAATCTTGCTATATATACATTTAATCCTATAAATAACAAGGAATTTTCCGATATAAAAGATTTTGATGTAAATTATAGAAGGACGCTGAAACTTCGCATATTATTTGAAAACAAAAGACCAGAAATAACGACGGTCGAAGTATATAGCGACTCAATATGGAAAGAAACGGAAATTAAAATTGAATGGGGCGAAAAATTTTCCGATACAAACTGGCAAGGACATATTTCTGTTTATAATGGTGAATTACTGAGTGTTAGTTCGATAACTCAAAATGTCTCAATGAAAGAGAATATGTCGTGGATATGTGATGGCAGAAGCGGTGCTATAAATACAAAGATAAAATTTGCCTTCAATGAAGATATAAACTCTTATGATAAGACTATTGCAACCATTAAAAGCACGGAGAAAGACTTTTCTTTTCTCATTGATGATATTGAAGCGGGAGAGAAAATTTTCATAAAGGATTTAGACGTTCTTATAACAAAATCATTAGATAATATTGATTATAAAGAATTTAGATAGTATTGGGATACCAATCATCCTTTGACCCTATATGACAGATTATTTGACCTGCCAGAGCAGTCCTATGATAAATCATGGAACGATAT
>CAZMCH010000012.1:0-71713 GCA_964564735.1 uncultured bacterium
TAATATAGTAAGATTATTTTCTACATTTTCTGGCTGGATATTATCAGGTATTTCATTCCATTCCTTAAATGCAATACATAAAACTCTTAATCCATCAGAAGCCATTCTATCGTTCACTTTTAGAATTTGCTCGGTATCTATTGATTTTATTTTTCCGTTTATAAGGATATTTTTTGACATCAAAATCAGATTGTCTAATGCACCTTTTGTAAAAGAAATGAAACCGTTGTTCCATTTATGAAACGTGGTCATACATTTCCTTTCAGAATCAAAAGGAATTTCTGCAACTCTTGGAAATTTCTGTTCTAATTCTCTTTTATTGAAACCAGAATCATTTGCAGTATTATATAACGCAATTTCTGTTGGATCTCCTATAACATTACCTTCGGAATTTATCTGCACATCATTACTTAATGCCAAAGATTTAAGTAAAAGATCAATATACAAATCTTTATGACTCTGCTCTCTATTTAGGTCTTTTGTATATAATAATTGATCATTTACATAAACTTCCTCACATGTCATTTTATTTAAAGTGAGTGTTCCTGTTTTGTCAGAGCAAATATATGTTACAGAGCCTAATGTTTCTACTGCGTGAAGCGTTCTGATTAAGGCGTTTTGTCTTACCATATTTTTTGCGCTGAGTGCAAGGGTAATGGTAATTACTGCTGGCAAGGCTTCTGGAATCGCAGCGACAGCAAGTGAAATTGATGTAAGTAACATTAGGATAATTGGTTCGCCTCTCATAATTCCAAAGACAAAGACAATCACACATATAGCGAGGATAGCGATTGCAAGTTTTTGACTAAACTTAGTAAGTCTTTTTTGAAGAGGCGTTTTTGTTTCTTCTTCATTTTGAAGCATAGAAGCAATCTTGCCAAGTTCTGTTTTCATTCCAGTTTCAGTGACGATCCCCTGTCCACGACCATAGGTAACAATCGTTCCCTTGTAAACCATATTTTTTCTATCGCCAAGGGATAAGTTTTCATCTTGTAGAGTTTCTATATTCTTTTCAACGGGCATTGATTCGCCTGTAAGAGCAGCTTCCTCAACTTTTAAGTTTGCTATTTCTGTAAGTCTTATATCCGCAGGCACGATATTACCAGCCTCAAGGATCACAATATCTCCCGGAACAATATCAGAAGCAGGTATATTTGTTGTTAATCCATCTCTTATAACGATTGCGGTTGGTGAAGCCATGCTTTTTAGAGCAGACATTGCTTTTTCAGCACGATATTCCTGAACAAAGCCAATAATTGCATTAATAATCACTATTACAAGTATCGCTATGGAATCTGATAATTCACCAATAGCACCAGATACAATAGCAGCAGCTATTAAAACGATTATCATAAAGTCTTTAAATTGGTCAAATAGCATTGCAAGAATTGTCTTTTTCTCTTTTTCTTCCAATTCATTAAGACCATATTTTTCTAAACGGATTTTTACCTCTTCAGGCAAAAGCCCTTTCGCTATATCGGTTTTTAATTCGGTTAATACTTGATCAATATTAAGTTTCCACCATTGATTCATTTGATATTCCTTATTTTTAACGAGTAAAGAATTTTGCATTATTTTTGGGCTTATTGATAACAATGATAATGTTGCCTAATTATATCATAAATTAATCAAAAACTCAACTTGATGTGGATATATCTAGGGAGGGGTTATGATTGTTGGGTTTAGTTTTTCAGCATAAACTAAACATTTTATATTCTTCTATCTTTTGAGTAAAATAGTCTTATCGCTTTCCTGAACAGGCTTTTACACATAGCCCGCATATATGTTGCCCAAGATTCTCTTTTTTTCGGAAAATATCAAGTTGCTGATAGCAGGCATTTAGATCAAAATCCGCTGGCTTCTCCTTTATTGCGCCTGCTGGACAGGCACTAATGCACTTTCTGCATGATCCACAATCTCCCGCTTTTTCGCCATCAACTTTCAAGGGCATATCTGTTAATATCGTAGCGTATCGAACTCTACCGCCATAGGTTGGATTGACTAAAAGTATGCTTCTCCCGATCCAGCCAAGACCTGCAAATCTTGCGATCATTTTATGCGAAACATGACCAGTCATTGGCGGAGTCCAGCTTGAAACCTGAGAAGCATGTATCGGTAAAGCATCATATCCTTGATCTTGTATGTATGCAACTAGCTTTAATGTCGCCTCATCAAGAAGCGCATTAACCCTTTTATAATGAAAAAGATACATCTGCGTTGGTTTATCAATAATGCTCTCCAAAACTCTATCCGATAGATGATAACCTATTGATATGCCATATTTCAGACCATCATAAACTTCTATTGGCTCTATCTTAAATTCGCTCTGTAGCCCTTCAATATCAGCCACGCCAAAAAGCGACATTCCGTTTTTAATTGCGATTTCTTTTAGCCTATCATAATTTTCCTGTAATAAGTCATCTGACATGATTTTTAGTCTCCAGTTCTATAAGTTTTTTCTTCCAATCCAATCCCCTTGTAAATCCATGCAATTTACCATCAGAACCGATAACACGATGGCAGGGAATTATAATCGGAATGGGATTTTTACCAAGAGCATTGCCGATTGCACGAACGGCATTTGTATTGCCAATTTGGGTAGCAACCCATTTATAGCTTCGTAATTCTCCATAAGGTATATTTTTTGCTACATTCCAGACGCTCTTTTGAAATTCTGTATATCCACTCAAATCAAGCGGGATTTGAAAATTTACTTGTTTTCCTTTAAAGTATTTTATTAATGCGTTTTTTGTCTCTAAAAGGTATGATTCCTCCGAATATTCTGCATTAGCAATCGTTTTTATTATAGATTCTCTGTCTTGCATTGGAAGGATAATTTTGTTTATGCCTGCGGGAGTTCCCGCAATACCCATCCAGCCCATATCTGTTTCAAATGTTATAAAATTTGAAGTCATTATTCTAATATATAATAGTTACATTAACGACCACTAAATAAGTCAATAAACCAACTAAACCCTAGCAACTGCATGATAACACCAACCAATATAACTGCAATAATAAGCAATTTTCCCCAATCCTGTCCTTTTAGGCTACCCAAAAGCAAGGGTTCTTTTGAAAGATAAGCACTTGCCGCATAGAGTTCTTCGCCCATAAGCGTATAATCACAGGTTGCGATGAAGAAAGGCAATTGGGTTATAGAGTCTGTCCCTGCTATTTGAAGTGCGCCAACCGAGTTTCCAACCTCGCTAAAAATCAACGATTCTGCCAAAAATGATCCCATATAGAATATCGTTGCAGGTTTATCACGCATTATTATCCCATCAACCGCCGCCGCATAAGCAAATTGTTCCTCTGCAACAAAATATATATCCTCTTGGTGATATGTTTCTGGATGTCCTGCATCAAGATGGGCATTCTGGACGACTTCACGCCCAATATTCATAACTACAGGATCATTGCAGGGAATAGAGAGCATAGTATTGTATTCAGCAGAGGTGCGCGCTACTTGAGATAAAATATTCATTGATGCGATAGTTGCCATGCCTCTGATACTGCCTGTTCCTGTTATGTATAGCATGGAACGCCCCATCTCAGTTGCTCTGCCGATAGCTTCGTTTATTGCATCCAATCCAGAAATATGCCTTATAAATGGCTGTTTTCCTGATCTTGTATATAATATGCAAATTAGCAATATTAAACCAAAAATAATGATACCAACTCCTGTTGGTATCATCTTTTTGTTAATCCATTGCGCCTTTGGTATAAAGGGACCTGCTATAGCTGAATCTGTTATATTACCTGCTTTATCCTTTGCCTGAATGATATAATAATAAGATTGTCCTCTCTGCAGTTTGTTATCGACATATTTGCTAGAGCCTGCAATTGCTTCGCTAACAACCTTCATATCTTTTTCATTTTCAGGCGATCTTAGGATAGTATAGGAAACTACGTCTTTTTCACCATTCTTATCATCATTAGATAATTCCCATTTTAGCGTAATGCTACTCCCATCATCATTGGGCGTATCATAGGCGTTTATGTTTGATGGTGCAGAAGGCGGATTGTCACAATAGCAGATGCTTGCTACAAGCAGAAGTATTATCGCTATTGATATTTTTAGCATTATTACGGCTCTACTTCCCACTCTTTGAGACCCAAAGGCATAGGCGCAGGACGTTCAATCTTGGTTTCCATTGCTATATGCTGACCCGATAGAGATGATTTGTCAAACGCTGTCATAACCTCAAGGGCATGATATGCGAGTTCCCCGCTTGCTCTATGTTTTCTTCCTGAGCGAATAGCACGAACCATATCAATGACGCCGATCATCCTTGCATTATTTGGAAACGCCAATGGAACTTCTGTCCAATCGCCTTTTGCAGAGACAAGCACCTGTCCACCAAAACCATTAGGATCAGGCACTTTCATTGAACCTTCTGTTCCGTATAACTCAATACATGGCAAAGAATGTCGCCACATATCAAAACTCATAATCATTGTCACGATTGCCCCATTGCAAAACTCTATCGTTCCAGCAAGATGAGTTGTAACTTTTACAGGGATACGCAAGCCTTTGACAGCTTCGCTTGTTGCTATTCTTTCATCAAAAGCCTTTGTTGTAACTCCGGCGACTCGCTTTGCTGGACCTAATATATTAATCAATGCAGTTGTATAATAAGGTCCCATATCTAGCATGGGTCCTCCGCCAATATCATAATAAAATGCAGGATTATGATGCCAGCTTTCGTGTCCATGTCCGCACATGAAAGCAGTTCCTGCGATTGGTCTGCCGATAGCCCCTTCATCAAGAGCTTTGCGCGCTGTTTGTCCACCAGCACCCATAAATGTATCAGGTGCAGAACCAACCCTTAACCCTTTTTTCTCTGCTAACTGTATTAACTTGTATGCCTCATCAGTGCTTACGCCAAGAGGTTTTTCGCCGTAAACGTGTTTTCCTGATTCCAATACTTGCAATCCTATCTCAACATGCGCTCTTGGTATTGTAAGATTAACTATTAGCTCAATCTCTGGATCAGCAAGCATTTCATCAACGGTTACAGCCAGACAGCCATATCTTTCTGCTGCTGATTTTGCTGCTTCCATCCTGATGTCTGCACATGATTTAATTTCAAGAACATCGGTTCTTTGCGCACCACCGAAATATGCACCGCTGATACCACCGCACCCAATAATCCCGATTTTCATTTTTTCTGCCACTTATAAACCTCCGTTAGTTGATTTTTTAATTTATTATTCTTCAGGACGACTCTCAGTTACAACGATAAGATAATCATTGCTACCAACAACAACATCCCCTTTGGGATTCGTAACCAAGTTCCCATCCTTTTCTACGCCTAAAATGATACCATCATAGTCATTCTTAAAATCTGCCAAAATAGCCTTAAAAGCCTTTCCATGATATTTGCTTGGGCATTTGATCTTATAAAGTTCATTGCCATACTTATTGCTTAATATCTCGGAAACAACCTTTGTAACGCCATGATCCATTGCCGCTTGACTGAGTAATTTTGAAGTCAATCCACCAGTAACGATTATCTCGTCTGCGCCTGCTCTATTGCAATGAACAACATTATTCTCATCATTGATCTGGACAATGACATATATTTTTGGCTGTTCACGCTTAATTGCCAAGACAGTTAATATCGCCTGACCATCTCCAATATTGCTTGTAGTTGATTCGTCTTTCAGAACTATCGCTACGCTTGCATCACGAAAGCACGCCATTTCTAGTTTATTTATATCCGATGGATCGCCTTTAATAAATTCGACAAAATTCTCATCTATTGGTTTTTCTTCAAGGTTTGCGATTATAACAATATCTTTTTTCCCATTATCAGTATGTATTTCCGATATAACATCAGGCGCACAGTAATTCCAGCCACAAAGGATAAAATGATCTTTCATATTTTTCAAGGCTCTTAACCCCCTATCTTTACTAAGCTTTCTCTCAACAAAAACACTGGCAATCGTTGCTGTAAACATGCCGAGAAAACCTATCCCAAAAATCATAATAATTATACCAACGATACGACCACCCGTAGTTACTGGAAATATATCACCATATCCAACTGTTGTGATTGTCACAAATGTCCACCATATCGTATCACCTATGGAATCAATATTGTCATTTTTTCCTCTCTCAAACAGGATCATACCAATTACACCTAATATAACTACTGCAAGGGTCATTATAGTTAGTCTTCCAAGAAATTCCTTTTTCAAATAGTGAATATACTTCTTAAATATTGCAAAAAATAACATAATAACCCCCTTTGTAGATATGGATGTATACTTAAAATTTAAGATTGCTCAACCACTAATTCTTGATCAGATTAATTTTTTGGGGGAATAGAACACAGATGAAACGGATTAAGCGGATTGACGCTGATTTAGTTCGTAATGAGTGATAGGTGATACTTAATGTTCTATGCGTTATGCGTAATACATCTTATACCAATTTCCATATTTTATAGTGCATTAATAGCCCTGAAAATTTGTGCCACTGGCAACTTGTTGCCAGTGCTAATGCACAATAATCTTTGGAAAATGATATTACGTTTCACGCATTACATTTTACGATTCTATCCGCTTTAATCCGCCAAATCCGCTCAATCAGCGTTCTATAAATAATTAATCTGGTTGACCACTAATCGACCAATTCAGCAACCTTATCTTTATTCAGTTTTTTAACAATGGTGGTAATTAGCTTCACAGTATTATCATAATCATCACGATTTATTATCCCTGCGTGGCTATGGATATACCTGCATGGGACGCCCATCACCAAACATGGCGCGCCTCTCATGTTAACGTGCATTGAACCTGCGTCTGTTCCTCCTCGTTCCATAACATCTAGCTGATATGGTATCTTATTTTCCTCTGCAGTATCAATAGCAAGATCACGTAATTTTAGATTAGGGATCATACTTGCATCCCTCAATAATATTGCAGGTCCCTTTCCCAGAGATTCCATAGATTCTTCTTTCTTACCACCGGGGACATCACTTGCAATGCCAACTTCAAGGGCTATCCCAACATCAGGCTGAACCGCCCACGAACTTGTTTTTGCACCTCTAAGACCGACTTCCTCTTGAACTGTGCCAACGCCATAAACTGTATTTTCATGTTTAGCGCCAACTAGATTCCTGATAACCTCAATGAACAATGCACAGCCAATACGGTCATCCCATGCCTTTGCAAGATATGATTTGCCATTATTCAATATCTGAAAAGGGCTATATGGTATTATCGGATCGCCAAGACGGATACCAAATTCCTCTTTCGCCTGTTTTGCATCGCTTGCGCCAACATCTATAAACATATCTTTAATGTCAACAACTTTGTTTCGTTCATCATCAGATAGTATATGCGGTGGTTTTGACCCAATTATTCCATTTACATCACCTTTTGATGTCTTAATAACGACCCTTTGGGCAAGCATTACTTGATTCCACCAACCACCAAGCGGACTAAATTTTATAAAGCCTTCCTCTGTGATGAGTTTAACCATAAAGCCTATTTCGTCCATGTGTCCTGCAAGCATTATTTTGGGGCTATCGCTTGTGCCTTTTTTCTTACAAATAATACTTCCTAGATTATCATATTCAATATCAGTAATATCTTTAAGTTCCTCTTTTATGAAGTTTTTTACTTCTGCCTCATATCCTGAAACACCCGATATATCGGTAATGTCCTTTAGCAATTTCAAAGTTTTGTCTTGCGTCATTTAATATCTCCTTAAATCTCTATCCTTGTTCTTTCCATTGCAGAACGATAACCCGCATCAACGATCTGCATTACCTCATAAGCCCTTTTTGTTCCAGCGATCTCAGATTCTTTGCCCGTATTAATGACATCAGCGAAATGCCTCATTTGAGCAGTTATTGGATCAAATTCTTGTGGTGGCAATGTAACTTCCTGAGACTTTTCGCCAATCATATATGTTAGATTTCCGCCATTGGAATCAAGGCATCCATTTGTTCCATGCAAGGTTACTCGCATTTCCCCCGGAAGTGTGATATAACACGATACAATAGACCCGATCCCTCCGTCGGGATATTCTAATATAAGAACAGCCTTGTCATCAACATCATATTCAGCCTTCGGTGCGCCTTTCATTGCGCCTGTTGACGCATACACAGCAGAAGGCATACCTCTATACCAATGAACCATGTCAAGAATATGCCACCCAGCGTCAATTATTGCGACCCCGCCTGACAATTCCTCTACGCCACGCCAACTCCAGTTTCCATCAATTGCGCCTCCCCAGCGATAGATGATAGCACCTCTAGTCAGAAAAAGGTCACCCAACGCACCCGAATCAACTATCTCTTTTCCCTTTATAAAAGCAGATGAATATTTGTTTTGTCCTGCAAGAAACAATTGCTTTCCGCTCTTTTTTGCAGAATCAACCATCATTTTTGCATCAGAAAGCGTTTTCGCAAAAGGTTTTTCTTTGAATACATGCAGACCACACTCTAGCGCAAAGGTCACAACCTCACCATAAAGATAATGAGGCAATGCCATTATAACCGCATCCATATCACCACGCTTGCAAAACTCTTTATAGTCCGTATGTGCCTCAACCTTAAATTCTTCTGCTACTCGTTTGGCAATTTCAGCATTATTATCGCATACTGCCACCGGTTGCATTAGGTCAGAACAGTTATTTACCGCAACTCTGAATTGATGTCCACCAATTCCACCGACACCTATTGCGCCTATTCTAATCTTGCTCATTTATTCTTCTCCACTGGTTAAACCCAATAAATTATAATATCATTCCAGCGAACGCTGGAATCCAGAAATATAATAAAATATCCGCACCGATCCGACTAATCCATACAATCAGCGTTCTATTCTTAATTACTTATGAGAAGCAATTATAAATCCCAATGTTCCGCCCAAAAGCGTTTGAAAACCGCATTTGTATAAAACCATTGTAAAAGGTTGGCATAACGAAAGCATACCAAACACAATAAGCCCTATGGATAGCCATTCATTAAGGGTTTTTCTTGCTGATATTATCACAAATACGGGCATAGCAATCAAGAATATAATAAAGCCATAAGAAACGGGATTATAAATATATAGCTCATAATAATCCGCCAATATTATCTTTGACAGCATAGAAAACCAACCAAATAACATAATAAGCATAATCACGATCTCAATTATTTTAAACCTTTGTTTCATATAATTATTCTCCGTAGAAAAAATAATAACACTAGAAAAAACAGTAAAATGTTACTATACATGATATTATATTATGGTAATTGTTATATTAATAGTTTAACATATTAGATGGAATCTAGTCAAACCATATAAATTCAAACCAAGCATAATTTTTTGCCCGTAACAAAATATCATGAGGAAAAATGTATTGCATAAAACAAAAAGATGACACATGCTTAATTCAATTTGCCTACCTGATTGATTAGACTAAGGCTAACTTTTATTAACACTGTCGAATTTTTGATGATTTGACTGACTGATAATTTCTGTGGTTGCTTAAAAAGCGTTGATCTTATTATACATCTATGATAACATACAATATGTTTCGTCATTTGTATATAACAATAGTATTTATATATCATTGTCTTACTTTTGGATGTGGTCAAAATTTTTAAAAGGAGGTAAAAAATGGGCAAAAAAGTAAATATGGCTATCGTAGGTCTAGGTTTTGGGTCAGAGTTTATACCGATATATCAGAATCATCCTGACGTGAATCTGGTTGCTATATGCCAACGCACAAAAGATAAACTTGATAAAATAGGTGATACATTTGGCGTGGAAAAACGCTATACAGATTTTGATGAACTAATCAAAGATGAAGAAGTGGAGGCTGTTCACATCAACACACCTATACATAATCATGCGCCTCATAGCATTTCTGCGCTAAATGCGGGAAAGCACGTAGCTTGCACTGTTCCGATGGCAACAACCGTTGAAGAATGTAAAAAAATTGTTGATGCACAAAGAAAATCAGGCAAAAATTACATGATGATGGAAACGACGGTTTATTCACGTGAATTTTTATATGTAAAGGAACTGCGTGATAAAGGCGAACTTGGGCGGATACAATTTCTTCGTGCTGCGCATCATCAAGAGATGGCGGGATGGCCCGGATATTGGGAAGGTCTTCCACCAATGCACTATGCTACACATTGTGTAGGACCATGTTTGGCATTATCCCAGAAATTGGCTGATTATGTATCATGTTTTGGTTCTGGACGAATTTCTGAAAATCTTATCCCGAAATATAATTCACCATTTGCAATAGAGACATGCCATATTAAGCTGAAAGATTCCGATCTAAGTGCAGAAATTACAAGATCGTTATTTAACACAGCAAGGCAATATATAGAAAGCTTTGATGTCTATGGCAGTAAAATGACTTATGAATGGCAACAGATTGAACATGAAGACCCGGTAGTTTTTGTCGGTGAAGAACCAAAACGAGTTCATGTTCCTGATTTTGCGCATCTTTTACCTGAGCCTATAAGGCAATTTACGACTAAAGGCGTTTATGATATGGAGGAAAATCAGCATCTTTCATTCATTCAAGGCAGTGGACATGGTGGGTCACATCCACATCTAGCACATGAATTTGTTATGAGCATAATTGAAGATCGTGATCCTTTCCCAAATGCTGTTCAGTCAGCTAATTGGACATGCGTTGGAATTATTGCGCACGAATCCGCTTTGAAGGGCGGAGAGCTAATGAAACTGCCGGAGTTTTGATTTATAAATACATACCACCGCTAAGATCGGTGGTATGATTATATAGTTCGTCAGGGAGATTTAATATCGACACAATTCAAATAGTCATCCTATCAAGTATAATAATCATTTTAGCTTTTGTTATCAGGGGCTTAACTGGCTTTGGTTCTGGTTTAATAATGGTTCCCTTGATGCTTTTGTTCCTTGACATAAAGATAGTCGTTTCTATTGCCGCTGTTTTTGCTGTTCCTAGTGGAATTATGCTGATCTTCACCTTTCAGACAAGGAAATGGATTAGAAAAGATGTATTACCAATGCTAATTAGCGGAGCTATTATTGGAACTATCATCGGAACTTATATAATCGCATCATACAAAAGTGATATACTTAAAAAGGCTTTTGGCATATTTCTGGTTTTATATGCCTTAAAAATGCTTTTTTGGAATAAAAATAAACTTAAAGAGCCTAATAAATATTTTGGAATTCTAGCTGGCTTTTTGGGTGGAACACTAGGAGGAATGTTTAGCACAGGAGGACCTCCTGTAGTTATATATCTTAATAGCATAACCAATGATAAAAAGATTTTTAGGTCAACTATATTATTTTATCTGCTTGTGGTTAACACTTGGCAGTTAATCACATATATATACAGTGGTTTAATCACAACAAATGTTTTGATTTTGTCATTATATTTAGCCCCAGCTTTTATTATTGGCAGTCTTTTAGGTTCATTGATTCATATAAAAATCAACGATAGTCTTTTCAATAAGGTAATCGCCTTAGTTCTATTAATTACGGGTATTACAATCATTATATAAATGCTCAACAACTAAATTTGGAAAGTCTGACCTGATTCTGGAACGACTGTATCACAACCATATCTTGATTTTAGTATCCCTGCCAGTGTTTCAGAACGTTCAGTTTCACCATGAACAACGAAAGTTCTTTCAATTGGTGATTTGATGTTATCAAAATATTCCACAAACTCGCTTTGATCTGCGTGTGAACTTAACGCCTCAATATCCTCAACCTGCGCATTGACTCTGTATTCATCTCCAAATATCTTCACCGGGTTTATATGATCAACAAGCCTTCTACCAAGAGTATTTTCCGCCTGATAGCCTACAATTAATATGACATTATTCTTGTTTTCAATATTGTTTTTGAGATGATGCAGTATTCTTCCTGATTCGCACATGCCCGATGCAGATATTATGACCATTGGTCCGTCCATCCTGTTGAGCATTTTTGAATTCTCAACATCTACAACATAATTCAATGTCTTGAATGTAAATGGGTCTGTTCCTTCCATCATAAAATGCAAGGTCTCAGTATCAAACAGGTCTTCATGCTTACTATAAACTTCGGTAGCCCTTGATGAAAGCGGGCTATCGACATAAACAGGTATATCAGGAATAAGTCCTTTTTGATATAACCGATTTAGAAAGTATACTATTGTCTGAGTTCTTCCAACGCTAAAAGCTGGTATTATGAGTTTTCCCTTTCCCAAGACAATTTTGGTTATAAGTTTAACAAGATGTTTTTGAACGTTATCTTCTTTTGGATGAAGCCGATCTCCATAAGTGCTTTCTGTAATAAGATAATCTGTTTCTTTTATAGGAACTGGGTCTTTTATAATGGGAAGGTTTTTGCGTCCCAAATCACCTGTAAATGTGAGTCGTTTTTTTATGCCATTTTCAGTTATGTCAAATGTTGTGACTGATGACCCAAGTAAATGTCCTGCATCATGATAAGTAACCGTTATATCTGGGAATATTTCTGTTGGCTTTTCATAAGGTATAGGAACAAAATATTCCATTGCTTTTATAGCATCTTCCTGTTTATATAGAGGTTCAAAGAGATTTTTCTTTTGCTTGATGCGTATTTTGTTTACAAACTCAACGTCCTTTTCCTGAATATGTGCTGAATCCAAAAGCATAATCTCACATAGATCAGTAGTTGCTGGAGTAGTAAAGATAGGTTTATTGAAGCCCAATTTCACAAGTGTTGGTATATTTCCACTGTGATCAATATGCGCATGTGAAAGCACAAGCGCATCAATGGAATCAGGAATAAAAGGCAGGTTCCTGTTACATTCAAAAGCTTCCTTTCGTTTGCCCTGATTTAGACCACAATCTAAAAGTATTCGCTTTCCTTTGGCTTCTAAAAGGTGCATCGAGCCTGTAACTGTACGAACTGCACCAAAAAAAGTAATATTCACTTTTTCACCTCACCGCTTATCTTTAAAAATCTCAAAATTAGCAACAATCAACCCTGTTCACCCTTAATTCATGCGAACCATCAACCCTTGCGTATTCGTAATAATAGAAAATCTGGCTTTTGAATTTTATGGCGTCCATGTATCTAAGAGAACCAGAACCATGAGGCGAAGTCAGTATGGGAGATTTTTCGCTGACATGGTGATAATTCTTGAAATCAAATGTTATTGCAAGTCCTGTCTTTTCCTCATAATTTTCTCCAACTGATGACCCGCCATCATAAAACACATTGAATATTGGAGGCGTATAAATTGCGCATGAAACCCTTGTTGCATAGGCGTTCCAATTTTCATCTGATGGAGGCGACATAACATCTCCAACCCATTTCCATTCTATACCGTCAGAACTCAAAGCAAGTCCTGTATTTGATGATGTTTTGCCTGTATTGAATACATCGGCGGTTTTATGGAATGAGTCATCGCTTCCTATTTTGGGAGTCGGTGCATAACTGATGAACATGTAATATACTCCACCAAAAACCATCACATAAGGGTCTTTTACGCCATCAACTCCACAGTCGTTGGGATCAACAACAAGCCTTCGTGTATTAGGATCAAAATCCTTTGGTGAATCTGCGGAAATCATATCAATTTTCCATTTATTATCCTTTGGATCGACATAACCAATATATAACCTATATTTCCCGTCCAGACATTTTACAATTGCAGAACGTTCAACGGATATTCCTCCGAACAAATCTTTTGATGCTTTCCATATCTCACTGAAATTTATCCCGTCTTTGCTTTCGGATATTCCACATTCATACCCGCGCCCTTGTCCTCTTGGCTTTCGTCTGCGATAATAGAGATAGAACATATCTTTTTCGTCATCATATATCGCTCCCGGTGCACCGATCCAGTATCCTTCGCCATTTGCAGGAGGTTCATAAATTGTTATTCCATCTTCGGGCTTAAATAACGTGGCAAGCCCAAACCATCGTTTATGTTCTATATTCATCATAACACCTTCCTAAAAAAGTCTTCTTTTATCAAAGGAATATTTAATGGGATTTTCCGTTATATAATCAAGGCATATCCATTATTATATCCGTAAATGGTTTCATTATCAATACAACTTTTTGGAGTTAACGTCAGTTCGATATAAGAATGAACCACAAAGACACTAAAACACAAAGTATCACAAGGGATTAAAGATTAAATCTTTAACATTGCATTTTTGCAAGAAAACCATTTATTTTCAATATTCTATCCTCTGATTTCATCTGTTTAAAAAATCAGAGATAATCAGCGGTTTATTCCTTTTTTGCAACGTTAAACAGCTTTAATCTTTTAATCTCCAATCTTATTTCTTGCTTTGTGCCTTTGTGTCTTGGTGGTAAATACAATTTTTTACGTCGAACTCACGTGAGTTAATAAGAAGCAGAGATATAGAGAAATAAAAAATGATGATAATTGCTCGGGACAAAATATCAAGAGGAAATTTGTACTGCATAAAACAAAAAGATGACACATGCTTAATAATAAACGTTAAAGAGATGTGCCTCCATGATTGATATAAATGCTAATACAATCGGTCAAGTCTATCAAGACATAATTAATGAATTCTCAGACATAAACTCGGCAAGGCTTGATATTCTTGAAACTATCAGATTTTTAAGCCAGATGAATATCTTGCAAAGTAGGCATTATCACATTGTCTATGCAACGGTCATACTTCGGACAGATATGCTTTAGATTTTTATCTTGACACCTAAATCAAAAAAGAGTAAACTTAGCTTAAATATAGACCTTAAATCAGCACTAAATAAAAGCAAAATTACAGTATATATAATTAATTTATATCACAAATACTACTCTTAGGATGGAGGTGCGTTTCCATACAAAACATATTATTACCAATAATCTTATGTCTTGTTGGTATTGCTATTGGGTATTTTATCCGAGAAGCTATCGGCAGGACGAAAAAAAATTCTGCTGAAATGCAGGCAAAAGAATTGCTTATGCGTTCACAAAAAGAAGCAGAAGATAAAAAAAGGGAGATAGAACTTTTAACAAAGGATGAGTTATATAAGTTACGTTCACAATTTGATAAGGAGACTCAGGATAAAAGATTAGAATTACAAAAGTTTGAAAAAAGGTTACTTGCAAAAGAGGAAAACTTAGATAACAAAGTTACTATCATTGACAAAAAAGAACAACAAGTCAACAATCATGAGCAAAAACTAATGCAAAGAGAGAAATCTCTTGATGAACGAGAACAACAGCTTTCTGCCTTAGAAAATGAGCAAAGGGCTATATTGTCAAAGCTGTCTGGGTTATCTCCACAGCAAGCTAAAGAAGCTCTTATTATGCGTATGCGTGATGAGGCTAAACACGAAGCGGCGCTTATGATCCGAAAGATTGAAGAACAAGCACAGGAAGCCGGAGATAAACGAGCAAGGGAGATCATAAGCCTTGCAATTCAAAGATGTGCTGTTGATCATGTCTCAGAAAATACTGTTACTGCTGTATCTCTCCGAGATGATGAGATGAAAGGCAGAATAATAGGACGAGAGGGGCGAAATATCAGAGCATTAGAAACTGCAACAGGCGTTGATGTTATCATTGATGACACACCCGGGGCGGTTATACTATCAGCCTTTGATCCTGTTAGACGAGAAGTTGCAAGAATGGCTCTTGAAAGATTGATCGCAGACGGCAGGATCCATACTGCACGTATTGAGGAAGTAACAGAAAAAGCCAGAGAAGACCTTGAAAATAGAATTCGTGAAGAAGGCGAACAAGCAGCTCTTGATGTGAATGTTAATGGCTTGCATCCAGAGGAAATAAGGCTTCTTGGGACGCTCAGATTCAGGACAAGCTATGGTCAAAATGCCCTTCAACATTCAAAAGAAGTTGCTTTATTAACGGGAATGATGGCAGCAGAACTTCATGAAAATGAAGCCCTTGCCAGACGTATTGGCTTACTTCATGATATTGGAAAAGCAGTCAATCATGAAGTTGAGGGAACTCATGCCCAATTAGGTGCTGAACTTGCCCGAAAATTTCAGGAATCTGGTAATGTCATACATGCCATAGAGGCTCATCACGAGGACGGAATTAAGCCACATACAGTTCTTGCTGTTTTAGTCCAAGCGGCTGACGCTCTGTCTGCAGCACGTCCCGGGGCAAGACGAGAAACCTTAGAGCATTATATCAAGCGATTGCAGAAACTTGAGGAAGTTGCTGATTCTTTCTCTGGTGTTGATAAGGCTTATGCTATACAGGCTGGTCGTGAGATCAGGGTTATCGTTCAGCATGATATTGTTGACGACATCGGTGCAGGTCAATTGGCTAAAGATATTGCCAAAAAATTGGAAGATGAACTCCAACATCAATATCCCGGCATGATCAAAGTAACTGCAATACGTGAAACACGAGCAGTTGAATATGCAAGGTAGATTTTTTTCCTATAAATCAATCAAGTTTTCTGGATTCTGATTTTTTGTGAATGATATTTTATAATTCCATGAATGTAAGAATCCAGAAAAATATCTTTTTATTGTTTAATATGAAGGAGAAGTTTATCATGAAACTATTATTCATCAGGTGTTTGTGTGGATGTATGTTAGTGGCAAGCATGTTTATAAGCAACTCTTATGCTTTATTTTACAATTTTGAGAATGGCGATCAGGGTTGGCAACAGATCAACGGAACCTGTAAAGTGGAAAAAGGCGAATATGTTGTTACTGGAAATGATGGTGTAGGAGTTTTACCTGATTCTGATTGGAAAGAGAATTGGTCTGATTATACCGTTGAGTGCAAAGCCAAAATGGATCAAGGACCCGATAATATGGGCGTATTAGTCAGGTACCAGAAACCAGATACATACTATATATTTGCTATAATGAATGGAAGACAACAGGCAGAAGTATGGAGTCGTATTGCAGGGGCATATACGAACCATCTAAATCTTCCATACCCCAACAAAATTGGGGATGTTTATATTATAAAGGTTATAGCCGAAAAAGATAACTTTAAATTTTTTATAAACGAAGAACTTATAACAGAATGGTCTGATAATCAGCTAAAAACTGGAAAAATCGGCGTAAGGACTTATAGTTCTGTTTCTCGTTTTGATGATATTTTAATTACTGGCGCTGGAATACCAAAATCATCAGGCGAACCAGGATTGGTTGAACCATTATCTAAGCTTACCATTACGTGGGGCAAATTAAAAATTCAGCCTAAATAATCATTTATAGCGTCTTTTAAGTAATGAAATAAGAATTATGGAAAATCAAATTTATATTGGTGATAGCTTAGAAATATTAGAGCAACTCCCCTCCAATTTTTTCCAGCTTATGGTTACATCCCCGCCTTATTGGAATGTCAGAGATTATGGTCATCAAGATCAAATAGGTTTTTATGATACTTTGGACGAATATTTGTCAAAATTGGGAAAAGTCTGGAAAGAGGTTGTAAGAACGTTATTACCAGATGGCAAAATTGCTCTAAATATAGCAAATGTTTATTACAATGAACCAGACGAAAAACGCAAGACAACCGCTAATATTTCTATGCTTCTTTGGCAACAGCTTGATAATATTGACGACCTAAGATTCATGGGAACAATATATTGGCAAAAGACGACTTCCAGAAGTGGCGCGGTTCTTTTTGGTAGCTATCCCTATCCAACCAATTTTATGATTTCAAATGCTGTTGAGCCTATTCACATTTTTAGAAAAGTGGGCGAAAGGAAAGTATCAAAAGAAATCAAAGAGAAATCAAAGGTCAGTATAGAGGAATTTAGGCAATTTAGAGATGCGATCTGGAATGATATTAACGGTGTTGCAGACAAACACAGCGCCGCATATCCAGTGGAATTGCCAAAACGCTTAATCAGGATGTTTTCCTATTGGAACGACTGGATTTTAGACCCATTTTTGGGAAGTGGCTCAACAATGAGGGCGGCGAATGAGTTAGGAAGAAATTGTGTTGGCATTGAACTAAATCCAGATTTCTTGGATATAATCAAAGAAAAGGTTGGGTTTGAGCAAGAAGATAATAGAACGCTGATTAAATAGATCAAAAAGAGATAGAATGCTGATTAAATGGATTTAGCGGATTAGCGCGGATAAAACAGTAAAATATTTAATCATTATTCTATTCCTAAAAGACTTATTCATAACTAGAAAATCCCCCTAAGTCTCCCTTTGAGAAAGGGAGACTTCAAGGTCATATTAAAAGAAAATAAAAACAAATGTTAAAAATATTATTTATAGGCGACATTATCGGAAGCCCGGGACGATTGGCAGTCGCTAATCTCCTACCAAAATTAAAAGAAAAATATCAGGTAAATCTGACAATCGCTAATGGCGAAAATCTCGCTGGCGGACTTGGTATCACTCCAGAAACTGCCAACGAAATAATTGCATCAGGAGTTGATGTTGTTACTACTGGAAACCATGTATGGGACAAAAAAGAAATACTTGATTATATTGGCATGGATAACAGAATCTTACGACCTGCAAATTATCCCGAAGGGGCGCCCGGCAATGGATTTATGTTTCATCGCCTTAAAGATTTTACAGTTGCTGTTCTAAACCTTTCTGGATGCGTTTTCATGCAAAATCTTGATAGCCCTTTTCAAGTAGCTAATAAACTTGTTTCCATGATTCGTGGAACAACTAAGGTCATCATTATAGATTTTCATGCAGAGGCAACATCCGAAAAAATCGCACTCGGTAGATACCTTGACGGTCAGGTAAGCGCAGTCATCGGCACACATACTCACGTCCAAACCGCAGACGAAACAATATTTCCTAATGGCACTGCATATATCACAGATGTTGGAATGACAGGTCCAAAAGAGTCAATAATCGGAACAAAGATAGATTTAATCATAAGCAAATTCAGATCACAAATGCCAACCAAGTTTGAAGTTCCCAAAGGCGATGTCTTGCTTTGTGCAGTTCTAGTGGAGATTGATCCCAACACAGGCAAAGCGGAATCAATAAAAAGATTGCAGGAACTCCATGTCTCTATTTGAAACCCAACATATATATAAAGTAAGTGAACTCACAAAGACAATAAGGCTTATACTTGAGGACAGCCATATATCAGAAGTATGGTTAGAAGGTGAGGTCTCAAATCTCAGTCGCCCTTTCTCAGGACATTTATATTTTAAGCTGAAAGATGCAGAAAGCCAGATTGATTGTGCAATATTTAGACCTTTGGCAGACAGAGTTAAATTTGATTTGGAAGATGGTATAAGCATACTATTGCAAGGCAGATTGACTGTCTATGAGCCTCGTGGCAATTATCAGATAATCGGCAATCGTGTTGAGCCAATTGGATTAGGCGCATTACAGCTTGCATTTGAACAGTTGAAGAAAAAACTTGGTGATGAGGGATTATTTGATTTTGAACATAAGAAGCCATTGCCATTTATGCCCCGTAATATAGGCGTTATTACATCAGCAACAGGCGCCGCAATAAGAGATATATTGACTATAATTCGCAGAAGGTTTTATAATGTCCATATACTCATACATCCCGTCAGCGTTCAGGGTGATTCTGCACCAAGAGAGATCGCCGAAGCGATTGAAAATATGAATAGAATCGGTGGGCTTGATGTGTTGATTATAGGCAGAGGCGGAGGATCAATTGAGGATTTGTGGGCTTTCAATGCTGAAATAGTCGCTAGAAGCATATATGCAAGCGAAATACCTATTATATCCGCAGTCGGACATGAGATTGATTTTACAATTGCGGATTTTGTAGCGGATTATCGTGCGCCAACGCCATCCGCCGCAGCGGAAATAGTCGTTCCAAATAAAGTTGATCTAATAAGGACGCTGGATAATATAAAAAGTCGTCTTTATATCAACATGGAAAACCATATTGAGCTAACACGAAGCCAACTTGAAAACACACAATCAAGATTAAAATCAGCAGATATTCGTAACCAAATACGTTTCTTTCAACAAAAAATTGACTATATAACACAAAGGCTTTTTGCAGGTATAACAAACACATTGAGGAGCAAAAAGGAAAGTCTTGGAGTAACATTAGCAAAACTAAATGCCCTAAGTCCATTATCAATATTACAGGACGGATACAGCATTACAAATAAATATCCAAGCAAAAAGCCGATAAAAAGTATAAATGACGCATCACTAGGAGATGAAATTGAGGTTAGATTAAAAGATGGAAGCCTGATCTGTGATATAAAGCAAATAATTGGTGATGATGGGGGGAGTCATGACAGATAAGATAAAATTTGAGGATGCACTAAAAAAGCTAGAAAATATTGTCGAACAGCTTGAGGATGGAGAGCTTTCATTAGAAGAATCCCTTGCAATATTTGAGGAAGGAATAAAATTATCGAGACTTTGTAGCAAACAGTTAGATGATATTGAAAGAAAGATCGAGATACTCATAAAAGGTAAAGATGGGGAATTTGAGATCGTGCCATTTGACGAAGAATTGGAAGATGATGAGGATTCAGAATAAATAAGGAGTTATTATGGGATATGAAATGCTCATAAAGGAATTATTAATCAGAAAAGAGAAAATCCAAGATTATCTATTGAACAATAGGTATAACAAGGCTTTTCGTCCTCAGCATATATACGATTCTGTATATAGTTACTTAAAACATGGTGGAAAAGCCTTGCGACCATCTGTTTTGCTTTTTTCATGTGGTGCGGTTGGTGGAGACGAAGACAAGATGATCCCTGCAGGTGCTGCGGTTGAGATATTCCATACGTGGACGATAGTGCATGATGATATTATTGATAGAGATGATAAGCGCAGAGGCGGATTAACAATACATGAGGAATTTCGCCAAAAGTCAATTAAGGAATTGGGTTATAATGATCAAGATGCGGTTCATTATGGAATATCAATAGCGATACTAGCAGGAGATATAATGCAGGGCTGGGCGGTTGCTATGATGTCAGAGCTTGCACAAAATGGTGTCGATCCTGCACTTGTTTTATATCTTATTGGTGATTCTGAGATTAGGGTGCAGGCAGAATTGGTAGAAGGGCAAGTCTATGATATTCAATATCCAAGAGTCTCAATAGAATCTCTAAACGAAGAGCAAATAATGCACGTAATGTGGAAAAAAACAGGCGTTCTTTATGAATATTGCGGAAAAGCAGGCGCAATGCTTGGATTAAACACCCTTGATGATCAGCATGAGTTCGTTAAGGCAATATCGGACTTTACAGGCAAATGTGGAACTGCATTTCAATTACAAGATGATATATTAGGTGTTATCGGTGATGAGAAAACTCTTGGCAAACCCGTTGGTTCAGATATAAGAGAAGGTAAAAAGACAATTATATTTCATTATTCATTTAATAATGCTAATGACAGACAAAAAGATATTATGCTTAAAACACTTGGCAACCAGCAAGCAAGCGAATCAGCTATAAATGAAGTAAAAAAGATTCTGCTTGATCTTGGTGGTGTTGAATATACAAAGCAATTAGCCAAGTCATATATTGAGAACTCAATATCCCATCTCGATATTGTGCCAAAATCAAAATATCGTGATCTGTTGTTAATGTGGGCTGATTATATGATAGAACGTGAATTTTGATAACTCGTTTATATTACAGATGAGATTATTAAATCAAAAAGATCCCTATACTAATTATCAGAAATTTGATAGCATACTCTCAAAAATCTGACATTTTTTTAAGATTACCAAATTTATTAATTTAATCTAATGGCTTGTTAAATAATATAAAATAATATTTTGTTATATATTATTGTGGCATATCATTTGCAATAATGTAGAATTTATGATTTATTTTGCACATACATTATTCTCATAGTATCATATTTTAAAAGTAGATAATCAATACTTAAAATTTATAGAATGGGTGGTGTTCTTATGTATAAGGATGATATAAATCTCAGACGAGGACTTATAATTCCAATATTGTTTATATTGATGTTTATGTTTTCTATCAACAATTCTTATAGTGATAGTATAGTATCTTTTAACCGTCCTGCAAAAATAGTTATTGTATCTGGGGATATGCAATCAGGTATCTCTGGTCAAATGCTTCCTGAACCACTTGTAATAAAATTGCTTGATAAAAATAATATGCCTTCTACATTCTGGAATGTAACCTTCAAGGTAATCGCTGGTGGTGGCAAAGTATCATGGAATTATATAAAACCAGCAACCGAGATTAAGGTTGCAACTAACTCTCAAGGTATTGCCAGTGCAAATTTAACGGTCGGCGATACCAAAGCTGTTAATCAAGTTAGAGCCTTTTTTGAGGATCTGACACCAGTTACATTCATTGCAACTGTAGGTAATACCGCCCCTGTATTGCAACCAATAGGAAATAAAGAAGTTAATGAAGGTGCTTCACTAAAATTTAAGATCTCTGCTACGGATGTTAATATTGATGATGTTTTGACATTTTCAACTAGCACTTTACCAGCAAATTCCACATTTGATCATGTAACTGGTATATTTACTTTCAATCCCAATTATACACAGGCAGGAGTCTATAACATAACATTTAAGGTCAGTGATGGATTTGCTGAGGATTCAGAATTAGTTACTATAACAGTAAAAAATGTCAATCAACCTCCAGTCTTAAATCCAATTGGAAGTCGATCTGTTGATGAAGGTAATGAATTAGCCATTCTTGTTTCTGCTAATGATCCTGATGGTGATGTTCTTATATATTCTGTGCTGAATATACCAACAGGCGCAACTTTTGATCCATCAACAAGGATATTTAGATGGAAACCCGGATTTAATGTTGCCCCAAATGGTGGATTTAGAAATTTTAATGTAATATTTATGGTTAAGGACCCATTTGGTTTAAGCGATACAGAAGAAATAATAATTACCGTTAATGATGTTCAGCCCCTTGTTCCTGATATTCGTGTTTTACCAATAACCTTTGATAATATGCCTTCTTTGGATTTTGGAATCACTGACGTAGGTAATTCATCGGATCGCATATTTCAGATACATAATGACGGAAACGAAAACCTAAATATTGCCAATATAAAGACTTCAGATGGGCAATTTAAGTTTATATCTTATCTGAAGGCAAATTCTGCCCCTATAGATGCTATTGACCCACTGGTATTGCAACTATTAGATGAAAATACGATTATTTCTTATCTTAATATAAATAGCAATTTTGTGCCAGTAACTTATTCCCAACAAAATACGCTTATGAGTATTAACTATCCAATTATTGAGCCGGGTAAATGTCTATTGATCAAAGCTCAATTCAAGCCAATTACAATCGGATTAAAGCAGGCAAATTTCACAATAGAAAACAATGATCCTGATGAAGCCATTGTTATAATGAAGGTTCGTGGAACCGCTATGCAGACACCAGAAATAAGGGTCTCAACAAATAACATAGATTTTGGTAATATCCAGCTAGGCACATCATTGACTATTCCATTGACGATATACAACGATGGCAACGGCGCACTTACTATAAATAGCATAACCATCGATGACACGCAGTTCACTGTTTCTCAATATTCAGAAGTTAGCCCGTCATCGAGCATAACTGTAAACGTTAAATTTACTCCAACATCTGTCGGTGAAAAAACATCAACACTCAGAATTAGTAGCAATGATCCTGATGAAGCAATCGTCTTGGTAACATTAAAAGGCAATGCCTTTAGACTTCCTACGCCAGAAATCAGCGTTACACCAACCAGCATAAGCTTTGGTGATGTTGATGTTGGTAAGTCATTAACTAAGACTTTTCAGATAAACAATACAGGAGACGCAATACTGAATATATCAAGTATAACTTCCAGTAATAATCAATTTGTCGTATTAAATAGCTCTAATGTTCCAGTCGGTTCACAGGTAACGATTTCAGTAAGATTTACACCTGCGACTGCAGGGGCAAAGGCTGGACTTTTGACTATAAATAGCAATGATCTTGATGAACCTGCGGTTGTTGTATCTGTTCAAGGCACAGGTGTTGTTGTTCCACAACCAAATATTCGTGTTTCTCCCACTAGCATTGATTTTGGTGATGTAGTTTTGGGAGAATCTCTAATAAAGTATTTGAATATCTATAATGACGGTTCAACAGTGCTTCAAATTACAAGTATCACGTCTAATAATAGTCGTTTTACTATACTAGATAATTCTACTGGTATTTATTCTGGTGGAGTTGTCCAAATTCGAGTAAAATTTGAACCGCAAGTTTTGGGTTCTGTCTCTGGACTTATTACTATTGCAAGTAATGATCCTGATGAGCCGTCCAAGCAAATAGCAATTAAAGGAAAAGGTATAAATCCTCCTTCTGCACTTATAAGATTATTACCAACAAGCCTAGATTTTGGGCAAGTTCAAGTAACAAAATCACTCACAAAAGAATATAGAATATATAACGATGGCACAACGACACTAAATATAACAAATATAACATCTAATAATGATCAATTTATCCCGATATTTATAGACATGCTTAGCATAGCACCAAATAATTATGTGATTGCAACTGTTCGTTTTGCTCCGGGTTCAGTTGGTCTAAAAACAGGGACTATAAATGTATTCAGTAATGACCCTAATAATCCAACAAAAGCCCTTCCAGTTCAGGGAACAGGATTTGTTACAAATGTGCCAGATATTGCGGTTATGCCAATGAGCCTTGATTTTGGGGAAGTTGAGATCAATCAGACAATTGTTAGCGGATTCTATATATATAATAATGGCAACGCACTTTTGCAAATATCAAGCATAACATCAAATAATACACAATTTAGTATTATAACAAGCACAACTAGCATCGAGCCTGATTATATGGCTCCTGTTGCTGTCAGATTTTCTCCGAATTCAATAGGCACTAAGTCTGGAAAAATAACAATACTCAGCAATGACCCCGATCATCCTTCTGTTGAGGTTATGGTCTATGGTGATGGAATATATCCCGGATTACCAGCAATTGGTGTCTGGAAGCAGATAAAACAGACAGGAATATTAAATGATCTGAATGATGTATTCTTCACTGATTCCAATAGAGGCTGGATAGCAGGATATGACGGCACAATATTATATAGTTCAAATGCTGGTGAATCATGGTTGCCTCAGTTTAGCGGAACAAGCAGGTCGCTAGATGGAATTTTCTTCACTGATAATAGCAATGGTTGGGCTGTTGGACAATATGGAACAGCGTTAAGGACATCTAATGGAGGCAATAACTGGTCATTCCTCAATATGAACATCAATAATTCCCTAAAATCAATAGTATTCACTGAACTTAGCAGGGCTTGGACTGTTGGTGATTCTGGAACTGTTATTAGATATAATGGTTCTAGCTGGACTCGCCAAACCAGCAATACAAGCTTTGATCTAATGGATGTTGATTTTGTCAATAGTAGTCAGGGCTGGGCTGTTGGAGGCTTTGGAACAATAATCAGAACTGTTGACGGTGGTCAGAATTGGTTAACTCAGTTAAGCAATACAAGCTATGCCTTGAATGGAGTAGATTTCGTAAATAGCTATGAAGGCTGGGCTGTTGGTAGTGGAGGAATTATTTTACATACTCAAAATGGCGGACAGACTTGGTCACCACAGACTAGCAACGCAAATTTCAATACATTGACAGACGTATTTTTCCTAAATTCTGTCACAGGTTGGGCTGTTGGCTGGAATGGAACTATACTCTATACAGTTAACGGAGGACAAAACTGGGTTAGAATTGACAGCGGAGTTACTGAGAATCTACACGCTGTTTATTTTATAGGCCCTGACCAAGGCTGGATCGTAGGTGCAAATGGAACTATCTTGAGATATGTTCCCGGATTGCCATCAAGTATTACATCTGTAAGTGTAGCTGGAAGTCCAGCAAATAGTGGTGGTTCAATAACAATTACTGCTGTTGGTCAATCTCGAAATACCGCTAAATTTTCAATAGCAGGTGTTGTATCTAATGTCTCTATGATAGAAAATCCCCCCGGAACTTATACGGGTGTTTATAATATTCCACAAGATAGCACAATAAATATTACCGATGCGACTGTTACCGTTACTTTAACAAACAAATACGGTCAAATCGCAACAAATACAAGCCAAAAGGTTACAATAGACACTGTATCAATGATTGAATCTGCAGGAGTAACGCCGAATATGCTAAAAGCTGGTGATACAGTCATCGTTACAGCAAGCGGAGAATCCGGAGGAGTCACAAGATTTACCATTGAGGGTGTTATTTCAGATGTCTATATGACAGAGACTCCCTATACTTCTGGAAAATATATCGGTGAATATAGAATCCCACAAGGCACAAATACCACTAACGCAAAGGTAACCGTTAAACTGACGGATAAACTTGGGAATTCGGCAACAAAAGAAGCAGGGCTTGTTACAATAGACACAGTTGCTCAAATTGGCGCGATCTCTATAACAGGTAGTCCAGCAGGTCTTGGAAAGACAATAACTGTAACAATGACAGGCGAGGCAAAAGGCACTGCTAGATTTGGCATAAAAGATTTGGTGGCAAGTGTTTTGATGACTGAGACATCAACAGGCGTTTATACTGGTAATTACACAGCGAAACAAGGAGATAATGTGAAAAACGCCCTTGTAACAGTAAGTCTAATTGATGCTCTCGGCAATACAGCGACAAAAGATGGTGGTTATGTTACAGCTGATGCACTATGTATAATCGATCTCTCGACAATATCAGGTAGTCCGGGACGCGCAGGCGGAAGCATTAAGGTTGATATAGTTGGCGATCCAAATGGAAGCGCAAAATTTTCTATTGATGGCATTGCGGGTGAAAATGCTCTTGTAGAATCGCCTGTTGGCAGTGGTAAATATACAGGTAATTATATAATACCAGCTAATATAAACGTAACAAATGCGGTTGTTACAATTACGCTTGTTGATGCCTTTGGTAATATTGCTTTGGACACAAGCAAGAAAGTAACTATAGATAATATTGTTCCAGAGATAACTTCTGTTGAAATATTAGGCAGTCCGGGACGTGTGGGTGGAAAAATTACCGTAAGTATTATCGGTGAACCTAATGCAAAGGCAAAGTTCAGGATTGAAAACATTGCAGATGAAAATATGCAAGAACAGCCTATTGGTAGTGGAAAATATACGGGTTCATATTCGGTACTTAGCGGAATTAACGTTCAGGACGCTATCGTAACAATAACTTTATTAGATTCAGCAGGTAATTTTAGCACCGATTCAAGCAAAAAAATAACCATAGATAATATACCACCAAAGATTACATCCGTAAATGTAACGGGAAGCCCGGGTCGTGTAGGTGGAAAAATTGAGGTGAGTATGATTGGAGAACCCAACGGAACCGCAAAATTTAATATTGGTAATATATTAGATAACAGCATGACAGAAGAACCCGTTGGGAGTGGTAAATATGTCGGCTTTTATGTGATTCCTAGTAACGTAAATACCAAAGATGCGGTTGTATTAGTAACTTTAACTGATCTAGCGGGTAATTCTTCTACAGATTCAAGCAAAAAGGCAACTATAGATAATACACCTCCGAAAATTACTTCTGTTGTCGTTGAAGGAAGTCCGGGAAGTGCAGGCGGAAAGATCACAATAAATGCCTATAGTGAACTATATGCAGACGCTAAATTCAAGATAGAAGGGGTAACTGAAGCTGATATGATAGAAACTCCTGCGTCAAGTGGTAAGTATGTTGGCACATATACAATACAAGAAGGAATCAGCGTCAAAGATGCCATTGTAACGGTAACCATAACCGATTCAGCAGGAAATATAGCGAGTAACACAAGCCAAAAAGTTACAATAGATAGCACTGTTCCAAAGGTAGAATCTGTGGAGATTACAGGGAGCCCGGGCAAGGCTGGTGGAAAAATCGTTGTAAACGTAACAAGCGAAACAGGTTTAAAAGCCAAGTTTAAGATTGAAAATATCGCTGAAGAAAATATGAAAGAAGACCCCGCTGGGAGTGGAAAATATACTGGCACTTATGTTATACGAGATGGCATTAATGTCAAAGACACTGTTGTAAATATCACATTGATCGATTCAGTAGGAAATTTTACCACAGATACAAGCCAAAAGATTACAATTGATAATATAGCACCACATATTAACTCAATAAAAGTCAGCGGTTCGCCTGCACACAAGGGCAGTAAAATCATCATTGAAATACAGGGCGAATCTGACGGAAAAGCAAGTTTCTCTATTGATGGTGCTGTGTCCGATCAACCAATGACAGAAAATACGGAAGGTAATTATATTGGTGAATATACTATACCTGAAGGGATAGATGTAATTGATGCAGTTGTTACAATCACTTTGAGTGATCTGGCAGGTAATAAAACATCAGATAAGACCCAGAAGGTAACAATTGATACTACTGCGCCAAAAATAACATCGCTTGACATTTCAGGAAGCCCAGCAAAAGTTAATGAGACTATCACAATAACGCTTATCAGTGAGGAGAAGGGCATAGCGCAATTTTCAATCGCTGGTATTGCTGATAATATCCCGATGAATGAATCACCATTAGGAAAATATACCGGCAATTTTGTCGTAACAGAAGACAAAAGCGTCAATAATGCAGTAGTTACTATAATATTAAAAGACAAAGTTGGTAATATCACAACAGATAAAAGTAAGACAATTAATATCATTCCATCTTGGGATGTAAATCGTGATGGTTTTATTGATGTTTCTGATATAATTGCAATCAGTAATAGCTTTGGGCATAAAGGCAAGAGTGATGCTGATGTAAACGGAGATGGTGTTGTTAATATACTTGACCTTGCTATTGTATGCAAGTATTTTAATCAATCTCAAACACCTACAGCCCCGAGTCTAGGATTGATGAAGCTAGATAGCTTACAGTTGGCAGAAATAAAGAATCTCTATAATCAAATAAATTCAATTCCTAGTGATGATCCTGATATTTTGCTGACAAAAGAATTACTTGGTAGGATAATAGCAGAGAATATGCCAAAAATCGCAAACTCTCAACTTATGCAGAATTATCCAAATCCATTTAACCCAGAAACATGGATACCGTATCAATTGAAAGATGATAGCCAAGTTACAATAAAAATTTATTCTGTCTCGGGTGATCTCATCAGGAAACTTGATTTAGGGTATAAATCCGCTGGCATGTATATTGATCGTGATAAATCAGCATACTGGGACGGAAAAAATGAATTTGGAGAGCATGTATCCAGTGGAATATATTTCTATACTATCAAAGCAGGCGATTTTTCGGCAACAAAGAAAATGATCATAAGTAAATAGTTACAGTTTTTTTCATTGTCTAGGAAATTATATTATTGTGCATTAATTGTAGCTCAGCATTTCAGCTAGAAGGGAAAACCAAGCTGAAAGCTTGGGCTACAATGCACACCATTTTATTAACTGATAAAGTCGTTTATAACTTCACGAGTCAATTTGACCCATCTTGCCATTCGTTCAGGCTCATGCGAAAGAGTATGAACATCCTTCATAACTATCTCGATATTGCAGTCCTTGGCGGTTGTAAGAGTAGTGCGTATATCATTTCGGATAACGTCATCATCAAACTTCTTGGTGCTTATATATGACGGATTTGGCTTACGTGAATAAACGTAATTTCTTCCAAGTTCACTAGCCATATATTCTTCATCACACCAAGGAGATATTGAAACGCTTCTAAGATTCGGAATCTTTTTAAGGACATTCCACCTATTATGCACAGGTTCACAGCACCCATAATAACATAAACCAAATTTTTCTACGACAGCAAGTTGATAAGGAAATATAAACTCAGCGAACAATTCAGGTCCGACACCGACAGTCTCCTGAGATTCTGAAAGCACCCATAGGTCTTTCAGTCTTACTGGATCGCCTTCTTTCCAGTCTGATTGCGGTAATTCTCGGCAATGCCCTCTACTACCAGAACCTATATAATCATTCTCGTTATTGAGTGAAAGCAGATTCTCTTTTTCAAGCCATTCTGCAAAGGCAATATGATCATCACGCAAAAACGCCATAAATTGATGAAGCCCTTCTGGGTCGTCATACATAAATAACATTAATTGCTCTAATCCGATATGCTGTATGGCTGTCCAAGTCATGCCAACCGTCCACCAAAATCCACCACGAATTTTGACAGGCAAAATATCTTTGAATACTTCTTCAAGATGCGCTTTCCATGCCAGAGTTGCTTCTCGATTGACAGTATATGTTCGAGGATGCAGTTTTTCCATATCTCTTTTAATATCTTTGATGGGAGGGTCCCAACGATAGCTTGATAATTCAGTTCCACTATTGCCATGCTCAAATTTTATATCGACACCGTATCCACTAACCCCAACATTCCAGTTGCATGTAATATAAGGCTCAACGACATTATCATCATCAATGTTTTCGTAATGATAGATCGTTCTTAGAAATCCATGCTCAATTCCTTTTGCCCAACCTTCTTGGCACTTTGTAACTGAACCCGGAACGAGATCATTAAGAGCAAGTCCTGATTCTATCAATACTAATGGTCTTGTTTTTTCAAGCGAATTGTGTTTTAGCCATAATTCACGACGTTCAGTGTTTTTTGGACTATTGGCTATCTCCAATATACGTTTTGCCAGATCACGAAGTATATCAAGATCAGATGGAATAACTTTCCATTGAGGATTTTCTGCCATATATATTTCCTTTCTTTGAATTGTATCAATTAAATTATAAAACAGTTTTTATGTAATTATTATAGCATATTTTGAAATGTAAGATAAACATGATTCAATAAAAGTGATTCACCCTCAGTTTTTTTATACTTCATAGAAACACGCATTATCTAACATCCAGAAGGGATCAAGCCTGAAATGAATCCAAGAATCTCGCAGTTTTTCTTTAATTATACGTATCAATGAGAACCCCTTTCTGTAATAGCTTGAACATCTGTAAACTGACTTCTCATATAGAATCAGTATCATACCCATACTGATTATCACCAATAAAAATAGCAACTCAAACCTGTCTTGCTCTGTGTCCTTTAACACTAATTCCTTGAACTCAAACAACGATTTAAGGTCCCTGAAACTTTCTTCTATCTGCGTTCTTTTCTTGTAAAGCAAACTCAGAGTATCATCTATACTAGACACTACAAAGTATGGTTCATCTTCGTCTGATGGATTCACAGAGCAAGATTGGAACAATAGAGATTAACCTTTATCTGCTTTTTGATATGATAATACATATCTTTGAAATATTCTTGGATTGTTTGTATCATTCTATCAGGATTGATTATTTTTTTCATAGCATATCCTCCAATACTTTCATGGTAAAATAAATAGTAAAATAACAGGATATGCTATTTTTTTGTTTATTTTCAATACTTTCTTACATATTCACATCTCAAAACATTGCAGTATCTTTATCGTATAAAAACTGAGGGTGAATCAGTCTTCAGTTTTTATTTGCTTTCTATTATTATCTTTTATTATAATAGTTATCTGTTAATCTTCTTTTTTTGATGCTAATTTCCATTAAGGATATTATAAAGTATTATCTATTAACCATATTTTAGGAGGGAATTAAATGAGTATAAATGATTTAGAGAATCGCTGGTTTCCACCATCGCCACACAAAGAGGCTGTATTAGAATTTCTTAATAAGGGAAGGGCTCATATTGAAGAACGGGGTCATAATGTTCCACCACTTCTTGTCTTTGAGGACGGCGGAGTGATGGAACTCCCAAAGGCACGCTATAAAAATGGTAATTTCTCGCCGGATGAATCCTCTTCAGCCTCAAGGCAGACAAATTATAGCGATGTTTGTGGTAATATTGACGAACTTAAAAGGCTTTTACAGGCACAGCCTGAACTTGCAAAGTCTGATCCATCAAGGCTTTTTGGGTTTATTGATGATGTATGCTATTTACTCTCTCGTATGCAAAGACGACAGGAAACTTACAAATCTGCTGCTGATTCTTCTGCCAAAGTAATTGAAAAAATGCAGAAAATAGAAGGACCAAATGTAAATGAAGCCTACGAAAAATCCGAAATACTAAAAAATGCCATTAATGAAAATTGTGATAAATTGCCAGAAAAAATAGAAGAATTGTTTAATCTTGCAGAGGATATAAGGGATGTCGCTAATAGAATGGAGCAAAACGTCCTTTATCCATTTCGCGACCTTTTTATAGAACTTGGCGAAATATATTATCAAGTTAGAGGCAGTAGGGCTTGGGAAAATAGAAAAGAAAATAAATGATTTCTTATTTATTGGCTGAAAAAGATTAATCCTCATCCATTAATTGAGTTCAAGATAACCCATTTCTGTTGCTTTGGCAGGAAAGGTATAGATATGAAAAATTTAATAAAACTCTTGTGTATATTTACTTTTATTTCTTTATTTATAGCATGTCAATTCTCTTGGTCAGGAGACTCTGAATTAGATAAAAGAGAATTACCTGCTTGGTATCAAGATGCAAAGCTAGGGATCTTTATTCATTGGGGTATATATTCTGTTCCTGCCTTTGCTAAGGGAAATATCACATTTGAGGAAGCGACAAAGACATTCGCCTTTGATAAATGGTTTTTCAATAATCCTTATTCTGCATGGTATTTGAATTCTATGAAGATCGTTGGAAGTCCAACTTATGAATACCATTTGGCGACTTATGGAAAAGATTTTCTTTATGAGAACTTTGTTGTTGATTTTAATAAATCCATAGAAAATTGGGACCCAAACTCTTGGGCAACCTTATTTAAGGAAGCAGGCGCAAAATATGTGGTTCTTACAACAAAACACCATGATGGATTTTTGTTGTGGCATAGTGAAACACCTAATCCGTTTATAACTAATTATCAAGCATCACGAAATATAGTTGCAGAACTCACCGATGCAGTGCGTAATCAAAATTTGGCTATGGGATTATACTATTCTAGTGGATTAGATTGGACATTCAAAACTGAGCCAATTACAGATATAATGAGTTTTTTTACAAACATCCCACAACAACAAGAATATATCAAATATATAGATACTCATTGGCGAGAGCTTATAAAACGCTATAAACCAGAAATACTTTGGGCAGATATTGGAAGTCCAAATGACTTTGATGCAGAATCCATGATTAAATATTACTATGATGTAGTTCCAAAAGGTGTGGTCAATGATCGACACAAAAATATGTTAACTGCTCAAGGTATTGTTTCTGCTGTTCACTATGACTTTCTCACTCCTGAATATACTGTATTTCCTAATATTAATCCAAAAAAATGGGAAAGCACACGAGGCATAGGATTGGATTTTTCTTATAATAAATTTGAAGATGAAAAAGATTATCTTTCGATAAACGAGCTTGTGGACATGCTTGTTGATATTGTGAGTAAAAATGGAAACTTATTGTTAGGTGTTGCACCTCGTCCAGATGGTTCTATACCAGAAGCACAAATACAGAGGATATTAGGTCTTGGTGCATGGCTTAAAATTAATGGTGAAGCAATTTATGGTAGTCGTTGCTGGGAACGTGCAGAGGGAATGACTTCAAATGGTATTCCAGTGCGATTTACTCAGAATAATGGTAATCTTTATGTCATTTTACTAGAAAAACCGAAGAATTTAAGTATAATCATCCCGAAATTAAAAATAGACTCAAAGTCAAAAATACATTTGTTGGGAATAGAAGAAGTATTAACATGGAATCAAGAAGGGGAGGATTTAGTTATTCAATTCCCCGAAGTCTATCCTGAATCTGAGGCTTATGTTCTGAGAGTAAATTATTAACAATGCCTAAATCATTGTCAAAATGTTTATTGATGTTTATTTCCAACTATTGTATAATGCGATTATGAAATGAAATATTCATATCACGTTGGCATGTTTTGCCTGATTGATAAAAGCGTCCTAAACATAAGGAGATCATAATGCAAAGCTATTTAACAGGTTTGATCGCCGCTACGCATACACCAATGAATAATAATGGAAGTCTTAATCTTGATGTCATCGAAAAACAGGCTGAATCACTTATAGCAAATGGTGTTAATGGTGCGTTTATCTGTGGAACAAATGGCGAGGGATTGTCATTAACGACTGCAGAACGAATGGATGTTGCGGAAAGATGGGTAAATGTCGCAGGCAAAAATCTTGATATAATTGTCCATGTCGGGCATAATAGCATTTACGACAGTAAAGTTTTGGCAGAACACGCTCAAAAGATCGGTGCAAATTCGATCGCTTCAGTCAGCCCTTCGTTTTTTAAACCTAAAAATGCAGAGGAACTGGCGGATATATGCGCCATGATTGCCGAATCCGCACCAAAACTACCATTTTATTACTATCATATACCTGCTTTATCAGGGGTAGATATTCCAATGATTGCATTTTTGCGACAGGGAAAGAAAAAAATACCAACTCTTAACGGTATTAAGTTCTCTCATACAGACATAATGGATTTTGCAGAATGTATATCTTTTGATAATGAAAAATATAATATTCTATTCGGAAAAGATGAAATTTTGCTTTCGGCAATGGTTTTTGGGGCTAGTGGTGCAGTTGGTAGCACTTACAACTTTTCTGCCCCGCTTTATCATATAATAATGACCGAATTTCAGGCTGGAGAAATTGAGTCTGCACGTTTAGATCAAATCAAAGCTATTGAAATGGTCTCAATATTGGTAAAGTATGGAGGGATTTCTGCTGGGAAAGCTATTATGAAAATGATCGGCGTTGATTGTGGTCCTGTTCGTCCACCTTTGCGAAATTTGACTAATGAGCAATATGATAAATTATATGAAGAATTATCAAATGTGAACTTCTTTTCATATTGTTCTGTGCAATCAAGAAATGATCTGTTTAAATAATGGAGGCTGACTCAATGAAAAGAAAATTGAAGCTGGGTGTTTTGGGCTGCGGATTCTGGGCAAAATACCAAATCTCTGGATGGAAGGAACTCGATAGAGTGGAGATAGTTGCCATTTATAATAGAACTCGGTCAAAAGCTGAAGATTATGCGAAATATTTTGATGTGCCAAAAGTATATGATACGCCTGAAGAGATGATGGCTGATGATGAAATTGATTTTGTTGATATTATCACTGATGCTTCTGTTCATTCAGAACTTGTGCATCTTTCTGCGAAATATAAAAAGCCTGTAATATGCCAAAAACCTATGGCACTTTCTCTTGAGGAAGGCAAGTCAATGGTAGAAGCATGTAAAAATGCAGGTATTCCATTTATGATTCATGAAAATTGGCGTTGGCAGACACCTATCCGCAATGTAAAGGCAGTCATGGATTCTGGTGTGATAGGCAAACCTCTAAGATGTAATCTCTATTGGAATAATAGCTTTCCTGTTTTTGAGAATCAGCCATTTCTTGCAAAAATTGAGCAATTGATAATAGCTGATCTTGGGATTCATATTCTTGATACAGCCAGATTTTTCTTTGGCGAAGCACAGGAGTTATATTGCAAAATATCAAAGGTCAATAAAAATATTGTTGGCGAGGATATGGCTACAATAATGATGCAGATGGGTAATGTAACATGTCTTGTGCAGATTTGTTATAGTTCCATATTAGAAGATGAGAAATTTCCACAGACCTATGCGCTTATAGAAGGAGAACAGGGTTCTATTAAGCTAGGTCTGGATTATCGGGTAAGTGTAACGACAAGAGAAGGAACTTATTCGGTCTATAAACCACCGCCTAAATATTCATGGGTTAACCCTGACTATGAGGTTGTCCAATCAAGCATTGTTGCAACAAATAAGAACTGGGTAGATTCATTTCTCGCAGGAAAAGAACCCGAAACATCGGGAGAAGATAACCTAAAAACATTAGAATTAGTCTATTCTGCTTATGAATCAGCTAAAACAGGGAAAGCTATAAAAATAGGACAATAGAAGGAGTAATTTATATATGCCAGAAAATAGACCCAATATTGTTTTGATGGTTGCTGATGATCATGGACTTGATACAGGCAAATATGGTAATTCTGCTATAAAGATGCCAAATCTGGATAATCTCGCAGAAGATGGAGTAATATTTACTAATGCTTTTTGCACGACTGCTTCATGCGCTGCGAGTCGTAGTGTGATATTAACAGGTCTATATAATCACGCAAACGGAACTTATGGACATACTCACGGATGTCATCATTTCGCATGTTTTGATAATATCCAAACTTTGCCAGCGATGCTTAATGATGCTGGATATAAAACAATAAGGGTTGGTAAAACTCATTACGCACCAGAAAGTATATTTCCCTTTAAGTATGGACATCCTGCTGGAAAATTTGGACGAGATGATGTGCGCATGTCTGAATCGTGCAGGGAATTAATTAAAGGTGATAAACCGTTTTTCCTATATTGGTGTTCGCATAATCCCCATAGAGGCGGAAGAAGGCTTGAAGATCAACCTTATAAACCAGATACCTTTGGCAATCCAGAAAAATCCTTTCCTGATGATGAGGAAATGGTATATAATCCAGATGACGTTATTGTCCTGCCATATTTACCAGATACCCCAGAGACTCGCATCGAGATTGCACAATATTATCAATCATCGTCTAGGTTGGATAGGGGTGTTGGGCGATTGATGCAGATATTAAAAGAGGAAAATAAATATGATAATACAGTCATTATCTACATATCAGATAATGGTTCAGCTTTCCCCGCATCAAAGACGACCCTTTATGAATCGGGAATGAATTTGCCATGTATTGTCAGAACGCCTTATATGCAAGATCGAGATAAAAAATGCGATGCGCTGATAACTTGGGCTGATCTTACGCCTACAATACTTGATTTTGCTAACGCATATAACGATCCAAATAAATTTCATGGACGGTCATTTAAGGGTATTATCGAAGAGGAATCACCACAGGGTTGGCGAGATGAAGTCTATGTAGCACATACTTTCCATGAGATAACAAACTATTATCCAATGAGGGTTGTCAGGACGAAAAAATATAAATTTATCTGGAATATAGCATATCCACTTACATATTCATTTGCGTCTGATTTATGGAGTTCAGCAAGCTGGCAGGGCGCAATAGACAGAGGTTTGGAGTATTATGGAAAGAGAAGCATTGAGGCATATCTCCATCGCCCAAAATTTGAGTTATACGACCTAGAAAGCGACCCACATGAGATAAATAACCTTGCAGATAAACAGGAATATAAATTACTTGTTGATGAATTTTGCAGAAAAATCAAGACATTCCAGAAAGAAACCAACGACCCATGGTTACATAAATGGGAATATGAATAAATAACTTTTATAGAAAGGAAAAAATGACAGAATTAGTTGACAAAATCTTCATGAAAGAGATAAAGGCGGATTCCCCCGGCGCCGCAGTAGCAATTGTCAAAGACCACTCAATAATTTATAAAAATGGATATGGGCTTGCATGTATGGATTATGATATACCTATCACGCCATCAACGATCTTTCATGTTGCTTCTGTATCCAAGCAATTTACAGCTTTTTCTGTCGCTATGATTGCTGATCAAGGTGAAATATCTTTGAATGATGATATTCGCAAGTATTTGCATGAAGTTCCCGATTTCGGAAAAACAATCACAATCCGTCATCTTATTCACCATACAAGCGGTTTGCGTGATCAATGGGAATTGCTAATGCTGGCTGGCTGGTTAATTGATGATGTAATAACCCAAGAACACATATTAAAGCTAGTCAGCAACCAAAGAGAACTCAATTTTACTCCCGGAGATAAATATCTATATTGTAATACGGGATATACGCTTTTGGCAGAGATTGTTAGTCGTGTATCTGGAAAATCATTTGTTGATTATACATCAGAAAACATTTTTAAGCCACTTTGCATGAATAATACACATTTTCATGATGACTATGAGATGATAGTCAAAAACATGGCTTATTCATATTATTATGATAATAACGGTATCCTAAAAAAGAGCATATTAACATTTGCTAATGTGGGTGCAACTAGCCTTTTTACAACTGTTGAAGACTTGGCAAAGTGGATGGATAATTATGATAAAAAATCCGTTGGTGGCGAGTCCGTTATTAATCAGATGATGCAAAAAGGCAAACTCAATAATGGTGAAGAAATTAACTACGCATTTGCATTGAAAATCGCTGAATATAGGGGACTCAAAACATTTGGACATGACGGCATGGATGCTGGTTATCGGACATGTTTTGTATGTTTTCCTGAACAGAAATTCGGTATTATCATATTGTGTAATCTTGGTTCATTAAGCCCCTATAATCTAGCAATGCAGATTGCTGACATATATCTTGCTGACCAGCTTACACCGATAGAAATCAAAAATAATATAGAAGCGCAAAAAACTGAAGAAGTAAAATCAGATGAACCCATTATTGATTTTAATGAATATCTGGGTGATTATTACAGCGATGAGCTAGGAACAGTCTATACTATGATTTTTAAGGATAATCATCTTACAATACGACATAGACGGTTAAGTGATAAAAAGTTAGACTATGTAGAAAAAGATGTATTTAAGGGTAATAGCATTACAAAACTTGCATTTACAAGAGATGATAAACAAAAGATTAACGGGTTTAAACTGAATGGCTCTGGTCGTGTTTTCGGGCTTCAGTTCCAAAAAATAGGGAATGTATAATAATAAAAAAGGGCGCTTTAGCAAGTTCTGATGGAATGTTGTTTAGATTCCAACTCAGATGATAATATTTGTTTATTTATTTGCATTTGTTGACTTTGAGCATCTTGCACAATCACCATGACAGCCTCCACCTTTAACCGAATTTTTGATATATCTGTATATAAAAAATAGTGCTATAAGAAGCACTGGTATAAGTATTAATTTATCCATAGTTTATTTCCTTTCATGAAAGACCAATGATTAGACCTGTTTGATATACAAGAGTGGCAAGTATCCACGCAAGAGCAAGCCCATATCCAACAGCAAAAAGAGTCCATCTCCAAGATGCTGTCTCCTTTTTTATAACTGCCACAGTTGCAAGACAAGGAATATATATTAAAGTTGCAACCATAAAAGCATAGGCAGACAACGGAGTCATTGCGGATTGCAATTTTTCAACAAGCATATCTTGATCTTCGCCTGTTCCATATAAAACACCCATTGTTGCAACAACTATTTCTTTTGCAACGAATCCAAATAACAATGCAACTCCACCTCGCCAATCAGCACCAAGTGGTTCAACAATAGGCTCTATAATATGCCCTAGCTGACCTGCATAACTTGCTTCGCTTGCATATTCAACACCAACAGGGAAAGTCCCCAAAAACCAAATTATAATTACACCTGCCAATACAACTGTCCACACTTTTTTCAGGAATTGAGACCCTCTTTCCCATACATGTATAAAAGTTCCTTTTACTGTTGGTATGCGATAGGGAGGCAATTCAATTATTAATGGTATCATTGGTGTTCTGAATAAAGTTTTTCTGAATAATCTGCCTACCAAAATTGCAAGAATAATTCCAAGTAAATACAGAGAAAATATGACGCTTCCTGCATGATTAGGAAAAAAAGCTGATGTTAAAAGTGCATAAACAGGCAATCTTGCACTACAAGACATTAACGGAATTAAAAGTATAGTTAATAACCTATCTGTTCTGCTTTCCAGTGTTCTTGTTGCCATAATAGCTGGAACATTACACCCAAAACCCATTAACATCGGTATAAAAGATTTTCCATGCAAACCGAGTCTGTGCATCAAACTATCCATTATAAATGCGGCACGAGCCATGTATCCACTATCCTCAAGCACCGATATAACGAAAAATAGTATGAATATATTTGGTAAAAGGACAATCACTCCACCGACACCGCCAATTATCCCATCAAGAATAAGGGATCGATACCATGTCTCAGACATCTGATGCGCAAGTATTTTGCTCAACCAACTAATTGCATGATCTATCCAATCTGTTGGATATGCGCCAACTTTGAAGGTTAGCTGAAAAGCTATCCACATCATAAAAAGAAATATCGGAACACCTATGAAAGTATTTGTTAGGACCCTGTCTATTTGGTCAGACCTTGTATGTCTTTCCTCTCCTGTTCGCTTAATGACTTCTGTTCCTATGCCGCTAACAAATCCATATCTCCTATCAACAATTACAGACTCTACATCACATCCGAATATTTCTTTAAGATGCTCAGTGCTTTCTTTAACAACTTCCATTATTCTGTTATTATCTATTAACTTAATGAATTCATCGTCATTTTCCAGTAGTTTAAGCGCCATTAATCTGCTGGAATATTTCTCTTTTAGATTATTTGTGTCTTTTTCATCTATTATCTTTTTTATCTTCTCAATTTCTTCTTCAATTTCACGTCCATAATATATATTTCTTTGGTTATGCAACAAGCCTTTGTCTGCGTCTTCAATAACGGCTTTTAAGAGTTCCTGAGTTCCCTTATTTTTACTTGCTATCATAGGAACGACTGGAATACCTAGCAATTCGGACATTTTTTGAACATCAATAACGAATCCTCTAGTTTCTGCAACATCCATCATGTTTAGTGCAATAACAATATTAGCATTCAATTCCATTAGTTGTGCTGTTAAATAAAGGTTGCGCTCGAGATTGGATGCGTCAACGATGTCAACAACAACATCAGGCTTTTCTTGCATAATGAAGTTTCTTGCTATGAGTTCCTCTGGTGAATATGTAGTAAGACTATATGTCCCTGGAAGGTCAACAACGTTAATAATTATGTCATTGTATTTGCATGTTCCTTCTTTTTTTTCAACGGTTACACCAGCCCAATTGCCAACGTGTTGATGTGCGCCTGTTAGGTTATTAAATACGGTCGTCTTGCCAGAATTTGGATTTCCAGCAAGTGCAATAGTGATATTTTTTTCCATAATCATGAACCTTTATATATAAAATTAGGATAGCCTAACTTATTATTTAAAAAAATAATTAATTAATCTTTTGTTACAAAAATCCTGTTTGCCATACCCCTTCCAATTGCAATTCTAGAGTCCATAACCCCCAGAATTACAGGACCCCATGAACCATTTTGAATCATAGTTATTCTAACACCGGGATTTAGACCAAGCACCGATAATCTTTGTCTTATTCCATGACCGTCCTGAATATCGACAAGTTTTGCTTCCTCTCCAATGCCCAACTTAGTTAGTGGCAACATATTACAATTGCTCATAGAAAGCTACCTCCATATACAGATTATTGATTTTCTTTGTCATTATTCCCGATTAAATTTAGTAAACAGCACTGTGAACCTTCTACGCAAGTATCAATACATTCAACGAGCTTCACAAGTTGCTCTACTGTTTTTGGACTGACTGAATGTTCTATTCCGCAAGCATCTTGTTCTGCTGTTTTCGTATCAACTCTTAGAACTTGTATAAGGAATTTAAAGATCAGATCATGACGGCGCTTGATTTCTTCGGCAATAGTAATACCTTCTTCTGTCAGTTCAACATACTCATATTTTTCATGCCGAACAAGATTTTTTTCCGTCAAGGTTCTCAGCGCACCTGTTACGCTTGGCATCTTGACCTTCATTTGTTTGGCTATATCCTTTACTCTGACATATTTTTTCTTTTGTTTGAGAGTGGATATTGCTTCCAAATAATCTTCCATGCTGTTTGTTAAAATAAAATTTTCCTGCATAAATTATCCTCTTATATAAAATTAGTATTCCCTAACTTTATTATAAATATAAAATTATGTTTTGTCAAGATAATTATTTTTTAAAATCAAAGAATGGCTAAAAGGAAGGTTATTATTGACCTATTGCGCCCTTTTTTAGCATGTTTAATTCCTTTAGGGCGGAAAATGCGTCAAAGTTTAATGGATCGAGTTTTGTGATGGCTTGGTAAGCTTCTATTGCTTTGTCATAAAGTTCTTCGCTTCTGTAAATACTCCCTATTTCCATATAAAATTCAATATTTTCAGGATTATCTGGGTCTAACTTTACGATTTCCTTATATATTTCTAACGCTTTGTCAAATTTTTGCTCGGATTTATAGTTTTCTGCTTTTTGAGTATATGATCCTATCAATTCAAAGATAATTTCTTTGGAATTTGGATTTATTGAAAAGGCTTTTTTTAATATTTCTATTGCTTTGTCAGTATCTCCATCAGTTTTATATATTCTACCTAATTGTAAGTATGACTTGGATATTGATTCTTTGTCATTAGCATTTGTTCCAACAGCCTTTTCATAAGATAATATCGCATCTTCTTTATTATTTTTTTGTTGATAGATCGTTCCTATATAATAGTAAGCTTCAGCATTTTGCGGATCATTGACTATAACTTTCTGAAAAGCCGCAAGTGCCTTATTGGAATCGTCCAGCCTTGTTTGGTATATCTTTCCTTTAAGTAAATATAATCCTTTATAATTCGGATTTAATTTTTCCAGCTTTTGCAATTCATTAAGGGCATCATGATTCCAGAGATTATCATAATATATCTCAGCTAATCGGAAATAAGCATCCTCGAATTTATGATCAACTTTTAGTGCCTTCCAATACTGCACAGACGCATCAACAAACTTGCCTTGATTATAAAATTGATCGCCTTTTTGCATATATGCGCTTGCAGTTTCCCTGTCTTTATCCGACAAAGCAACATTACGCTCTATAAGTAAAACTATTGGGATACTTATTAAGAAAATAATTATAATTACTATTTCTATTATTAAACTATGACGAATCAAGGCTATACCTCTTTCCCAAATCCAAGAAATCCAACAATTTTATCCCATACAGACGCAACAAACGCTGTAATTGGTATAGTCAATACAAGCCCAATGCTTCCAGCAATCATACGCAGTATCTCGGCTGAAAGTGTCTCTGTGTTTATTATTTCCATTTTGTTTCCTGATATAATGCTTGTTCCAGAAAATGTCATTAAAAGGATTAATCGTAATCCAAGATACGCAAATACCAGAGTGTTAGCTATTGTTCCGATAAGGTCAGTTCCAACAACCATGCCTGCGGACATTAATTGTCTTACAGAAAGTTTTGGATTAGCGCGTCTGACTTCACGAACAGAAGAAGCAACTGCTATTCCAGCATCAACTGCCGAACCAAGTAAACCCATTATTATGCCTGCCATGAGAATATTTCTGAAATTTATCTTTTCTGAGGTGGTAAACTGCATAAGCATAGCGGTTCTACTACTAGATATACCTGTAAAATGCAAATATTGATCTGCATATATAACTATTAGGCTTGCTACAAGCACACCACCTATAATTCCAACCGTTGCTGAACCTGACTTACGATTAAAACCCGTAACTATCAATAAAGTCAATAAAGCAATAATTCCACAAACTATTACAGAAACTAAAATTGCATTGTATCCAGCTACTATAAGAGGCATCATTAATTTCAGAATCACCGTAATTGACAAAGCCAATGCAATTATAGTCCTTATGCCCTGAAATCTGCCGACAACAACGATGATTAAAATGAGAAAGCCTATTAAATATATAAGATAACCGTCTCTGCTATAATTATTAATAAGCGTACGTGTTATATAATCTTTCGTCCCATCAACTTTTAATAAAATGTCATCACCCTTTTTAATCCTCAAATTATATAATGGCATTCTATTTGGATCATAGATATTTTGAACTAAGGCTTGTTTGTTTTTGAAATTTCCACCAAGAATCTTTGTTTCCAATATTTCGCTTTTTGCATTTTCTATCGAAAAAGAGAATGGGCTTGGGCTTTCAATAAATTCGCCTTTATCAATCACTTTTGCCCTTACATATTCTGAAACAATATGGTCTCTATCGGATTTATCAACTTGAGATTCAGAAGAATTTCGGGACATAAAATAGGTAAAATGTATGCCTAATAACATAAAAAGCATAATTACAGGAAAAACAAATTTTGAATATCTATTTTTAGATACTGTTAGTTCATTATCAACATGATCTCCAGTTTTTTGAGAGCCTTTACCGATCAAAAATCCTGCTATTAGAGCAGTTATGGGTATTGCCATAACAATTCCTATTGTTCCCGTTATTGCCTGAACAATCTCTGATGATGTCGCTTCCTCGTTGATTATTCTGGTAAAAGGCATAGCCCTTCCCGCTTCACCAAAAGGGAACATAGGTAAAAGTATTAATGTCAAATCAGCACCAATATAAGCAAATATAAGGGTATTTGCCATTGTTCCTATTTCATCACGTCCTACATTCATTCCAGCCCTTACACAATCCCATATATTGCTATCTGGATTAGCCTTTTTTACTTGCTCTATAGCAGAAGCAACCGCCATACTTGCATCCATTATAGCACCAGAAGCACCAATTATCATGCCTGCAATCATTATTCCTGTGAAATTCCAATTAGTGCTTTCGGGAGACATCCACAAACGTTTCCCAAGATCAAGGAAGCCGAAACTGACATCTTGCCCAACAAAACGCAATATAATACTTGATATAAATGATAAAATTGCTGTTATAAATAAACCTCCAATTGTGCCTAATATTCCAGCTATGGATTTCTTGCTTATTCCACCTATTAATAAGAAAGTTAATATTGAATTAATTGCAGAAACAAAAATTGCCACCCATATAGGATTATACCCCTGTATGGACATGGGAAGAAGCAACGCAATAATAAAAATTATCGAAAACCCTAAAGCTCCAACGGATTTTATTCCCTTTAGACCGCCAATAAGAATAACAAGTATGATATATACAGCACCAAGCCAAAGTAAAAAATTAATCCTTACGTACTCACCAATATTAACTGCACCGACACTGGCTGAATCATCTTTTCGTAATGTAATATTTACATATAATCTATCTCCAACTCTAAATATTCTATCATTATAATTACCAAGTAGGTTATTTCCAGCGAATACCTTAGTTCCTTTAAACTTTCCACTTGTTAATTGCAGAGTTACGATCTGACCATCAATAGAATAAACCCAGTTTGGTGATTCTCCTGTAGCTCTCCCTGCATCTATACTGATGACTTTTCCTATACACGATATTAGTTTTGAACCATCCTCAAGAGTCTTTTCGTTTGTCCATCTTCTAAAACTCATATCTGAAAGAAAACATATTATTATTAAGACAATCAAGGCTGGAAGCTTATATTTCCATTCTTTCATTTGCTATTCCAAAAAAGGCGGGGCGCATTGAGATACGCCTCCGCATAATAATATTTTACGATACTTCGACTTTTTCAATAGGCTGTTTATGTCCAAAGCTAACTTCGGGACCATTAACAGGTTTTGCCCAACGAACTGCGTTGGCGATGATTTTCAGGACTGTTTCATTATGGTATGTCGGATAGCTTTCATGTCCCGGTCTGAAATAGAAAACTTTACCTTTATTACGATAATAACAGCATCCACTTCGGAATACTTCCCCTCCCTGAAACCAGCTAACAAATACAAGTGTATCTGGATCAGGTATATCAAACCTTTCGCCGTACATTTCTTCATGCTCAATCTCAATATATTCATCCAAACCCTCAGCTATTGGATGACTCGGTTCGATGACCCATAGACGCTCTTTTTCGCCTATTTCACGCCATTTTAGGTTGCATGTTGTTCCCATCAATTTTCGAAATATTTTAGAGAAATGAGCAGAATGTAAGCAAATAAGACCCATACCATCAAGCACACGATTATAAACTTTTTCAACGACAGCGTCTTTTACTTCGTGATGAGCCATGTGTCCCCACCAGATCAGAACGTCAGTTTTCGCCAAAACATCATCAGTTAAGCCATGTTCAGGATCATCAAGAGTCGCTGTTCTGGCTTCCATACCTTGTTCTTTAAGGTATTTGGCAATAACTGCGTGCATACCTTCGGGATATAATTTTCCTATGAATTCATTTGTCTTTTCGTGACGACCTTCATTCCATACTGTAACACGAATTTTATCGGACATGGCAATTTTCTCCCTTCGAAATTAAGTTTTCAATTATTGAATATTATAGTATTAAATCATATTATCATAACCATAATGTTTTTGCAAGTGGCAGAAGTTGCTGATAGGGCTATTTAATTTTCGCTGTCATTTCAGCAGAAGTTTGGAAAATTTATTATAATATCATAGATTCAAGTTTTCACTTTCTATTTGAGGATTTATTTTTTCCAGTTAATTTCCATTGGTATCTGCTATTATCATCATAACTACCATCTGTTATATTTTCTTCCTTCTTTATTGTTATTAAATACAAAAGAATTATATTATCAGATGGCTTTTTTCTTTAACTACTAATTAATGTAATCTCACCAAATGCTTTTTATTGATCTGTCTTCTTATCCATGATAAAATAAAGCGTTACCAGTTTCACAGGGAAATAGAACGCAAATAGGGCGGATCAAGCGGATTTTTACTGATTTTTTGCCTATCAATCCGCATTCTATCAATACAAGGAGAACATAAGTGGCTGATCTCAAGACAAATTTCATCGGATTGGAATTAAAATCACCCATAATTATAGCATCTGCTGGTATAACCGAAACCATTGACAGGATGAAAAAATGCCAAGATTATGGCGCAGGCGCGGTAATTATGAAATCATATTTTGAGGAAGTGATTTCGCGCAAGTCACCAACACCAAGATTTAAGATAATAAAGCACGATCTCAGCAAAAACAAGACATTCACGCTATTTTCATATGAACAGGCAAGCGAATGGGATATAAATCGCTATGCTCAAGAAGTATCAAATGCAAAGTCTAAGCTAGAAATAAAAATAATCCCAAGCATAAATTGCACAACAGACGAGGGATGGATTGAGAGTGCAAAACTTTTGGAATCCGCAGGCGCAGACGCTATTGAGCTAAACACGTCTTGTCCGCATGGATCAATAACATTTCGTGGAAAAGCTGTTGAGGAAACGATATTTAATTCGGTTCGTATAGTTCGTGAAGCGGTCAAACTGCCCATTATCGCAAAGATCAGCCCTATGCTTACATCACCCATCGGGGTTGTCAAAGAGCTAGAAAACGTTGGCGTTGATGCAGTCACAATATTTAATCGCATGACCGCATTAGAAATTGATATTGAGGAGGAAAAACCCGCTTTGCATGGTGGATATGCGGGTCATGGCGGCCCCTGGGCGATACAATACCCTCTGAGATGGATTAGCGAAATAAGACCCAACGTGAAGATAGCTATATCCGGTTCTGGTGGAGTATCTAATTGGCAGGATGTCGTTAAATATATACTTGCAGGGGCAAATACGGTTCAGGTATGCACAGCAGTTATCATAAACGGATATGAGTTTATCCCTGAATTGTTAAGTGGTCTTGAACAATATATGGATAAAAAAGGTTATAAAACTGTTGATGATTTTCGTGGTAATGTCTGCTCAAAGATTCTCGGCACAAAGCAAATTGATAGACGAAAAAAGGCTATTGCACATATTAATTATGAAGAAAACGTTGCACCATGCGTTTCTGCATGTCCGGCGCATGTTCCAGCAGAGGCTTATGTTAGGCTTATTGCTCAGGGCAAGTTTGCCGAAGCGGGCGAAATGATACGTTCAAAGAATCCGTTTCAATCAATCTGCGGTTATATTTGCCATCATCAATGCGAGTCAGAATGCACAAGAAAATTGATCGATCAACCGATAGCTATTAGAGCATTAAAGCGTTTTGCGTTAGAATGGGCTGATAAAAATGGACATCAGACATTGGGAGATAATTTTCCTATTAAAAACTCAACAGGATTCAAAGTGGCTATTATCGGGGCGGGACCCGCAGGGCTTACTGCAGGGCATGATCTTGTAAAAATGGGTCATGCTGTTACGGTCTTTGAAGCAGATGCAGAGATTGGCGGGAAGATAAGAAGCGCAATACCCGAAAGCAAATATCCACATGAATTGCTTGATCGGGAAATTGGGTATATAAAAAATCTTGGTGTCCAGATAGAGACTAACAAGGCTTTGGGAAAGAATTTCACGATGAAAAGCCTTCAAGATATGGGATTTGATGCGATATTGCTTGCTATTGGCAGTAAACCCGATCTCGTCAATAAAGAGCTAGATATAACTGATGATGGTCTAATAGCTGTTGATGAAAAGACAGGCTTAACAAGCATGGACGGAGTTTTTTCCACAGGTGATTCCATTCATGCAAAGAACCGATCATTGATACAAGCTGTCGCTGATGGGAAAAAGTCAGCTTATTTTATAGACCTTTATTTAAAAAAACAAGCCCTTACGCCAATGCCTGAATTAGTTCCTGTCAGTAAAAGGTCGGTATTGGTGCGGTCAATAGAAGAACCTGAAACACCAAGAGTTGAGATAACCAAGATTGATGGCATGGAGAAGACATTAACGGAGGAAGAAGCCATTAAAGAAGCGTCAAGATGCCTTGCTTGTGGTTGCGGAGTCGGTTGTGGAAGATGCCATCAGGTTTGCATATATTCAGGCGTTGACCTTGTAGGCGATAGATATGTGATTAATGAGCAGAACTGTGATGGATGTGGGCTTTGCGTTGAGATATGCCCGAATGAGGCGATTGAGATGGTGGCGATTATTTCGTAGCTTTTCCAGTTGGGTTTTGTTATTCATACGTCTTTCCTATCTAGAGAGGATAAAACAATGAAAGGAAATAAATAACCATGAGATATGCCCTGGTATTCATCACCGTATTGATTTTCGCAGTGCTTCTTGCACTGGTGCAAACGCTTCACGCAGCGGAAGTGATAATCGAAAATTCCATCTTTGCGGTGCATTTCGATGTAGCGAATCAGGTGTTTTCCATTTGGCACAAACCGACGCAACGGGTTTTCGCAAGGAATGGCACGTTCCCGAAAAGCGACGGCAGTGCCAGGGTTGTTGCAGTCAAACACGACACCTTCGGAAAAGGTGAAGCGATCGATATCGCTTATCCAGATGGAAAACGCGACCAAATCGCGCTCTACCCGAAACTGGAGTTTGTCCTCTTTCGCTCAACTTTACACAACGGCACGTCAGCACCTTTGATTCTGAATAGGGTACCGTTATTTAGCGCGACCATGAACGTGGGGCGGGCACCCAGCGATCTGCGAGTCTCGGGTTCTCGTGGCAATTTGCCGCCTCCAGGGAGCGATACCGATGGCAGTTTTGCATTTTTGGCTTTGGTAGATCCAGCTTCATACCGGGGTGTGGTGGGCGGTTGGATCACGCATGATCGCGGTAGCGGCGTGATATTCACACCGGCCTCGGAGGACAAGAAGGAAACGTTAATGAAACCGCAGATTGACTATGGCCATCTGCGGATCATGCCGCGGGAAGATGCTATGACCGAAACCTTTGCGCTGGGCTGGTTCGAAGATGCGCGGCTTGGTCTTGAAGCCTATGCCGATAGGGTAAAACAGGTTTACAACATTCAACTGCCAAAGCCGCCGACCGGATTATGCACATGGTATATGGAGAAGAATCAGTTCTCCTGCAATGAGGCGGAACTTCCCAAATTGCTCGATGTCGCAGCGCGGGAACTGAAGCCATTCGGGTTCGATTTCATTCAGCTCGATGACGGCTGGCAAGCGGGAGAGAGCCACTTTTCTGGTCCTCGAAAGCAATTCCTGAAAGCCAACAAGGATGCTTTTCCCAGTGGCATGAAGGTCGCCGCTGAGGTAATCAAGGCGGCAGGATTTACTCCTGGGATCTGGTTTATGCCGTTCGCCGGGGACAGCCAGGATCCCTATTTCGCCTCCCATCAGGATTGGTTTGTCAAGAAAGCCGATGACGGAAAACCTTATGACACTTATTGGGGCGGCACTTGCTTGGACATGACCTATCCACCGGCTAGAGACTATCTTCGCAGCATCGTGGACCAACTGGCAAACCAATGGTGCTATACCTTTTTCAAAATGGATGGCCTTTATACCGGGTGCGGAACTGACATCACCAATGGCAACCCCTACTTTGACAATCTGGGCGACGGCATTTTGGCCAATCCGGACAAGACGCACATTGAGGCTTTTCGAGACGGACTCCGTTTGGTGCGACAGACCGCTGGACCGAATGTGTTTCTTCTGGGTTGCACGATCGCGCAGAATATGCGTTCGTTCGGCGGGAGTTTCGGGCTAGTGGATGCTATGCGCATAGGTCCGGATACCGGCGGCGCAATAGGTGCTGGACCAGGATCAAGGGTGTGGTTCCTGAACGGTCGCGTCTGGTGGAACGATCCTGACTGCGTGCTTGTCCGACCGGATAAAGGTTCTCTCGCCTGGGCACGGAGGAACGCCACCTGGGTGGCTATCGCCGGTCAGCTCCTCTATGTCAGCGACTGGTTGCCGGATCTACCGGCGGAACGAATGGAGGTGCTCAAGCGTTGTATACCTTCCCACGGGTTGGTAACATCCCGACCTGTTGACATCTTCGACACTTGGATGCCGCAGGTCTGGCTACTAACCGACACTAGACAGGCGGTGCGCCGCGATGTTGTGGCTATCTACAAATGGTGGGGAGAGACCGAACCGTTTTCTATTCAGACTTCGAAAATCGGTCTGCCCCCAGCATTGGAATACGTCGGATTCGATTTCTGGGCAAACAAGTTTATTCCGCCGTTTAAAGATGAGCTGTCCATCGTCCTTGAAAATGATTCCTGCTGCTGCATTGCGGTGCGCCCTTCCTCGAACGTCCCGCAACTGATCAGCACATCAAGACACGTCACTCAGGGCATAGTTGATGTCACAGAGGAAACTTGGAACTCTGGATCTGAGACGCTTTCAGGTGTGAGCGCAGTCGTGGGCAATGATCCCTACGAATTGCGGATCGTTATGCCAAAAGGAGAAACATTGCAGGAAAAGGAAGTGTTTCTGTCAACCGACGATATTCAGGCAGGAGTCAAGGCAAGCATGACCAAAGATGGATCGAATTTGCGGATTATGCTGAACAGCACTTCAAGCCGCTTAGTGCATTGGAGCGTAAGGTTCACCGCAAGATGAAGGATTTTCTTAAAGTCGCATAAGAGAACGAAACTTTGCGTTGAGATATGTCCTAATGAAGCGATTGAGATGGTAACGATTGAGGTTTAAATATGACAAATAAAGAAAGAATACATAATGTCCTTGAAGGAAAGCCTGTTGACCGAATGCCTGTAACAGTGCTTTACAATCATCTATACCACCAAGATCATTTTGCAGAATTGACAGGCAAAAAGCAATGGGAACTGCATAAATGGCTGAATGCTGATCCAGAAGATCATCTAGCAATATATGAGGAAATGATCCGCAAAGCGCCCTTTGATTTTTTACAACCACAAGGCGCACCATCAAGATATAGCAGAGAAAATATTGAGTTTGTGATAAAAGATGGCAAACCCTATAGATATGACAAAAGAGAAGATAAATACACTCTTGTTGTTACAGAAACAGCATCAGGTCATCCAACAGACTATAGATCCAATCAGACTCAATATGTCTTTGATATTAATGATGTAAAAGAGCATTTCAGATTGCATAAGGCAAAAGATATGCTTGCAAGTGGCGGAAATGATTATCTTGATGCTGTAATCGCTAGACTTGGTAAGGATAACTTCATATTATCAGGCGGGGTTGTCGGAACTCTTTATCTTTGTCATAACTACGTTGGACTAACAAATCTATATGCAATGCTAATTGAAAAGCCCGATCTTATTGAATATTTGAGTCACAAGCTCCTGGAGCAAAATATAGAGTCCATACGCTATTATGCAAAATCGAAAGGCGATGCAATTTATATTGATGATGCAATGACAACATCTGATATGATTTCGGTCAAGCATTATGAACGATTTTGCCTGCCATATATGAAAGAGATGGTCAAAGAGATACACAGACTAGGACATAAGGCGATCATTATCTATTTTGGCGGGATAGCAGATCGCCTTGAGCAGATAGCCTCAATAGGTGCAGATGGTTTAAGTATGGAAACCAGCATGAAAAATTACATCAACGATATTGATTACATTGCAGAAAAGATCGGAAATCATGTAACTTTATTTGGCAATATTGATCCAGTCGGAATACTCCAAAATGGGGCAGATGAGGAATTGGAAGCAGAGATAACTCGCCAAGCCAACGCTGGCAAAAAGTGTCGAGGGTTTATCATGTGTTCTGGTAGCCCAATCACGCCTTTTACTTCTCTTGAGAGAGTGCAAAAATTTATAAAAATAAGCAAAAATTTTTAGAGTGGCAATTTTCTTGCAGTATATCCTTATGTAACATTCACCAAATATTACACTATTGAAAACGGATTAATGTGAAGTTGCTATATTATGACGGAGGATGTTTTAATGAGAATTATTATTTTAATTATTTTGATTTTATTAATTGTTTTTTCTTTGGGTAACATACCATTTCATTCTATGGAGGAATTTCACATGAATCCGTTCTCATTTGTAATTACAATTATTGCTTTGGTGATGATAACAGGTCTGTTGAAAGAAGCTATCAAACAAAGGCAAAATACTGCATCTTACAAAAAAGACCTTGATGAAATCAAGTTACATATCTCGCAGATAGAAGCAGATATAGCCGATATTAAAGAACAGATAGCTGATTTCATTATCAGAACGAATTGACATTGTTTTTAATTAGGATAAGACATGGAATTTCATGTCTTAAATTTGATGTTGTTTTAAGTACCCGCTGACTTTTATGTGAGATAAAAAGGAGGAACAAAATGCCAAAACTTAACACAAAAGAATCGATAATTGAATTTATGAAGCAAGAAGGCTTTGAAGTGAAAGAGCAAAAAGGTGATGTTTTAGTATTGACTGATGAAGATGGGTTTACAATATTTTCTGCTATAAATGATATGCAGATTGAGTTTATGGTGGATATATGTGGAGAAAAAGACCTAAAACAAGATAGACTTCTTGAGGCATATAAAAAGTTATTGGATATGAACACAGAGATACTTCCAACTTGTTATGGAATTGACAATAGCGATAGCGGAAACTCAAGAATCGTTTTGGTTGATAGTCTTGCATTGGAAAATCTTGATGAAAATGAGTTACAGCTTTCTCTAAGTTCACTTGCTCAAAATACAATTAATGCAGTAAGAATGCTTAATCCATATCTTATAAATCCGATGTCAGTATAAATGTAAATAAAGGAAAAAATAGCCGATTAAGGCTTTTAAGGAGGAAAATTTAATGGGTATTCTAAGTCGCATGAAAACAATATTTAAATCAGAGGTAAATTCAGCCCTTGACAGTGTTGAAGATACCGAAAAAATGCTTAACCAAACTATTTTGGATATGCAGGAACAATTACAAAAAGCAAAACAGCAAGTTGCAGTTGCTATCGCTGACGAAAAACGCCTAGAAAGGCAATATAACGAGAATCTGCAGTTGTCAGAAGAATGGATGAACAAGGCAAAGCTTGCAGTTGAAAAAGGCAACGATGAGTTAGCAAAAGCGGCTCTTGAGAGAAAAGTTGAATATGAAGGTCTCGCTACTGAATATAAGAAACAATACGATGCGCAAAAAGCATCCGTTGAGAAACTTAAAGCCGGTCTTCGTGATCTTGAACGAAAAGTTGATGAGGCTAGAAGGCAAAAAGACCTTCTTATTGCACGCAACAAAAGGGCAATTGCACAAAAACAGATTCATGCAACTATGGCTGGTATGGCAACCAACGCTGGTACATTCAACACATTTGAACGCATGAAAAAGAAGGTTGAAGATCAAGAGGCAAGAGCAGAAGCAGCTGAAGAAATGGCAGAGGAAACAGGTGACAGAAAACTTGAAAAGCAGTTTGCAGAACTAGAAAAATCCAGTGTTGATGATGAATTGGCAAAGCTGAAGGCTCAAATGGGAACAGGCACATCAGCCCCTGCAAAAGAAGAATAGTAGCAGAAATTTAGAAAAATCACAAAACAATGGGGCGTATCTGATACGCCCCGCTTTATATAAGGAGTTCCCAAAATGATGGCGCTTATTAATTTATTATTCTTTTTGATAGTCGCAGGAACGATAATATTCGCTATCTGGCTGTCTAGGAAATACAAAGAGAGATATGCTGAATTCCCATGGTGGAAAGCTGGAATTATCATTGCGCTTGAAGTCGTTGCATGGATAGTAACTGCTTCATTATGGGCTTGGGTTATACACCATCCTTGGTTAGCCATAATTGTCATTGGCATAATCATTATAGTTTTGCTTGCAAGAAAAAAGAAACAAGATCAAATATTATGATATAATACAGAAAACTATATTTGTCAGTTATTTTGAATTAATTCTGACATAATAGAAGGCATTATGACGGAAATAAATTTATAATCAATTGTATCGCAGTGAATCTGTCTGACATTACAAATAAAGACAAATAAAAGCGATGCCAACCTTCTAAGGAATAGATATACCTAATGAACTGGAAAATAGTCATTGGTCTAAACGGTTTATCAACTGGATAGCATAGATAACCAAGCATTGTCTGCATTGCTTATGGAATTGAACCACTAGCATGAATTTGGGTCATCCATCAAATGGTATTACCAAGCTATATGCTCAATTACTTGCTACCAAACTTAATATAGCAAATGGAGTAAATGGTGCTTCTGCCGCCAGCGTAATAGCTTCAGCAGATGCTTTCTTAGCTATCAAAGATTGGACATACTGGAATAGCTTAAGCAAAGCTGATAAAAATATGGTATTAGGTTGGATGTCAGCACTAGATAATTTTAATAATGGCTATTAGAATTATTTAGCTTAATTTTCAAAGGTTCTCAAGGCTTGATGCTTTGAGAACCTTTTTTATTTCCTGTAATTGCTCTTTTTTTCTATTATTTTCACTCCATTTTTTATACATCAATCCAAATATCCATCAAAAACAAAATCCCTCTTTTTAACTAAGTATTGAATAATGAGAAAAAATTGTGTATTCTATATCAAACAAAAAATCAAAATATTAAGAAATATTAACAAAAGCCAAAGATTATGAATAAGACACTAGAATATATAGTCTCTGAGAAAGACTCTGGCATAAGAATTGACAGGTATATAGCGGAAAAAGATTCTGTTCTCTCTCGTTCATTTATTCAAAAGCTAATTTCAGATGGAAACATAACTGTCAATAACGCCGAAATCAAAGCAAGCTATAATGTTCATACTAACGATATTATAAAAGTGAATATAGTCGCACCTGCAATAGATATTATTCCGAAGTCAGAGGATATTTCTCTTGATATTGTCTTTGAAGACGATGATATTATCGTTGTGAATAAGCCAGCAGGCATGGTTGTCCATCCTGCTCCCGGAAATTATACAGGAACGCTTGTTAATGCAGTAATATCCCGTTTGTTTTCTGATGATGATGATGATTCTAATATTGATTCTGCTGATGTTAGCCTAATAAATCCGCAACGTCCGGGAATTGTTCATCGTATAGACAAGGGAACTTCGGGCTTATTGGTTATTGCAAAAACAGTAAACGCATATTACGGTCTTGTTGAGCAAGTCAGCGAACATAGCATGACTAGGCGATATATTGCGGTTATATGTGGAATACCAAAGCATGATCAAGGAACAATCATTGCACCTATTGGAAGAAGCAGTCGCAATCGAAAAAAAATGGCAGTTACCCCAATAAGAGGCAGAGAGGCGATAACCAATTTTCAAATACTTGAGAAATATAGTTCATTTTCTTTAATCGAAGCCCGACTTGAGACAGGCAGAACACATCAAATAAGAGTTCATTTTGCACATATTGGGCATCCAGTTGTGGGTGACCCTGATTATGGTGGTCAAAAACGGGCATTAGATTTAGCTTGCTCTGATAATGTTATAAGAGCGATAGAAAACTTATCAAGACAGGCACTTCACGCACAAACACTGGGTTTTATACATCCTGCGACTAACGAATATATGGAGTTTTCATGTGAAATACCAGATGATATGCAGGAATTAATAGACGCTATGCGTTTAGAATCAAAGAATTTATAAGCCTATCATTGATATTAAAAGGAAAGGTTGTATATTGTGGGAATTTTGTATTGTGATGGTGACAGATTCAAAAAAGCCCTTCTAGCAAGCGCAAGCTGGTTATCAGAAAACAGCGAAATATTAAACCGTCTAAACGTCTTTCCTGTTCCTGACGGGGATACAGGGACAAACATGTCCTTGACATTAATATCTGCAGTTGATGAATTGAAAGGACTTGAAGGCGCACCACTCAGCGAAGTTCTTGAAGCATCTGCAAGGGGTGCATTAATGGGAGCAAGAGGCTGTTCAGGAGTCATAATCTCTCAACTTATCGCTGGATTTGCAGAGGTTGGCAAAGACAAGACCCGATTTCTACCACAGGATATTATTGATAGCTTTGTTTTAGGATCAAAGAAAACTTATATGGCTGTAACCGAACCAAGAGAAGGAACGATGCTTACCGTCATAAGAGAATCAGCCGAAGAAGCAATCCATGCAATACAAAATAGTAGCGATCTTGCAGAATTATTAGAAAAGATCCTTGATAAAGCTAGATCATCATTGCAAAATACCCCGAATCTGCTTCCAGTTCTTGCACAAGCGGGTGTTGTTGATTCGGGAGGACAAGGTTTTGTGTTTATCCTTGAAGGTATTTTGAGATTGGTTAAAGGTGAACCTCTTGCCATACATGAAAAAACAGATACGATCCAAGAAGGCGAAGCGCAAAAGATGGTTTCTCAATCTTGGGATATGCCATATTGCACAGAATTCATATTAACACCAAAAAATGTTAGTATTTCTGATATTAGAAACGATTTCGTCAATCTTGGAACAGACTTGGTAGCTGTTGAATGGGGCGAAATCGTAAGGATTCATATACATACAGCAGACCCTGAAAGAGTCCTTGCTCGTGCCCATCTATACGGTAAAATAAGTAATGTCAAAATTGATGACATGAAAAAACAGCATAGACATATAACGCAAAATCCTATATTAATTGAACAAAATCAAGAACAGCAAGAGATTTCTATAATTGCAGTCGCACCCGGAGATGGAATATCGGCAGTATTAAAGAGTCTTGGAGTCGAATCCGTCCTGATGAGTGACCAAAGAAATCCAAGCGTTGCAGAACTAATAACAGCTATTGATTCAGCCTATTCTGATAAAGTTATTTTGCTTCCAAATGATGGAAATATAATTCCAGCGGGAATACAGGCGATAAATATGAGTCATAAAAAGGCAAATATTGTGCAATCAAAAAATGTCTCTCAAGGAATGTCTGCTGTATTGGCTTTTCGTCCTGATTTAGATATAGAAAAAAATATAACCAATATGAATGATATAATCAAAGAAGTAAAAAGTGGCGAAGTAGCAAGGGCTGTTAGAAATGCTCAATATGGCAATATTGTGATTAAGGAAAATGATGCGATAGGACGTTTTAATGGCAAGATTCATGTTGCAGAAATTGATATTGATTCAGCAGTTATTGAACTTATAAAAATTATGGTTGAACCAGAAAACGAGATTATTACCATCTTTTATGGCGCAGATATTTCCAGAAACGAAGCAGAAAAAGTCGTTGAAAAGCTAGAAAAGATTTTTCCCGATGTTGAATTGGAACTTCATTACGGCGGACAGCCTCATTGTTTTTATATTATATCAGCTGAATAATTAACATTATGGAGGTAGGAAGATGGTAAGAATAGTAACAGATAGCACTTGTGACTTGCCAAAAGAAATAGTAGAAGAATATGACATTCAGGTTGTTCCTTTAACAGTCAAACTTGGCAATAAAAGCTTTAGGGATTATTATGATTTATCACCATTGCAATTTTACGAGATGCTAAAAACAACAAATGATTTTCCAACAACATCACAACCATCGGTAGATGAATTTTTACAAACCTATAAGAAATTTGGCAATCAAGACGATATTATCTCTATTCATATATCACTAGACATGAGTAAAACTGCACAATCTGCATCTGTTGCATTACAGCAATTGCCTGATTATAAAATTCATATTATAGATTCACGGACAGTATGTCTTGGGCTTGGTCTAATTGTCCTTGAGTCTGCAAAAGCTGTAAAAGAAGGGGCAGATGCAAAAGAGGTTATACAGCTAATTGATGAGCTAAAATCAAAAATTAAAGTTTATTTTTCGGTTGAAACGCTTGAATATCTGCAAAAAGGTGGAAGAATCGGTAAAGCGCAGGGATTTTTAGGAACAATGCTGAAAATAAAACCATTGCTTGCTGTTGTTGATGGCTTTGTAACTCCTGTTGAGAGAATTCGTGGGGCAGGAAAACTAATAAACAGAATGGTTGAAATAGTAAAAGACGATGCTGGTCAAAATAAAAAGATTAAGGCATCTTTTGTCAGAGGTGAAAGCGAAGAGCAATTATCAGAACTAACATCACAATTAAATGATGCTGTTGAAGTTGAGGAGTTGTTCAGGTCGTATGTTGGCACGGTCATTACTTCACATGCAGGTCCCACTGCTTTTGCAGTAGGTTATTATTGCTCTTAGATATTTCATTAAATATCATCTTCACTGAAGCATTCTGCTTTTATATTATTAGTAATATAGTTTGGGCTATTATACCTAAATAATGTCAGTTCGATATAAGAATGAACCACAAAGACACTAAAACACAAAGTATCACAAGGGATTAAAGATTAAATCTTTAACATTGCATTTTTGCAAGAAAACCATTTATTTTCAATAGTTTATCCTTTGATTTCATCCGTTTAAAAAATCAGAGATAATCAGCGATGTATTCCTTTTTTGCAGAGCCAAACAGCTTCAATCTTTTAATCTTATTTCTTGCTTTGTGCCTTGGTGTCTTGGTGGTAAATACAATTTTCTACGTCGAACTCACGTTAAATACTATTATCTATAAATAATCAGCCTTTAAATTAATCCTACCATCGTTAGTTTTAAATTGGCAATAAAAAAAAGGAATATCAAGACAAAAAAATCGTCTAATATAGTGACATATTATGATAATTTTTTAGATTATTACAGGAAGTATATAACCGAAAGATGATTGACAACAACATCGTAGAAAAGGCTAAAGATGGAAATATTCATGCCTTTGAAGAAATTTTCAAAAAGACAAATAAAGGTATCTATAACTTTATATTAAATTTATCATCAAATAGAGAATTGGCTGATGATTTGACACAAGAAACTTATGTTAGAGCTTTTAGATCAATAAAATCTCTTAAAAGTAAAGATTCTATTAATTCTTGGCTTCATAGGATTGCATTAAACCTATATCGTGATGAAATAAAAAAACCAAAACTCAACATTAAGAGTATAGATGATAACAGCGAAAATAATGATATTATAGAAGAGATAACCGATTGGACAAGAAATCCAGAAAATATAATAACGGATGACGAATTACAACACGTTGTAAAAAATGCGATCCAATCCCTTCCTGAGATACATCGTGCAGTAGTAACAATGCACCATATTGAAGGGATGGAAATTGATGATATTGCCAAAGTGTTAAAAACAAGCAATGGAACTGTAATGTCTAGGCTTGCAAGGGCAAGAGACTCACTAAGGCGCAAATTAGCCTTTTACGAGGGCAAGAAATGATTAAATGTGAAAAGATTCAAAAGATGTTACCAGATTATTCTGTTGGTTCTCTTTCTGCCAAAAAAAGAGAATTCATAGAGAAGCATATACAAAATTGTCCAGAGTGTTTGAAACAATTGGAGCATTTAAATAACATAGCTTCATTAATGGATAAAATGCCTCAAGAAGAACCACCAAGTCATCTTTGGGCAAACATAAGCGAGAGAATAACAAACTACGAAGAAGACTCATTCTGGCAAAAAAGCTTTGGATGGTTATGGGAAAAGAGAATTCCAGCTTTAGTTTCAGGCTTTGGCATGATATTAATAATAGCGAGTCTATATTTTCTATTGTTGAAGCCACCTGAAAAGATGGATAAGAGTATATATAAAGACATCGGACAGCATACCTATTCACGTTGGAATAACCCTTTAACCGATAGAGTTGCGCTAGGTATGATTGTCGTTAAAAATGAGTTTGGGGATGAAATAAATGAAACCAATCGCTAAATTTGTCTTATTTTTTATGACTCTATTTTCGCTATCATTGCTAATTGTCAATTTCTCATATTCATTAGATAATCCAGCAGTTGATTTACTCAAAAAAGCATATTCAAATCAAAGGCTAATCTCACATTCAGGAATGTTGAAAACAGAGGTTTTTCTTGGCGATAAAACTTCATCTGCCATAGTTGAAATTCAGCAGAAGGAAGGGAAAGTCAGGACAAATTATAAATCCGATGTATCCTCTGGTTTGTCCATCATTGATGATGGAAAAAAAACTATGACTATTGATAGCAAAAATAATACAGTAACCATAAGCCCAATACTGGAATTGTCAAATGATATATCATTGCTACTTTCAAACTATAATATAGTATCAAAGGGATCAGAAAAGATTGCTGAACGTCAGACACAGATACTACAAGTTATTCCAAAACATAAGGGAAATCCATCAATGAAACTTTGGATTGACATAAAAAATTTTCTCATACTCAAAAGAGAATATTACAATTCAGATAATATATTAGTATCCAAAACTTTCTACACTCAAATTAACTTTAATGCAAAGATCAATGATGATATTTTTATTCCACCAAGTAATGCCTCATATCTGAATTCTGATCTAGATGCCCAAAAAACAGAAAAAGATGATATTCCATTTAGCATTATTGAGCCAAAATATTTGCCAGTTGGATATATTTTGGATGGTTATTATCTTTTTAAGCCACCAAGTGGAAAAGGCGTTCAGCTAAAATATACTGATGGGCTAAATAGCATATCAATACTTGAGGTCGTTCCACCTATTGGAAGGCATCGTATGAGATGGGGTTGGAGAAGAGGTCGTGAAATGCAGGGATGTCGTTTTATTGATAACCTTCAAGGAAGGGCAATCAAGATAAATAGAGAAGGGCTAAATATTACAATTGTTGGTGATATATCTGAAAATGAGCTTCAAAAAATTGCAGATAATATAAAATAAAAAAAATATGGAATGTAAATCTCCAATTATCGTCTTAAATAATGTAAGTAAAAAACAAATTATCACATAACCTTTTAATAGGAGGTACTAAAATGAAGTTCGTTTCAATCACAACAGCAATGTTAGCAATTTTATTTATGATCGGTCTAATGGGTAGTTACTCAAGTGCAGATGACAGTTATGTTGCCAAAACAGAAAAAAGCCTTATAAGCGACAATGGTAATGACAGTAATAATAATTATGAAATGGTAAAATCTCAAACTCGTGATCGCAAAAAAGATGGAAGCTGTGATGGTACTCAACAGCAAAACGGATCAAAAAACAATAACAATTCGGGAACAAAATCGAAAAATGGTAATGGCTCCGGTGATAAAACAAGGTCTCGTGATGGAAGCAATTGCGACGGAACCGGTCCAAAATCATCTAATCCCGGTGGAAATTCTGGTAAGTAATTATAAAATAAGCTAATTCACAATTTGTTTGGCACTTTGAATAGTGCCAAACAAATAATCAATATTAGAATTGAGGTTGATTAAATTGAAAAAGAAATATATAGTTATTGCTATATTATCAGGGCTAATTATTATAGCTATATCATCAATAGCTTTTTCGCAAGGATTTGGAAGAGGCAAGGGAAGATATGGAATGATGAACCAATCGCCAATAGCATCTGATTTAACTCAGGAACAGATAGAGAAATTGCAGTCTCTCCAATTAGAATTTGATAAAGAAACGCTTTCTTTGCGTAATGATATAATAACAAAGCGTTTAGAAATTCAAAAATTATGGTCTGCTGATAATTTAGATGAAAATGCAATTATTGCCAAAGAAAAAGAGATGATGGAACTTAGAAATCAAATGCAAGAAAAAAGACTAAAATACAATATAAATTTAGCAAAAATATTGCCAAAGGAGCAAATAGATAAAATAGCATTCGGTAATAACTTTGGTAATCCTTGTCCGAGAATGGGATTTGGATATGGTAACCATCGTTATATGGGAAAAAGATTCAGAATTTGGCAATAACTAAAATTTTAGGTTGGACTATAGTCCAACCTATGCAATAATAGATATTATCCTACCGCAACTTTTCACACCATTTGATATTCTTAATTCTATAACATTATCTCTTGTTTTTGCTTGGCTTTTATGAAAATATAGCTTATATTGAAAATATATCTTCTGACTTTTTGTAATCTTCATTCCTGCTCTAGTTGTCTGCCTTTTCGTTCTATGGTCTTGCCTAATATCTGTCTGATTCTACCTTCACAGATTGTAGAATATATCTCATTACACTTCCCTCATCATGTTTTCTGACTATATTATTTATTGTAATTTCACAAAGTCTTTACTTTTAGGTAATTCTATGCTATGATCAACCACAAAATGACAATAGCATACATATTTTGGGCTTTTTATGACTGCTAATATTAAAGAAAATAGGGGCAAAAAGATTGAAAATAGAAGAATTTCAAAAACTCATAGAAGATATTTACTATACAAAAGATTCGGAAAGGGGGTTACTGGGAACTTTCGCATGGTTTGTTGAAGAAGTTGGTGAACTTTCAAGGGAGCTTCGTTCACAAGAAGATAAGAAAAGGCTTCAAGATGAGTTTGCTGATGTTTTGGCATGGCTTTCTACGCTTGCTAGTATAGCTGGAATTGATCTTGAGGAATCAGCAAATAAATATATTAATGGATGTCCAAAATGCTATAAAACTCCCTGTATTTGCGATGAAAACAGACGCAAACCGATATAAGCGGAGGAGGTAATGTTTAGAAAATATCTATTGAAAATATGCGTATTTGTTACATTAATGATATTATCAGAAATAGGGGTAAATGCAATGAATAATGGAATATGGATAAAGCCTGTCTATGAAGGCAATGAGCCGAGTTGGGAACCACGCCCTTTATTTTGGTATCAAGTTGAGGGGAATCCTGTCGTATATAGAACGGAAATAAAAATCGAGCAGAAAGTTAAGATGACACCAATAATCATCAATACTTATGGCTATTGCTATGTCTTTGTTGACGACCAAGAAGTATATGGGAAAAAAGAGGAAAAAAACGATAAAAAAACTCAAATATACGCTACTGATCTTGCTAATTTCCTGTCTATTGGCAATCACGTATTATGGATAAGCGCGCCCAGAGATGGTTTTGCGATGTCTGGCTTTATTCAATATGAAGATGGGACAAGAAAACCGATCAATACTGATAAAAGTTGGAAAGTCAAAAAATTTCCCTCATCTACAATATTGGAATTGCAAGAAGATATTTTAAATGATTGGAATGGCACAACTCCAGACGGGTGGGTTGATGTAGAAGAAGTCTCAGAACAAGCATTAATACCTGACAAGTTCTTATTATTATCGGCATATTATACAACTGAACTTGATAGGCTTCAAGAAACCATATCCGAAATATCATGGAAGTATGAACTTTTAAAGCAAAAGGGGTTGGTCATTGAAGATTGGCAAAGCTACGGATGGGGCAAAGCAACACGCATATCAGCAATTATACAAGACGCTATAAATAATGTCATAAATGAGATTTCGCCTATACAAAATGCCCTTGATGAACTCAAAAGGAAGCAAATTCATTCTATTAATGATTTTAATATGGCAATTAGTCAATTAGAGCAGACTCGATCAAAGATAAAGTCTTTAAGTAATGCTTTAAGTGCTTTTACGAACTATGTCATGGCATTTGATCGCGCAAAGTTTTTTGCTTTACTAAAAGATGATCAATTATCAAACTATGGGAAATCTATCCTAAAAGATTTGGACAATAAGCTAGATTATAAATTATCAGGATGGGAAAATATTGCAGAAAGCCTTTCAGATATTAATAATAATCTGATTAAAATGCGTTCTGAATATGAGAAATCAATCGGTCATCCAATTAATGAGCTAAATCAAAGCAGATATAATAAATTCGGATGGATACCTGTTTCGGAACTGGTTGATAGTGAAATCAATGACTGGGGAATAAGAGTAAGTATTCCACAGGTTGAATGGAGTATCGATGCACCAAAAAAATGGTGGCTTATGCTCGATCCGAATAATCAGGGATTATCAGAGAAACGAGAATCTTATGGATATAATATTGAGGATCAATGGCCTAAAGTGGAAATTGGTCGCAGTTGGGAATCGCAAAAATACAATCAAGAAAATCCCAATTTCCCATCAGATAAACCATATAAATCAAATAGTCTCGATGATCCGCAACCCTATGATGGCTATGCGTGGTATCGGACAAGAATGCTTATTCCAGAGGAATGGCGAGGCTATGATCTCGAGCTTGTTGCTGATAAGGTTGACGATTGGGATTGGGCATATTTTAATGGAGAATTTATTGGAAAAACAGGCGACGAAGTTTATGAATGGTGGAGGCAACCAAGACGCTATAAAGTCCCAAGTTCTATAATAAAATATGGTGAGGAGAATGTTATTGCATGGCGAATTTATGACGCTGGCGGAGAAGGTATGCTTGGAAATGTGCGTGTTGAGTGTCCATCTTTGCGAGGCATTTCTTATAGAGGGACAAAAGCTGATGTTTTATCAACACCATTATTTCCCGGTGCAGTAATAACGCCAAAAGAAAAGACTTTGACTATATGGGGCTGGAGAGAACGGCAAAGTCCGGGGCCTGAATCATTGATAATGATGCTTGATGGAAATGTCATAGAAATACCAATCAAAGATGGGAATATCTGGACAAAATCTGCAGGAAGGCTTTCAGAAAACTGGATTTTACTATGGACAAGGAAATCAGACCAATCTCTTGATCTGCCTATATTATTGGTTTGTGAAAAAATTCCTTTGGCTGTTACTGCCTTCAAGGATAAAGATGGCGTTACTCAAATAGACGTTGACTTTTCAGAGCCAAATGTTCGGGTAGTCGCTTTGAGACCTTTCCAAACCACTACCGATATGACAATAGAGAAGGCTGCAGATGTAGCTTTATTATGGGGCAGAATCGCTATGTTTGTGCCAATAAATTATGCAGAAATAACTCGCTATGACGAAACAGAAAAGCGTATTCATCAGACAATTATCTATGATTACCTTGAGATTAAAGATGGCTTAGATACACACCGCAAGAAGATTGCACCATTACCACCATTATTATCAAGGGCTATCGATAAAAATTATCCTGATATTAAGATAGATGATTCATCTGAAATCCAAACACTCATTGATAAGCTTGGCGATTGGTCAGCTTATAGGGCTTTGGATGGCGATTGTATATCATATTCTTATGCAGTTGATCCATTTCCAAGATTAGGTGGATTTACATCGTGGATGTTTGCCCCTTCTGATACAGGTGTTCCGGGCAATGAACGTGAATGTGAATTGATCGCTTTAACAGGCTCTAATAGCTTTCGTCCACAACATAACTATACAGGCGAAAGAGTTGACAGATTACTTGCAGATTGCCGAAAATATGGACTTACATATACAACAAATGTCGATCAGACATTGGGCATGAACAGAGATGATTTTATAAAAAAGATAGAAGAAAAAGGCTATGATGAAGCATTTCAACCATTTATTGATCATTATTTAATATTAGTTGAACAGCTAAAAAATGAGCCTCAATACGGCGTTGTGTATGATCTAATAAATGAAGCATTTGATCATCCTCACGAGAAATATAATCCTGCAATAAAACGAATGATAAATGCAATTAGAGAAAAAGACAAAGAACATCTCATATATGTTGAACCAATGGAGACATGGGGGGCATTAGAGACAATACATCTTGTAGAACCGACAGGCGATCCTTTGACACTTCAGAGTTTCCATGATTATAATTTCCGTCTTCGTGGCGATGATAGATGGCCAACAATTAATAGAGATTTTAGCACCATGTATGAACGCTTCCTGCCTGCAATAAAATATATGATCGATCATGGAACGGTTATGCACTGCGGGGAGTTTGGAGGATTTGAGACATTCAATAATCCCTGCATATATTCTATGCTGGGTGATTTTTTAAGGATTTTTGATCAATTCGGTATGCACTTTCATTATTACGCAAATCGCATGACTGTTCGTTCAAGGGCTGATGGTAGCCTTGAAGAAAGCCTTGTGAATATCATGTTTAGAAAATATTTTAAGGCTGGTTATTTCAATCTTTATTATCCAAAAGGAAATGGGTTAAAACAAGAAATACAGTCCAATCCCTAAATTTGGTGATTTTGCAGTTATCTAACCTATTCTGGAGATAGTAAAACTAGATTATGATTGATAATCTTTTAAATAAATTAGAGGAAAATAATAAATTGCATATTGAAGAAGCAGAATTGCTATTAAAAGCAGACAAAGGCAACTTTTATATGTTTGACTTTCTTGCTATTGCAGTCTTACAAAGGTCAATGTCGCTATCTTCAGGCTTTATTGCATTAATGAGACTAGATAACTTTATATCAGCTATTCCATTGATTAGGTTACAGCTAGATAATTATCTTCGTTTTTCTGCTGGTTGGTTAGTTTCTGACCTCGATGATTTTGCTTTCAAGGAATACCTGTGTGTAAGCAAAAAACAAAAGACGGTGAAACAATGACAGATAAATTCCTTGTGAAAAAATTCAGTGAGGAATATAAGTGGATTGAGAAAGTTTACAATAATACATCGGGATATATTCATCTTTCCGAAAAGCATTTATTTGCAAATGTTGCAAATTTAAACCCAGAAGATATGAGTTTTATAATGAAAGTTTCTGATAGGTCTGATAATGTGCCAGATAAATTTAAAATAGAAGCATGGCATTTATAGAAATAACCAAGTTGGTATTGCATAGATTTTATAGTTGGGGATATACAAAAAACATTCATACAAAAGCAAAATAGGCATTTCAGTAAAAAAGGCTTTTTACCCACCCCTTAATCCCCTCCCAAGAGGGGAAAATATCGCAAAAGGGTGTGTTATTTGAATTACATTTATAATGGACAATAGACTTTTTTATTCTTTTCTTTGCTCAACAATACCACCAAAAGACAGACCCATGTCAATTGATGGTATAAAGCTCTTATCAGCATTGGCGCATAAACAAGATATACCTGTAACTTGGATAATAAATAGCGGTTCAATCAATGAAATAAAAGATATTATCAATCAAGGTCACAAGGATTTCAAAGATAATATAATATTGATGGTTGATCTATCCAATATTTTCAATGAAATTAGCATTATGCCATCATCAAGGGCAGAGGAAACCGTTATATTACGTCAAAGGCTTCCTGAGATAATTATATCAGAAAGACAAAAAGTCAAAGATGCTTTTGATTGGTCTAATGCTGATGTGATATGCTCAAATCTAAAAAGCCCTGTATTGATACAGATTTTAGATGAACTCGGTTGTTCTGGTCTATGGGGTTATCAATGGGAAGCTATAAATGAAGATGGCTCAGGGGACAAAGGCTGTCCATATAGCTTTTTTTATGCTTCAGAAGATCATTATAACGCAACTTCGCCATATTCCAACAAAATAGTTGCTGTGGAAAACTCATCACTAAATCTCAATGCAGTATATTATACTGACAATAATCGAGTGTTTTCTGCTAATCCAAAATCCCTTTTGAGATCAGGATTATGCACAGACAAAGATCAATCATACGCAAAGGCTGTCTTTAATGAATACCTAAAAAACAGCTATTGGAACAGGTTTTTGATATTTGTTCAACAACTTGATGCTTATGATATGCAATACAAGAGCTACGAATCATACAATAGCGGAACAATATCAGGTCTTGCCAATATAGCTGATGTTTTCTTTAATGAAATTGCCTCAAATGAACAGATACATCCTATATCAATCCCTGACGCAATATAATATTATAAAAGAGAATTTAGGCGAACAGAACCATGTATTATGCTTTTTGATAACATTTTACCGCAAGAAGTGGAAATAAATTACTTTGTTCCACCACAACCGATAAAAAAGCAGGTATATCCACTAACGTTATTTTATTATGACAGCGAATGTCAGATGATTTTTAGAGAAGGTCAGATGACACCTATTGAGATAAGGAATTATGCACAACCACCTTTCGAATCAAAGCATTATATAGAAAAAGAGATACCATCTATATCAAATTTTCATCCATCAAGAGATCGTGATAAACTCATTATGGAGTTTGATATAGAATCATCAAAACGAATACCTTATGGATTGACAATCTGGGATGATCATTCTATGTTTAGCCTTGTATCAACTAATGCAAGGGCTGTAAAATGGATAGGAGATTATCTTTTGTTTATGAAATTTGATTTAGACGAAGGATTAAATCATATAGAACTGACTTTGACAATATAACACGGAGTTTTTAATATGAGACTAAAAGACAAAGTAGCGATTGTAACAGGCGCAGGACGTGGCATAGGTAGAGGAATAGCAAGAGTATTCGCAAGGGAAGGCGCAAAAGTTATTCTCGCTTCAAGAACACAAGAACAACTAGATAGAACACTCAAAGAAATAGAGTCAGAAGGCGGAACAGCATCCGCAATAAAAACCGATGTTTCTGTAACCCAAGATGTTCAGCGAATGGTAGAGTTTGCTGTTGAGACATACGGTCAACTAAATGTATTAGTCAATAACGCTGGTATAGGCTGGTTTGGATACAATATCGATGACGAAAATATGGAAGAAGGCTATGATCGGCTCATGGCAACAAATTTAAAAGGGATATGGATGGGCATACATTATGCAGTTCCAGAGATGAAAAAAATCGGCGGAGGATCAATAATTAGCATATCATCTGTTCATGCTTGGAATTCATGGATTCGTGGTTCTGCTTATGCTGCAAGCAAAGGCGGAATAATATCAGGAACAAGGGCTTTAGCGGTGGAACTTGCGCCATATATGATCCGAGTCAATGCAATATCACCAGGGTCAATATATGTCAGCGAACCAGAAGAAATGGTTTCAAAACGCTATGGTGAAGAATACAAAAAGGAATATCTGGAAAAATTTGGCGATATACCTTATGAACGACAGAAACATGCGCAACCCTTGCCCGTCGCCGGAACACCCGAAGATATAGGATATTGCGCTGTCTATCTAGCCTCTGATGAGGCAAGATTTGTTACAGGAACAAATATCACCGTTGATGGTGGTGCAACCGCTAAACTTGCTGTATCTACTGAAATTCCACCTGAATTAAGGGAAAGAGAACAGGAAATGCGAAAATGGTTTGAAAGCCTGAAACAAAAAGAATAGCATTAAAAATAAAGGAGATTTAACAATGCAAGTTGGAATGATAGGTCTTGGGCGTATGGGTATGAATATGGCACGCCGTCTTTTAAGAGATCATGAAGTCGTTGTATATAATCGCACATACGAAAAAGTTGAGCAGATGGAACAAGAAGGGGCAATAGGATCAAGGTCTTTTGAGGAATTGATACGAAAGCTGAATCCGCCAAGAGTCGTTTGGTTGATGTATCCCGCTGGTGAACTTGTAGATGAGACAATATCAACGCTAGTTCCGCTTTTAGCCGAAGGAGACATAATCGTTGAGGGCGGAAATAGCTACTATAAAGACGACATCCGCAGAGCAAGGATACTAAAGACTAAAGGCATACATTATATCGATGCTGGCGTATCAGGAGGAATTTGGGGTCTAAAAGTCGGTTATTGCACAATGATCGGCGGAGACGAAGCGGATTTTAAGTATATAGAGCCATTGCTAAAGACGCTTGCACCAACCAATGGCTATCTATATTGTGGAACAACAGGCGCAGGTCATTTTGTAAAAATGATCCATAATGGCATAGAATATGGCATTATGGAGGCATACGGGGAAGGATTTGAGCTACTCAAAGCGTCACCTTATGGCGAAAATCTTAAATTTGATAAGGTTGCGCATCTCTGGAATCAAGGCAGTGTCGTTAGGTCGTGGCTATTGGAATTATTGGAATCAGCTTTTGAAAAAGACCCTGAGCTATCTGAAATCAAAGGCTATGTTGATGATTCAGGCGAAGGAAGATGGACAGTCCAGCAGGCTGTTGAGTTAGGCGTTTCTGCTCCTGTTATTGCATTGTCACTTTTCAAACGCTTTCAATCAAGGCAGGATGATCTGTTTTCTGATAAGGTGCTTTCTGCTCTTCGAAAAGAATTCGGCGGACATGCAGTTGTGAAAAAAGATGAATAAAATTATTTCTATAAAAGCATTAATAAATCACATCAGACATAGGAAATATGAGACTCTTTTCGTAATAATGATAATAATTTATCTTATTCCAATATGGAGATTCCCATATTTCCCAACCCAAGATGGTCCCAGCCATATTCATAACACCCAAGTTTTAAAGGATTTTAATAATCCAGAATATAAATTTGGAGAGCATTATAAACTTAATATAAAGCCTTTTCCGAATTGGATAAATTATATTATAATGGCAGGATTTCAGTTTATATTTTCCCCGATTATCTCTGAAAAGCTATTTTTAACTATTTATGTTGTGATGATGGCAATATCAATCTATTATCTTTTGGGTGTTTTTGGACATAAGAGAAGGATTTTTGCTTTCATCAGTTTTCCATTTATCTATAATTACCTTTTTTTGATGGGATTTTATAACTTTGCAATAGCTGTTCCATTAATGTTCTTTTCAATAGGGTATTTTTGGAAATATAAAGATAAGATAAACTGGAAATCAGGAATAATATTAGGTTTACTTCCTGTTTTGACGTATTTTTCACATCCTGTTCCATACATTCTTGTTATATCTACTATATTTATTCTTTCAGTCATATATTTCAAGAAAAGGATTAGAGGTATAATATATAATCTGATATGTTTGATCCCGTCTATCGCACTATTTGTTAATTATGCAATATATACTGGCATGACAAAAGCCAAGCGTCCACCAAGCAGTTTTTGGAATATGCCACGTCTATTATCTGACTTCGTATCAGAAAAATCGCTTGTATCTTTTAATACATCAGAACAAACAAAGATCGGATATGTAATATTTGGATTTATAGCTTTAATGCTAATAATAACCATAATAAGCAAGTGGAGATTTCATGATGGAAAATTGATTATTAATTTAGAGGAAAAGGATTATCTAATCTTTGGATTCATAATCAGTTTTGGGCTTTATATATATGCCCCTGACGGATTAGAGAATCAAGGAGGATTTATAAATTCAAGGCTTAATTTGCTGTCATCACTTTTCTTGATTCCGCTTATATCTGAAAATATTGGCAAAATTATGAGAGTGATTGCTCTTGTTTTAATGGTCATTATTGCAATCGGTAACTTTATTTATTTATATGATTATATTGATGTCCTTAGCTTTGAACTTGAAGAATATACTGCAGGTGTTGATAAGATTGGAAAAAATATAGTTATGATGCCATTAATATTCGACAAGGGTGGCAATTCCCAATTAGTGCAGATATTCACACATGCACCGAATTATTATTGTCTTGATAATGGAAATATCAATCTTGGAAATTATGAGGCGGCGATACATTACTTTCCAATAAATTTCCGAGATGATTTTGACAGACCAACAGTCAGTCAAGTTCATTATACTCCAAATGAAATTGATTTTGCAAAGCTATCCACTTATGTTGATTATATAGTCGCCTTTGGTTATGATAAAAATATAACTGACAAGGTAAATAAATATTATGATGTGATATTTACTAAGGATCGATTGAGAATATATAAGAAAAAGTAGTTGCCAACTAGATTAGTTTTGTATTTATAGATTTTTGAAAGTATATCGTGTAAAATAAGTAAATATGAGTTTTTATAACAATCCCTTTTTTAAGGCTGACAAGGGATAGACTATTGAAAATAAATGTTTTTCTTGTAAAAATGCAATGTCAAAGATTTAATCTTTAATCCCTTGTGATACTT
>CAZMCH010000013.1:0-67750 GCA_964564735.1 uncultured bacterium
AAGGACTTGTTCCTCTCCCATCTGGGAGAGGATAGGTGAGGGTGGATAAGTGCAAAAACTAATTTGGTTGACCAGTAGGTAATATATGATATTAGGAAAAAACGAGTTATTCAAATGAATAAAAAAAGTGTATTTACTCTTATAATAGCATTTTCTCTTTTTATCTGCCTTTCTATTATCGGATGTGCCTTAGAAAAACCAAAACTCCAAATTCCAAGCGATTCTGAACTTTCACCAGCTTTATTGGAAGGCAAAAAGTTAGTTGAAGAAAGATGCACTGTTTGCCATAGCACCGATAAGATTTATTCTGAAGTAGAGGATAGGGCTGGTTGGGAAAAGTATGTTGATGATATGATAAAAAGAGGCGCAAAGCTAAATGCTGAAGAACGTGGAAAGGTTCTTGATTATCTAACAAGCCTCAAACGAATATAATGATGAAATCAAAAATTCTCCCATAATATATGGAGGTATTTCATGGGTTCTAAATCAAAGTTCTTTGATGATGTCTCAATAGTCCTTTGTGGTGAAGCAGGACAAGGAATACAGACTGTTGAGCATCTGATGACACAAACATTAAAATTATCGGGATATAACGTCTTTTCTACTCAGGAGTATATGTCTCGTATTCGTGGCGGGAATAATTCTACTTCTATAAGAGTATCTTCAAAACGTGTTACAGCCCCTGTTAATAGAATTGATATATTAGTCCCTTTCGGTGAAGGGGCAATCTCTCATATAAATAACAGAATTTCAAATGATACGATAATAATAGGCGAGGAAGAATCATTCAAAGGTGAATATGATGGTGATAATTCTATTAGCGTGCCTATTTCTGATATAGCAATGGAAGTTGGCGGTAAGATATACGCAAATACTGTCGCTTCTGCTTTGCTTTTAAGACTTTTTGATGTTGATTTTGAATTATTCAGTAATTATCTTAAAAAGCGTTTTGGTGGTAAAGATGAGCAAGTAGTTCAGAGAAATATCGACTCGGCAAAGAGGGGTTATGAAGTCAGCGATAAATTATTAAAAGACGGAAAAATTGAAATTCAAATAAAGCGTAATCCAGAAGTCGAAAAAGAAATTATAATGGATGGTCTTGAGGCTCTTTCTCTTGGGGCTATTGCAGGCGGATGTGATTTCATTTCATTTTATCCTATGTCTCCATCAACCGTTGTTGCGATTAACCTTGCTCAACGATCAAAAGAATTTGGCATTGTTGTTGAACAGGCAGAGGACGAAATAAGCGCAATGAATATGGTTGTCGGTGCTTCTTACGCAGGCGCAAGGGCATTGGCTTCGACATCAGGAGGCGGATTTGCTCTTATGGTTGAGGCGGTGAGCCTTTCGGGTATGCTTGAATGTCCTGTCGTTATACATCTTGGTCAAAGACCTGGTCCCGCAACGGGCTTGCCAACCAGAACAGAACAAGGCGATCTTAATTTAGCCCTTTATGCTGGACATGGTGAATTTCCAAGAGCTATCTTTGCACCCGGAACGATAGAAGATATGTTTTACATAACACAAAATGCCTTTAATCTTGCAGACAAATATCAGATACCTGTATTCATTCTGACTGATCAATATATTCTTGAAGCACATCACAATATAACTTCCATTGACCCTTATCGAATAAAGCCTGAAAGGTTTATTATCAAAACTGACGAAGATTATAGACGATATAGAATCACTGAAAATGGCGTTTCACCAAGAGGCGTTCCGGGCTATGGAGAAGGACTTGTAGTAGTTGATAGCGATGAACATGATGAAGAGGGTCACATTACCGAAAGTATGAAGGTCAGAAAAATGATGGTAAACAAAAGATTCAGAAAACTTGACCTTGTAAAGAAAGATGTCTTATCACCCGAACTGATAGGCAATCCGAATTATAAAACGCTTGTTATTGCTTGGGGATCGAATTACGAGGTAATCAAAGAAGCGATGGATATAGTTGGTAGAGATGATCTCGCTTTCCTTTATTTTAGGCAGGTTTATCCCATACATCCAAGCACTGAAGAGCATCTAAATAGAGCAGAAAAAACAGCCATAATTGAAAATAATTTCACATCACAATTTGGAAATCTTATTAAACTATGCACTGGCATTGATATTGACAAGAAAATCCTGAAATATGATGGAATGCCATTTTTTGTTGAAGAAATAGCCGAAAGCCTGAAGGAGATATAATGATGGATGAAAAGATTTTTGACATGAGGGATATAGATATAGCATGGTGTCCGGGCTGTGGCAACTATAGTATTTTGAGGATAATGAAAAAGGCTTTTGCGGAATTAGAAATATCGCCGAATAATTTAGCTATGGTTTCTGGAATAGGTCAAGCGGCAAAAGCACCGCATTATTACAAATGCAATTTTTTCAATGGTTTGCATGGTAGATCATTGCCTTCTGCAACAGCCATAAAAGCTGTTAATCCGAACTTAACTGTTATTGCGGAAAGCGGTGATGGTTGCACCTATGGAGAGGGTGGAAACCACTTTATTCATACGATCCGTAGGAATCCTGATATAACAAATATTGTTCATAATAATATGGTCTATGGATTGACAAAAGGGCAGGCTTCTCCGACAAGTCCTCATGAACTAAAAACACCAGTTCAGATTGATGGCGTATTTCCAGAGCCATTTAACCCAATAGCGGTTGCTGTTAGCCTTGATGCTTCATTCGTTGCAAGAGCATTTGCAGGAGATGTTGATCAAACAAAAGAGATTATTAAGAAGGCAATACAACATAAGGGATATGCACTTGTTGATGTCTTTCAGCCATGCGTAACATATAACAAGATCAATACATTCCGTTGGTTCAAAGATAATACCTATTATCTTGATGAATCCTATGATCCAACCGATAGAAATGAGGCATTTAGGAAGGCAACACAAACAGACAAGTTACCATTAGGTATAATATATGTGAATCCAAAGCCTACTTTTGAAGAGAAACTTAGCGTTTATGCTGAAACAAAAGAACCTTTATTCAAGAGAGAAAGGGATTTGTCCAAGATCGTTCAAATACTGGAAACACGACGAGGAATTTAGAGCAAAAAAGAAATAAAAGAGGAAAAAAGATGTAATGAGGGAAAAAAAGACGTTTCCCGTATATCTGAAAGTGCTGTTTAAGCAAGTAATGGCAACAAAAATGCAGGTTTGAGAGCGGTTTATTTTCCTTTATTTTTGTGAGCTTTTGTAATATCAATTGCTTATTGAAATGTTTCATTAATGGTATTTATGAAATATGAATAAGATGTAAGTGATTTAATCACTCCTTGTGATAGACTACATACTACAGATGCTACCCTATCTATCAATGGTTCTAGTGTTACATAGACTTCATTAGTTATCTCTACTTTAATAAATTCCCATAAGCGTTCTATGGGATTGAGTTCAGGACTATATGCTGGTAATTAATACCAATTAAAATAATGAATCATAAATATATGTATGTTTAATTATTTTAATTGGTATAACAAATTCATTTGACGTTTGCCAGACAAAAAGGATGAATAAAATGCTTGATCGTGAAGTTATAAAAGAGTTTCTGGAAGAGGAATTTTCGGAATGTGATATGGAAATTCCAGAAGACATTTCAATGGGTGTCCTTGTAGAAATCTTCTGCAAATACGTTGAGGACGATTATTACGAATGGATAAAGGATAATTTTAAGTCTTTCTTTGATGGACTCCATTGGGATTGGATTCGAGACAGAATTGAGCATTATGCAGAGAGTTAAATACTTCTAAAATACAATCGGTGCTTTTAATGTCATCATTATATATATAAAGTCTATCAGTATTATAATAAATTTTGTTATACATGCTAGATTTTCCTAATTTATGAAACAAAAACACTGGATATAAAACCAGATATTTGATACGAGTTTTTCACTTATAGAACGCGGATAGAGCGGATTTGGCAGATTGAGGATTCAATGATAGAAAAATTAAAAGACTAAAGATTACATTCCCCAATATTAGAATCTATTATCAATTTTATAATCAGCGAAAATCCGCTAAATCCGTTTAATCAGCGTTCTATTTCCTTTAACTGAAAAAATCGTATATTTGAAAAAATTATTCTTTATAGTCCTCTTTCATGATTTAATCGTTATCAATAAGTTCGATAGTTCCCCATGTGCTAGGGTCAATATGTCTTAGAAAATCAGTTCCGCAACTCCACCATTGCGCTTTTCTATCGGTATTATTTATATGATAATTAAAGCCGATAATTGGAAAATTCGATGGATCATAGGTAGGTATGACGCTTTGGGGTATTCGTGCTTCAACAGAATAGCCATTTTTTCTGATGATTGAGGCAATTTCAATCTCTTTGTGATCATATATTGTGTCTTGAATACTTGCGCCGGGTTCTCTACATTCTCCAACAGCAGCTAGTTCCGCATTACTTTTATTACCTTTTGGTAGCAAAAAGAAATGATGACAATGTTCATTATATCTGCGAGAAGGCTTTTCGTTTCTAAGGTCTAGCCATAACTCCATGCAATCTTTTGTCCAGAATCTTATTAGGTCAACTTCAACGGGAGTATTTTTGCTAGGCACATCCCAACCTATATACAGATTGTCATAATCCCATGAAAAATAAACATCTGCAAAAGGTTTCTGACCTGATAAGTGCATGAGATCAGTCACAAGATTAGATTTATCCCATTCAGACAAATCACCATCGATTTTGACCTCGGATTTTTGTTTAGCACAATGAAATGTAAATAAAAAAAAGGCTGTATTTGGTATAATTGATGACATAGTAATCCCCTTTATTGTCCGTTATATACCTCTTTTTTCCCAATTCAACATATTGGATTTATGGCAAAGGCAATTCGCTGAATCGCCTTTTGTAGTATATATTATTCTATGCTCTGCCCCATTTTTTATAGACTTCCTCAAAAGACAAGCCTTCCAAAAAGCCATTGCGACTGCCTTCTTCACGTTCCCACATTTCTTCAGCTTTAATCAATATCTCATAAGAAGCCTCTTTTGGAACAACCATTACAGCATCAGCATCACCAACTACAAAGTCTCCAGGGTTGATTCTGACTTGCTTTATAAGTTGACCGGTCAAAACTACTGGGCATTGTATTTCATTAATACGCCATCTTGGATGAGATTCTATTGGTGTAGTATATCTGACAAAAACATGCCAATCTGGTATTTTTAGCAATCCTGCGCGGTCTCTTATTCCGCCATCAATAACGATGCCTCTTGCGCCTCTTTGCTTGAAGTTCCAGCTTGTCATCTCGCCAAAAAATCCAAATCCACCCTCACGCGCCATCCCGGGATCGACGATAATTATACAGCCGGGATAGACTTCACCCCATAGATCACGCCCTTCCATCGCTTTTGAGTGTGCCTCTGCGCCTGTTCTGCAATCTCTTTCACCTTTTATTGTGAAAGCGGCGCCAGCGATCTGCATATCATCCCTTATGGGTCTAATATTCAGATCAAGCACTGTGTTTGATATACCTACATGTTCCATAGTATCAAAAACCGTCGCAGTAGCGATCTTACTGAATCTTTCGGACATCTCAACTACCGATATTTCTTTGTTTTCCATATCATCTCCTCATGTAATATTATTAGAAAATTTCTTTTTTAACGTTTCTTGTCATTCAAGCACAAGCTAGAATCCACAAAGTCTCCTTTTCCGTAAGGGCGTATTGCTAATACGCTATTTGGTAATTTAGAGGGATTTTCAAAAATCTGCAAACACAGATATGAAAATTTAACTATATTATCGCTGTTTCTTCTATTGCTTCATTTTTCATCATATAATAATCATACCCACCGGGATATAAATGCACTTCGCCGTTTTTTAGCTCAATTATCCTATCCGCAACATTTGATAATAATCGTCTATCATGAGTTATAAATATAACAGTTCCGCGAAATGCTATAAGTGCATCTTCAAGCACCTCTATTGATGGAATATCCAGATGGTTTGTCGGTTCATCTAATACAATAAGGTTAGCTTTTGTATAAACAAGTTTGGAAAGCATAACACGATTTCTTTCGCCTCCACTCAATTCACCGACATTCTTAAAGGCTTTTTCACCTTTGAAAAGCATTTTTGATAATAAATACATTGCTTCATTTTTTGTAAGTTTTGTGTCTTCTTCAAGTTCATTATATATGGTTTTTCGGTTATTTAGCCCTTTTTGTTCTTGATCAAAGTAGCTTATAATCAGATTATCACCTAAATTCACGTATCCGCTAGTTTGTTGCTCAAGACCAAGAAGGATTTTTATAAGCGTAGTTTTGCCTGAACCGTTGGGACCTATTATAGCAACGTGTTCGCCCCATTTTATATGGAAATTCAGGTTTGAAAAAAGATTATGATCATCAAATCTCTTTGATAAACTGATTGCCTCAATAACAATTTCTCCGCTTCTTTTCTGAAATTCAAAACTTAATTGCATTTTTGATTTTTTATGGGGTTTTTCTATAGGATCGATCCAATCAAGACGCTTTTCCATACTTTTAACACGTCTGCCCAGTTTGGGATTACTACTTCTGGAAGCCCATTTTTGCAAAGATTCAATTGCTTCTTTTAGATGCGTTATTTCCTGTTGCTGATTGACATAATCATAATGTTGTTTTTTTTGTTGTCGTTCTCTCTGATCTGCATAGTAGGAATAGTTACCATTATATTGATTGAGTCTGCCGAATTCCAGTTCTAGTGTTTTATTTGTTACCTTTTCGAGAAGTGAACGATCATGAGATATAATAATAAAAGCACCTTTGTAATCATATAAAAATTCTTCAAGCCATTCAAGAGCATCAAGATCAAGATGGCTGTCTGGTTCATCTAAAAGCAATACATCAGGATTTTGTAACAAAACTTTAGCAAGTTGTATACGAGATTTTTGTCCACCGCTAAATGTATTTATATGCTTATCAAGATCAGTTAGCTCAAAACCCATAATATCAAGTATTTTTTCTAATTTGGCTTTGTATCCATAACCATCACGACTTTCAAATTCTGCACAAAGCATATTATATTGGTCAAGAATCTCCATAAGATGAATATCATTATTTTTAAGGTTTGACATCTCTAATTCCATTTGTTCTATCATTTGTCTTAACTCAATAATTCTTTGATCGTATATTTCATCTCTTAAGATTGTTGAATCATCAAATTCTGGTTGTTGTGGAACATACCCGACTTTTATGTTATCATTAATCCTTATTTTTCCACTATCAGGGGGCATTATTCTAGCGATAATTTTAAGCAAGGTCGTCTTTCCAGAACCATTCATACCAACAAGTGCAACCTTATCACCCAAATTTAATTGCCATGATATTCCATCTAATATTCTGTTTGCCCCAAACGTTTTCTTGATATTAGTTAGTTCAATGATACTCAATAAAATCATCCTTAATTAAAAATGAAAGGAATAGCAATAATCAAAACTCCTCTCAAATATATCATTGAAATTATGCAAAGTCAAGATAATGCCAATTGCTTTTTGTTTCATGCAGAAAATCCACCTCAGATTATTGCTCATTTTATGGGGAGTATTATAATCATACCAAAATACGTCTGTGATATACCCACCATTCAATTGCCAAAAGCATTAAGGCAATTAATGCAAAGATATGCCATAATTCCCTTTTCCCGACTATTGATGGGTTAATTTTTTTTGCTTCATGTCCATATATTATAAGGTTTTCGTGGGAGCTTATATTTGACTCAGATTTGTTAAGCAAGTTTACCGCAAACCGTCTTTGTATATTTGTTCCGCTAATCTGATATATTCCTACCAAATTAGTATCTGTAAAGATTAGTCTGCCATTTTGAAGATTAGCCTTAATTGTTATTCCGTCTGGTTTTTTGACTGTAACATCTTGATTATCATCAATTTTGGAAACAGAAATATTAACTATATCACCCGTTTTGACCTGCTGTAAATCATCCACATCGGATAGCCATGATAAGACATTTGCCATAAATATAGGAAAAGCAGGAAGCATAACAAAATTACTTCCTGTATCAGTATCCAATGAAAATGGTATTGTTATAATCCTGTGTCCATTAAACTCACCATAGAATAGTATTGAGCTAACATCAGCGTCAATCAATGGTTTTGCCCATGCTGGCATATCATAAACGCCAATATTACTGATTTTTATACCAGAGAGATCAACAAATCTCATCAATGGGTTTGCTTTATCCCAATCTATTATTATAGGATTATTTTTCCTAGACAATAGCTTTGCAAATGGAAGATCACCTTCAATATCAATAAACATAGCATTGCAATCAGGCATGTTATCAGGCATAAAACCATTAAATATTACCAGATCATAGCCTTCATCAGACCTATAATCTGCGGATTTTTTCTTAGTTAACTCCATATCAACAGATGAAATTTTAATGGCACTTTCAATAAAAAAGTTTTCTTTGCCAACAAGCATGACTTTTAGTGTATTCAATTTGTTTATAACATAATATACGCTGTTATCAACAATAAAATCATCTTTTGGCTCTATTGATAACATGATTATTCCATCTTGATAGTTAATATTTTCAAAGATAACAGAACGTTGTTCTTTTGGAATAATGACTATATTTTGGGCGTCAATTGGAATATTATTATGATATAGTATAATCCTGCATGGTTGTTTTTCATTGCCAAAATTCATGATAGAAACAAAAACCTGAATACTTGAATCTGATGATTCATCTTTTATTACATCAAAATAGACAATTCCTATATTACTTACATCATTTTTTCCAAAAGACATAAATTCTATAGGCAGATCAATATCAAAATTATTTGCTCCATCTGCACCATCACTCATCAAGATCACTTTTGCTTGATCAGCTTCATTTAAAATAGACGATGCGAGTTTTATTGCTTCAGGAAGATTATTTGAAGTGTCAGAAGGTTGGAGTTGATTGATTGTTTTTAGGGCTTTTGATTTATCTGATGTAGTGCCTAATATTATTTTCGGGGAAATATCTGCTTGTATTAGAGTTATACTAGCCCTATTATTAAGTTCCTCTATTATCTTTATTGCAGAGGACTTCATCATTTCAAATCTGCTTCCGTTAGAATCAGTTGATTTCATGCTTGCTGATGTATCTAATATCAAAATGACATCTTCATCTATTGATATTTTGGGGTTTTGCAGAAAAGGTCTTGATAGTGCAAAAATCAGCAAAACAAAGATGATCAACTGCAAAGGAAGCAGAATGTTTTTTCGCAATCTTTGGAACAAAGTATTAGCTTTTATATCTTCTATATCTTGTTCCCAAAGAATTACGCTGGAAATAATGTAATTTCTTCGCCTTAGTCTGAGAATATATAATAAGATCAATAAAGGAATAAGAAATAATAAATATAGGAAATTTTGGCTTGAGAATCCCATGAGAATTATCCAGCACCGAGTTCCTCTAGTTTAGATGATTCGATATGTCTGCCAGACATGAGTTCTTGAAGGGCATTACGAAGTTCTTCTGCGTCTATTGGATCATATTTTTCCACTTTTGAACATTCTTTTTCTGCTTCATCAAATCTATCCATTTTCATATAGACTCTAGCAAGATTCATGTGCATTTCTCTAAAAACGCCAGGCCAGTTTTTTTCACCTTCATAATTGTTTAAAAGATCAAGAGTTTGTTTTTCAAAAGATTGTAGTTCCTCATCAAGTTCTTTCTTTTTATCGAAATTTGGGTTTTTATCACGTTCATCTAAAAGACCAGAAATTTTGTCATACGCAGAATAAGCCCGTTGTATTTCACCATCTTTAGTATGGAAAAAACCGCTTATTTTATTTAAAATACTCATCAAACACCTCCAAATTACTTTAAGTGTTCTGGAATAATTATCAGATAAATGTTATTTTACAATTTTATAATCCACATATGCAATAATAGTAACAAAAATATATGATAATGTCAATTAGCAATGAAAAAACAATCTGCTATAACATCCTCAAAAGTATAAACATCAAAAAAAGGGATTAACAGATGGCTGATAATTCTGAAAATCCCTTTGTCATTACAAAGCAAGTTGAAATCCAAAAAATAATACATTTTTTATCCTGTCTAAATACTATCTGCCATAAAGCCTTAGAAGCACTAACATCATTTTGTGTTATACCAATAGAAAAAGACAGACATAAAAGAGACAGAATACATACACTCTATCTGATTAAGTTAGAACAAGCAAAGACAAGAATTCAGATTGTATTCGCTATTTACAAACAATTATTTACTATAAATAAAAGAATTTGTGTTAAAAACTAACTTTCAATATTGTTTCGATTTTTGTTGCATAAATTGGTATTTTTTTGTTACAATAAGATGTAAGATCGGAACTTTGGGCTCAAAAAGTTTTTAGGGCTTTTATTCTTTCTAACAAAACTTAGCGAAAGGAAGGAGCATGGAAAAATTATTTAGTTTTAGAAAAATGCCTTTAATCATAACCGTCATGATCATTGGCATTTTATTGGCATCTTCGGCAATGGCACAAGAAGCAGGCAAAGCTTCAGAACCCAAAGATGTGGTTTGGGTAGCTTTGGTTGCCTCAATTATTGCATTGCTTTTCTGTGTCTATTTGGCGGTTTGGATTATGAAGAAGGACGAAGGCACTGATCTGATGAAACAGATCGCCGCGGCTGTTCGCGAGGGCGCAAATGCCTATTTAAAGCGTCAATATACAGTCGTAGCAATATTTTTCGGCATTGCTTTTGTCATTCTTTGGCTTTTAGTCTGGAAAGGCTATTTGGCGACTCCCGTTCCATTGGCGTTTTTGACGGGAGGATTCTTCTCCGGTCTGTCAGGCTTTATAGGAATGAAGATGGCGACCAACTCCAGTGCTAGAACTGCCCAAGCGGCAAGCAAGAGCCTAAACGGCGGATTGCGTGTTGCGTTTAATAGCGGTGCTATTATGGGTATGGTTGTTGTTGGTCTTGGTTTGCTTGATTTAAGTATATGGTATTATATTCTTAAATACATATACAGAAGCTATGAGTTGGCAGACAAGATCAGAATCATCACATCTGCAATGTTGACCTTTGAGTTGGGCGCAAGCTCAATGGCTCTGTTTGCCCGTGTCGGCGGAGGTATATTCACTAAAGCAGCAGACGTTGGAGCAGACCTTGTTGGCAAAGTTGAGGCAGGAATTCCAGAAGATGATCCACGAAATCCTGCAGTAATAGCCGATAATGTTGGCGATAATGTCGGTGATGTTGCCGGTATGGGTGCTGACCTTTATGAATCTTATGTTGGCTCTATTGTCGCTACGATGGCACTTGGTGCGGCGGCATTCGGCAAGTTTGGATTAAGCCTGCAAAGTATTACAGTTCCATTGCTTATTGCTGCGATAGGTGTTATAGCCTCTATTATTGGAACTTTCTTTGTGCGTTCAGGTGAAAAAGCCGATCAAGGTGTTCTTCTTAGAGCATTAAGAACCGGTATTTATATAAGCTCCGCTTTGATAGTCATTGCCTCCTTCTTTATAGTAAGAATGGTAATGGGACCGGAACATATAGGTATCTGGGGATCGATCGTTACGGGTTTGGTGGTCGGTCTGGTTATTGGTTACTTTACAGAATACTTTACTTCCGCAAGATATAAGCCCACACGTTTCATAGCAGATCAGGCAAAAACCGGACCTGCAACAGTCATAATTGGTGGATTATCCGTAGGTATGATGAGTACCGTTATACCTGTTATAGCTGTTTGTTTGGGTATCTTTTTCAGTTACTATTTCTCTAATGGATTCAACGAACCAATTATGGGTCTGTATGGTGTTGGTATAGCGGCTCTGGGAATGTTAAGCACACTTGGTATTACCCTTGCCACAGACGCATACGGTCCCGTTGCGGATAATGCCGGTGGTAACGCAGAAATGGCTGGATTGGGTCATGAAGTTAGAGAAAGAACAGATGCCCTTGACTCATTGGGCAACACAACAGCGGCAACTGGAAAGGGCTTTGCTATTGGTTCCGCTGCACTGACAGCGTTGGCTCTTATTTCAGCATATCAAGAGGAAGTTCTTAAGTTTATTGTAGCAAAAACAAATGCTTTCACTGAATTGGTGTCAAGTAATGTTGAAATGCTAACTCAAGGTGGTTTATACAAGAGTCTTGAGGGAATGACCGATTTGCAAAAGTTTGATTATTATATGGAAATAGCCGATAAATTCCCAAGATTAAAGGCTTATTTCCTTTCGCAATATTTCAATATATCACTTGATAATCCTATATTGTTAATAGGTTTGTTTATCGGCGGGGTTATGCCATTTCTGTTCAGCGCGCTTACCATGCAAGCTGTCGGTAGAGCGGCAGGTATGATCGTTGTTGAAGTCCGCAGGCAATTTAAGGAAATAAAGGGGCTTATGGAAGGCACAGCAAAAGCTGATTATGCCTCATGCGTGAAAATAAGCACCGCAGCAGCACAAAAAGAAATGATAATTCCTGCATTGCTTGCGCTAATCGTTCCTATTGTCGTTGGTATTACAATGGGCGTTGAGGCTGTCGTTGGTCTGTTAATCGGAGGTCTTGTTGGAGGCTTTATTTTAGCAGTTATGATGGCTAATGCTGGTGGTGCATGGGATAACGCAAAGAAGTATATTGAAAGTGGCGAGCTTGGTGGAAAAGGTTCTGATGCCCACAAAGCAACCGTTGTTGGTGATACTGTTGGCGATCCATTCAAAGATACATCAGGTCCATCAATCAACATATTAATAAAGTTGATGTCAATGGTTTCTTTGGTTTTCGCTGCATTTATCGTTGCGAATACGATATTCAAATAGGCTTTTAAATATAAAAGAGACGTGGTTTTTACTACGTCTCTTTTTTTATGTCAACAAACCAAGTTATTCGCCATAGACTATCACGGTGAATTCTGCGTAAAGTCCCAAAATGCTTTTACTCTGATAATCAACATGGTGAATCGTTTTAATTCCAGCGCTTTTGGCAGCAGAATCTATGCTTGCATCACCAGTGGCTATCAATCCTAAAAGAGAAGTGCATTTAGCATAACCCACTTTAGAGGATGAAGAATCAGAACCTGTTGCTGTTATAGGTCCTTTAACTTCGGTATATAAACCTCCAGTTACTGGTGAAGCCGACATTGCTGCACATCCAGACAAAAAAATTGCTAAAAGTAACATAGGAATTGAAAGTGTAATGATTTTTCGCATCTAAATTTCCTCCTGTTTTAGACGATCTATGTTATTAAAGTAAAGCCATACATTTTTATGTGAATATCTTATAATATACTTTCTTTTTATGTTATTGTCAAATTAATAAAATTTGGGGGCTTTTATTCAAAATGATGAGAGAATTATTAAAATCTAAAATACATCGGGCAACTGTAACAGATGCAGATATGAATTATGCTGGTAGTCTTACAATATGCAAGGAACTTATGGAACTTGCTGATATTTGGGCTTGGGAAAAAGTATTGATAGCAAATGTTACAAATGGTAGTCGTTTGGAGACCTATGCCATTCCGGGACCAAAAGGTTGTATATGTTCAAACGGTGCTGCCGCTCATGAAATACACAAAGGCGATATTATTATAATAATGAGTTTTGCCACAACTGATAAACCTGTCGAGCCAAAAATTATACTTGTAGATGATAACAATAATTTTGTGAAATATGTTCATTAACTAGGAGAAAGTCAATATGTGGGAAAAAGGGTTATATCCACTTTCATTACCAATAAAAGTCTTTATTATATCATATCTTATTCTTATCGGAGCAGGACTCTTAATCGCTCTATGGGTCGTGCTGGAATCGCCTATAATAAAAGGGGAAAGCATAAATGAGCAATATTCTCCAGAAGCACTTCAAGAGATGAAATCTGCAATGTTCTATGAGAATTTAAAAAAGGCACATGTTCACCATTTGGGGCATATCTTTATGGTATTCAGCTTAGTTGGAATATACGCATTTACAAGAGAAAAAAATAACATCAAAATACAGGTTATTGTATGGATGACAATCATAACCCTAATTCATACACTTGCATTTCTTATATATTCTAAAATTTTGCTTATTGTATTCGGTAGTGCCTATGCAATTTTAATGGCATACATCATGATTATTATATTTATTGATTGCATAAAACAACCAAAAGATAGTGTTAGTTAATAATAGGTAGATTAAAAAATGCGAAAATATACGAAAATACTAAAAATATTATGGCTGTTATTGATTACATTTGATTGTTTTGCTCAATCAGATAGCTATTTTGATCGGATTGCAGTCGTTTCTGATGGACGCATTACAAGATATACAGATATGCCAATAAGCGTTTATGCGGAAAATCCCGATCCATATGCTATAAACTGTCTTGATGCGCTTAATTATGCGCTAAAAGAATGGGAAGAGCAATCTGCTGGTATCGTGAAATTTCAATTGCTTAAAGAGCCTGAAGGTGCAGATATACTTATATCATGGCGGACAAAACTAGAAGGTAGTTACAAAGAACATCCTTTAGGCATAGCAGAACTTCATAGAACTGAAAACGATAAATATTACGTTCAGCTAATAATATGTCTTCGTGATCCTATAACCGCAAAGCCTCTTTCTACTGAACAATTTCAATCTGTCTTGCTGCATGAGATAGGTCATGCTATTGGTCTTTGGGGACATAGCAAGGATAAGAATGATATTATGTTTTATGCTACAAATTCCCAGAAGCCAACTATCAATGACATTATGACTCTTAAGCTTGTTTATTCACATGAAAACGGCTATTCACTTCATGAAAAATCCATCGCAATCCTTCAGGAAGATATAGCGGAAAAACCATCAGAGGCATCTTTATATTATCTCTTGGGAACGATATATCAAGATCAAAAGAAATATACAGAAGCTACTGAATCGCTAAAAAAATGCCTTGAGCTAAATCCACAATATCATAAGGCAAGAGTTGCTTTGGCATCTATCTATAAATCCAACGGGCAAGAGCAACTTGCTGTCTCTGAATATATGAACCTTGCCAAATCTGAGCCATCAGCAATGATACATAATGTTATTGGCACATCCTTTTATAATAATGGCAATTTTAATGAAGCAATTGCACACTATAAGAAATCCCTGGAACTAGACAGAACCTATGAACCAGCAAAAAGAAATCTCTATGGCGTTTATGTAAATAGAAGCAGTAAGTTAATTGATGAAAAAAAATACGAAGATACGACAAAATTTCTTTCTGAAGGTATCAAGCTATTTCCAGATAAACCTGAGTTGTTCAACTTACTTGGTGTAGCATATAGCGAGATGGGCTTATACGATAAAGCAATAGATCAATACAGGCTTGCATTAAATTATAATCCCCTATACAAAGAAGCAAAAGATAATATAGCCAGTTGCTATAATACTTTGGGTATAAAATACGCCCAATCAAATCAATGGGAAAAGGCAATTGAGGCATATAAGCAAGCTATGGCTTACGCTCCAGAAATGGACGAAATCAGACGGAACATATCTGCTTTATATTGGAATCGTGCTGTTTATTATTCAAGTATTGGCGATACAAATTCTGCACTAAACGCTTATCTTGATTATATAAAATTAGAGCCAAATAACAGCGATGCCTATAATAATCTCGGTGCTGTATATTCAAGACTTGGTAGGTTTGATGAATCTATAAAAGCATTAGAATCAGCATTAAACCTTGAGCCTAATTCATTAGATATTAAATTAAATCTCTCTATCGCACATCAAAAATATGGATATGATTTCATGCAGAAACAGTTTTATGATAAAGCAATTGAGGAATTTAAGAAAGCATTAGAGTTAAATCAGCAGGATACAAATCTATATCTCCTACTTGCAGTAACACATGATCGTGTAGGAAAACTAGACGAAGCGATCAAGTATTCAGAAAAAGCCCTTGAACTTGATCCAGATAATATAAATGCAAAAAAGATTATCACAAACCTGAAAATACACCTAGGTAATAAATCCCTTGAGGCAGAAAATTATGATCAAGCACTGAAATATTATACTACCATCCCTGAAGATATGAAAACCTATCAAGTAGTAAATAACATAGCCTATATATACATCAAAAAAGGGATGTATATGCAAGCGATGGATCAGATCGATCTTGTTTTGCAAGATGATCCAAAAGACAAAACAGCAAATAATAATCTTGCCAGTATAGAAGCGAAGATAAAGGAACAGCTAGCAAAAGATAGTAATTCTCAAGAAGCAAAGGATTTAATTGGTAGAGTAAAACTCAGCATGGTTTTATCTTTTATCTATCAGGGCGAAATTGAGAAGGCGAAACGAAACTTAATATTTGTTGTTGGACTAGAACCTAATGATAAAAGTGTTAAACAAATGCTGATAGATTGTATTGAAAAGCTGGCAGATGCCTATGAAAAAAAGGGATTTAAAGATCAGGCAAGGGAAATAAGAGATTATAAAAATGAATTAAATTAGCTTTATATGATAAAGGGGATTAATGTGGAAAAAATCAAAGGAATAAAAAATGGAAGAATATTAACGCCTGATGGATTCATAGATTCAGGATATATAAGCATTTTGGATGGTAAAATTTCTGCAATTGGATATGAAAATGTAATTCCTGATAATACAACAGATATAATTGATGCTGATGGAAAAATAGTTTTACCCGGTTTTATTGACATTCATTGCCATGGTGGAAAAGGTTCTGATGTTATGGATGCCACTCTTGATGATATTGAAACCATAGCAAAATATCATGCGGAAGGCGGGACAACAGCCTTTCTTCCAACAACAGCTTCAAGCTCAATCGAAGCAATTTTAAGAGCAATTGATACAATAAGCCAAGCCCGAAAATCCAATATTGATGGTGCATGTATAATCGGCGCACATATTGAAGGACCTTACTTTTGCTATGCAAAACGTGGTTGTCATCTGCCAAAATATGTCAGAAATCCAAGACCAGAAGAATATGACATGATGTTGGAATATGCTAATGATATAAAATCAATGACACTTGCACCAGAAATCGATGGCGGTGAACGCCTTATAAAAGATTTGGTAGAAAATAATATAGTAGCATCAATAGGTCATTCAGATGCAACCTATGAGCAAGTATTAAAAGCTATTGAATGGGGAGCAACACACGTTACACACATGTATTGTGCAATGTCAACCATTATTAAAGATGGTCCCAAAAGAATAAGTGGGGTTGTTGAATCTACCCTTTTGTTTGATGAAATTACAACCGAAGTTATCGCAGATGGCAAGCATCTTCCACCAGAATTGATAAAATTGGTTGTAAAGGCTAAAGGTATTGATAAGGTCTGTGTTGTAACAGATGCTTTCAGAGGTGCAGGTATGCCATCAGGGGTCTATACATTCGGTCCCAAAGATGGTCAAGAAGCGGTTGTTCAAGATGGAATGTCTGTAATGCCTGACAGAACAGGATATGCAAGTGGAGTTGTCAGAATGAAAGACCATATCCAAACACTTATAAATCTTGTTGGATTAAGTTTAACCGATGCTGTTAAGATGGCAACTATAATTCCTGCTAAAATAATTGGTGTTGATGATAGAATGGGTAGTCTGGAAGTTGGAAAAGATGCGAATATATTAATTTTAGATGATGATATAGAAATACATAATACCGTAATTAATGGCAAAATGATTTATAATAAAAACGGTATGGTTTAAGATTATTTGTGCAAGTTTCCTGCTTGTTATGACTTTTTCATTTAGGGCATAAAAAAAATGTGTAAAAAAATACACATCTGTGTATGTGTCAATTTTGACACATCATATCATTTGTTTTATATTATATAATCTATATTCTGAATCAGAATTCGTTATAAAGCCTTATGAATATTGATTTTATGATATTTATTATTTAAAGAAACATAATATATAAAAAATGGCACACAGATTGCTTATTTATGATTCAGTTTTTGAGATTATTGTTTATAACATTTCTGGATTGAGATATCCAGAGAATTAAAAATATTGGTGAATACTTGTGGAAATAGTTATTGGATTTATATGTAGTGCAATAGGAATTGCATTGGGCTTTTTTGTCCTAAAGTTCATATTCTTTGTGTTAAGTCACATGGTTCAAAAATAGGGCTAAAAATTTCGCCCTAGGTTTTTTAGTGATGCTTGTTTATAATAACAAGCGAATAGTAGTGCTAGGTATTGTTCCTAGCCAATATTTAATTTTCGGAGGTAAAATAAATGAGATATGTGAAATTTCTTCTTCCATTGCTTTTGATCGTTGGTTTAATGATTGGTTGCGCACAAAAACCGCCCACAATCACAAAGGTTGAACCAGCTACAGCTTCATCTTCGGGCGGAACTGAAATTACAATTACAGGAACTGGTTTTAAGGCCAATCCAGCCCCAACAGTAACCGTTGGTGGTTCTCCTGCTACTGGTGTAAAGGTTGTCTCCAAGACCTCATTAAAGGCAACTGTTCCAGCTGGTGTTGCTGGTCCTGCTAGTATAGTTGTTCAAAATGCAAAGGCAAAAGTGAAATCAGCTCCATTTGCAAATTTCAGCTACTATGATGATGTTGCAGTTACAGCAACTAATCCAGATCCAATGACAGCTCCTGCAGAAGGTATAGATGCCCCTGCAAAGATTGATATAACATTCAATCAGGATGTCGATCCAGCAACTGTTATGGTGAAAGTTACTGATGCAGAAGGCAATGAAGTTGCTGGTGCAGTAGCCCAAGACGCTACCGATACCAAGATGTTTAGCTTCACACCGGGTTCTGCTATGAAAGCTGGCACATATAATGTTACAGTTTCAGGTGCAACAAGCACAACCTCAATGGTTGCTATGCCAGCGGATCATACTTTCTCATTCACAGTTAAAGAAGCTCCTGCAAAAGGAAAAAAGAAGTAATTTCTTGAAAAATAGCTGAAAAGCGATAAAAAAGGCTTGAATTTTATAAAATTCAAGCCTTTTTTTGTTATCAACGAAAATCCATTAATTTACTAGATCAGCACTTTATTTTTCTTCTGGCATCTCCGCTTCATCAATTAGCATAATAGGTATATCATCTTTTATCGGATAACGTCTTCCGCATTTTTGGCAAATCAATTTCTGATTTTCCTCATCATAAATTAAATCACCTTTATCAGCAGGACAAGCTAGTATTTCCAAGAGTTCCTTATCTATCATTATTCGTTCCTCCCATGACATTTCTTATATTTTTTCCCACTACCACAAGGACATGGATCATTTCTGCCCGGTTTATTGAGATGTTGTGAAGTATTATTATCTTCATTTGAAGTAGATGTGCTTTGCCCAGAAGGGCGTTTTTGCGGAATTTTCTTTTGTTCAGATTCGCTTACAAGACGAACTTTGAACATATATTCCACAACCTCTTCTTTGATCTTTTCTATCATCTCAGAGAATAGCGCATGGCTCTCTCTTTTGAATTCTACAAGCGGGTCTTTTTGTCCATAAGCAACAAAGCCAATGCCTTCCTCCAAATAGTCTATATCATAGAGATTTTCTATCCAGTGGTCATCAATTCTGTCAAGCATTACCCTACGTTCTAGCCATCGCATTGCTTCTGGACTCATCTCATTTTCACGTTGTTCATATATTTCATGTAAGGTTTGCATGAGTTTTTCTTTTATTTCATTGTGGGACATGTCATCAGGCTTGGGATTCCATTTTGAGATATCTACAAGAAATCCCTGTTTTATCCGTTCTATTAATCCTTTAACATCCCAATCGCTTCTATCTAGCTTTTCACCAACATAAATATCCAAATGTTTATCAATAACTTCATCTAGCATATCCATTATCTCATCTTTGAGGTTTTCACCATTCAATACCATATTTCTTTGTTCATAAATAACTTGTCGCTGTATATTTCGGACATCATCATATTTAAGGATATGCTTTCTTATCTCAAAGTTATGCTCTTCAACCTTTTTCTGAGCGTTTTCAATAGCCTTTGTTATCCATGGATGTTCTATTGGTGTGCCTTCTTTAACGCCAAGCCAATCCATCGCACCTGAAAGCCTTTCTGTACCAAATCTTTGCATTAGTTCATCTTCAAGGCATAAAAAGAAACGAGACGAACCGGGATCACCCTGACGACCTGCACGACCTCTTAATTGGTTATCAATTCTACGGGATTCATGCCTTTCAGTTCCTATTATATGCAATCCGCCTATTTCTTTAACGCCTTCGCCCAAAGCAATATCAACACCACGACCCGCCATGTTTGTAGCGATTGTTACCGCCTGTGCTTCGCCTGCATGAGAGATTATTTCCGCTTCTTTATCGTGATATTTTGCATTGAGAACATGATGCGGAATATGTTTCTTTTTTAATTCCCTAGAAAGGCGTTCTGATGTATCGATTGACCTTGTTCCAACAAGCACTGGTCTGCCAATATTACGCATTTCAATAATTTCATTTATTATAGCATCAAATTTTTCTTTTTCAGTCTTATAAATAATATCAGAATGATCAATACGAATCATCGGTTTATTTGTAGGTATAACAACAACTTCTAGTTTATAAATTTCGGCAAATTCAGCAGATTCAGTCTCAGCAGTTCCAGTCATACCCGCTAATTTTGAATATAATCTGAAATAATTCTGATATGTAATGCGTGCTGTTGAAAGATTTTCTTCCTCAATTTTGACATTCTCTTTTGCTTCTATTGCTTGGTGTAAGCCATCACTCCAACGCCTTCCGGGTTGTAACCTACCTGTGAATTCATCTACAATGACAATTTTACCTTGCTGAACAACATAATCAACATCCCTTTTGTAAAGAGTATGAGCAGCTAATGCCTGCTGAACATGTTGAACCAAACCCATGTTGCTAGAGTCATATAAATTTTCAACACCCAATAGCTTTTCAACATGTGCAACACCTTCTTCTGTTAATACTGCTGTTCCTTTTGATGTATTTTTTTCGTCTATTGTATAGTCAATATCACGTTTTAGACGTGGAATTAGCCGATTAATTGTATAATAAAGCTCAGCAGATTTGCCCGATCTTCCTGATATAATTAAAGGCGTTCTTGCCTCGTCAATGAGAATGAAGTCAACTTCGTCAACTATTGCATAATTCAGTTCCCTTTGGGCTCTCATTTCAGGGGTTATTGCTAAATTATCTCTTAGATAATCAAATCCAAGAGCATCATTGACGCTATAAGTAATATCAGCATTATAGCCTTTCTTTTTCTCCTCAAGCGTCATGTCATTTAAGATTAGACCTACCTCAAGACCGAGAAACCTATGTATTCCACCCATCCATTCGCTATCACGTTGTGCCAAATAATAGTTGGGGGTTACAACATGAACGCCTTTGCCCGTAAGCGCATTTAGATAAGCTGGTAATGTCGAGACGAGAGTTTTACCTTCACCTGTCTTCATTTCAGCGATTTTGCCCTGATGAAGCACGATTCCACCGATCAACTGCACGTCAAAATGACGCATTCCAAGAACCCTAATAGATGCTTCCCTGACAACTGCAAACGCCTCAACAAGTAAGTCATCAAGAGTTTCACCTTTTGCCAATCTATCCTTAAATTCGATAGTCTTTGCGCGTAATTGCTCATCAGAAAGGCTTTTCATTGATGGCTCAAGCTCATTTATTTGTGCAACAATCGGCTCAAGCTTTTTTCTGTCCCTGTCATGTTTGCTTCCAAATACTTTTGTTAAAACTGATTGTAACATTTTATTTACCTATTTTTCTCTAAAGATATTATTTCATTCTGCATTTTGTTTTTCTTTTGTAGGTTCTTCTTCTTCTTTTATTTCAAGCATATTCTCCCCATCAATCTTTCTGCGGAGGATAACATAAATAAGCGTCTGACCACAGGAGTTAATAGCAAGGGGATATGCAACCACAATCATACCAATCATAATAAACGAAACAAACAAGAAAAAGGTTGATAGATCAAGTGTCCATGGCATTGAGCTAATACTTGCAAGATTTGCACCGGGGATGATTTGAATAAGATAACCTGCACCGACTATTCTCAGCGCTCTAGCGACTACATCAGCAAAATAGAACGTTCCTTGATTTGCCAGCAAAATAGATGGAAGATATGCCATATATAAACTAATAAAACTGATTATAGCGAATATAAAGACGCCAAGAAATGCCATAAACCAAAGGATTTTATTATATATAACAAGTCGCCATGGCTGATTCCACATAACTGAATAAAGCTGATATAGGGATTCGAAGGTATCTTCCCCTGTTACGGCAACAATGGCAGGTAATAAGCACAAGCCAAATATAAGAGCAAAAAAGGTAAGAGCCATGAAAAGCCCAAGAAAATATATGACTATTGTAAATAGCGTTGTTAATGGAGTTCCTATATGCTTTGCCACTATTTCAACTTTAGGAATTAAATCAATTAAACCAAAAAGAGATGGGAATAACAAGCAAAATATCATTATCGCAACTAATCCCAGTATTGATAAATATATGCTTTTTCCATTCCTAAATGAAAACTTTATGGCATCTCTCATTGAATAGAAATCATCGCCCTTTAATTCCTCAATGGCAACTTTGCAAACAGCAGTGCTAAAAATTAGATATATTACTAACCAGATTATAGACCCAATAATTGTTAAAATAATTGTTAAGACTGGCAAAGCCATACTTGGTTTTATAAAGAAATAAGTTGGACATAAGCCGTAATTTCGCCAAAATTCGCTAGCAATTCCGCTGCCTGTCAGGCTTATATATACCAATAATTCATATATCACATAGCCCAACATAAGACCGAGAAAGTGGATCAGTATTTTTTTCCCTTTGAAGCCCATTCGTCCTGCATGAAACACATCTCTGAAGTCTAAGTAAAGCTTTTTAGCCATTCCGTTACCTCCCATTGTTAGATAAAACCAGAACTTATATATCACAGCCTTTAATAAATTTGCTCATTTTTATATTCTGATTAGTATTATAATCTAACAAATTGGGAGTGTCAATACTTATGCCCAAACTGATTGTATGTATTCCCTATATTCTTCTTATTCAGATTTTTTCAGTTAAATCATCTTTATTGTTCTCATTACCTTAAGTCCTATTTTCCTGCCTTGTTCAAGACCAAGTATAATACAAGTTCGGTAATGTATACCACCATATAGCCGAGAGAATCCAGTCTCATTGGCTAATTCATGAAACGAACTAAATGATCTTGATGGTTGATATGTACTATCTGTAATCTCAATATTACCAAACATTGCGGTCATAATAGCTTCCATCGCACCAGATTGCACGGAATGCCCTGATGTATACTCAGGGAACGGCGGAGTAACCAAAAATGGCTTCCAATTTGGATCAATAAGTTTATTGATATAAGTTTCAGGTCTTAAGACATTATATTTATATTTTGTATCCCATACGGATATAAAAGCATCTGCCAAACCGATACTTAATCTAGCAAAGGCTCTTGAGGATGGAATTAGCGCTAGATTGTATTTCTCTATAATCTGTTTTAATATAGAAATAGAATGACCCGGGGGCGTTATTTTTCCAGCACCATCTGCCCAGAATGTTGCAATTTCTTCTTGTTCTGGAGTGAGATTATTTACCGTTTCATATACTTCATAGGCTTCTTTATACATTTTAGAATTTGGATTTTCAGAATAAGGAGGAGGACCAGGATCAAACTCATCCGAAGAACTCATAATAAATGGTCTTAGCTTGCCCCAACATGGCTGTAAAGCATTTGCATAATTTGGTGGAGTTGGCTCCCAATAACCATTTCCAGTTGGTGGTATATATGAGCAATTATTATATATGCTATATCCATCATTATTTGCCCATATAGATATAGTATTTCCTAATACTTCGCCAAATGATTTTGATAATGCGATAACTGAAAGAGATATTCCTTGATTTTGTCTTTCATCTATTTGATTTTGCCAGAGTTGTATAATTTTGTTTTTTATTGTTTGCGAATCATTTGCAAAGATATTTAGCATAACAACTTTTTCTGCAGTGCTTGCGATAGTTATACTATCATAATTTTGCCTTCTATTGACTTTTGGTAATTTGGTTAATCCATTTAATTGACCTTCAAGACTTCTCATTTCAAAATGATTTGCAGAAATACCTTCATAAAATGTGACACCAGCATAGGCGAATATTCTTGAGGCAACTGGTGGAGAAATTGAGTTATCTTTCACAACTGAAAGCAATAAATCCATCCACTGTAAGATAGTTTTGTTATCATGTTTTAGACTCGGTGCCAAATTATCATCAGATAGCATTGGATTATTATTATCTATACTACATGAAACTAAAAATGTGCTTAATATAAATAATCCAATAAACTTAAATAGACATGCTTTATTTTTGTTTATAGTAATCCCCCTTGCTAAAATAGCATATTTCATTGTTATTATTTTTCTTATATATATTGAAACTATTTTATTTAAAATTTATTCCACTTTTTTATGTCATTTCAATAAAAATGTTGTTGAAATGACACCTTAATAAAGTTAAAATAGACTATGCTTTTGTATAGAACTATCATAAATTATCTCAAATTATTAAGGAGAAAGGAATATGCCAGCGATAATTGATAGTAAAGCGTCTTCTGAATTTGTGCAAATAAGTCTTAACAGTGTCTATAATCGAAAAGGATACGGTTTTTCTACTGAAGAATTAGGTGACCCATCATTTGAGGGTAGAGATATTGCCCTTACAGGTCATAATGTTATAAGGGGTATTCCATTCAATCTTGGTAATGCAAGAGAAAATAACGTTCTTTATCTCAAAGATAGCGAAGCAACGCTTAATCTTGATAATCCAGTCAACTGCAAATATCTTGTATTCATACATTCTGTAGTTTCAAAAAGAGATGTTCCTGATGAAGATGGCATAACACGTCCAGCCAGAGGGAATATGATACTTGGCGATAAAGTTGCTGAATATCAACTTTTATATGATGATGATACGGTTCAGACTGTAGCAATTCGCAGAAGATTTGCTATCGGTGATTTCGGTAGAATCTGGGGTGATGAATGCTTTGAGGCAGTCCCAACAGCAAAGCAAATTGCTATACCGACTGTAAGCGAAAGCCAAAGCACGGGAATGAAACTAGCAAGTAATTGGGGACATTCACAAACTCGTGTTAGTAGCGATCCTGTTGGAAGATCGGGTCCTGTTGGATTTTGGCTTTATGCATTAGAAAATAAAAATCCTGATAAAGCAGTAAAAGCGATTAAATTTATCCCGAAAGATAATTCCTTATTGATCTTGGGGCTTTCCGCCACAACACTTGAAGAAAATCCACTTCGCTGGGGAAGAAGAAAAAAGGCTCTCATTACGTTACCTGAGGGTTTTAATCTTGGTTATCCAGATGAAACAGGACGTTATAAAGGTATTAGCATCGATCTTGGGCAAATTATATCCATATCTCCAAAACTTGATTATGATAATGCAAACTGGAATGAAAGCTATAACAATAAAATGCCAATTAGGTCAAATAAGCAATTTATCGTTGAATATACTGCGCATCCATCAGCAAAGTTTACGTTTAGTGATAAGGTTGATGTATCTCTATCTGTCAATGAATGTCAGACAGAAAGCGAGACAACAGGAACTTTTATGCTTGAGCCTATTGAATCGGCAGAGCAAAATGTAACAATCAAAGTTATTGAAACAGGCAGTAAGAAGAAAGTCGCAGTAAAACTTCATATTCATGGTGAGATGGGTGAATATCTGCCTCCAATGAATCGCCACCGTATCCCTAATCCCTTTTGGTTTGAGGATTACAGTCCTGAGTTTCTTGCCGGCGGGATTCATTATTGTAATTATATAGACGGTGAAACAAGGATAAATCTTCCATTAGGCAATGTTTATATTGAGGTATCCAAAGGTTTTGAAATCAAACCTATAAGGATGGTCTATAATGTTACTCCTGAGACAAAAGAGATCATCATTGAGATTAAGCATGTCCTACCTTGGAGAGATAAAGGTTGGGTTTCTGCGGATACTCATGTCCATTTCCTTTCGCCACAAACTGCACTTTTGGAAGGTGCAGGCGAGGACGTTAATGTCGTCAACCTTCTTGCAAGCCAATGGGGAGAGCTATTCACAAATATAGGCGATTTTGATGGAAAGACGACTTTTGGTAGTAAAGAAGCGGGTGGAGATGGCAAATATCTTGTCCGAGTCGGCACAGAGAACCGTCAGCATGTCTTGGGTCATATCTCGCTTATCGGCTACAACGATAGGATTATTACTCCATTGACAACAGGCGGTCCTGATGAATCAGCGCTTGGCGATGCTGTTGAGGTTACATTATCACAATGGGCGCAACAATGCAGAGAACAAGGCGGGATCGTTGTCATTCCTCATTTTCCGAATCCTAGATGTGAACATTCTGCATCAATAGTGCTTGATCGCATAGATGCTGTTGAAATGACCTCATGGGGCGATCTATATTCTGGCATTAACCCATATTCGCTTTCAGATTGGTATCGTTATCTAAACTGTGGGTATTTCGTCGCTGCTGTTGGTGGAACTGATAAGATGAGTGCAACAACTGCGGTAGGAACGGTTAGAACTTACGCACAGATTGATGATGGCGATTTCTCATTTGACGCATGGAAATCCGCAGTCAGAAAAGGAAGAACTTTTGCAACATACGGACCTTTGCTTGAATTCTGGGTAGAAGGCAAGCCTATGGGAAGCAGAATTGAGTTATCCTCAACAGGTGGAACGCTTGATATTGAATGGCATGTCGCAACGGTTACAGTGCCTTTCACAAAGGTTGAGCTTGTAGTAAATGGTGAAACAAGAAATGTCGTAACCATTCCATCAGGTCAACGTGATGCTGTTGGTTCTTTTTCGATAAAGGTAGAAAAAAGTAGCTGGGTTGCTCTGAGGGTTCGTGGCTCGTATCCCGACAAGCGTGAAGCGATACTAGCGCATAGTAGCCCTGTCATGGTGAAGGTTGAGGGAACAGAATTTTTTGCTAGTGCAGATGCAATGACAATTCTTGAACAAATAGAAGGTGCAATGGCTTTTATAGATACAATAGCAACGAAAGCACAGGCTCAGGCATACAAAGCAATAAAGATGACGCTTACATCAGCACACAGGTCATTACATAATCGTTTACATAACAGCGGAGTCTATCACGATCATACGCCAATGGATGAACATGACCATCCAGACCATAAGTGATGATGTTTGATAATTTGCTTGATGGGCTTTCCAATTTGCAGACGATTATTTTATGTTTGGTAAAAATATTATATTCTTGTAAAGATACTTGTATTTTGCTATACTTTTTTATAAGATAGATGAAATACTATTAGCCTTTATTATATGGACAAGACTACATAAATCAAGAATATGCACCAAAGGAGTATTACTATGGCTTCCAAAGAAATGCTAAAGAAGATGCTTGATAAACCAATATACATGGCTCCAAATACTTATCTTCATTTTTATAATGGTGGAAAGCTAAGAGCGGAATTTTTGGGGGAGTCAGATCCCAAAGATGATTATCATTCAGAAGAATGGATGTTTTCAACCAATCGTGCAATAACTCCCAGTCGTGAAAATCCCCCAGACAAAGGATTCAGTAGAATTGAATTACCTAATGGCGAGATTGCTCTTTTAAAAGAATTACTCGAAGAATTTCCAAACGAAACTTTGGGAGAGGCTCATTACAAGAAATTCGGTGCAAATCTTGGAATATTAATAAAAATCTTTGATGTTGGTTCAGATTCGCATATACCTGTTCATTGGCATCCATCACCAGAATTTGCTAAAAAGCATCTTGATTCCCCCTATGGAAAAAATGAGGCTTGGATCGTAATTGGAACACGCCCCGGTGCAAAGGCATGGATCGGCTGGAAGGAAGATATTGATGTTAATGAATTCAAGAAATGGCTTGAGGCTCAAGATGTAGAAACAATGAGAGCGCATATGTATGAAATCGAGCCAAAAGTTGATGACGTGATATTCCTAAGAGATAGCTTTGTTCATTCACTTGGTTCTGGGCTTTGTATACTTGAGCCACAAGAACCAACAGATTGGAATATATTGGCTGAATGGAAAGGTTATCCATTTGATAGCACTGCAGGAACTCTTGGTTTAGATTGGGACACAGCGCTTCAGGCAGCAGATTTTTCAAAGATGGATCCAGACTATCTAAATAATTATGTCCGTAGGACTCCTGAAATTGCACGCAAAGAAGACAGTAATATAGAAGAAAAGCTTGTTCCTCCTGAGGCATCTCCATATTTCCAGATTTCAAGATATAAGATCAATACAAAGATGCGCATTCCACGCAGTAAAGGTTTCCATTGTATTACTGTTACCAAAGGCAGTGGTATGCTTCATGGTAGTTTTGGTCATGTTCCTGTGAAACGTGGCAAATCTGTTTTTGTGCCAAAATGTATGCCAAGCTATGACCTTATTAGCGATGGCGAGGAAATGCTGGAAGCATTATATTTCTTTCCACCAGAGATTTCATAGGGAGATATTATGCCCAAATTACCTGTTTTTAATCGTCAAACAATATATGTTGGACAGCCAAGCGAAAGAACAAGCTGTGTCGTTGGTGATATAAATAATGATGGTGTTCCTGAGATAATTATTGCATCTCGTGAACCACAAAGAGAAATTTACTGGATCGGAAGGACACCGGAAGGCAAATGGGAATCACATATCATTGACAACACTTTTGATCGTGTTGAGGCTGGTGGCGATCTTGGTGATGTTGATGGAGATGGCGATCTCGATCTTGTAGCTGGTGGAGATTGGAAAGGAAATATAATCTATTGGTGGGAATGTCCCGATGACCCAACTCATATATGGACTCATAGAGAAATATTCCGTATGCCAAAAACCCAAAGCCATGATCAGATGATCGCTGATGTTGATGGTGACGGTATACCAGAGGTGTATTTCTGGAATCAAGGTTCAGCGACCATATTTTATGCCCTGATTCCAGACAATCCCAGAATATCACCATGGACGCATGTTTATCCAATTTTTACTGGTGTAAAAGAAGAAGGCTTATGCTATGCAGATGTTGATCTTGATGGCAGACTTGAGCTAATCGCTGGTCTATCTTGGTATCGTCCACCGAAAAGCCCTAGTGGAAATTGGGAACGGCACGAATTTGCCAAAGGTTATGTTTCGCCTAAGTCTGTCGTTGCGGATTTTGATGGTGATGGCAAGCCAGAGATCGTTATTTCAGAAGGTGATGCAAGTCTAAATGGCAGAGAATTTGGACGTGTCGTAATGTTTAAGTCAGGCGACGACCCTGAAAAACTATGGGAAGCGCATATTTTGCATGATAAACTGATGGAGCCACATTCCTTACAGGTTGCGGATTTTGATGGTGATGGCAGACCTGATTTGTTTGTTGGTGAGATGGGAAGCCCAAACGGAGATCATCCACATCCACCAACTCAAAGAATACTTTTGAGTCGTGGTGATAAAATGGAAGAGCATATTATTGATGAAGGTGTTGGCACTCACGAAGCCAAAGTAATAGTCATTGATGGTAAGGTTGGGATTGCTGGTAAACCCTATCGCAATTTGAAAAGCGAAGCACCAAGAGGACCAGAAGTCGATGGCGTGCATATTTGGTTACCAGAATAAAAGGAGAAAGATATGGAGATCTGGAAAATTGCATTATTGGTTGATGATATGAATGAAGCTGAAGAATTATATGTTAATAAATTAGGATTAAAACTAATTGAAAGGCTTCCACTTGGTGATGCTGGAGAAGCATTATTCCTTGATGCAGGAAATGTCAATCTTGAACTGATACCTGTAAAGGCTTTTGAAGGTGCTGGAAGATTGGCTATTCCCGGTGTTCATCATCTATCATTCAAAGCCGATAATGTTGAGGAGAAAACAGAGGAACTTAAGGCAAAAGGTATTAAATTTATTAAAGAACCTTTTGAGGCACTGCCGGGCATGACACTAGCGTTTTTTGACGGAACAAACGGCGTAAATCTCCAGTTATTTAACTGGAAACGGGAATAATCTTGAAACTATGTCAGAGATAACGTTACAATCAATCAGAGAACGCAAAGAAAAAAGATGCCAATTGCTAAAAGATGAACTTGGACGAATATCAGAGCATTTAAAATCTATGGGTGCGCTCAAGATAATTGTCTTCGGTTCTTATGCGGAAGATAATGTCAGAAGCAATAGCGATCTTGATATTATCGCTATTATGCCATCACAGATGAGCGGAAAAAAATGGATGCTCAAAGTATATGATGAAATAGACAGAAATGTTGATTGTGATATTTTGTGCTACACATCAGAGGAATTTGAGAACCTTATCCCAATAAGTGGGTTTGTAAGACATGCAATTGAAACTGGAAAGGTAATTTATGAGAAGGGATCCTAAAAGAGAAGCTTTAAGATGGTTAGCACAAGCGGAAAGAGAGTTAAAGGATGCAATTAATGTGATGAAAACGGAGAGTTATTATCTCACATTATTTCTTTGCCAGCAGAGCGCAGAAAAAGCTTTGAAGGGATTTATATACATGAATGAAGAAGAACCAATAATGACCCATTCTGTATCGTCTTTAATAAAGATAGCGACTGGATTAGATAAAGATTTCGTTTCAGTCAGAGAAGCCAAAAGACTTGATGATTATTATATCCTTACTCGTTACCCTAATGGTGTTCCAGAGGAAGCTCCCGCAGAATATTATGATGATCCAAAAGAGGCAGAAAAAGCAATTGAGATGGCAAAAAACATAGTAAATTTGGTCAAAATGAAAATAGAATCACAATAAATAGGAGAAAACTTAATATTATTCATGTTATATAAACAATACAAATTAGACAGGTTTCAAGAAGAAGCCATACAATCAATAGAAAGAGGACATTCCGTAATCGTAGCGGCGCCGACAGGAGCCGGCAAAACACTTATTGCAGAATATGCACTAGAAAAGCATCTAACAAGCGGAAAACAGATCATATATACTGCGCCAATAAAAGCGCTTAGTAACCAGAAATACAGGGATTTTAGTAAAGATTATGAAGATCAAATAGGCATTATCACTGGTGATGTAGTAATAAATGATAATGCTCCCGTTCTTATAATGACTACTGAAATATTGCGGAATATTATCTTTGACGATATTAGCCGTTTAGATCATGTCAATTATGTTATATTCGATGAGATTCATTATATAGATGATTTTGAGAGAGGGACTGTTTGGGAAGAATGTATAATATTTGCGCCACAGCATATAAACTTTATCTGCCTTAGTGCAACAATTCCAAACTTGCGTGAGTTCACCAGTTGGATGCAAAGCGTTCGTCATAATAAAATTGATATGGTCATTGAAACGCATCGTCCTGTCCCATTAGAGCATAGGCTTTATTTTCATGGACGTGGACTAGGCTGGTTAGATGAATTAAAATCTATTCAGGGAAATCTTGATCCTGTTACCAGTAAGAGAAATAGAAAAGCAGGCAAAATACAGAACTATGAAACTCAGGTTGAGGTTCAGGTTGCCGATCCGCAAGAAATCGGAATTACTGAGATAAATGGTATTGATATTATTGAGCATCTACAAATAAATGATCAACTTCCTTGTCTTTATTTTTCGTTTAGCAGAAAAAGCTGTGAGGAAAACGCCCTTCATAATCTTGACAGGAATTTACTTACACCTTACGAAAGTGATTTAATACTAAATGAATATGATCAACTATGCGACAAATATGGCATAAAAAGCGATATTAATGCTTTGCAACTGAGAAAATTGATAAGTCATGGTGTTGCATATCATCATGCTGGTATGTTACCTACATTAAAAGAGGTAGTTGAAAGATTATTTACGCTTGGATTGATCAAATTGCTTTTCACGACAGAAACTTTTGCTCTTGGTATAAATATGCCAGCGTGTTCTGTTGTCTTTGGGAACTTGGCTAAGTATGACGGTGTTCAGTTTAGGTATCTCAAAGCAAGAGAATATCATCAGATGGCAGGCAGAGCAGGCAGACGAGGTATTGACCCTATTGGATATGTATATGCTCATGTTGACATTGAATATGATAATTATCAAGACGTAAAGCGTGTCGTTTCGGGTGATATAGAAAAGATAGAAAGTCAGTTTAATCTTTCATATAGCAGTATCCTTAATTTATATGAAAAATATGGTGAACGTATATATGATGTCTGCGAAAAGAGTCTTGGCAATTATCAGAGCATAAAAACTTTGAGAGGAATAAATCACTCATTAGAGCAAATTCAAGAGCAAAAACAGAGAATTGATGATTTGATTTGCATACAAGATGGCAATATAAATAGGATATGGGAATATAAGAATCTTGAAAATAAACTAAGGGAAGAAGAACAGCTTTTAAGTGAACAAAAAACATTAGGAAAGAATAATAAGAAGAAACGGAAAAAAATCGGTAAGATTAGCAAGAGAGCAAATAACATTATCTCAATGATAAAATCCTCAAAATGTCATAAATGCAAGAATCTTAAGAAATGTCTATTGACAGCTAAGAAAACTAGCGACTATGATGAAAGAATAATTGAGCTTTCGGAAAGAAAAAAATTTATAGAAGAATTTCAAAAAAATCAAATAAAAAATAGGCTTGACTTATTAACAGAAATGGGTTATAAAGATCACAAAGGGTTATTACCAAGAGGCGTAATTGCTTCACAGATATATGGTTATGAAATTCAGGTAACAGAATTATTCTTTGAAGGATATTTTCATCGCCTTGATCCAGATTGGATAAATGTTTTAATAACAGCAATAGTCTTTGAATCAAAGCGTGATTGCTGGTATAAAATGATGGATAAAAGCATTATTAGTCCAATAATTTCGGACCCGATTCGGAAAGTAAAAAAGATAATTGAGATAGAAAATGAATTTGGTATTCAACCGAATCTCAAAGAGCTTGATACAAAACTCAGCTTTGCTACTTATGAATGGAGTCGAGGGTGTAGTTTTGACGAACTCAGTAATTATACAGACACTCCTCCCGGCGATTTAGTGCGTTATTTTCGGTTAGCAAGTGATTTGTTGAGGCAAATGAAGAGAGTTGTGTCCGTAGATGACCTTTTATATTACAAGATAAATGACTGTATATCAAGGATTAATCGGGACGTAGTAGATGCGGAAAAGCAACTTCGCGCAGGCTAATCCAAGGAGTTCCAAATGGATGCCTTTGCACAGGTAGTTCTAGTTATATTTATTCTAATTCGAGTATTTATCGCTGTAGGTCTTGTATATCTGATCTATTATGAAGTTCGTAAGATAAAGAGGAAAAGAAGGGAAATAGAAAGGATCGAAAAAGAAGATGGAAATGAGGATGGAAAGCACTCTGATGACTCTACTAGAAACAGAAACGAGAGCTAGAGAGATCATCGAGAAAGCTGAACGAGAAGCAAGAGAAATCAGAGAGCGCACGAAAAAAGAATCCCAGCAAATAATAAGCGATGCTAGAAATAGAGAAGGACAATTGACAGAAAGAATCTTAAATGAATCAAAAGATAATATGGAATCTTTGCGTCAAGAGATATTTAATAAAGTAGAAAAAGAAATTCAACATTGGGAAGAACTTTTCGAGAAAAACAAAGATAAAGCAATTAATTTTGTTATAGAAAGCATTACTTCGAAAAAATAGAAGAAGCATATAATATGATTACATACTCAGCCCCATATGCAAGAATGCGAGCCTTGAAGGGAAATCTATTGACAAGAATCCAGATGGAGTCCCTTTTGCAAGCATCCGATTTACAATCCATCATAGCAATTCTTAGTCAAACAGACTATAATGATCAAATCCAAAATCTCACCACGTCATCTCAGATAGAACATGGACTTAAACAGAATCTTATATTATCTTATACTAAAATACTTAATTTTATGAGAGGCAAGTCTTCTCGATTTATTATAGATTCGCTTGGTCGTTTTGAATTGATAAACACAAAATCAATTATTAGATCTATTATTAGAGGCGAAAGGATAGAAGATAGGTCTTTATCTGTTTTTTCTCTTGGAAAATATCATTTGCTTCCAATAAAAGAACTAATCGTAGCAAAGGACCTTAGAACTTTTGTTGAGCTTATGCGCAATACCTTTTTTGCCAATGCTCTTGAGATAGGATTTCAACGATATGAATCAGAATCAAATCTAATGTCTCTTGAAATTGCCCTTGATTTAGGTTATTATGCTAGATTGCATGAATCATTTGAATCACTTGGTTTATTTGATAAAAGCAGAGCAGGAAAGTTGATGGGCATCCATTTTGATATGATAAATATAACATGGATGTTAAGATTCAAAGAAAATTATGGTTTATCGTCAGAACAGATATTTCAATATCTCTTACCCTATGGATGGCGTGTTCAACCGCCAGTATTCTGGAAAATACTTGGCAGTGATGATATTCTTAGCGCATTAAGAGAACGCTATATGCGCCCTTATGACAAGGTTTTATCTTCAGTATCACCAGTTGATGGTAATCTTATTTTAGGCACAGAGATAGCATTATTAAGGTTTTTTTATGAACAGAGCATACTTGCTCTTAGAGGCTTTCCCTTACAGATAGCTTCTCTTGTTGGTTTCTTCATCATGAAGGAAATGGAGATCAGGGATATAATGACTATCCTTGATGGTAAAATACTTAATCTTTCACAAGAACGTATTCGACCGCATCTTATTACAATTAAAGGTTAAAAATTATAGGTTTTAGATATGTTTAAACCAGAAAAAATGAGTTTTGTTAATATATCGGTGTTAAATGAAAATTTGACAAAAGTCTTGGATTGTATAGCAAAACTAGGTATAATGCACATAGTTGATAAATCGGAACTTCCATCAACTTCTGGTATGTTAAAGGATGTCGATATTCAACCGATAAAAGATAAACTGTCTGAACTTAGTAATCGTATTGACGTTGTATTAAATGCAATGTCTGTCGATATAAAATATTTACCATCTTTGGATAAAGATGCGCAAGAGCGCGTTGAGATCAATCCTTTTAATATTGTCGAAAAGATTGAGAGTGATTTAATTCAAATAGAAGCAGATGTTGAGTCTATTATAAAAAGGGTGGAATCATTGAAAAATGAGATAGTTAAATTAAATAAAGATTCTGAAAAACTACATTCCCTTGAGGCTCATGGACTAGAATTGGATCACATCAGAAATATGAGATTTCTTCATTTTGCCTTTGGAGATATTCCGATTGGGCTTGATCATTATGGAAGATTGATGGAAAGTCTATCAAAAATACCATGTGTTGTAATGGCAGGAGATATTTTAGGGCATAGACAGCAAATTTTTGCATTTTCCTTGATCAAAGATAAAGATATTCTTGATAATGCACTTGAGGCTGCATATTTTAGCAAGATTGATATTCCAAAAGAATATGATGGTTCGGTTTCGGACATATTAGATAAAATAGAGTTAGAAATATGGACAAAAAGAGAAGAAATAGCAGAACTTGAGCTAGAATTAAAGGGTTTAAGACGAAAATGGCGTGAAAAACTGATACAATTGCGAACAAATGTAATTGTAAATCAAGCTGTTGCTCAATCCGTTGGAAGATTTGGTAAAACAGATAGCTCATATTTCATAAGTGGTTGGGTTCCTTCAAAAGAATTGAAGAAACTAGATAAAGAACTTGGTAAAATGAATATGCGTGGATTGCTAATGACAGCAACGGATCCGATAACTGCTCAAGAATCCGAATATTTCAGACCAAAAGTTCCAACAAAACTTATACACCCCTTCTTTTTGCGACCTTTTACAGGTTTGGTTATGACCTTTGATGTGCCAAGATATTCTGCAATAGATCCGACTGTTTTTGTTTCATTATCTTTCTTAGCGATGTTCGGAGTGATGTTTGCAGATGTTGGACATGGCAGTGTGCTAATGATTTTGGGCATATTAGGTGCTTTATTTCCATTTCAGCAATTAAAGTCTTTTAGGAATATGTTTGCTTTCTTGGCATGTTGTGGATTTGCTTCGATAATTACAGGATTTTTATTTGGGAATCTATTTGGTAAAGAGGACATAATTAAGGCTTTATGGTTTTCGCTGGAACACATGGAACCCAGTCATGTTCAACGAATGCTTGCTCTTGGTGTGTATATCGGTATTGGTATGCTAAGTTTAGGTGTTTCCTTAAATATAGCGCAGTCATTTAGAAGAAAGGACATTAAACAAGCTTTTTTTGGTCAATGGGGTATAACCAGCCTGATTGCATATTGGGTTGTTGTATATATGGTAATTACCAAAAGTGATTTTTCATGGAAAATTATATTAATTTTGGTAGTTTTATTGGTTCCAATTATATTAAGAGAACCTGTATATAATTTGATAAAGAAAAAAGATCAGTATCATGGACACGGTGAAGAAGAGCATGGCGAGGGAATAATCGAATCTGGTTTTCAGGTTTATGAAATTGTTTTGGGTTATCTTGCCAATACTCTTTCATATATACGTGTCGCCGCTTTTGATTTAAGCCATGCTGGTCTGATGATGGCGTCCTATGCACTTACAAAAGAAATGGGAGCAGGTGATAATATTTTCTTATCTCTGCCTAGCAATATTATGGCAAATGTATTTGTCATAGTGCTTGAAGGTCTTATTGTGGCAATTCAGTGCATGAGATTAGAGTATTATGAGTTCTTCTCAAAATTCTTTGCTGGCGAAGGAGTGGAGTATAAACCGCTTAAAATAAGCTAAGGGAGGAAAAATCTTAATGAGCAAACTAAGGGCAATTATTAAGCTGATGAAAACTGGTAATGTTGCGATTTTCACGCTTGCGATGCTATTGGGAATAATGGCATTGCTTTGGTTCACTTTGGATCTAGGCATAAGCAAAGCTATGGCACAAGAAACTGCGGTTCAACATGGAACAGCTACAACAGAAAAATCTTACGCTGCATTGGGACTTATAGCAGCAGCATTGTCAACAGGTCTTTCTGCAGTCGCAGCAGGTATTGCTGTTGCAATAGTCGGATCTGCAGCTATGGGTGCCGTAGCTGAACGTCCAGAAGTTATGGGTAGGTCAATTATTTTCGTTGGATTGGCAGAAGGTATTGCAATCTATGGACTTATTATCAGTATAATGATTCTTGGAAAAATTTAATAAAATAATTCCAATTTTTTATAATTATATTAAGTCTTTCAAACATAATGGCTTTTTCAAATGAAATTTATTCTTATAGGTGATGAACATACTGTTTTAGGATATAGCCTTATTGGTATACAGGGTGTTGTGGTAAAAACTGCACAGGAGGCATTAGATGCTCTTAGTTCAGCATCAAAGGACCCTGAGATAGGAGTTATACTCATTACTCAGCGTATTGCTTCATTAATACAATACGAAGTAAATAATGCAAGACTTGCTATGTCTATTCCAGTAGTGCTGGAAATTCCAGACAGACAAGGACCATTAGAGGGCAGGGAATCAGCAATGAATATAATTCAAAGACTTATAGGGATAAAAGTTTAAGATCGAATTAATAATTTATAGAACGCAGATTAAACAGATTTGGCAGATTTTTGTTGGTCTGCCTAATCCGCTCCGTGTTCTATTCCTAAAGAATGATTAAAACATTACAATATTTAGGAAGGGACAAAAATGGGTAGGATTGGAAATATTGAAACTCTAAAAGAAGAAATATTGAATCAAGCGAAGGAACAAGCAGCCGCTGTTCTTGATAGAGAGAAACGTATAGCAGAACGGGACCTTAGCTATGCAAAAGAAGATGCTGAGAAAATCATGGAACAACAGAGAATCAAATCGCAGTCAATTGCAGAAATAGAGTCAAGAAAATATAAAGCATCTGCCGAAATGGAAGCCAGAAGGATACTTTTGCGGAAAAAAGATGAGCTTGTTTCCCGTTTATTTGATTCCGTCGAGGCAAAATTAGAAGAAATGAGAGGCTCTAAAACTTATATTGATATAATCAAACTCTCAATAAGAGAAGCTATCTCAAATATTGGCAATAAACTTGTTGTTGAAATAAGCAAAGAAGATGAAGAAATTTTCACAAAGGATGTTGTTTCATCAATAGAGTCAGAAATATCTCAATCACTTGGTTATAAGGTTAGTCTTGATTTTAGAGTTTCTCAAGATAATCTGCCTGCAGGTGTTATTATTAAGTCGATGGATGGAAGAATGATAATAGATGGCTTATTTCCAAGCCTGATGAAACAGCTAAAAGATGATATGAGAGGAAAAATATCAGAGATTTTATTGCAGGAATAAGCTGATAGGTCATTATTAGACATTTAAGGCAATTCCTATTGGAGTAATATTAAATGGCAGAGCGCGAAGGCATTGTTTATAGAATAAACGGTCCTGTTATAGAAGCCAATCAAGTAACTGGCATTTATATGGGTGATATTGTCGAAGTTGGCGAAGAACGCTTAATTGGTGAAACGATTGGTTTAGAAGGTGATAAAGCAGTTATACAGGTCTATGAAGATACTGGTGGATTACGCCCGGGAATGAAGGTTTATGGAACAGGTTTGCCATTAGCTGCAGAATTGGGTCCGGGTTTATTAACAAATACTTTTGATGGTATCCAACGTCCACTTCGGCTAATTCAAGAACGTGTAGGAAACTTTATAACTCGTGGAGTTAGAGTTCAGGCATTAAATAGAGAAAAAAAGTGGCATTTTCAGCCAAAAGCCAAAGTAGGCGATAAAGTTAAGGCGAATAGCATATTAGGAGTTGTCCAAGAAACAGCAGTTATTGAACACCGCATTATTGTTCCCCCTAATATAATTGGGGAGATAATACACATAGTTGATGAAGGTGATTATAATGTTGAGCAAGTTATCGCAATGGTTAGGACAGCTAACGATGAAGTAGAATTAAAAATGTATCATCGCTGGCCTGTTCGAGAAAAACGGGCAGATTTGCCAAGATTAAATCCGACAATTCCACTTATTACAGGTACGAGAACTTTGGACTTCCTTTTTCCTATCGCAAAAGGCGGAGTCGCTGCTATTCCGGGCGGTTTTGGAACAGGAAAAACCGTTTTGCAGCATTCTTTAGCTAAATGGTGTGATGCAGATATAATTGTTTATATTGGCTGTGGTGAACGTGGAAATGAAATGACTCAGGTTCTTGAAGAATTTCCTGAGTTGATAGACCCAAAATCAGGAAAACCACTTATGGAGCGGACTGTCCTAATTGCAAATACCTCAAATATGCCTGTTACTGCTCGAGAATCAAGTATTTATACTGGTATAACAATGGCTGAATATTTTAGAGATATGGGTTACCATGTTGCAATTATGGCAGATTCAACATCTCGCTGGGCTGAGGCACTTAGAGAAATATCAGGCAGACTTGAGGAGATGCCCGCAGAAGAAGGATTTCCTGCTTATTTAGCATCTAGGCTTGCAGAGTTTTATGAAAGAGCAGGACTTTTTGATGCTGGTGATGGTAAACAAACTTCTGTAAGTATTATAGGGGCGGTTTCGCCTCCTGGTGGGGATTTTTCTGAGCCAGTAACACAGCATACGAAACGTTTTATTAGATGCTTTTGGGGTCTTGATCCAGAACTAGCAGGAGCAAGGCATTTCCCAGCAATTAACTGGACTGATAGTTATAGTGAATATATTGAAGACCTGTCTCAATGGTGGTCATCTAGCTTTGAAATATCATGGACAGAATTAAGATCAAGGTTTCTTGAGCTATTGCAGATTGAACAAAAACTTCAACAAGTAGTCAAACTCGTTGGTCCTGATGCTCTCCCTGATTCAGAAAGACTCGTCCTTGAAATTGCAAGGATTATAAAAATAGCATTTTTACAACAAAATGCACTATCTGAAGATGATGCTTATTGTGTTTCAAGAAAACAGCTTTTAATGGCAAATAGCATTATACACTTTTTTGATCGTGCAAGCACAATTATAAGCAAAGGCGCACCTATATTTACAATAACTGGTTTACCTGTTATCCAAGATATATTGAGAATGAAATCCAGAATCTCAAATGATAGCCTTGATGAGTTTGAGGATTTAATAGCAACAATAGATGAGCAGATGGATGGTCTGGAAGAGAGGTATAAATAATGCAAGGTAAAGAATACTTGGGATTATCAGAAGTTTCTGGACCTATTATAATTGTTCGTGGTGTTAGTAATGTAGCATTTGATGAGATGGTCGAGGTTGTCGATCCACAAGGAAATATTCGAACTGGTAGAGTGCTTGAGGTCAAAGAAGACCTTGCTGCTATACAAGTATTTAGCGGAACTCGTGGTTTATCAATAGAATCCACTAGGGTTCGCTTTATGGGACGCCCCCTTGAGTTAGAAGTCTCAAGGGATATGATTGGACGAATTTTCAATGGATTAGGTGAGCCAATAGATGGAGGACCAAAACCATTTGCTACGCAAAGGATGAATATTAATGGAGTCCCCATAAATCCTACTGCAAGGGAATATCCACATGACTTTATTCAAACTGGTATATCAGCTATCGACGGACTCAATACCATAGTTAGAGGGCAAAAATTACCAATTTTCTCTGGTAGCGGAATGCCACATAATATGCTTGCACGTCAGATTGTTAGGCAGGCAAGACCCGGTGGAGAAAATGCAGAGAGAGAGGAATTTGTTGTTGTTTTCGCCGCAATGGGAATTAAACATGATGACGCTGAATTCTTCAGAAGAAGCTTTGAGGAAACTGGAACGCTGAATAATGTCGTTATGTTCCTTAATTATGCAGATGATCCGTCAATTGAGAGATTAATTACTCCTAGATGCGCCTTAACGATTGCTGAATATCTTGCTTTTTACGAGGATATTCATGTTTTGGTAATTCTAACAGACATTACAAATTATGCTGAGGCTTTGAGGGAGATTGCATCTGCAAGAGAAGAAGTCCCAAGTAGAAAGGGCTATCCCGGTTATATGTATAGCGACCTTGCGTCTATGTATGAAAGAACAGGGCGTATTAGAGGCGTAAAAGGAACAATAACTCAATTACCTATTCTTACAATGCCAAATGATGATATTAACCATCCAATTCCAGATTTGACAGGTTATATTACCGAAGGTCAATTGGTTCTTAGCAGAGAATTACAAATGAAAGGTATATATCCACCCTTTAATGTCCCAAGATCGCTTTCAAGACTTATGAAGGATGGTATTGGCAAAGGCAAAACACGTGAAGATCATCCAAATATTCAAAGTCAGCTTTATGCTGCATATTCAAATGTTCAATCTGTCAGGTCATTAGCTTCTGTTATTGGTGAAGAAGAATTATCAGAAGTTGACAGACGTTATCTTGAGTTTGGTAACGAATTTGAAAAAAGATTTATCGGTCAGGATTCTGATGAAAACAGGTCTGTCGAAGAAACTTTGTCTGTTGCATGGGAAGTAGTTTCTATCTTGCCCAAAGGCGAACTCCAGAGAGTTAATGAAACTCAAATTGAGCAATATTATGTTGATAGTGGAAGCATGGGCGAAGTCTTTTTGAAAAGTATGTTAGTTTAGTTACTAGATAATCTATGAAATTTTATGATATAAAAATGAGGTTAGATAATGCCTAGACTCAGTATTGCTCCCACAAGGAGCAATTTGCTAAAAACAAAAGAATCCCTTAGATTAGCAAGAGATGGTCATGATCTCTTAGAGCAAAAGCGAGAAGTCCTTTTTATTGAATTAATGCAAATCGTACATAGATTACGACAATTAGAGGAAGAAATGGCAGAAAAATCTAATATTGCTTTTAGTGCTTTGGAATCTGCAATATTATCTATGGGCAATGAATCAGTTAATTGGGCGTCAAAGGCTGTTTTGGGTGAAAGAACTATGAGCATAACTCACAGAAGCGTTATGGGCGTTCCTATTATAGATTTACAAGAAATTAAAGATTCATATATCGGGCTTCAAACAAGCCTTGTCGGAACTAATTCTGCCCTTGACGATACCAGAAAAAAATTTGAGGCGCTTATGGAAGTGCTATATGAATGGAGTAAAGTAGAGATCTCAGTATGGCGATTAGCAAATGAAATCAAAAAAACACAAAGACGTGTTAATGCCCTTGAAAATATATTTATTCCTGATTATCGGAATACCATTAAAGCTATTGAAGATGTCCTTGAGGAAAGTGATCGAGAAGAATTCATTAGAAAGAAAAAGGTTAAGTCATTTATTAATAAAAAAAGGATCGCTGAAAAATCATAATACTTTAACGCCTTTACTAACATATCAATGTGATTGGAAAGACGTATGTTTGAAAGAATATTATTACCAATATCTGGATCAGAAGAATCCATAGTTGCTTCAGAATTTGCAATAAAACTTGCAACGGTTCATAAGTCTATAATCTTTGCGATGACTGTTGTTGATACTTCTGCTGTTCGTCAGATTGCTCGTGTTTCTGGAAAAACTCCAGGAGAAGTCGAAATTGATTTGGAAGAAAACGGATGGCATCATTTATATTATATAGAGGAACTTGCCAAAGATAGCACTGTTCGAATCAATCTTATGCTTGAGCTAGGGTTGCCACAGGAGAAGATCCTCAGAAAAGCCAAAGACCTTAAAGTTGATTTAATCATTCTTGGTCAAACTAGCAAGCGAGGTATGCCGGGCATCTCTTTGGATAGATTTGTTCAGTCTATTTTGGAGCAAGCACCATGCCCTGTTCTGACCATAAAGTAAGTTTTTCATAGGGGCGAAGCATATTCAATTTATAAATCTGGTTGTTGGATATGCTTCGCCCTTAAATTTTATTTAATATATACAGGTTTTCGCCTATGGAGTGCAATCACTCATTGAATCCCTTTGACTATCGTAGTCATAAAAAGCCTTTTCGTTGTCTAGCCATGCTTTATCATAAAAAAAATGGCTTATACCCGCCAAAAATGCCAAAAAAAGCCTTATTAATATCCATAGTTATTTTATTCTTTTTTAATATCACAATATTTGCACAGGACAAAACATTAACTAGGATAGTAACAGAAAGGCTCATCGGTAGTGCAAATTACTCTCCATGGCTACCAGAACCACTCAAAATTAGCTCAAATAAACGAAGGCTTGCTCAGGTTGGATACAAGCAATTTCTGATTTTGGATGGCAAAATCTATGGACGTGAATATGATAATATAGGAACACCTGTTTTCAGCCCCAATGGAAAACGCATTGCTCATGCTGCTGAATTATCAACAAGACAATTTGTTGTTATCGATGGAAAAGAAGGTAAAAAATATGATTTTGTAAAAGAAGAAAGCCTGACATTTAGCCCTGATAGCTTGAGAGTAGCTTATGTCGCTGGAGTTGGCAATAAGTCTTTTATGGTTGTTGACGGTAATGAAGAGTCTTATTATGACGCCATTGGCGTTCCTGTATTTAGTCCAGACAGTAAGCAAGTTGCTTATGCTGCTGAATTAGACGGGAGACAGTTTGTCGTTATAAATAATATTGAGGACAAACCTTTTGATGTTGTTGGAACACCTGTCTTTAATTCTGAAAGTAATAGGATAGCCTATGCTGCGAGGTTAAATGATAAGTGGTTTATGGTTGTTAATGGCAAAGAACAAAAACAATATCAAGGCGTTGGCGCACCAATATTTAGCCCTGATGGTAAAAGGCTTGCTTATATAGCCCAACAAAATAATAAGCAATTTATGGTTATCGGTGGAAAAGCTGGCGATGAATATGATGTAATAATAAGTAATTTAGTATTTAGCCCAGATGGTAAAAGAAATGCCTATGCAGCACAAAAACAAGACTTGCAGTTTGTTGTTGTAGATGGAGTTATTGATGCTTTCTATGATTCAATAAACGCTGAAAGTATCAAATTCAGTTCTAATAGTAAAAGATTAGCATACACAGCACAATATAGAGAAAAGTGGCGTGTGATTGTCGATGGAGTGGGTGGAAAGCTTTATGATGCCATAGGTGAAAGTGGTCCAGTATTTAGCCCCGATGGCAATAGACTCGCTTATATGTGTCAAGTAAATGATAAATGGCTTGTTGTCTTAGATAAATCGGAAGGAAAGTATTATGATAATATTGGCGAAGATAGCTTAACCTTTAGCCCTGATGGCAAATATCTGGCATATTCCGCCCTATCAAACGATAAATGGTTTATTGTTGTTAACAGAAAAGAAGGCAGAAGATATGATGATATATTAGCAGGAGGTAATGTGTCTTTTGAATCAAACGATGTAATTAGATATTTTGCCGAAAGAGGCGGATTTATCTATGTCGTTGAAGAAAAACTTAAATAAAAAGGAGTTTATGCTATGTTAAATTGCCCCACTATTAATATTGATGGCGTTAACGTTCCAAAAGCCTTGATAGGTATAAACAGCTTACTTGGTTGGTCACATACAAGTAGTGGACGAGATGAATGGATAAAAAGGCATTTTACTATACAACGAATAGCAGATGTTTTTGTGCATTGTATAAAAATGGGCTTATTTGGTGTATTAGGTCCTGTATTTCCAAAACTTCATGAGGCAATCAAGATTGCACAAGACAAAACAGGCGAAAATATGCTGTTTATCAGCACAACATTTGGTGGCAAAGAAACAACAGCAGAGCAAGCAAAACAAGCAAAAGAGATCGGATCGCCGATATGTTGTATTCATGGTGGATGGACGGATAATTGGCAACTGGAAAATAATATGCTTGTTGATTTTAATTCTTACCTCGCAATGATAAGAGATGCAGGCTTGATTCCCGGTGTTGCATGTCATAATGTAGAAAGATTAAAGATTGTTGATAATGGTGATTATGATTGTAGGGTTTTTGTGACGCCAATCAACAAAATGGGTTTCTATATGAATCCTTCACGAGAATCAGCATTAGAAGCGGTAAAAAATTGTAAAAAGCCAGTCATTGCCATAAAACCTTTAGCATCTGGCAGATTTGATGAAGGAAGACCAAAGGAATGGCTAAAATGGGTAATTGATACGCCCGGTGTGTCATCAATGGTGATCGGCTTTATGAGTGAAGAAGAAGCTACAGAAGATATAAACGCTTTAAAAGAGATTTTTATTAACTAAAGAAGGGAGTTTTTCATGTTTAAGAGTGCATTTCTCGGTTGTGGTGGGAGAGCTATGGGACATGCCCAAGCATATAGCAAAATTACTCGTAGCAAAATGGTTGGTATATGTGATCTTGATGAGAAAAGGCTCAAAAATTTTGGAGATACTTTTGGAATAGAGAATCGCTATACTGATATTCACGAAATGCTTGATAAGGAAAAACCTGACGTTTTACATATAGTTACACAACCTGACTTGAGGCTAAAACTTTTGACCCTTGCGCATGAGCATAATGTCCCCGCAGTTATTGTAGAAAAACCTATCGCAATTGATGGCGTAGATTTTAAGGCTATCGCGGAGCTAGGCAAAAAGTCATCAACAAAATTTGTTGTTAATCATCAATTAAGACATCATCCCAAGATACTTGAGCTTCTTACGGATGTTCAAAACGGCAAAATCGGTGAAATAAAATTTATTGAGGTAAGTGCAAGACTCAATCTTTCTGGTCAAGGCACGCATGTTACAGACCTTATGTTTGCCTTCAACGATTATGCTTCACCTGAGACGGTGTTTGGTCAGGCATCTGGAACAGAGGGATTTAAATCAACTCATCCCACAGCCGATATGTCAGAGGCTTATGTAACTTTCGCAAATGGCAGACATGGGCTTCTTGTTTGTGGAACAAACGCACCTAGCGTTGGTGACTACCCCGGACATTATCATAAACGAATAGCTGTTTATGGCACACATGGATTTATTCATTGGTGGATGGAAGGTTGGGAAAAGAAACTTAGAGATGGTAGCTATGAGAAAGGATCAAAAAGCTATGCTGAAGAAGATTTATGGGGTCAGAAAGGCTTAACAGAAGCTGTTTTTGATTGGTTAGAAGATGAAAACAAGCCTCATCCAAATAGACTTGATAACTCACTGCTTGAATTTAGCATGATATTAGCATTATTCCAAAGCGTTGTTAAACGGGCTCCAATATATTTCCCATTTGAACCGCCAGATGATATATTGATTCAATTGAAAAATGCGCTTGAATGCTAATGCGATAACATTATTATAATCAAAATAGCCCAGCTTTTCAAATTTACAAAAATGTCAATTTGGAGTCTTGGGCTAAATTTTTGTTAGCTTTTGCTTGATGTTGTAATCTGACAGCATATATCTCTAATATATGAAAGGCTATATTTTGCATTATTTATTGCCTTTTTCATTTCTTTGGCTTCCATTGCAGATGGATTAGTCTCAAGGGTGATAAGCCCATCATAATTATCATCTATGAGCAAATTTAAGAATTTTCTCAATGGCAATTTACCTTTTCCCGGCAATAGATGCTGTGTATTACCATCATAGTCACTAATGTGGATATTAGCGACAAGATTCCTAAAAGAATCGTAAACGCTTAATATGTCACGCCCAGTCGTTCCTATATGGGTTGTATCTAGTGTAACATAAATGCCATTTTCTTCCGCAAATTTCCCTATTTGATACGTATTATCTGCAAACGTGAATATTCGACTCAATATTGGAAGTTTCCTTAGATGCTTAGGATATGGAAGGTTTTCAATAGTTAGTATGATTTTTTGATCTTTTATGCTTTTTTTATATTCACGAATGTAGTCAGGCAAAGCCCCTGCTAAGTCATGACATATTATAATACCTTTTGGAGGATGAAAATTTACTAATGGAATTGACAAAGCCTTTGCAATAGAGATGGTTTTATCTATCTGTTCCCAGAATCCTCCCCAGCCATCACAAGTTACAAATGGAGAATGTATGCTTAGAATTGGCATTTTATATTTATCTGACAATCCATTTAATTCATCAATAGGTATATTGCATTTATTTTTATCGATCAGGAGTTCTATTCCATCAAAACCAACTATTTGCGCAATTTCAAATACATCCGATATTGGATTTTCATATAGACATCCTGTTGATAGGGCAATTTTTATCATAAAAATAAGGGTGTGTTTTGACACACCCCAAATTAATCGACCTCAATTCTAGCGAAGATTATAAAACACTTCCAACCCATTATAAAGTGCCACATCAGCTAGTTCCTCATCAATACGAAGAAGTTCGTTATATTTACAAATTCTATCTGTTCTTGACATGGAACCCGTCTTTATTTGACCTGCATTTGTTGCAACGACTATATGAGATATTGTTGTGTCTTCTGTTTCACCTGAACGATGCGAAATTACTGCTGTATATCCAGCCTTCTTTGCCATTTCTATTGCATCAAGTGTTTCTGTCAGTGAACCTATTTGATTAACCTTAATGAGAATAGAATTGCAGACGCCTTCATTAATACCTTTTTGAAGAATCTTGGTATTTGTAACAAATAGATCATCGCCAATAAGCTGAACCCTTTTTCCGATAGCGTCTGTAAGCATTTTCCAACCTTCCCAGTCGCTTTCTGACATGCCGTCTTCAATAGAAATAATAGGATATTTATCAATTAGCTTTGCATAGAGTTTTATCAATTCACTTGCAGATTTTTTAGGCTTTTTTTCGGCTTCTAGTATATAAACATTCTCTTCTTCTTTATAAAGCTCGCTTGCTGCAACATCAAGGGCAATAAAAACATCTTTTCCCGGTATATACTTTGCTTTTTCAATGCTTTGCATAATTAGTTCAAGAGCTTCTTCATTTGATTTCAGATTTGGGGCAAAACCACCCTCATCACCAACTGCGGTACTATATCCCTTATCTTTTAAAACAGATTTAAGGCTATGAAATACCTCTGCACCCATTCGTATTGCTTCAGGAAAATTATCTGCACCAACAGGCATTATCAGAAATTCCTGCATATCGACATTATTATCTGCATGTGCGCCACCATTAAGAATATTCATCATAGGAACAGGCATTACTTTTGCGTTTGATCCGCCAATATACCTATAAAGAGGGATTTCTAAAGCGATAGCTGATGCTTTTGCAACAGCCATTGAAACCCCAAGTATTGCATTTGCACCAAGATTGGCTTTATTTTCTGAACCATCCATCTCGATCATGGTTTTATCAATCTCAACTTGATTGCGTGCATCCATACCAGCAAGTCTGGGCATTATTACATCATTGACATTTTCTACTGCTTTAAGAACGCCTTTACCAAGATAACGGGATTTATCCCCATCACGCAGTTCAAGTGCCTCAAGAACACCTGTTGACGCTCCTGATGGAACAGCCGCTCTACCAGTAACACCACAATCCAAAATAACATCCACTTCTACGGTTGGATTTCCTCTCGAATCTAAAATTTCTCTGGCATGAATAGCAACAATTGTTGTCATTATTATCTCCTTCTAATACATTGCTATTAATGTTTTAATTATTACAAATAGATCTTCTTTTATTTCAAAAATATCTACAATTATCCTCTTAGTTTAGCATAATTGACAAATAAATACAAGTGTGGAAAACGACCCAGATGGCTACCTTGCTTTATAATTATTAATAAAATCAGCAACCTTCTTTATCGTCTCAGGCTTGCAAAGCGGAGGCATAACCCCGCCTGATGTCAAAACGATCCCACGATGATGAGGCAATTCATCTAAATCGTGCTTTATCTGCCCAATTATCTCCTCTTCCGATCTTGTCCAGAGATATGCGTTTGTTCCACCTATCAGACACTTTGTAGCAAAAGCATCTCGCCCATCTTTCAATGTCGTATTTCCAACTGGAGGTGAGGTAAAAGCCTCAATCCCGTTTGATGGCAATTCTTCAATATTTGCAAGTAATTTTTTTAGATGACCGCATTGATGTAATATGTGAAATTTACCATTTGATATAATGATATTGGCATAGTCTAAAAGATGATTATAACAATATTTGCGGAACATATCAGGAGAGATTAGAGTTGTTGATGTATTTTCAACAGAATATACTATTACTGCAGGGGATTTTTCAGACACTATCTCTGCACGTCTGCATAGTTTTTCGTGCATAGCATCAAATAAATCCTCTACTTCATTGCGATAATCATTAAGCAAAAAGTGTCCATTCTCTATGCCTGCGAGATGCTGAATCCAGTCCATAAGTGGAGAAACACCGATTCCTGTTGCAGTTATCGCTTCTTCACCGATCTTTTTAATTGTTGCATTGGCTTGCTCAACTTGAACTTCATCAGGCTCATCTATTGCATCTAAAACAAAAGCCTTCATTATCTTAATATCATCTTTGGTCTTTATAGGAAATTCAGTAGGATGCCATGAGTGAGAAATTGGGTCAAATTTATTAGTTGCGTTTAATGTCCCAATTGGAGTTTCATATATAATTTTCATTGTCCCGTTTGTATGCGTTGACTTAATAGAAGTCTCTTTCCTTATAGTTTTGATACATCCACTAATTCCAATATGCTGATCACTACCGACGTATTTATGAAGATCATCAATGCTCATGCTTTTATATGGTTCTTCTTGATATGGAACATAAGCAGAATCAAGTTTAGGCCAAAATGGGATATTATCTACAGGTTCACATCTTAAGGCGGATAGCCATCTTTCTCTTGGTGTCATTTTTTCCCTCTGTATTTATTTGAGGCATTGTCAAATTTAGAAAAACCACAGAGGCACGGAGTCACGGAGAATAAAGGAAAAAGCAAAAAATTATTTTCCTCCCTCTTAAACTCCGTGTCTCTGTGTCTCCGTGTTTAGTTTTCATTTTATTTTGGACAATGCCTTATTTGATTATATTTGTGCTTCCCGAAAGGCTAAATGGCAAATTGACTTTTCCCAATAGCGGAAGCGATGATGTTAGATCAAGGTTGCCTCCGAATTGATAATTTAATGCTTTATCGCCATTGATTATCTGATATACTGACCTGCCTGCAGTGAGAAAGTCAACTGATACAGGTATCTCAATCATGCTTTCGCCTTTCTCGCTGATCTGCATACTTTTTTCTGTTAAGCCTGAGACAATATTTAGCCCATTGATTTTGAAATCGTATTGCATTTTACTGAGAATCATTGAGAATATGTTGGGATTATTGAGTTTAAGACTAAGTTTAAGATCAGCACCAGTTAGATTCAATTTATCAAGCCTTAATGCACCGAAACTTATTTTTGGAATTTTTATCATTGGCAATTCACCTGATTTGCTAACAGGTATTCTAATTGCACCCAAGACTGGAACATCAAAAGATAAGCCAAATTTCATCTGATAGTTAGAAAGCCCTTCTTCACGCAGATTTTGGAATGTTCGGTATATATCGGAATACTTTAATGTCAGTGGCAATTGTATATTTTCTTCGCCCAATGATGGTATCTCGATACCTTTGTTCTGATTTCCGTTTACAAAGGGATTTCCATTTAGTAAAAGATCATAGTCAAATTTGGCGAGTTTCACACCTATATTATTTGGATTATAAATTTTAAGATCAAAAAGCAGATCAACCGCTTCAAGCGAAAGTCCTGAGATTTTCGCATCTAAAAAATCAACCTTTGGTTCTTTAACCCTTTCCTTAACAAGCCCATTTATTATTGAGCAAGAGTTTAATACCATTGTGGATGTTAATAAAATAGCAATAATACCAAATAACATTAATTTTTTCATAATTTTATTCCTCATTTCTGTTTTACCTTAATGGCAAAATCATTCATTACTTCGGGTAAATCAAGCAATAATATTTTATCAGAAACATTAATTTCCCTTTGTTCCATAATTGATCCTTTTATTGTATCCCAAAAATCAACCCTATAAGTGCCATTGGCAAAACCTGATAAAAATAATCTCGTTGGCGGAATAGAATTTATCTGAACATTATCTCTTACATTGAACCAAGTATGAGCCTTATTTTGAACCCAAAGCATTGCCCTATTGTCTGTTTGCATACCCAAAACACGAATATCGGGTTTGTCACTTGTCATATAGTTTGTCAACCGAATATTTTCTATCATTATCCAGTCATTGCCTTCATTTTGAATCTGAATCTCATGCTTTCCTGTCGGAACGTCTATTTCAATATCTTTATTATATACAGTTTCCCATCTTTTCCATTCATTGACATACTCACTGGAAACACCAAGATTTTCACCTGTTGGCAATTCAACAGATATAGCTTCTTTATCGTCAATCATGATTTTGAGCAAGCCATTATCACCAACTTTTCCGACACGAATAATAAATTTACCATCAACAATATATTCTGTCTGAAATTTAAGAGTAGCTTTCAAGGTTTCATGTGCCTTGCCATGAAGAATATTTGGCATCTGGTCAATATCGCTTATATTTCCTTCTTTGTCAATAGCAAAAGTCGTTTTATTAGGTTTTTGCCAGTTACTTCCCCTGCCAACAAACTGCAAATCCCTATAAGTTGCTTCCTTTGGGGGCTGAATATAAGAGAATGAAGCGACATTCAGCGGTTTCCAAGCGTATTTTGCTAAATCTTTTTCATCAGTGAGAAAATTGGCTATTCCACGATAAACTTCATAAAGATTTAAAGGATCAATATATGATTCATGCCACCAGCTTGCGGGAATAGATGCAGAACCAGACATAAGACCAGCCCAGTTGCCATTATGTAAATGTATTCCTTTTGGATCACTTTCAGCAGTTCCACTTCCCGCATTAATGCCGTATTCAGCAAATAAATGCAATTTATCGGAATATTCAGTCCTTTTATGATTAGATATTCTGGCGACTTCACCAGCCATATCTAACGGTCTGTTAGCGTAAAAATGCGACTGCACGAAGTCCATCTCTGGAAGTTTCCATAGCTCTGACCAACCATCTGTTGTCCATAGGCTAGTGCTTATCGGATGATTATACGGATCAAGATTGCGTAACTCCTTTGCCATTTCAGAAGTCCATTTTGTAACAACAGCTTTATTTTGTTCTGCACCTTCCCAGCCTTCTATCTCATTCATAAACTCCCATGCAATTATATTTGTATATGCTGACCATCTAGCAACAATATAGCGCAATCGCCTTTTATATAGTTGTCTTGCATCCGCATCTTTGAAAAAATCCAATGGTTTGCGAATAGGTCCACCGACCTTTATATTATAAGGATTATTATCCCAGTTTTCCCTAAAATCCTGATGTGTATCAAAACAGAGCATTATATATATCCCATGCTTAGATGCTGATTCAATAGCTTTATCTAATTTCCATGCTTCATCAAGCCGATAATATCCAACAGGCTGTCCCCACTCCAAACCAAGAGCGTTGCTATACATCCAAAAGCGATTATAATTTTCACCAGCCTCCTTCATTTTTGAAAAATATTCATCAACATTAGAATAATATGTTGGCATATTATGACCCATTAGGAAAAGCGTTTCTCCATTATCAAGTATAAAATATAATGGTGAACCTTTCTCCGATGGTTGGCTTATCCTAACAAATCCCTTTGACTCCGATTCAACACAAATGAATTTCTTTAATTCTGACTTTATCTTGCCTTTTTGATCTTTTGCATTTATTATAAAGCTATAATCGCCTATTTCGGTTGGAGAGAAACGGATTTTCCATATTAATCCACCATCACGAGCCAATAACTCAAGATCGCCCTCTTGTTCTGACTTGAAGCCCTGATAGATAAATGCAGGGACAATATATTTTTTACCTGAGGGTGATGTAAATTCTGCATCCAATTTGATGTCATTTGGATTAAAAAAATCATAATAAGAAGCATTCAGGTCAATATCTAATTCTAATATGCCATATCTTGGAACTTGATCTGCACTTAATTTAACGCCTTTTATAGCAAGTTTTTTGTTTTGTGGTTCTGCCTGCCATATTGTTGTTACATCAATTGCAGGCTTAAATTTTATCTGCATTGTTATTTTTGTATTGGATTCAGGAGAAAGGCGAATATTCATTAAGGATTCACCTATTTTCCCACGATGCTCAAATAAACATGCCCTATCAAAATTCACTTCCATAGCAATCGTTTCATTTAAATTTACACTAAATCCCTTTGCAGAAGTCTTGTAATTATCTGAGGCAACATAAGGGAGTCCATGTGTAAATTCAATTGTCTGACCAGACATATCATAAGTTGGAAACTCAAACAACATGAAAATTCCACGATTCAGACTTATTTCACCGTTTTTCTGGAAATCCAGTGATATTTCTGTAATACCATCATCATTAATTTTTGCTGTTTGTGTATAAGATATATAACCTGTTGTTATATTAGATTCAGGCATATTGCCTGTCCATTTATTTTCAGAGGCGACAACAGATGAAGGCGTTGCATATTGCCAATTGCCATGCCATAAAAACAAGCTAGCTTTTACTTTTGGCAATCCCTGACCTTCAATAAAAAATGAACCGTCTTCATTAAATTTAACTGTGCCATTATTTGCAGAAACAGATTGTATAAAAAATAATATTATTGCAAAAAAAACTGACGCATACTTAAAACAAGTCATTTTCATATTTATAAAATTCCTCCCTCAAATTCATTGATAATTATATCTTCTGGCAATAGATTTTCCGATAGGTCAATCCATTTGATTCTTGTGTCTTTCCTGAACCATGTCAACTGTCTTTTTGCATACCTTCTTGTATTCTGTTTTACAAGCCTTATTGCCTCTTTTAGATTATATTTTCCGTCCAAATAATCAAAGAATTCCTTATATCCAAAACAATTCATAGCGGGTAAATTTCTGCTGTAAGAGGAAAGCAGGCGCACTTCGTCAAGCAAGCCATCAGTTATCATATTATCAACCCTTGCTTCTATTCGTTCATATAGCTCTCTTCTGGGGCGATTCAGTCCGAAGGCAATAAAATCGTATCTGGTTTTTGAACCATTCCACTGTGTTTGCAATTCAGATATTCTTATTCCTGAAAGTTCAAATACCTCCAATGCCCTTATAATTCTTGTAAGATCGTTATGATGGATATTTTTTGATGCCTGTGGGTCAATGATTTTTAGTTTTTCGTATAAATACTCAATGCCTTTTTCTTCTGCTTCTGCTTTGAGTTTATCTCTAAAATCTTTATCCGCTTCGGGACCTTCAAATAAGCCATCAATTACAGCCCTGAAATACATCCCTGAGCCACCAACCAACATTGGCACTTTCCCACGATTTTGTATGTCTTTTATAGCTTTATCAGCAAGTTTTTGATAATCCGCCACTGAAAAATACTCATCTGGTTCAACACAATCAATTAAATGATGAGGAACTATGTTTATTTGCTCAAGAGTCGGCTTTGCTGTTCCAATGTCCATCTTACGATATATCTGCCGAGAATCAACTGATACAATCTCCCCATTAATACAGAGCGCAATATTGATGGCAATTTCTGTCTTGCCAACTGCTGTTGGTCCTATGATACATAATAATTTCAAATTCTGACTTTCATCACCTTTATAATTAGACTTTTTATATTAGAAATAATAGAACATTTGTTAAAGAATTGATATAGGATAAAAATTCAGGATTTATCAGTCCGCTTTTAAATCTAAATCCCAAATTTATTACTAGAAAAGGTAGGTTTTTTCTATTTTTTGAGTGATTATTGATAAAAAAAGCTATTTTTCTTCCTCAAACAACTGTGCGGTAAATACCTCAATGGTTGTATCAGGATCTTTCCAAGCATCTTTCGATAGCCCAGCTTTATCACGACAAAGATGCTCGAGAAATGTCACTTTATCCCATCCTGTTTCAGTTGCTACTTGTGGCAAGAAAACCCCTTTTCTCATACCTCTGCTTACGATTACACCATGCTTACCCATCTCTATTTCGTCAGCATTTTTGACTTTGCGAGGTATAGATAAGACAGAAATTTCAATATCAATATCTTTCATCTCATCAATGGTAACTCGACGGAATCGTGGGTCCTCGGTTGCTGATGCGATTGCCATATCTATAACGGTATCGCATAAAGCCTCTATTGGTATTATATGACCAATACATCCCCTAAGATCCCCTTGTTTGTGAAGCGTAACAAAAGCCCCTTGCTTGACTTTAAGTCTTTGATCATCAGTTTCAAACTTTATTCTCTCACCAGTCCTCAAATATAGTTCGATTGCATTTCTAGCAAGTTTTAACAACGTTTCTTGCTGTTCTTTATTCAATGCCCCATCCATAGAAATTGAGGTTTCTTTTTGCTCGGATTTATCAGATTTAAAAAATGCGACTGCCATATATCCCACCACCCTATTTTTTAAGCCATCAGGAATATCACCCGAATTGGCATATTTTAATACTTTAACTGAGTCTGCACCAAGTCTTTTAGCTGTTTCCATTACGACATAAACAGGACCATCACCACATAGCATACAATGGAGGTTATTGATGCCCCTTTTCATATAATCATCAAGCCTTTTTCTCATTAGGCTAGAATTCATCGTCTCCAATGCTGATATTGTATATTTATCTGCCTTAACTGCTTCATCATAAACAGGATAATGAGTCATATCAGTGCTTGCAACGAGAAGTATACGCTTATTCTTTAGCACATTAGCCAATGCTGATGTTAGAATATCACAATTTTGCTTTGATGAATCCTGTATTAAAATTAGTAATATTTTATAATTTTTAAGAGTCCTTTGTAAGAAAGGTATTTGATTTTCAAGAGAATGTTCAGATATATGTGGTCTTGGATCTGATTTAATCGCTGGATTTTGAGCTATCAATTCCTTTGCCAAGTCACTGTCTATTTCTACATCACCAAGAGGATTACGAAACACTCCGCTATCATAAACAGCAACACCAGAAAAAGCATAATTGTGACTTGAGCCAACAAGCACAACAGTATCAATTTCCATGCCTTTTATCTGATTATAGGCATAACCCATCACTTGTCCACAATACTTATAGCCCGCATGTGGCGATATTAGTGCTATAATTTTTCCAATAGATTCACTTTTTGCATTATCAAGATAGGTATCTACTGTTTCAGCCAATTTTTTGGGGCTACTTGGATACCACATATCGTCTGCATGCGTTGCTTTAAGAACACGTTCCTCACTATTGGCTTTTCCACAAGCAAAAAATAAAACAGATATGAGATATAGAGTAAATATTATAATAAAATGCTTTACGCTTTGTCTCATAATTCCTACTCCCTTAGTCTAATTATCTCACCTTTGATTCCAGTTGGATGTGTTTCTAATACGCCGTAAGACTTAAAATGGGCATAAATAGTATCAGTAGGACTACCGGGATTAAACATAAGCACACCGTCAATAATTTCATTAAAAGCCTGATGTGAATGTCCAAAAACAACACACTGAACACCGTCATTCTTAAATTCCTGAAGAACGGTCTTTGCAATTTTATGAGGATCGCCCCAACCATGTATCACGCCTATTTTATGGTGATCAACGTTTATAATTTCTTTTTGTTTCAATTTATCTTTTATCTCTTTTGAATCCATGTTGCCAGAAACCGCTATAACTCGGTTGATTCTTTGAAGGCTTTTCAGGGTGTTTATATCCTCGAAATCTCCTGCATGAATGATAAAATCAAACTTTGCTAATTCGTCAACGAGTTCCTGATGCAGATTATCAGCTTGTTGTGGAATATGTGTATCAGATATAACTCCAATTTTTATTTTTGCAATGGGTGTCTTTGATTTCATATAATTAAATCCTTTCTATATATATTACTTCTTTATTATCTTTATTTTTCCGATAAATCTAATTTATTTTTGATAATTGCTCGACATCTTCACGGACACGCCTTAGTTTTCCCATCACAACTGTATAATGAGCAATAGTGATTAAGAAAAATATCCAAGGGCGTGTTTGATCTCCACTTATTAAATATAACACAAGACCATTAATTGCACATGCCTCGCCGATTGCTGCTAGAATGATTGACCATACACGAATATAAGCCATTACGCTTCTTAATCCAAACGAGTGATCACCAAAAGATCGATATTTCTCAGATAGCTTGTTAGAATTCAGCATTATATTTGGCAAAAATATAGATACAACAAATATACCAACAGCCTCAAACATCAAAACATAAAAAATCATGTTTTGTGTTTCACCCCATTGGTATTCGATGTATGGAATACCTGAAAATACAAGAAAAGCATATACAATCATTGCCAAATATATTAAAACAACGATAGTTTTAGTAAGTCCAAAATCTCTTTCCCAATATTCAGCCATAATTTCTCCTTATTGAAAGCTAAAAAATAATGAAAAAATGAAATTTATTATGGAACATTTTGCTTATATAATGTATCTAAACAATTGTAAACCTTATACTGTCCGATAATTAAGAGGTCTCGCTTGCCCCGGGACCTCCCCCCTTCTATTTTACATACCAAATAATTACAAAAATAAATCGTCTTAATTGAGAACTATTGATGATTGTATTTTACTTTCAGATTATTATAATGTCAAGCATGATAAGTATCTAAAGTGCTTTTGCCATTTTCGGCAGAAAATTATTAGTTCATAATAAACTTAACATTACGTCAATTCGATATAAAAATGTAACTATTCCTGCTTCGTGTCTTAATGGTATATATAAAATTTATAAATCGAACTTACGTTAATTTATAATTCCATCTTTAGCAACAACTTTTTCTTTTCCATATAATAGCAAAAGTTATCCCATGATATATCAGGTGGAAATGTATGATCAACTGTCGGTATAAATCCTCCACCTTCAATAAGTGGAATAAGTTTTTCTAATTCCACATCAATTTCTTTATGTCCCTTTGTAAGTTCTCGCTTGTCAACTCCACCCCAAATTCTAAGTTGCTTTCCATATTGGGCTTTGATCCTTATTGGATCCATGTTTGATGCTCTTTCAAAGGGCCAATGCGCATCAACACCCATCTCAAGAAATAACGGAATTAAAGGCTCTGTATTGCCGTCACTGTCAAGGCTGATATATTTAACGCCATTTTTTTTCAGATGCTCTATTGTCCTGCGATAATGTGGGAATATATACTTCTTAAAACTCGAAGGACTCATCAAAGGACCAGATACACAAGCCATATCCTCAAAGAAATTGAAATAATCAAAGTCTGTTTCTTCCAAAATTGGTGTTGTAACTTCAATAACGAAATCTGCTATAAACTCAAACATTTCCTCACATAACTCAGGTTGATCATAAAAGGCTAATGATAAGTTTTCAGTTCCCATCCATGCCCTTGCTACGCCATAGAAGCCTGTGCAACAGTTAACGCCTAATATTAATGTATGATTTCTTTCTTTCCAGCGAGGAATATTATCACGCCAGTTTTGAGGATAGCGTCTTGGGTCAGATGGATCATAGCGTTTTTTCATATCTCTTAAATCTTGTATATTTTCTATTGGAAATTTAAGATATTGATCCATCGAAGCCCTTGTTCCACCGACTGTGTTATCTATTAATGCCTTTGTAACAATGCCATTCCCATGTTGGATTATTTCGTATCTATCTGTCTTTTCAATGACCTTACCCTCAAAACCGGGGATCATGCCCATATTTACAGGAACAAACTCACGTCTGTCAAATCCCAGAGCATCTATACCAGAAAACCAATCTCCGTCAATTTGCTCAGGTTTTGCCCCTTCTTTCAACCAGCGTTCTCTTGTATGCCCCCAGATACCAAGTTCCCAATTTGGCACTTGATCAACAGGCTTATATTCCATGACATTTAAGAATCTTTCACGTAAAGTCATAATATTCCCTCCAACTGTCTTTATTTTCTCATATAAATTGTCGTTGTTCCTATTTTGGCTGATTCTGCATAATTATCTTTGATATATTTTGCGATTATTTTATGCCTATCGAGACTTGGAACTCCATCTATTGCATCCATCCATGAGCTATTACTAAATATGACTAACTTAGTTTTATGTCTTTCCAACCCTTCAATAACTTCATTCTGCATAGTATCAATAGAAGCATAGCAAACTTGATGATACCTTGTTGCTGACGGTCGATCCGAAAAGAAATAATATCCGCCTTGATTGCTAAAGTCAAATATTGTTTCATCAGGTCTAGTGTTTTTTTGAATATAATCAACAACTGCCTTTATTTGTGAAGCCTGATCCGTAGGAATATTGATTCCGCCTATGCGTTCCAAAGGCTTATTGATATGATAGCGATCAAAACTACCATAGCCAGTTAATATCGCTGAAAGACGCTTTGTTGTATCAATAGGATTATAGACTGATACAGAATACCATATTAATACAATAATGGCAATGGCACGCCAAGCGTTTGCCGAATAAGGATGATTTGATGTTGCCATCGGCTTATGGCTATGCCATGTAACAGACACGTCAAAATCCATCTTTAAATCATTACATATCTTAAAAAATAAAGACTCTATCAAATACATAACAAGGATCCATGCAAACGCCATTCCGTAAAGATGCGTTCCATCAGAGCGTCCAAGCATAGTTCTGAAAAAAACTATCCCTGCAATTGTGATTAGAAGCAAACTAGCATTAGATTTTACTTTCCATAGACGAAAACGTATTAATTGATAAGCAAGATAAGTTGCGGTAATTAAATATACCAATACAGGCATATACCATTTGAATGTTCCACTTAATATAAACGCTTTCATAGTCTCAATGGAATTGATCTTTGCTAGTTCAGGAAATAATGGCGGAAATCGTAATCCCCATATAATTCCTTGATAGCGTGTTTGTATATATGAATTAACTATCATGTCATCAAAGGCATTATAAAATGCTAAATAAACAGATATAGGCACAAAAACGATGAATAATCCTAGAATATAACTAAATAATGGACGCAATCCATTTTTGGCTTTTTGTAGAATTTCTTTCAGAAAAGAAAATGATGGGCTTGACACATTTGAGGCTTGTGGAGAAAAAGCAAATATTAGCAAAAATAACAGACAAGTTACAGTAGTATATAACCCAATTTCAAGACTATAAAATATTGCAAGCATTGAGAAAATACCAGCTAATACAGGTATTAATAATATGTGCTGAAAAATCCCTTTTTTCAAAATGGGAGTTGATATTTTCCCAATTAGAAAAGGGGGAGCAAGTGGGTTGTGTCCTTTTTTCAAATAAAATGCAAGTATCGCAAGGCTAAAATATCCAAATGAAAGCCTACCTGCTGTATATGCCATCCTTCTTGACGCATCCCAGAACATAAATTCCTCAGATACACCCGAAGAAAGTATCCAAAGCAATAAGAAAACAGAAAGTCTGCTTTTAAATATCTGCAAGGCAAGAAAATAAAAGCCAACATGCCCTAACGGATCAAGTATATGTCCCAAAAGCCTGTCAGACGCAAGGCTTGCACCAAAAAGTTTTGATGCCAACAGCGGTCTATAAAAATTATAAAATAAGCCATGCTGAAGATAAACATCTCTATATGGCACGCCTCCCCGCACCGCTTCATTCAAAGGTGCAATACGTTCTCCTTCGTGAAATATATCGATCCAGCCATGTATGTTGCCTCCGCTATAAAAAATAACGTATATTATGGCTGGAATAAGCAGATATTCAAGCAAACGCCTGCAATAATTCTTTGTATCAAGCCTATCAATCAATGAAGGTTTTATAACGATTAAGACCTTCGTGAGAAACATGCCGACAAAAGCAATTACTAGCAATGTATTTCCATTCTCAAACATAAGAGAAACAAGTAAAAGCACAACAAGCGGAACGTTTGAATATGCCAACATGCCTAGGTTTCTGCTGAATGGTCGTTTGGTTATTAAAATAAATAAAAATGCACAGAAAATCCAGAATAACCAGACTCCTGCAATAGATAAACCTAATATTTTTAGGCAATATAAAATCTTTTGAGGCGTATCGCTGTAATTTATCAGAATGAAAAGACCAACGCATACGCCTGACGCAATAACTAACCAATGTCTATCCGCCAAATCTTTGCAAAATAAGTGTTTGATTATAAATTTAAACCTTGTTCTTGATATATCATGGATGAGAAAGATCAGATTTGCAAAACCAAACAGAATCAAAGGAATTAGAAGCACCTTGACAAATTTTGGTTCTGCCAACTTCGTCAAAATCATAAAAAACGTTAAGTAAGTTAGAGCATATTTTTTGAGTGTATTATGTGATGGTAACTTTGTCAAAAATGATAGAAAATTTGACCATAGAAACCAACTAAACCATACAAGGATAGATATTGATGGAATGAGAATTAGAGAAAGGATATAATAGTATATTTCCTGTTGTTTAGGATATTTATTTGCAGTGATCCAGCTAGTAATATCGCCTTCGTAGTTAAACTCAAATGTTGGTCTAAAAACAAGGCATAAACCAAGTGCAAAGACAAATCCGCATACAAGGACTAATGAACTATATATTTTGCTTTGAGATTCAGTAACTAATATTATATTATCACGAATCTTCTTGATCCCATTCAATAGAAGTTTCTTTATTTTCATTTTGATTTAGTGAATCTATAACTTTTTTTATCTCGTTTACTGCTTTATTTATCGTTTCTGCTTTATTGCGTTTTCTTTTTATATGAACGAAAGATTGATCGTTCCTGTGTCTATAAAGCCAACGAGAGATTATATTCATTGCATCTATTTCATATTTGCTAACAGTCTTATTTCCATTTCGATCAGGCTGAAAAAAAATGTTTTCAATATCAGAAGCCATCATTTGAGTCAGATTACTTTCTAATAAAGATACTGTTTTTTGACCAGCAAGCCCACCTTTTCTGATAAAAAATATTTCTGCATAGCCGACATCTTTTGCAGGATATATGGCAATGAGATTATTGTTATCAACAGCATTGACTTGATATTGCCTTCTGAATATTGATTCTCTGATTAGATTAATGCGATCTCTGATAACTTGGGCTTTTTCAAAATTAAGGGCATCCGACTCTTTTCGCATTTGTTTTTCCATATTACTAATAATTTTCTCTTTTTTTCCACTGAGTAAGGTTATTATTGTATTAAATATTTTTCTATAATCTTTACTGGTTATTTTGCCAAGACAGGGACCTGAACACTTTTTAACGTCATATTTAAGGCACGCTGGACGGCGTTTTCTTGGTGCAATATCACCTTCACAGTATCTTATCGGAAAAAGCTTATGTATTACATCAACAGTTCCTTCCGCTTGTTCTCTATTTGAATATGGACCCAGATATTTTGCCCCATCAATCTCAACATCCCAAGTAACAAATATTCTAGGAAATCTCTCATTCATTGTAATTTTGATAAATGGGCATCTTCTAAATCGCCTTTGAAGTATGTTATATTCAGGTTGATACTCCTTTATTTGCCTTGATTCAAGCAGAAGTGCCTCAAGCTCTGAGCCACAAATCGCATAGTCTAGGCTTTTGGTATATCGCATTAGTTTTCTTGTTCGTTTTGAGTGCTTATAATGCTTATAAGTGTATGATTTGACACGATTTTTCAAAGACTTCGCCTTGCCGATGTATAATATTTTTAATGACCTATCTTTAAAGAAATAAACACCGGGTTTATCTGGCAAAGAATTAACAGCTTTCTTAGGTAACATTGCTTTCTTTAATCTCTTCTCTTAAATCATTAATTATGAACTTCTTTTAGCTGTTTGTTTATTATATCGCTTTAATATTCCATAATCAAGACTTTTCATAAATAACAATAATTTGTGCTTGATATATATCTCATTTTATTTTGTTATAGGCAAGTCTAATAAATTATTTTTTCCACTCAATAACATTTCCTCACTCTGAATCTTTTTCTTTCTGCAGTCTTGATTGCAGTTCATCTAGGTTATCTTTTATTTCTGGTATTCTTTTATTCATAGTGCTAATATTATAACATATAACAATATTAAAATTAAATTGGTATTAGATAATGCGTGTTTCTATGAAGTATAAAAAAACTGAGGGTGAATCAGCAGACAAGCAAATCTTGACAAATGCAGTTTATTTAATGTATACTTAGATAATGATGGTATTTAAAGTATAATTCTTTTCTCATTAAATCAATCCAAAAATCAATTAATTCCTACAGGTTAATTCTTCCGAGATTTAATAAATGACACAATTAGCAACAAAAACAATCCTTGTAGTTGATGAAGATGAAATTCTAAGAGAATCAATAGCAGATGCTCTTTCAGAAGAAGGATATAATGTTATTCCCTTAAACAATAGTAACAGGGCTTTAGATTGGATCAAAGAAAAACAAGTCGACCTTGTGATAACAGCCCTAGATACACCTACTATTGATGGCATGAAACTCCTTAACATCGCCCAAGAAAAGCATCCAAAAGCCAATGTAATAATAATGGCCAATTCCACAAGTGTTGAATATGCTGTTGAAGCAATAAAAGCTGGCGCGCATGATATGCAAATAAAGCCGATTAATATTGAAAAACTCAAAATATCAGTAGGAAAAATATTAAAAAAACACCTCATACTTGCAAACGATATTGAAAGTTATCATCCTTTAGATAGTAAATATGGTCTTACTGGTTTTGTTGGCAATTCAGAAAAGATGCAAAAAGTCTATCGAACTATTGCACAAGTCGCCCCTGTTATGACGACAGTCCTTATCACTGGCGAAACGGGAACAGGAAAAAATCTCGTCGCAAGAGCTATACATCATAGTAGTCTAAGAAAAGATAAGCCATTTGTTGAGCTGAGTTGTGCTGCATTATCTGAGGACATAATCGAAAGCGAACTTTTTGGTCATGAACGAGGTGCATTTACAAGTGCTATAAAGACAAAAAAAGGGAAATTTGAGCAAGCCAATGGCGGAACGCTATTTTTAAATGAGGTTTCAGATATTAGCCCATATACACAGGTAAAACTATTGAGAGTTCTCGAAGACAAAGAATTTGAAAGGGTTGGAGGCATGGAAACCTTAAAAGTTGACGTTAGGCTTATCGCTGCTACAAATAAAAACCTTGAAAAAGCAATAGAAGATGGAAGATTCAGGGGTGACCTTTATTATAGGCTTCATGGTGTTACCATAGAACTTCCGCCATTAAGACAACGAAAAGAAGATATACCAACCCTAGTTGAAACCTTTATTCGTGATGCAAATAGGGTTAATCAAACGTCAGTCAAAGGCATTAATGATCAAGCTATGCAGTTCTTATTGGAATATGATTGGCCCGGAAATGTTCGTGAATTAAAAAACTGCATTGAGGGCATGGTGGTTATGACAAAAAAAGCTTTTATTGGTGTTAATGATTTACCAAAATATATCAGACGCATTGGTGATGACAAATGGATGGTTGATATACATGTTGGAATGTCTGCCAGAGACGCAGAAAAAGAACTCATTGTAGAGACATTAAAATATACAAATAATAATAAAGCTTGGGCTGCAAAAATACTTAATATGGGGCTTAGAACGCTTTTTAGAAAAGTCAAAGAATATAATATAAACTAAAACTTGAAAAGAAAAAGATAATAAGTTATTATTATATGGTTAGCATGTTTTTCTTGTTGTCTAGGAGGCTATATTTTTATATTAATTCAAGAAGACCCTTCATTGTGTTCAGGGTGACATTTTGCTGTCATTTTAAGTGAAGCAAAAAATCTTTTTTATCTAAGTCCCAAAACATATCTGTTTTATAATAAAAATAAGGTGAAGCTTATCAAATAGCTTTCCAAAAATTTTAATAAACCTTGCAAGAAGTGACTAAAAGAACAAAGAGGAGACTAAATTACCATGATGCATTTTATCAGGCGTAAGCTAAAATTCCTGATGTGGGTTGTCGCTGCTATTTTTGTCGGAGGACTATTTTTCATTGGCGGTCGAAAAATGGGACCATCTTGGTTAACAACCATCATGCCAACACGGATGTTGGTGGCGATGCCCGGTTGTGCAAGGTCTGCAGGAATTATAATGAGAGTAGGAAATCATAATGTTGACATAGATGAATATAAAAGAGTTAAAGAGAATACGATTGAATTAATAAAAACTAGATATAGGGAAAATTTTGAAGCCTATGCACAAAATATTGATTTCGATCTTCTGACAATAGAAAGCCTTACTCGATATGCTATATTGTTACAAGAAGCAGATAGGATGGGTATATATGTAAGTAAACAAGAAGTCGAAGACGCAATAAAAGAATTTCCATATACTATGCCACAAGAAGCAGAAACAAGGGTTAGACCAATACCATATTATACTTGGTCAAAATCTGCAGAAGGACAGTCAAATCCGTCTGCATTTAAGCGTATTCTTGAGAGTCAGGGCAAAATTACTCCTGAGGCTTTTGCTGAAGAAGTCAGGAACGGACTCCTTATAGCAAAACTTAGAGATATGCAGAATGCTTCCGTAGTTGTTACTGATTTAGAAGTTAAAGATGAATATATAATGAAAAATAATAAGGCAAAAGTAAAATTCATTGAGATACCTTACAGAGCTTTTATAGATAAGATAAATGTTTCTGATTCTGAACTAAAAGATTACTTTCAGAAGAATATAGCTGAATACCGACTTGGTGAAAGAGTGAATATCAGTTTTATAAAGATAAATCCAAGTGTATTTAGAAATAAAGTAAAAATAAGCGATGCTGAAATCTCTGCATATTATAAGGCACATCAACAGGATTACTATGAATCAGAGCAAGTAAAAGCACGTCATATACTCGTTAGGACGGATCAAAACACATCAAAAGACTTCAAAGATAAAGCAAAGGTTTATGCAGAGCAAATCTTAAAAGATGCCAAAAAACCGGGCGCCAATTTTGATGCGCTTGCAAAAAAATATAATAACAATCAATTTGAAGTAAGATATGAAGATTTGGGATTTTTTGAACGTGGTAAGATGGTTAAACCATTTGAAAATGCAGCATTTGCTCTTGAGCCGGGGAAGGTCAGTGATGTAGTTGAAACTTCTTTTGGTTATCATATAATAACCGTTGATGAGAAAAAACCTGCATCACAAAAAAGCTTAGAAGAAGCATATCAGGAAATCTTATCAAAACTAATAGAAGAGCAATCATGGGTTATCGCAAGGCAAGAAGCAGACAATATTCAATATACCATAATGGCAGAAGAAAATCTTCAAGCAGCGATTGATGCTAATCCCGATCTAGGTTTGGCAATTGAAGAAACAGGATTTTTTGCCAAAGGCGATATGATTCCAAAGATAGGATCAAGCAATACATATCGTGATATTACAAATGAAGCCTTTAAGATGAAAGTTGGCGAAATTAGTAATCTTATAGAAATTAAGCTATATGGCGATAGAGTATTGGGATATTATGTCTTCAAGCTTTTAGGCAAAAAACCAGCTTCTTTGCCAACATTTGAAGAAGTAAAAGATAAAGTTATTAATGATCTAAAAAATGAGAAAGCCAAAAGCATTGCTTTTGACGAGATACAAAAAATAATGGCATCAAGAAATCCATCTGGAACTATTGAGGATATTGTAAAACTATTGCCAAAAGATATTGAAATTAAAGTTGTTGAATCAGAACCTTTTGCATTTACAAGGGATGGCTATATACGAGGTAACGATGGCTCAATAGAATCAAAAGAAGCAATGGAAGCAAGCTTTAAAACAAGTGTAGGAACTGTATCTGGACCATTTAAGAGCAAAAATGGAATTTGTGTGATTCAAATAACAGAACGGCAGGAAGTTGATGAAACTCAAATAGCACAAAATAAAAAGGAATTAGATCAATTACGTGAACAGCTTATAAGACAAAAACAAAATATGATCTATAATACATGGTATCAAAAGGCAAAATCTGCCACAACCGTAAAGACATTTATTTCATTTACAGAACCTTCGTAGATTTTCCATTAATTTCGCTAGAGGCAAACCGACAACATTAAAATAGCAGCCTTCTATTCTCTCAACGAAGGCTGCCGCTCTTCCTTGTATACCATAAGCTCCAGCCTTCCCTTCATATTCTCCGCTTTCAATATATGATAGAATTTCATCTAGAGTCAGTTTCCTAAAGACAACAAAGGTTGTTTCAACCCATGATTCGCGCATACCTGTATCCGCATCAATAATAGCAACACCCGTAATAACTTTATGTTTTTTTCCGCTTAAATCTGAAAGCATTTTTATTGCATCTGTTTTATCAATTGGTTTTCCAAGCACTTTGTTATCAACTATTACTTGTGTATCAGCAGCTATGATTAATCCTTTGTGTATTTTCATTGCCACATTCAGCGCTTTATTCAATGCAATCGCTTGTATGTTTATCAATGGATCATGATGGATGAAAATTTCTTCATCAATATCACTTGGTATAATATCAAAAATAAGCCCAACTTGTTCAAGAAGTTGCTTTCGTCTAGGCGATGCAGAAGCCAGAATTAATTTTTTGGGCATTTTAACTCACCGTCCAAAATTCATTTATAATTTATTTCTATATAGTCACTTCAATATATAAAATCACTATAAAATGTAATTTTATTCCTTTTTTATAACATTCTTCAATCTATTTTGTCAAGTAGATCTGCTGAGACTGATTCACCCTCAGTTTTTCTTATACTTCATAGAAACACGCATTATCTATTGTCCTGAAGGGATCAAGACTGAAATGAATCCAAGAATCTCGCAGTTTCTCTTTGATTACACGTATCAATGAGAATTCTTTTCTACTAGACGTAGTGATTTCATATCTCTAAAGGCTTCCTCTATCTGCTTTCTTTTCTTGTAAAGCAAACTCAAAGTATCATCTATATTGGAAACAACAAAGTATGGTTCATCTTCGTCTGATGGATTCTTGGCACTGTATAGATTTACCTTTACATGCTTCTTGATATTTCATTCATTGTTATTTTTTCAGACTTTGCCATTGCTATTGTGGTTAGGCATAGGTTCTTGAGATTTGGTTTGCTTAATGAATCATTGAAATATTCTTGAATTGTTTGTATCATTCTATCAGGATTGATTCTTTTCTTCATAGCATATCCTCCAA
>CAZMCH010000014.1:0-44246 GCA_964564735.1 uncultured bacterium
ATTTTTTATGACGATCAACAAAATGAAAGTCAAAGTATTGATAATCCTTAATTTATATGATATAAAGCATTTTTGTTGAGTTATATGTCCATTGATCAATATATGTAAAAATGACATATAGATAATGACAAAATGGCAGTTATTCATAGATTTTGTCTATAATTCTATAATATACTTGGCTTTGCAAAGTATTGACTTACCTGTATTTATATGTTAAACTATACAAAATTTATAAAGTAAAGGCATTGATTAGATAAAGAGGCACTTTTGAGATGTCAATAAAAAAGGTTAAGGTTTATATTCATAAAAAAGAAGTTTTATATATCTCTAATATTCTCTCAATTTCTCGACTTGTTCTTTTACCTTTCATAATATTTTTTCTTACAAAAGATAACTATACATATAGAGTATTAACTATAATTTTGATGAGTATTGCGGTATTAACTGATGCCTTAGATGGTTTTTTGGCAAGAAGACTTAAAATCGAATCTGCGTTAGGCAAAATGCTTGATCCCATCGGTGATAAATTCTCTCTCGGAGCAGTTGCAATCGCAGTAACAATATATAGAGATTTTCCATGGTGGGCTATGGGATTCATAATTTTTCGTGATATGGGAATTATAGTCTGTGGATTATTCATGGTAGAAAGATGGACTATTATTACCTCATCAAATATATGGGGAAAAGCAACCTCCTTTTTTCAAGCGATGGCAATCATGGCTTATGCTTTTGAAATGCCATATCGATCATATCCTTTGACGGTTGCTCTTATGTTTACGGGAGTTTCCGCGATTAGCTATGGATTTGAATTCTATAATCTAGCAAAAACGCAAATAAAAAATGACAATAATAGATGAATTAAGGATTTTTTTTCAATATTATATGCGCGCGGTCTTCTTTCGATACAGTCTCTATAAGTTTTTTTATTCCTTCATATTCTAATGGTTTAATTATATGATTTCCTATAATAAATGAGAGAGAATATCTGACTGTTCTATCATCAATTTTCTCATATTTTCTAGTAAATGCTCCAAAATCATAATTTGCCATTATATCATCTGGTAGAGATTTAACAGTGTAATTATCTGGAATTGTCAACGTTAATTCCCTTTCTATCATCATATTATATCCAAGATGGAAATCATATTTCCTAGTACTATCTCCGCCAACAAGAGTCGCATAAGAGGCAAAATCTTCACTTGGTATGGGAAAAACCATTACATCTCCAAAGTTTAATCCATAATTAGGACAAGAAAAATCAACCTTTATTTCTATTGGTTTGTCCAAGTTATATAGATCAGACATTGTAATACCATTAACCTTTATTCCCGGATAATTCTGATTAAGGGAACTTTCCATTATTTGTTTATATTTATTTGGACTTGTTAATCTATAAATCATCTTCAAATACATATCTGCTTGACCATTGGCAATAGTTTTTTCCCATCCATTTATTGTTCCGTCAACTTTTATTGAATATTCACTAAGCGAAACAATCTTATTTACTTCTGCTGGATAAATTGGGGTATCCACAAATTGCCCATTATCATCGCCAATAATAAATGCTTTTCTACCTTGATCTCCCGAAGGAAGATCACCATATTTACATGTCGAAGCGGTTGCATCTAACCAAACATATTCATCATTTTCCTTTGGAATAGCGACAATCACATGCGAAAATTGAGCAATAGATGGGAGTGCTAAGTTTACAGACATACCCGGTGAAGGTGATATTAATGCCTGATATGATTTTATGCCTATGTGTTTCAACATAGCAACCAGAAGTGTTGACTTATCTTTGCAATCACCGTATCTATATGTTAGAACTTCCGCAGGTGTATTCGGTTGATATGCGCTCTGACCAAGTTCGATGGCAACATATCTAATATTAGAAGCAACAAACTCATAAATTGCTTTTATTTTTTCTTCCTCAGTCTCTTTATTTTCTGTTATGTCTCTGACTTTTTGTGCAATAATTGCATCACTGACACTTAATACATTTTCGGACATTTCAATAGAATAGATCTTTTTACCATCAATTATAGACCATTTAGTGTCTTCTTCTGTCAATAATCTAGCGTCTTGCGATAATTTTATCTTGTTGGTATCAAAAGTCCTAAATAGGCTTTCTGATATGATACCTGAATTTAGTTCATCCTGAAAATCAACGCCAATATCAAATAAATGGATCCCATCAACTTTTTCTTGTGGATCGGCTAAATCCTTATACCAATTATATACTTCGTCCCATGATTGGCTTGATGAAAAGTATATACTCGGTATAATATCTTCAATAGAAGGCATTGCATTTTCTATATCAATAGGCGGTATATCTTTCTTTATCCAAATATAAGTAAGATTTTCATCATCTTCAGTTATAACAGGTTCTATATCGCAGTTATTGGGTTTCCAGTTGATATTTACGTCTTTTGGAATTCTTAAAACGCACTTTGCATTAATTATGGGTTCATCGCCCTGAAATATCATCCCGCCCCATAGCCAAGATTTTTCGCTTCCATCGAGTGCATCTTCCACTGTTGCCTTATATTCAATGATCGCCCCCGGCTCTAAAGCAGGAATATTTACTATTTTTAACATCACATCAGAATAAAGATTATAATCCGCCAAACCGGGCATTGTTATATCATGAAAGGCATCTTCTTCCGCCTCAATCTCTGTTCCATCGGGCAGTATAGTTCTAGCCATATTTACGCCTATATTTTGATAGGTTGCATTGAAGGGAAAGGCAAGTTCACCATATTGAGCAATTCCTCTGTCATTTAGAATTTTAATTATCCAATGAACTGTATAGCGAATAGAACCGCTATTTGTCACATCATAACTTAGCTTATTTAAGAGAAATACTGCTCCATCATTTGGGTATTGGCTTGCATCTGGTGCATTTGCGATTATTTGCTGAACATCGTCCTTTACAATATCCACTGGTTCAACATAATAGATACCCGACTGCTGGAGTGCGTCAATTCTTTGTATTGCATAGGTATTTGCTGGATCAATCTTTAATGTTTTTTTATAGGCAATATAGGCATCAAGATATTTGCCCATAGCTTCATATATTTCACCGATGCGATTTTGTGCGACGGTATCGGTCGGGAAATGCTTTATTGTTTTGTTATATTCCTCTAATGCACCTTCATAATTGCCTTGATCTTTATACAAAAGACCCAAATAGCTATGAACATTCCTACTTTCAGGATCATCCATTTCTGGATCAAGATTAATCGCCTTTAATAAAACACTTTTGGCATCTTCTAAGCGTCCAGCCATTTTATATGCAAGTCCTAGATGACCTAAAGCATATATATTATTCGGATCAATTTTAAGTGAAGTTTCAAATTCATTTATGGCTTCATTCCATTTATTTTCATTGCTATATATAAAGCCTCTATAATTATGTGCATGTATATAGTTGGAATCAATTTTTAGAATTTTTGAAAACTCATCTAATGCAAGGTCATTTTTGCCTAGTTTGAAGTATGTTTCTGCGAGTTTCCTACGAGTTTCAATTGCCTTTGATTCTTTCTTTAAGGCATTAGAATATGATTCCACAGCCATATCATATCTGTTTTCATTTAGGAAAGCGTCACCTTCTTGTTCATAAAAACTAGCCTCTCTTGGTGGCAATGGCTCAAGTTGGGAGGTTCGCCATATAGAACAGCCCGATAACATAAGAATAAATATAAATAATGATACAATTTTTGCGATTATCTTCATATAAAAAAACTCCTTATTCGAGGTTATTATGTTTTATTGAAATAGATTCTATCATCAAAAGATACAAACGTCAACATAAACAGATACAGACCTGCAATTCAGAATCCACTTTCTCCAAAAAACTACTTATTGCATGTTTAACTTTCCGAATTGCAGGTAATTTAATTTTGCTTGACAATATATCGCTATAATGATAATATCCATATAACAATATTTTATTGCATCACTGAACGTCTATCGTTACAACGTTAAGGAGGAGTAAAAATGAGATATATTTTATTTGTTTTTATTTTGCTTTTAATTCCATTAACAATATATGCGATGGATAAACCGATTGTTGCCTTTACATTTGATAATATTAAGGGTGATATTGTCCCTGATGTATCTGGTAATGGTAATGATGGCACAACACAGAACAATCCGAGTGTGATCGATGGCAAAATAGGAAAGGCTTTGGAATTTAGCGGTAGTCGTGTCAGGATAGCTGCATCAAAAACAGTCAGTTCAGAAATGTTTGCTGATGGCGTATTTACCCTTGTTATGTGGATTAATGCTACAAGGGCAGGTAATGAATGGCAACAGATATTCCGTGCGGGTCCCGATCCAAACGATACGCTTTTTATCAACAATAACGGATTACTTTCTTGGCGTGGATGGGTTAATGCTGCATGGGCTGGTGGAATGTGTGAAACAGCCCCTGGGCTTGTTGATGCAAAAACATGGGTTCATACCGCTGTAACTGCCGATACAAAGAATTTTCAGGTATTCATTAACGGCAAGGTAGCAAAAGAATCTGCTTTCCAAAAAACAAGGGGCAACAATCAAGAATATATGATTGGCGGATATGCTGGCGGTGAACAATACGCTGGTGCTGTTGATGAGTTTGCATTATTCAAATCAACTCTAAAAGAAGCTGAAATAAGCTCTATCATGAATAAAGGTATCCTTAACGCCACTGCGGTTGACAAAAATAATAAGCTTGCAACAAAATGGGCTAGCATTAAAAATTATAAATAATGCCCATATTTAAAGTAGTGCTTGACCAGATTAATTTTTTTAGGAATAGAACGTGGATTAAACGGATTAAGCAGATTGACGCTGATTTAGTTCGTAATGAGTAAAGCATAATGAGTGATACGTGATACTTAATGTGCTATGCGTTATGCGTAATATGTCTTACGTTTCACGCATTACATTTTACGATTTTTCTATCCGCGCTAATCCGCTCTATCTGTATTCTATTTTTCGGAGAAAATGAATGTTTGAAATAAAAAAGAAAGAACAGCTTGCACCAATAATCTATCAAATGGTAGTTTCAGCACCAAGAATAGCAAAAAAAGCCCTCCCGGGACAATTTATCATCATCAGAATTGACGAACAAGGGGAACGTATTCCGCTTACTATAAGAGATAGCGATCCAGAAGAAGGCACAATAACCATCGTATTTCAGGTTGCTGGCAATACAACTACATATCTGTCAGAATTAGATGTAGGTGATAATATTCTTGATGTAGTGGGTCCTTTGGGTAATCCAACTGAACTGCCTGAAGGTAAATCAAATGTTATTTGTGTTGGTGGAGGCGTTGGGACTGCCTGTATGTTTCCACAAGTCAAAGAACTCTCGCGGAGGGGAAGCTATGTTACCGCAATTGTTGGTGCAAGAAGCAAGGAACTTGTTCTGTTAGAAGATGATTTCAGAAAATACGCCAGCAGGATGATTGTTTGCACCGATGATGGTTCTTATGGAAAAAAGGGCTTTGTTACTGATGCTCTTAGGGAATTGCTTGATGCTGGTGAAAAGCCCGATCTTGTAATTGCAATCGGTCCCTTAATGATGATGAAATTTTTGGCGGATGTTACGAAAGAATACGGCGTGCATACAATCGTAAGCCTTAATCCTATTATGGTTGATGGAACGGGTATGTGTGGCGGATGTCGTGTAACTGTTGGTGGTGAAGTCAAATTCACATGCGTTGATGGTCCTGAGTTTGATGCCCATCAGGTTGACTTCAATGAACTGCTAATGCGCCAAAGATACTATCTTGATGAAGAAAAAATGTCAAAAGAAAAACATACATGCCGTTTGCATAATATTAAACCGCAATAATTCTATTATCATCAAATCTGAGGATAAAGCCAATGCTTGAGAAAAAAACAAAGATGCCTGAACAGCCAGCAGAGCAACGTATATGTAATTTTGAGGAAGTTGCTCTTGGTTATACAGAAGAAGATGCACTATTAGAAGCATCAAGATGTCTGCAATGCAAAAGACCCGCTTGTGTTGAGGGGTGTCCAGTTGGAATTGATATTCCTGCATTCATACAAAAAATTAAGGACAAAGACTATGAATCCGCCATTAACATAATAAAAGACAGGAATAACCTTCCTGCAATATGTGGTCGTGTTTGTCCACAGGAAACTCAATGCGAGGAAATGTGCATTATGGGCAGAAAACACGAACCAGTTGCGATTGGACGTCTTGAACGATTTGCATCTGATTGGGAAATTAATAATGTCAAGGAAAGGTCATTAAAAGCTACTAATAAAAACGGAATAAAGGTTGCCGTCATTGGAAGTGGACCTGCTGGATTGACCGCTTCCGCTGATCTTGCAAAGATGGGATATGATGTCACAATATTTGAGGCGTTTCATACCGCTGGTGGAGTCCTTGTCTATGGTATCCCTGAATTTCGTATGCCAAAAGACATCGTAAAACGTGAGGTTGATTATATCAAATCTCTTGGCGTTAATATTGAAACAAATGTTGTCGTTGGAAAAACCGTAACCATTGATGATCTCAGACAAGAGGGATATAAAGCATTTTTCCTTTCAACAGGTGCAGGATTGCCCGTTTTCCTTCGTATCCCCGGAGAAAACCTTGCTGGTGTATACTCTGCAAACGAATTTCTTACAAGAGTTAATCTTATGAAAGCATACAGATTTCCTGACTATGACACACCCGTTAGAATAGGGAAAAGGGTTGCTGTTGTGGGTGGTGGAAATGTTGCGATGGATGCTGCGAGGTCTGCGCTCCGTCTTGGCTCTGAAGAAGTTATGATAATATACAGGCGATCAGAAGCAGAAATGCCTGCACGTCAGGAAGAAATCGAACACGCAAAAGAAGAAGGCATAAAATTTATGTTCTTAACCGATCCAATAGAGGTTATCGGTGATGAAAAGCTAACAGTAATGGCGGTTAAATGTATTAAAACAGAACTTGGCGCACCTGATATGAAGGGCAGAAGGCGACCAATACCTATTGAAGGTTCAGAATTTGAAATAGAGATTGATAACCTTATAGTCGCTATCGGCACAACTCCTAATCCACTTATAAGCAGAACAACTCCTAATCTTGATGTGCAGGTATGGGGTGGTATTGTAACAATAGATGAATCAGGCTTAACCTCTATTGATGATGTATGGGCTGGTGGCGATATTGTCAGTGGTTCTGCAACAGTCATAAGTGCAATGGGCGCTGGCAAAAAGGCAGCAAAAGCGATTGATCAATATTTGACTAAAAAAGATTTTTCGCTTTGCTCAAAATGACAGCAAAATGTCACCCTGAAAAAAGTGAAGGGTCTTCTTGAATCATTACAAAAAGTATAATTTCCTATAAAATAAAAAATAATATTAAAGAAAAGTTGGGGTGAGAATGTCAAAGGATATTGATATATCAATTGTATTTCCTGTTTATAACGAAGAAGAGGATCTAGAGGAACTCCATAGACAATTAACTGAGGTCCTGACTAAGCTTGGAAAAGAATATGAAATAATAGCTGTTGATGATGGAAGCAAAGACAACAGCTTTAATATACTAAAAAAAATAAGTGAATCTGACCCAAAATTTAAGGCAATCAAGTTTCGCAAAAATTTTGGTCAAACAGCCGCAATGAGCGCGGGGTTCCATCATGCAAAAGGCAAAGTCATCATTACAATAGACAGCGATCTCCAAAATGATCCTGCTGATATACCTAATTTGTTGGCAAAGATAGATGAAGGTTATGATGTTGTTAGTGGATGGCGTGCAGATCGAAAAGACAAGTTTATCTCTCGCAGAATACCATCGATATTAGCAAACAAACTCATAGTAAAGATGACTGAGGTAAATATCCATGACTTCGGTTGCACGCTGAAGGCTTACAGGAAAGAGATAATTGATAATATCAATCTCTATGGCGAGATGCACAGATTTATACCTGCGCTTGCCAAATGGGTTGGCGCATCTATCACCGAAATAAAGGTAAGGCATCATCCAAGATTGCATGGTAAGTCAAAATACGGCATCTCACGCACAATGAGAGTAATTCTTGATCTGATGACCATCAAGTTTCTGCTTTCATATTCCACAAAACCAATACGCTTTTTCGGCAGAATCGGCATTACATCTGGATTTTTGGGCTTTCTGATATGCCTTTATCTCTCTATTGGAAAGATATTCTTTCCATCAGAAGCAACATCATTGAAGAATCGGATGCCTATGCTTCTTTTGGGTATACTGCTAATTCTTGTCGGAGTGCAATTTATCACTATGGGATTGCTGGCAGAGATCATGATCAGGACATATTACGAGTCTCAGCGCAAGCCGATATATTATATTAGGGAAATAGTCGGTGAAAAAAAGGAATAAACAATGTAAACTCACTATATTATATAGCTTTTTTCACTCTTTTTTCACTTTTTTTCCACTAAATTCTTATCCAAAAATTTGATTGCAGAGACCAGATCAATTTCATGGACTCCTTCAAAATGATCAAGTTCTAGCCTATCTGGAACGCCTGCTGACTTATATATAGCCTCAAGATGCTTGTATGCCTTTAGTGCATCCTTCTCAATAAAGCAATCATCTTTGCTTCCAATCTGCACCATACATGCTCTTGGTGCGATCAGCCCTGCAACATCAGATATATCGCCATATTGCCTCAACCCAAACATGAATTGCGAACCGCATGTATTACCTCTGCCACGATCATTTAGGGCATCCTCAATTGTGCTTATATAACAAACGATTACAGCAGATTTTATGCGATTATCCATTGCAGATATATAGGTTGTCATTGTTCCGCCAAAAGAACATCCCATACACCCAAGCCTCTTGCCATCAACATAAGGTAGTGATTGCAAATAATCAAGGCAACGTTTGGCATCACAAATATCAAGATTAAGCATTTGATAGCCCCAATATCCATAAGCTAGATATGCGACATTACAACCATCACGTCCCGGACGACGAACCCACTCGTCACGGTCTTTTCTCTCGCCAAATGTCCGCCAATCTGGTGCGATTGTTACATATCCATGTTTTGCAAGTTCAACCGCAAATTGCTTTTGGTAATCCATATCAACAACACCTGCAAGCGTATCCTTGCCTATGCCATGACCATGTGCGCAAAGCACCGCTGGGCATGGATTATCCACAGAGGCTTTATCTGGTATTAATATATAGGCTGGAACAGACGAGAAAGCATCAGGATTAAAGATTATCTTTTTACGGGTATATCCATCCAGCTTTACACTTTCAAGCACTTCAACCTCAAGTGGAACAGGATCAGGGCAAGACCCAAGATTCTGCTTTATTTTGGCTCTGAATTTCCTTCGCCATTCCTGCCAATCACTTTTTGTTTTGCCAGAGAAATGAAGTGGAGGCGTTTGCTTTAACAATTCAGCAACACCACTTTCTGCTGATAGAAATCTCTTTGTTTTAGATGGCATAAAATCCTCCTCAATCGATTATTTGCTTATCAATCCAGCATTTTTTATTTTGTCTATAACTTCGTCTATTATCCAATCAGGAGTTGATGCCCCTGCGGTTATGCCAACTGTTTCGATCCCTTTAAACCATGATAAGTCAAGTTCATTTGCGGTTTCTATATGATATGTTTTGACGCCTGATTCCTTACAAAGCGATGCAAGCCTGCTAGTGTTTGCGCTATTATATCCACCAATGACAATCATAATATCAACATTTTTAGCTAACTCAATAGCACCTTCCTGACGTTGGGCTGTTGCATGACAGATAGTATTAAATGCCTTGATTTCATCACATTTTTCAAGCAAGGCATTTACAACTCCCTGAAAATTTGGGAAAGATTGGGTTGTCTGCGCGATTACACCGATTCTCTTAGTGATTGGAAGTTTTTGAGCATCACTTGCTTTATCTATTACCCAAGCCTTATCTTCTGCAAACCCCATTAAACCGATAACTTCTGGGTGATCACCCTCGCCGACAATAACAACCTGATAGCCTTCATTTTTTAGTGATTGGGCAAGTTTTTGTGCATTGACAACAAACGGGCATGTCGCATCAATAATTATTAAATTCTTTGCTTTTGCTTCGTCTATGGTTGATGGTGTTGTTCCATGAGACCTAATTATCAGAACATCACCAGAGCTAAGTGAATCAAGATTATTTATTTCTTGAACGCCCTTTTTGCTCAATAATTCTACTTGCTGTGGGTTATGGATAAGAGGACCTAGACTATATATGGTTTTTTGATACTTATTAGCAGATTCAAAGGCTAATTTCATAGCTCTTTTTACGCCAAAACAAAATCCTGCATTTTTTGCCAATATTATTTTCATAAAGATTAATCCAAGCATGTGATAAAACATTGCTACTAATGGCTAGGCAGTATATTAAAGACAAAGAAACTGCTCAAATAGTATGATATACTGCCTTTGTTACAGCGCAAGCAGGCAATATATTACTCAATGCCAAAAATTTAAAGGAATTACTTTGTTAATCGGTCAACCAAAAAATCTTCAAACGCAGAAAGATCTTTCCAATCCATTGCGCAGTTTATTTTTTTAGCATTTTCATCCTCAATAGTAAAGCCGTCATCTGTGACCCTAATTCCTAGCTTTTCCATCACAAGCAGTTCTTCTGAAAAAGCAAGATAAACCGCCACTGTGTCAAAAAGAACAGAGCTTTGCTCAGGATTTCCTCTTGCCCAGATATTATAGTTTTCGATAACAGCCTTTGCAATCGGGTCTTGGCAATCTCTTATTTTTGCATATTTTTCATCTTTTAGGACAATAAGCCCGCAAGTATCAAGAGGAGTTATAGTCATATCCCATTTAGCAGTAAAAGCTTTTTGGCAATCTTTGGGATATGCAACAACATTATATTCTGCGGAGATTTTTTCACTCCCGCCATATCCTTTTCTGACACTTCCGTGCATACCAACAAATTTTGCTTTTTCTGCAATTCTTGGCTCTCTTTCAAGCGCATTGCTGATATTTGGAACGGGACCTATACATATCAAGGTAGTTTGTTTAGGCGAATTCATTATGGTATCAATCAATGCTCCTACGCCGTCTTTATAAACTTTTCCGGGATATGAATCTAGATCATAGCCTTTTACCCAATCCGCTTGACCACCTTCATCATCGCTTAAATGCAGACCGATACCAATAGGAATATCAGTACGTTTAGCGACCTCAAGCATCTTTGCGACAACTTTTGCTCGATAGGTTGTATTGCCTGTATCAGTTACAATGAGTTTTATATCAAGTTCTGGTGATTTCAACATCATCGCCAAAGCCCATGTATCATCAATATCTCCGCCGATGTCAGTATCAAGTATTACAGGTATTTTCTCTGATGAAGCAGAATTGCCTACAATAGCAGGAATAATCATGGAAATAATCATTAACATTTTATTTTACATACCAAAAAGCAAGTTATTGCTATTTAATATGTTTCTCCTTTCTTTATCTGTATAATATCTAAAGAACAGATTTTACAGGTGGAGCAGACGCAATCTTAGAATCATATTCATCAAGGATCTGTTGAATTTTATCGATGTCATCTTTCTGCAAAACCAAATCACTTGCGGGTGCTGTTTCATCTATCTGCGAAGGTCGCCTGACACCAACGATTGCAGAAGTAACCTCAGAACGTCTTAAAACCCATGCGATTGCTAGTTGAGCAAGCGTTCTGCCGTATTTCTCAGCGATTGGTTTCAGAGCTTCTACCATATCAAGAGTAATGCTTAATATTGGCTCCTGAAAATCGGGTGTTCGTTTGCGATGATCGTCATCTGAAAGATTTTCAACTCTTTCCCTTGAAAAACTACCTGTAAGTATTCCTTTACCCATTGGACTATAGCATACAACGCCTATATTATTTTTTCCGCAATATGGAAGTATTTCTTTTTCTACACCTCTTTTTGTCATATTATAAGGCGGTTGTAATGATGTTAGGGGATGTATTTCCTTGATTTTTTCCATTTGTGCAATATTAAAGTTAGATACGCCGATGTATCGGACTTTGCCTTCTTTGACAAGTTCTGCCATTGTTGCCCAGCCCTCTAATATTTCATCCATATTATCATCAATAGGCCAATGTATCTGATATAAATCAATAACATCAATTCCCATGCGTCTTAGACTATCTTCTGCTTCTTTTTTAACGCTTTCCTTTTTTAGGCTTCTTGATATATCACCTTTATCATCCCAGACAAGCCCAAGTTTTGTAGCGATAATCGGTCTTTCTTTGAGTTCTTTTAGTGCTTTGCCAACGACCTCTTCTGAGTGTCCAAGTCCGTAAACTGGCGCTGTATCAATCCAGTTAACACCTAATTCATAGGATTTTATGATTGCCTTGATAGAATCGTTATCATCTTGTGGTCCCCATCCACCTCTCCATCCAGCGCCAGACATCCCCCATGTTCCAAATCCAACGGTTGTTAGATGAAGATCTGATGTTCCTAGTTTTCTTGTCTGCATAATAGCCCTCCTTGAAAAGCCTTTTATCTAAATTAGGTCATCCCTAGTAAAAACTGAGTCAAAATCATAACCTTTATTTATTAGAAATTCTCTCCCGCCCTCAAGTCTATCGATCAATACAAGCACTTTTACAACTAAACAGCCCTCGTTTTCCAATGCCTTTATTGCTTTTAGCAGAGAACCACCTGTAGTCATAGTTCCATCAACAACACAAACCTTCATCCCTTTTTTTATAGGTCCTTCTATTAGCTTGCCTGTTCCATGAGCTTTTGGTTCTTTGCGAACAATGAAAGCATCTAAAGGTCTGCCTTCTATATAGCTTATTGCTGAAATTGCTCCCGCTATAGGGTCTGCCGCCAAAGTAGGTCCTCCCACCGCATCAATATCCACGCCTTTCAGCATATCGAGCATAACTATTGCATTTAGATAAGCCCCTTCCGATGATAGAGTTACAATTCTTTCATCAAGATAGTAATTGCTTTCTTTACCTGAAGCAAGAGTGAATTTCCCAACTTTTAAAGCCTTTTCTTTGATTAGCTCTAATAGTCTTGATTTACATTTTTCTATTTCCATTTTTTGCTCCCAGAAATATTACCAGAATGTTTGTTTTGGATTTTTGGATGATATTAGGAGTTTAATAAACTGCTCTGAAACGAGAAGGTCTTTAACTGCATCCGATGCTGGTGCGATAGTCGGTTTCCCATCACGCACACATTCAATAAAATGTTGCGCTTGCTCAAAAAAGCACCATTTTTGCGGAATAAAAGGTTCTATTGTTTCAGGTTCAGAACTTATGAAGCCATTTTCTTTGTATATACGGACATTACCAGCCTTTTGCCTTGCCAATGGTGCAGGCATTTGAAGGTCTATTTTGCCATGCTCAAAACAAATCTTATAATATTCCTGCCACGTATTTTTTAAGCCATAATCAGCCATTTCAAGCACGCAAGTTGCACCGCTATCAGATTTAGCAGCGATAAGTTTTAGCCCTGGGTCAACATAATCAATAGTATAATCTTCACCGATTAGGTATCGTATTAGGTTAACTTGATGAATGTAGTAATTAATAAACTCATCATAAAGATTTCTCAGATTCTCTGGGATCCATTCATGTATGGCTTCTGGATACTCATTATCATACTTCTGAGGAATATCGCCGAGATTTATTGGGTCTTCAATAAAATATGTCCAATCACCCGAAGGAGGCATTGTAGCACGAATATAATTGAGTTTTCCACAATCGCCATTTTCTTTCCATTTCAATACAGTTTCTCTAGCCAATTTTGCGGATGGATCATGTCTTTTCATGTAACCGATTTGATATAAAACGCCTTTTTCTTTGGCAAGATCACTCATTCTTTTTGCAGTATCAGATTTGACACACATTGGCTTTTCTGTGGCGACAGGCAAACCAGCGGATATAATATCAGGAATAACGCTATGATGAAGGCTATACCACATAATCGCAACAACCGCATCAATATCTGCTTTATCGAGCATTTCCCGATGATTTGAATATAGCTCTGCTATCCCATATTTGTCAGCAACTGCTTTTGCAGTTTCTTTTCTGCCTTCTGCCAAAGCAACTATCTCACAATCAGCGATCTTTGCATAATTGTATATATGCGCAAGCTGACCCATATATCCACAACCAACAATACCAATGCGCACTTTTTTGCTCATCAATAATGCTCCTTATAGGTATGATTCATAGCAAAATCTTTCTGTAAGGTCTTTTCGATTTAGCCTTTCTTCAATATTTACATTAAAAAATTTCTCAACAGGTTCAAATATTTCAGGATTATTATCAAGAACCTTTCTGGCAGAATCAAGGACAACCTGTAATCCTTTCTTGGTCATTTTTCCTAATGGTTGGCGGACATTACCAGAAGGCATACCGATAATATTCATGAATGTTTTAACAGCAAGAGGATTTCTAGCTTTGCATGCTACTATGCCATAAGGTGTTTCCTCTTGAGTTTTGACTGTTACAATTGTATCAAATAGTGGTTGCAATGCCTTTGCGAGTTGTCTGCCTTTTTCTATATGACCATTGTTTATATATTCGGTCATCTGTTGAACTGCTTTTGGAGCAATATTTGACACAACCGATATAACTCCGCTTGCTTTTATTGTAGGATCAGTCATCATCTCAAATGTTTTATCGTCGTCACCAGAAAGTATATCAAAGTCATTTCCACAGCATTTTCTAACAAGCCTCATATTATCAAGATCGCCAGTTGCCTCCTTAACAGCGCAGATATTTGGATATTTTTTATAAGCTATTGCTAAATCCTGTGCAGATAACTGTGTGCCAGTCCTTCCGGGTATAATATAAGGGATAATTTTTACATTTGGAAATGCCTTTGCAGCAGGTTCAAGGTATTCTTTTCTTATTTCAAGCGAACTTGGTCCATTGTAATACGGATCAACCAGAAGCACTGCATTAACGCCACATTCGACAGCGTGTTCTGTTCCTATTAACGTTTCTTCAGTAGAATTGCTTCCTGTTCCACCTATGGTAATACATCTGCCGTTGGCAATCTTATGCACATCATCAATGACTTTGCTGTGTTCTTCCCAACTAAGCGTTGGGCTTTCTCCTGTCGTTCCAACTGCTAAAATTCCGCTTATACCATTAGTGACTTGAAACTCTATCAATTGAGCCAGTCCATCATAATCAACGCCTTTTTCATTCATTGGCGTTATGAGCGCTGTGTAACATCCACTAAACATATTCTGTTTTGCCTCCTAGAGAAAAAATAGAACGCTGATTAGGAAGACCCTTCACTTTGCTCATGGTGACAGAAAATGTCATTCTGAACACAGTGAAGAATCTCTTTCAGTCTTTATCTATTGCTAACTGAAAAAGTCGTATTATTATATTATTCTGCCTTTTCCTATCATATAAGGTTTATTGCAGTATATGTCAAATCATATATTATGTCAATATGCTTTTTGTTTTAATGCTTGTATATGTGGGAGAAATTTGATGAGTGATGAGAACTCTGAGATAAAAAGATGGTGAGTAAGTGTGGCTATAGTGTATTTACGGTCTCAATCCCCTAAAACAGGTCAAATGCTTTCCTACAGCTACCTTTCTGAAGCCTTATAAATAAAGGTTTTAGGAGGCACTTTTCCGCAATACCATTTCTCGTTGTGTTTTTGTCAACAAAATGCGGTTTTTCGCACTTTTTTGTTGACAAAATCAATCCTGAATCTTTAGAAGAATCAAGCAAAAAACTTTATTATCATTTAGGATAACCGACAGAAAGAGCCAATACAGCATAGGACGTTGATAATATTGGCAGGGCTTCCATCCATCTATCTTCAGAATTAACCCAACTTCCGTCATTCTTCTGGAGACTAACAAGTTTTTTTGTCAACTCTTCATACCAATTATGTTTGACACCTTTTGAGTCTGTTATTACAGGTTCGCCATAGAGTTTCAAAGCCTTTGCCATAGTATGATAATTATAATATAGTCCTTGCTGACCCATCCCTGGGTTTTCGTCAAGTGTGTAATGTGCTTTGATCCATTTTACAGCGTCTTGAACTCTTGGATCATTCTTATCAACGTTTGCATGTATAAAACTCAATAAGCCTGCATAGGTCATGGATGCGTAAGATTTTGGTCTGCCGTTTTCGTCATTACCCGCTTTGCTTTCACCGGGGCGATATACAAATCCGCCATCATCGCCAGCCCATGATTGATCGTTTGATTCGCTTCTATTCTGACAACGTTCTAAAAATTTAACCGCTTTTGACCATACTTCCGAATCTTTTGGTAATTCACTTGCTTTTAGGGCTTCTAGGCTATATTTCAGATTTGACATATCAGGTACAGGAGTGCTTCCATAGCCTATACCACCATAATATTTATCGCTTGGTGTTAGCCCATCACCCTCATCAAACTGATAGCTTACAATGGTTCTTTGTGCATTTTTGATTATATCCTTATATGCTGGATTCTTCGTTGCAGTTAAAGCCATTATCGCTATTGATGTATTATAGTTTGGTAAATCCTCTTTATATATGCCACCATCAGGCTTAACCATCGTTAAAAGGTATTGAATGGCTTTTTTTACGGTTTCGTTATTATTTTCGTTGTAATTATTAGGACTTGTTATAAAAGCAGTCGCAACAAGTGCAGTTATTCCCGGATGATCCTCAAAAGAGCCATTTGGTTTTTGCTGATTTTTTAGCCATACAAGGCTTTTATCTATTGCAGATTTGGCGGATGTTTTCGTTGCTGGCGAGACTTCTGAATAAGTATTTACGCCTATATATAATATTAAAGTTAAACTTATCAATAAAACGGTTATTTTTTTCATGTTCTTTCACTCCATTGTTAAAGTTTATATATAAAATCCCTTTGGGAAAGGGAGGATTTGATGATTATAATACAAAGATCAATTTGCTCAAGCAGTATGTTCCCAAGCTTTTAATGTTCTATCTTAAATCTGAAATCCCAAATCTTACTTCGTGCCTTCGTATCTTGGTTATAAATACAAATTCTTACGCCGAACTCATGTTAAATAAAAGCAAGGAGTCAGCGGGTTACTAACTCCTTACAAATCTTCGGTGCGGAAGGTTTTTTACTAAAAACTGTGTCTGATTATATATTTAGCAATTATTATGCCATGCAAGAGTGACTGGGGATTTAGACTTGTAGATTGAGTATTTAAGCCAAAAAACATAAATAAACCTTAATCTTGATACTTAAATTTTTATTTTTAATCGGCTAGTCTGTATAGAATCTGGTCAGCAGGTGTCCAAAAAGTGTCAGGCGAAGAATTTGAGTATATCGGCAAGTTTGTCTTTTAGTTCTTCTCTTGGGATAATCATGTCAACTATCCCGTTTTTAAATAGTAAATTGCTGGCAGACTCAGACTCTCTCCTACCAATTCTGCTTCCTGTGTGAGAAGTTCCAATAGAATGGGTTTCCATAATAATAATATCAGCAAGATAGGCAAATGTAGGAAATACGCTGTCTGTAGATGATTGCGAAAGAATAGATATATAGGGCAGGTTTTCTTTGAATAATTTACTTATTGTTGCGTTAATATTTAATCCTTGTCCGAAAAAATACTCTTTATTCGCAGTTCCTTTGCCTAGTGTATAAATGGCAAGCAAAGGTAGCTTTTCTTTAATGGCATGAGAGACAATGCTTATTATCTTTTCACTAATGAATATATCGTCAATATCGTATTGAGGATCAATATTAACAGCCATCATTGCCAAATGATGATGAGCCAAACTAGCTTTTCCACCTACAATTATCTCGTCGCAGGTTTTCATATTACTACGTCTTAAATCGCTATATTTATGGAAACTTCCTTCATCAGTAAGAAAAGAAATGCGCTTGAGCGGTGGCATAGCAAAGTAATAGTTACATTTGCTACACATACGCAAATTTCTGTCTAGTTCACCATTATATATGATTTCATTACATTCTGGACATTTTATCCAGACATTATCTGGCATATCCTTTTTATTTGGATTCAAAATACTCGCCTTTATAGTTCTTATTTCTTGAATAGCCATTAATTAAATATCCACTCTCTTATAATTTATGGTTAATTTCTTTTGTTAGACATGCGATATTTTATCATTCTCACTTCAGTTCCACAGTTTCCGTTTATTTCAAACTCAACTTCGTCCATGAGCGCTTTCATTAAAAAAATGCCTCTGCCACATGGCTTCATAAAGTTTTCAGGACTTAGAGGGTCATCAATCTCATCTGGCTTAAAACCAGCGCCACAATCTTTTATAGATATTTTCAATACATCATCAGATAAGCCAAAGCTAAAATGGACAGCTTTTGTTGGATCGCTTTTGTTACCATGTTTTATCGCATTTGTCCCCGCTTCAATAACCGCAAGATTTACTTGCTCTTTTGTTTCCTCATCAAAGCCCATTTCTTTGGCAATATATGATAAAACAAGGTCTAATAGGTATATATGCTTAAATTCACTGGGAATATCAAGAATTATTTCTCTTGTTGACATTTCATTTTTTGTTTTCATAAACTAAGAATTCTGAGATATGCTTTCTATAGCTTTCAAAGCAGTTTGCATATTATCATAGATTTCAAATAAGGTGTTAAGCTTGGTAATATTCAGAACGTCAAGGATACTCTTTTGGGCATAAAGAAGCACCAATTTTCCGTTTCTCTCTTTAATTTTGAGATAAGCCATTATTATTGATCCAATCGCAGAGCTATCCATCAACGGAACATCAGCCAAATCTATAATGATCCATCTAATACCTGAATCTATCAATTCCTCAAAAACATTCTTTAATTGCGTAGCACCATCACCGATAATTTTATCTTCAAGATGCAAAATGACACCATCATCTTTATTTTCAATTTCAAATCTCATTCAGCATGCCTCTTTGTTAATCCTGACTCAATTATATTCATAATGCGATCAAGGTCATCATTTGTGTAATATTCTATCTCTATTTTCCCTTTTCTGCCTTTTTGGTGAATTTTCACTTGTGTCGCTAATAGGGTTCTTAATTTTGTTTCAAAAGCTTTAATTTCGGCAGATGGAACATTGACTTTTCTTTGAGGTTTTGGTTCACTTAGTAGCTTTTGGACTAGCTTCTCGGTTTGGCGAACAGATAGCTCTAGTTCTATTATTTTTTTGCAAAGGTCTATCTGCAGGTCTTTTTGTTCTAAGGATAGCAATGAACGAGCATGACCCATTGTGATCTTGTCTGCTAGAAGCAAATCCTGTATTTCTTGCGGTAGTTGTAATAATCTCATTATGTTTGCAACTGCGGGTCTGCTCTTTCCAACTGTAACAGCTAATTGCTCTTGGGTAAGGTTAAACTCATTCATTAAAGAGTTGTATGCTCTTGCCAGTTCAACTGCGTTAAGGTCTTCCCTTTGTATATTTTCAGTTATAGCAATAGCCATCGCCTCAGCGTCATTCACTTCTCTGATGATAGCGGGAACTTCCGATAAACCAGCCATTTTACATGCGCGAAATCTTCTCTCACCTGCAATGATTTCATATTTATCAGAACCCATCGATCTAGCGATAATAGGCTGAACAACGCCTTTTTCCTTAATAGATGCGCAAAGGTCTTTTAAAGACTCCTCGTCCATTTGGATTCTCGGCTGATATGGATTAGGAACTAGATCATCAACAGATATATGTATGATCCTATCAGTTGATTGGCTTTTTGCTGATTCGGGTATAAGTGCGCTTAATCCTCTTCCAAGCGACTGTTTATTCATTTGCGGTTACTTCCTTTGCAAGCTTCATGTATGCCTTAGCCCCTGATGATTTTTTATCGTAGGTAATAATCGGTTTTCCAAAGCTGGGAGCCTCACTAAGTCTGACGTTTCTTGGAATCGTTGTATTATAGACCTTGCCCTGAGAAAAATTTCGAACCTCGTTTATGACTTGCTCTGATAGTTTAACTCGCTTATCTTGCATAGTTAGAAGTATGCCTTCTATCTTCAAATTTGAGTTTAAATTATCCTTAACTACGGTTACTATTTCAAGTAATTGAGCAAATCCCTCTAAAGCGTAATATTCACATTGTATTGGAATTAGGACGGAATCACAAGCGGTTAAAGCGTTAATTGTAAGCAAACCAAGAGATGGCGGACAATCTATGATGATATAATCATATTCACTTCTTATGCTTTGAAGTGCTGAACGCAATTTTGTTTCCCTTGCAATGAGTGAAACCATTTCAACTTCTGCCCCTCTCAGATCAAAATTTGATGGAACAAGATTTAGGCGTTTTAGTTCGGTCTGAACGATAATATCTGATATTGGAACTCCATCCATAATAACATGATATATACTGCGAGAAATTTCTCTCGGATCAATACCAAGCCCGCTTGTCGCATTGGATTGAGGATCGGTGTCGAGCAATAGAATCTTGCGCTTCATCTCTGCAAGACATGCCGAAAGGCTTATTGCTGTGGTTGTCTTTCCAACTCCGCCTTTTTGGTTTGCTATTGCTATTACTTTGGACATAATCACAGTTCCTTACAAAGGCTTTTTTGATGGCTTACCTGATTGACGTGGATATTGTGCTGGCGTATGCTTAATTTTTGTTATGAATATCAAAGCCCGTCTGTCTATGTATGTGTCATCATATTCTAATGAATCAAATTTACCACCGAGTTTTTCTATCGCCGAATTAGCCTCTTTTATTTCTGTTTCTGCTTCTTGCCCTTTATATGAAATGAATTTTCCGCCTACTTTTGCAAGTGGAATACAATATTCACAAAGTATTGGCAGACGTGCAACACATCTAGCAACTACGAAGTCATAGTTTTCACGATATTTCGGGTTGTGTCCTATAATCTCTGCACGATTATTTATTATATCAACGTTTTCAAGATTCAGTTTATCAATTATATGATTCAGGAAATTAACCTTTTTTCCGATTGATTCAATAAGTGTAAGATTTATATCGGGATGGCATATTTTTAGTGGAATACCCGGAAAACCTCCGCCAGTTCCGACATCTGCGACCTTTATTCCTTGATTAAAGGCCTCATATTTCAATGGCAAAAGCGAATCTATAAAGTGCTTGTCTATAATATCTAGATCATCTATAATAGCAGTTAGATTTATTTTTGAGTTCCAATCCTTTAATTCGGTTGCATAAATTTCAAATAAGTTTAGTTTTTCATCACTTATAAATAGTTTTCTTTCTTCTAATCTTTTTTTAAAATTATCATCAAATTTATTCATATATAAATATTAACCAATAAGATTATTTTGGTCAAGATAAAACTTTATATATTTATATATGAGACAAATTAATTTATTCGTTTTCTTTCTACCAGTTCCTGAATAGGTAAGGATCATTCCATTTCGTGCTATTTAAACAAAAAAAGGGACGTAATAATACGCCCCTTTTTATAATCTAATACAACCTAACGTGATTTTATTCTTCCCCAGACGGTTGGAAGTTTTGTTTCTGCTTCAACAGCCATAAACTTCTGGAATCCCTCTTTCCTGATCTGTTCAATCTCTTTTTCGTCTAAGGCTCTGTGGAATGCTGCCATTTCGTCTAACATGCCAGTCCACCAGTGCGAGCTACCTTCCCTATGACCTAACCTAAGGTTATTTTTATTTGGTGTTAATTTACCAGAAAGTGCCTGTTCTTTTATTTTTTCACCATCTAGGTATATTCTGATCATTTTGCCATCATAAGTGCCTGCAACAAATTGCCATTCGTTCTTTTTAACAACTCCACCGGGTGAATCAACATTGTTCCTTGCACCATTTGGAGTTGTGATAAAGTGAAAATATCCTGCGCCTGTATTGATAAATAACGCCCAGTTTTCATTTGTTCCACTCATGGGACCTTTTGAAAAGAATGTCTGCCATCCATCACCAGCGGCGCCCCAATTGAACCAACACATCATCGTTAGTTGATCATCTGCAACAGTAAGGACGTCAGAATGTGGAACCTCAACACATTGATTTGAGCCATTGAGTTTTATTCCATTACCGATCTTTCCTTTTGTTATTTCTCCACCAGCCAAAATTGTTCCATGTTGACCTTGTCCTGAAATATCAAGGACCTGATCACCTTTAACGCTATCAAATGTCCAAATACCAATTGCATCAGGTACATCTTTTGCAAATGATGACAAACTCAAAGCGAGTAAGCCAATACAGATAATAATAGACAATTTTTTCATCTTAGTCCTCCAATAATAAAGAATTTTTGTAATCTAATTTTGATAGAAATACTTTACAAAATTAATTAACTTATTATAATCATAGCAATATTCTATGTCAATAGGAAAATTTGAAGATCAGACATAAATATAGTCTATTCATATCTTAGCGCTTCTATCGGGTTAAGGCTTGCTGCTTTTCTAGCTGGATATATTCCAAAGAATATTCCAACAGATGCAGAAAATATAAATGCAAGAAGTATAGCATCAACAGATACAACAGTTTTCCATCCAGCAAATTTTGATATTAGGCTTGCTCCACCAACGCCCAATAATATCCCAATAATACCACCAAGAAGACTTAGGGCGAGAGATTCGACGAGGAATTGCACAAGTATATCACGCCTTTTTGCACCAACCGCCTTTCTTGTTCCAATTTCACGAGTGCGCTCTGTTACTGAAACAAGCATTATGTTCATTATGCCGATACCACCAACGATCAAAGATACTGCTGCAATCCCGCCAAGTAGGTAGGTGAAACTCTGACTTGTTTTTTCCAGAGTTTCAAGGAATGAAGATTGATCACGAATATTAAAATCGGACTCTTTGCCAACAGGCAATTTATGTTGCCTTCGTAATATCGTCTCAAGTTCTTCTGTAGCATCTTTTATTACATCTTTGCTTTTAACCTCAACACTGATTGAGTTTAGATAATCAGTGCCAAAAACTCTTTTTTGGGCGGTTGTGATTGGTATTAAGATTCGGTTATCCATATCAAATGGTCCCATGCTTCCTTTTTTTTCTAAGATGCCAATAACACGAAAATCAATGTTTTTTATTCTGATTTCCTGACCTATGGGATCAATATTTCCAAAAAAGTTAGTAACGACAGTTTGCCCAATAATACAGACTTTTTCTCTATAAAGCACATCTTCATCAGAGAAAAAACTGCCTTTGACTGTTTTAGCATTTTGAACCCTTTGATATTCTGGCGTTGTTCCAATAATTTCGATGTTGTCGTTTTTATTGCCAAATTTTGCTTGCGCTCTATTGCTTATCTGAGGCTCAATATAAGCTATATGCTTTGCTTTTTCTCTTATAGCTTCCGCATCTTCATATTTTAATGTCATAACGCTACCCGCACCAAATCCTCTTCCACCAAACATCTGTGAGCCGGGTCGAATCTGAAGCACATTTGATCCAAGTGATTTTATTCTCTCAGATATGTCAGCTTTTGCCCCGTTACCGATAGAAATCATAGCAATAATCGCAGCAACACCTATAATAACACCAAGCATTGTCAGTAAGGAGCGCATCTTGTTTCCCATCAGGCTTCTACGGGCAATGTGTATGCTTTCTTTTAATCTCATAACTTTTCCTCTCCCTCAATCAAGCCATCTCTTAGGTTTATAACTCTATGGCTATATTCTGCTATATCTCTCTCATGGGTTACAAGTATTATTGTGATGCCATCTTCATTGAGTTTTTGAAATATCCTCATTATCTCTACGCCTGTTTTAGAATCAAGGTTACCTGTTGGCTCATCCGCCAAGATAATTGCGGGTTTATTTACAAGTGATCTAGCTATTGCGACTCGCTGTCTTTCGCCTCCGGACATCTCATTTGGCTTATGCTTTGCGCGCTTTGCAAGACCAACAGCCTCAAGCATCTGCATAGCAGTTTCACGACGTTCTTTTTCCGAAACATTATTATAAACCATAGGTAATTCTACATTATAAATGGCTTCCTCACGCGCCAAAAGATTAAACGTCTGAAAAACAAATCCAATCTTTCTGTTACGAATTTCGGCTAGTTGATTATCATTTAATCCACTAACAGGCGTCCCATCTAATTCATAAGTTCCAGAAGTAGGGACATCAAGACATCCAATAATATTCATCAATGTTGATTTGCCAGAACCTGATGGTCCCATGATAGAAACAAACTCGCCTTCACTAATAAGGAGAGATATTCCTTTTAGGGCAGTTACATCAACTTCGCCCATTCGGTATGTCTTTGTTACATTATCCATTACGATCATTTTTTATTTCCTCACATAACTGCTTCGATAGCATGTGCAGGCAAAATATTATAGACACTGACAGATAAATGTCAGTGTCACTAAACCAGAAATAAATAATCAGAATCATCTTAATTTAGGAGGCTAAGATGGCTTATTAAGTTCTCTGGTTAGCATCATGGGGGAGGTGGACCGCCCATTCCTCGTCCACCGCCTTGACCTCCGCTTTGTTGTTGCATTCGTCCAAATGTTGACATTGGATTCTTCATCATATTTTTCATAAAGTCCGGCATACCTGTATTTTGTCCGCCAGTTGGCATCACCATGACGACATCACCTTCGTTTAGCCCGTATATAATTTCGGATTTATCCCATCCACGAACACCAACATCAACTACAAATGGTTGTCCGGGCTTGCCATCTATAACAGGGGTGACCATTTTACCATTTGGCGAATCTATAATAGCAGAATTATCAAGAACAAGCACATCTGTTAAATTAATTGCGGTTATATCAACAGATGCGTTCATTCCGGGCTTTAGTATTCCTTTTGGATTTTCAAGTTCTGTTGTTACCATGAATGTTGTTACGTTTTGAACGGTTTTTCCCTGTGGTTCTATTTTTAGGACTTCACCCTTAAATTTTCTATCAGGGAACGCATCAACAACGATAGTTACAGGTTGACCGGGCTGAATTTTGCCAATGTCTGTCTCATCAACGTTTGTCTTTACATAAACTTTGTCTAGGTTTGCCATTGTAACAAGCAATGTTCCAGCAGATGCCATTGCACCCATGCTTGATGTGATTACCTGTCCTTCCTCAACATTTTTTGTTAATATTATACCTGATATAGGGGCCCTAACAATTGTATCTGCCAGTTTATCTCGAGCATTTTGAAGAGCAACACTAGCTCTTTTGACGGTTGCCTCTGCTGATTCAAGGTCTTTTTCCCTTATATCAATCTGTTTTCTATTATCTAATGCCTGTTTAAGAGCAAGTTTGGCATCCTCAAGTTGTGATTTTGATAATGTAAGGTCTTGCTCACGAGTTTTTTCCTGTTCTTTTTTCTGTTTTGCAGATTCAAGTGCAAATTTAGCTTTTTCTACACTTTTTTCTGCTAACTTAATATCCTCTTCGCTGGCTGGTTTTTCAGTAAGTTTTAGCTGTTCGAGTGATGATTCATATTGAGCTTTTGCAGAATCATACTTTGCCTTTGCAGAATCAACCTCTGTCTTTGATACGAATGATTTTTCATACAGGGCTTTTAGCCGATTATAATCATCCAAAGCTAGATCCATGCTTGATTTAGCTTGATCAACAGATAACTTTGCTTTGGTAATATTTTCCTGTCGGGGATTTTTTGACTGCTCTAACCTTAGCTTTGCCATTTCAAGATCATTTTCCGCCTCTTTTATCTGTCTTGCATTTGTTTCTTTCTCAAGTCTTATCTGCTCCTGAAGTTGCGCTAATCGAGTCTCTGCATCTGTAACATTTGATTGCGCTTGTTTTATTTGTGCGTCGCTTTGTTGCTTTTGTAGCTCTATATTCATTTTTGCCTGTTCTCTGCGTGCAATAGCTGACTTTAGGTCTGCCTCTGCTTGATCGACATCTGCCTGTGTATATGTCTTTTCTATTTCAGCGATTAAGTCCCCCGCTTTTAGTTTATCACCTGTATCGACAGCCATTTTAATTATAGCACCACTCGCCTTTGAACGAACTTCTACCGTAACTAATGGCTCAATAGTTCCCGTTGCACTGATTGTAACATTTATATCACCTCGTTCAACTGTCGCAGTCTTTATCATAGAAACAGCTTTCTTGTTATTTTTCTTTATAAATGGCAATTTCCCCATAGTTGCAAGAACTGCACCAACAGCGACAAGGAGAACTAATATCACAATACCAATTATGATCCACTTCTTCATTTTGTTTCACTCCTTATTTTATTCCTCTATCCCCAAATCTCCAATAACCTTTTTTAAAGACTTTTCAGCGATTTTATAATTATAAAAAGCATTAACCTGATTGATTAATGCTTGTGCATATCTTGCTTGTGAAGACAGGACATCTAAAAATATAGTCATTCCTTGATCGTATCTTCCCTGAGTTACATCTAGGCTTAATGTTGCGTTATCAACCTGTTCCTTTGCTATATCAAGGCTTTTTACAGTGCGCTCGAAGCTGAAAAATTCCTGCTGAACTTCTAAGGCGATTGCTTGCTCTCTTGATCTTATATTTTCTTTAGATTGTTCAACGCTAATTTCTGCGTTCTGTTGTCGTCTTTTTGATATTCCACCATCAAAAATCGGGAATGATAGCCTTGCAGAAGCATTCCAATTATTGTCAACTATTGGGTCATCTCTATTAGTCATACCAGCTCCAAAAAGCAAATTATAATTATATTCTGCGGTCAAAACAGGCAATCTGTCTAATTGCGCCTGCCTTAATGATAATTCTGCTATATTTAATCTAGCTCTCAGACTATTTAATTCAGGTCTGTTTTGTATAGCCTTGGCGATAGAATCATCAAGAGAAAATTCTTTCTTAACAAGATTTGATTGTAAGTAAAGTTCATAATCAGGATCATCTTGAATCTTAATTGATATACTTTTATCAAGCCCCATAAGATTAACTAATCGCGCTTGCGCAAGTTTTTGATTATTTTGCGCATTTATTAAAGCCAATTCATCATTTGACTGCTGAACTTTTGCACTTGCGACATCTGCGGGTGTTGTTTTTCCATTTTTCAGAAATTCTTCTGCTTTTTCTACATTTCGTTTCGATATTTCAAGGATTTTTTCGTCAACTGCTATGATTTTCTCTGATTGTAGAAGGTTATAATAGGCGTTTGTTACATCAAATATTAATGACTGTATTGTCCTGTCATAATCGTTTTGTATCGCTTTTGCGCTTGCTTTTGCCTGATTTAGTGATGTTTTGCGCTTGCCATGATCCCATATTTGATAGCTAGCTGAAATTTGGGCGTCATAATTATCTTCATTAAATCCAAAATTTACTCTTTTAGAGAACTGATATTGGGCATTTGCATTTATACTTGGATAATATTTAGCTTTTGCATCCTTTACACTAAGACCAGACGATATTAAATCAAGATTAGCTGTTTTCATGTTTGGAGACCTCTCAATAGCTATTCCAATACATTGTCCAAGCGTTAATGGTTGTGTAAAGTTCACTTCCTCGCTATTGGCAGAGCAGAGCGCCAAAACAATTAGCATAACAATAGAAAAAGATACTTTCCACATAGATTTTGCTCCTCATAATTTGGCTTAATTTTATTGTAGCAAAAAAAATAATCAGACTTCTTATGAAACACGCCATATTAAGATAAAATATAAATTTATGATTGCTTGATTCTTTAATAAATTAGGTGTTTTCATAAAGTCTGATAATAAATATTGCTATAATTTTTTGTAAGGGCGATTCTGTAAATCGCCCTTACAATTTGATATATTTTGATTAGTAAAAAGATATTATCTTTGTGGACGATTACCGCCCGGTTGTCCTCCGCCGGGAGCGCCCGATTGGCGTTGACGGAATCTATTCTGATTTTCTTTTTCCCATTTGGCAAGGTCTTCTATTTGTTTTGGAGTGAGTATTCCTTTGAGTTTTGTATCTAATTCAGTCTTGATTTTCTCAAGGTCTGTTCTCATTGCCCTCCTTGCATCAGCATCATCTCCAGCGGATTCTGCTTTGTCAGTTATAGCTTTTCTTTTTGTCCACGCATCCTTAAAAGCCTTTCTTGCTTTAATAAGTGCATCGTCGCTGACATCCATAGCAAATGATATTTGAGTCCATTCACTTTCCAATGGTAAAATCTGCATAACCATCATCATACCTGACGGTGCGCCTCCGCCTGCTTGTCTATTGCCACCGCCAGGGGCTTGTGCTTGAGTGAATTCTTGAAATGTAAGTATTAAAACAAGACAAAAAATCGACGATATTGTTATCAATAACCACTTTTTCTTCATTTGATTAATTCTCCTTTAATTTTAGAAGAATACAAAAAAAAGTATTCTCTACAGACCGATAATTTGACATTTTGAGCTATTTGTAATATATCTCTATTAGATAACTTTTAGACGCAAAAGTTTATCAGTATGTTCGGAGATTTTTTTGACTATCCCATTATTACTTTTTTGTGTTAGAATACTGAAGAATTATAATATGGATTATTTTCCTTAATTAACATGAGGAAGCAAAAAATGAAAAAAAGATTCATAATTGATAATGATGGAACAAATATTTTTATGCTTAAAAATCCTTTGAATTATGAAGATTTGGAATGGGCAGTCAATCAATGCCCTAAGTCTGTAACAACATATATGGTCTGTCCAAATGCAATAGGTAAATTTTATTATCCTTGTTCAGTTGGGGAAACTATTTCACGTGAAATGGCGCCATGTCTTATTGAGGCGTTTGATCGTGGTGAAGACCTATTTGGTAAGTTTTTGCAGAAGCTAAAACAAAGCGGAAAGGAAGTTTTTATAACTTATAGAATGAATGATGCCCATAATGCAAATGAACCTGATCATTGGGGCGCAAGCGAATTTAAGAAGAAACATCCTGAATTTGCGGTTGATGTTGAGGCAATAAAAAATAATCGTGCTGATTGGATGAGCTATTGCTTGGATTATTCACAACAACCAGTTCAGGATTATATTTTGAGTAGTATAACAGACTTGGCAAGCAAATATGACGTTGATGGATTTCAGCTTGATTGGATGAGATTCCCACGCCATTTATCAGGCGATTCTTGGTCAAAACGTGATGCACTTACAAATTTTGTCACATCAGTCCGATCTATGCTTGATGAAATAGGTAATAATCGTGGCAAAAAGATATTATTATCTGCAAGAGTGCCAACATGGCTTGAGGGATGTAGGCGATTGGGAATTAATCTTGCAGAATGGGCGAAATTGCTGGATTTTGTTACTCCTGCACCATTTTTATCATGTGATTATTATATAGATTTTGATTCCTTCCGCAAAGTTCTATCAGCAAACCCGATGCCAATCTATGCAGGAACGGATATGAATCATAGTGGCCGCTGTCATACGCAGGAATCATATAGGGCATGGGCTTTGAGTATGTATGCACAAGGTGCAGATGGTCTTAATCTGTTTAATTTTCCATGCTGGACAGAATATCTTGCAGAACAACCCTATGACTGGATCGCTGATTTAGATGATATTGAAAAGATAAAAAGCAAACCTGCTTTATATTCACTTGTGAATAACTTTTATAGAGTAGCTAATATTGATCAGCCAACGCCTTTACCTGTTACCATAGAAAGCGGGAAATCTACAGAACTTAACCTTTTTATTCCTAAATCTGCATTGCCTTCATCAAGGGCATTGTTTCTGATTGCATCAAGCGGGGATTTTGCATTTTCGGTCAATGATAATGACCTTATTTTTCCAAGAAAAGTCGCTTCTGGAAATATATTTCTTATGTTTACAGATCAAGATACATTAAATCGAGAACCAAAGGCCAATCAATGTAGGACTTACACTATTTCACCAGAAAATTTAAGATCTAACAATTCGTTAGAAATATTGAATAAATCCGCAGAAAGTATTACAATATCAAGGCTTGATCTAGGACTTTGGTATTGATAAGGAGACAGTTATGGATAGTATAATTTGGAACAAAAAATCCACAGGAGTATGGAGTGCAATAATAGGCAAAGACGAAGATTTAACGCCGTTATCGGTTGTTAATGTAGAACCGAACACAAAAGCTTTAGATGACATGGGCGATATATCTTTCCCATTTGATACTGATTCCATTATATATGAAAAGATTGGCGGAAGAACAATAGTCTGTTTCCCATTGGATAAAACTGAGAAAATCTTCGGTTTGGGGCTTCAATTTATGAGAGTTAACCATCGTGGTAGAACGAGATACCTTAGAGTCAACAGCGATCCAACTGTTGATGTAGGCGAAAGTCATGCGCCTGTACCGTTTTATGTATCTAGCAAAGGCTATGGTGTTCTTGTTAATACATCACGAATTGTCACTATTTATTGTGGATCATGTGGCAGAAAATCAACTCCAGTGATAATAAAAGATCGCAACATAGATCACGATTGGCAGGCGACACCCTCATCTGATCTTGTTGAAATTGTGGCACATTCAGAAGGATTTGAGGTATTAGTTTTTGCTAGCAATAGCGTTTTGGATGCTGTTAGACGTTATAATCTTTATTGCGGTGGTGGAACTTTGCCTCCAAGATGGGGCTTGGGATTCTGGCATCGTGTTCCTACTACTTTTACGGCTGAGCAAGCAATAGCGGAAGCGGAAGAATTCAGAAATCATCATATACCTTGTGATGTTATAGGCTTGGAACCGGGCTGGCATACAAAAAGCTATCCATCAACTTATGAATGGTCGGGGCGTTTTCCAAAGCCTGCAGAATTTGTCGGCAAAATGAAGTCAATGGGATTTCAGATTAATTTATGGGAACACCCATACGTTTCGCCTGACGCAAAGATTCATTCTAAATTAGAGCAATTGTCCGGATCGCATACTGTTTGGGGAGGGCTTGCGCCCGATTATTCCTTAAAAGAAGCACAAGGCATTCTAAAAGATCAGCATGAGGAAAATCATATCAGTATAGGAGTTTCAGGTTATAAAATAGATGAATGTGATGGAAGCGAATTGACAGGCAGTTCTTGGATGTTCCCTGCACATGCGATATTCCCATCAGGGCATGATGGCGAACAAATGCGCCAAATTTATGGATTAACATTGCAAAAAATAATCCTAGAAATGTTCCGAAAATATAACAGAAGGACTTATGGGCTTGTTAGGGCATCTCTTGCAGGCGCATCGTCTTTGCCATTTGCATTATATTCTGATCTTTATGATCATCGCCAATTTGTAAGGGCGTTATGCAATTCTGGCTTCAGTGGATTGCTTTGGTCACCTGAGATACGAAGTGCAAGAAATTCAGAGGAATGGGTCAGACGTTTGCAGGTTGTTTGTTTTTCGCCTTTGGCAATGCTAAACGCTTGGGCTGATGGAACAAAGCCTTGGTCTTTCCCTGATGTTGAGCATATCGTCCAGAAATATATTAACCTCCGTATGCGTCTAATGCCATATTTTTATTCCGCCTTTGCACGGTATCACTTTGACGGAACGCCACCTTTCAGGGGAATGGCTATGGAGATACAAGATACAGATGATTTGAGTTTTGCCAGCATGGAAAAAGATGATCAATATATGGTTGGTGATTCAATGCTCGTTGCACCTTTATTTATGGGGCAAACATCAAGGGAAGTTTTCCTGCCAAAAGGCAATTGGTATGACTTTGAGACGGGAGAATGTTTTGATGGTGGACAAGTAATAAATATTTCAGCGGGATTGGATAAACTACCGATCTTTGTTCGTGAAGGTGGCATTATTCCAATGATGCCTGTTTTGCAGTATGCCCCAAAGGCTGGTGATTCTGTTCCATTGGAAATACTCCATTTCGGTAATAAATCAGGCACATTTAGGCTATATGATGATGATGGAGAAACATTAAATTATGAAAAAGGCGAATACAGATGGCGGACAATAGAAGTTGAGGTTTTTGAGGATGGAAATCGTCGGGGCGCTATTTCAAAGGCTGATGATGGCTGGGTTTCGTCTTATGGTGATGTTGAGTGGAAGTTTATATAATAACATTTCTACAATTTGCTAATACGATAAAAAAACCGTAGTCAATAATTATTGATTACGGTTTTTTATGTCCATAATATGACTTTTCAGTTAATAAAGCACCGAGACATGAAGAGAAAGAGCGATGATAAATAAATCATTATCAGCTTTTTCCTTGTATTTTCCCTCTCTGTAAACTCAGTCCATCTATGGTTTTATATAATAACCAAAAGACTCATGACATTTTCATTTTTTTCACAACGTATTTATATGAGCCAAAACGTTTATTGTTGACACGTCCACTTTTTTTTTATAGAATTCTACCTTGTAGAATGGAATGGCTATTTTTATCTTATTTTTAATATTGGTGTTTCGGAGGTTTGATAGATGGCAAATGTGAGGGTCGAAAATATAGTTAAGCGCTTTGATGAAGTTATAGCAGTTAATAATATCAGCCTTGAGGTTAAAGACATGGAATTTGTTGTTTTTCTCGGACCTTCTGGTTGTGGTAAGACAACAACTTTGAGGTCAATTGCAGGGCTTGAACATCCAGACGAAGGCAATATATACATAGACAACCTATTGGTAAATGATCTTCCACCTGCGGATCGTGATGTTGCTTTTGTTTTTCAGTTTTATGCGCTCTATCCACACATGACTGTCTATGATAATATGGCTTTTCCACTTAAGGCAGTCAAAATGCCAAAAACCGAAATTGATGCAAGGATCAGCGAGGTCTCAAAGATACTAAGAATTGAAAAATTATTACCCCGAACACCAGCGAAACTAAGCGGAGGGGAAATGCAAAGGGTCGCTATCGGAAGGGCGATGGTTAGAAGACCCAAAGCATTTTTGATGGATGAGCCACTCACCAACCTTGATGCAAAGCTAAGAACTGAAATGCGCGCTGAACTCAAACGCCTTCAAAGAGACATCGGCGCAACGACCATATATGTTACACATGATCAGCTTGAGGCGATGTCTATGAGTGATAAGATAATCGTGATGAATTCAGGGGTTATCCAGCAGACAGGCACGCCTGCGGAAGTCTATGATCATCCGAATAACCTTTTTGTTGCTGGATTTGTCGGTAGCCCAACAATGAATTTCCTTGAGTGTAGATATACCCAAGAAAGTGGAAAACCAATTCTAAATGTAGGCAAAAACGACTTTAAAATGGAAATTCCCGACTCGATGGGCAAAAAAATACAGGAATCATCAACAAGCACTGATTTGATATTGGGAATCAGATCGGAAGATATATTTATCAAAGACGAACCATCGCCTGAGACAGTTAAGGCTGAGGTTTATGTTGTTGAGCCTTTGGGGTCGGAAAATATCATTGACCTTAGAATCAATGAAAATATGATGAAAGCAAAGACATTGCCCACTGTGTTACCTGATATTGGTCAGATTGTCAACCTTTGGTTTAATAAAGACAGAATGCACATTTTTGATAAAAATACGGAGAAGGCGATATTTTAATTGTCATTATGAACATTAATAATGATTGGCATTGGAGTTTTGGAATTGTATGCCAAAAGAAAAGAACTAAAGTTTTCTTTCCACGCAAAGAAACGTATGTTGGAACGTCATATTACAGAAGAACATATTATCAGTGTGCTTGAAAAACCAGATTTGGAAACACAAGCCCGAACTAAAGGATGTCGTCGTGCAGAACGAAAACTTGGTGCAAGAACCTTTGGAATTGTATATCAAGAAAGCAAAGATATAATTAAAATCATAACAGTATGGTAGGTATCAAAAATGCACATTACAATTGAGATTGATGGAGAAGCAAGGGCTTTATATGTCCGATTGCAGGATGGAGAAATCGCTAAGACCATAGAATATCCAGAACAGCAAGAGATATTTCTTGATCTGGATGGACAAGGACAGTTATTGGGAATTGAGATATTAGACCCATCTGACATTGATTTAGCAACAATACTTAAAAATATTGCAATGGAGTATGGAATTGATGATTTGAGTTCATTAATTTATAAGTCATTAGTGGAATTAGCGGCTTAATATTTACCTGTTTAATTTAAACAATAAGGAGGAGTCTAATGAAAACTAATTTAAAATTTTGCCCCCCCCCCGTTGTAAAAATGCTGTCAATGCTTATTATGGCTTTGATTATGGTGTGTATGCCAAATATAGCTTTTGCGGATAAATGGGAACAGAAAGCTGATATGCCCACAGGGAGAGTGGGTCTTTCGGTAGCTGAAGCAAATAGAAAGATTTATGCTATTGGTGGACTAACTCCGAGTGGTGTATCATCAATAGTTGAAGAATATGATCCTTTATTGGATAAATGGACAAAAAAAGCAGATATGCCTGCAACACTATTCTATCATGCTTCAACAACAGCAAATGGGAAAATATATGTAATAGGCGGATTCCCAAATGTTTCAACTGTTTTTGAATATGATCCTTTATCTGATACGTGGAAAACTAAAAGCCCCATGCCATCACCAAAATGTTGTTTTACTGCATATAACATTGGTGGAAAGATTTTTGCTCTTGGAGGCTATTCAGATGGTAACAATCTTACTGCTTCTCTTTCAGTTTGCACCTATGATCCGGAACTTGATCAATGGGCAAAATTAGATGATATTCCAGATGCTTTCTCAATGGTTGAATCGACAAGCGCATGTGTCGGAGATAAAATTTATTTTTTTGGTGGTTTTACCAAAAATCTGAGGGAACATACCAGGGTATTTGTTTTTGATGTTCAGAATCTAAAATGGAAAATGCTAGATGCAAAAACTATACGAAGAAGCTTTGGTGTAGCAGGAAACATTAATGATAAAATATACGTAATTGCAGGAGAAGACCCTTTCCAAGCTTGGAAAGGTCTCTCAAATGTTGAGGAATATGATATTGCCACTGATACCATTATAAATAAGACTGAAATTCCACACAGAAGAGGGTAGTTGTCAATTAGATGGAAAAATATATGTCATTGGAGGAACAACCGATTGGCCGGGAAATAGGCCAAATGATTATTTGAAACTTAATGAAGTATATACCCCCGATGAACCAAAATTTTCAGTAAATCCCAATGATAAACTTTCGTCAACATGGGCTTCAATAAAAATAAGTAAATGAATTTTGATGTAGAAAGAACAATAAATTATTGGCATGATGGCGCTATTTATGATCTTAATACAGCAGAAAGCCTTATTATAGTAGAAAAATATCTCTATGCCCTGTTTTTTGGTCATCTCGCTTTGGAAAAGCTATTAAAGGCATTAGTTGTTAAAGAAACCAGAGAACATGCACCATATACTCATTCTTTGCCGTTATTGGCTAGTAAATTAAAATTAGATATACCACAAGATATTTTGGAAAAATTAGCTGATTTTATGGAATTTTATCTTGAGGCAAGGTATCCAAATATGCAGAAAAGCTTCTATGATAAATGTTCAAAAGAATTTACGGAAAGCAATTTTGCAGAAGTCAAGAGAGTGTTCAAATGGTTAGAAAAGACATTATAAAAATATTAAATGAATTTAGCAAATCACTTGATAAGGAAGGAATCAAAGTAACAAAGCTTATTTTATATGGCTCTTATGCAACAGGAAGGTTTCATAAAGATAGCGATATAGATGTAGCAGTGGTATCATCAGATTTTGGCATAGATCGCTTTGATGAGGGAACTAGGCTTTTTAGAATTGCATGTAAGATTGACCCTAGAATTGAGCCGGTCCCAATTTCTTTGGAATCTTATGAGAACGATACTTGGATACCACTTATATATGAAATTAAGGAAAAAGGTATTGAGATATAAGAAATTTAGTTGTTAATTATTAGGAAGTTTTTGAGGCTGTAATTAAAGAAAGGATAAAAATAACATGAGCAGAGAAATTCGTCATCTTGATATTACCACAATGGAACGAGTTCGTCGCTATAAGGAGTTTTATGGCGGGTGTGTATCTGATGCACTTGCTGGTCTGGGGGTTACTAATACAGTTTTATCTTCGGAATTTTATCCATTACGTCAGGGAATGATATTGGCAGGTGAAGCTTTAACTGTCAAACTTCATTCTCTTGCAGGCGAGATATTAACCGAAGAAGAGCAAAAATCAAGAGATGAGGAATGGAAACGCATTGGTTCTCCTCAAAAGCGAATGATGATGTCTGTTTATCCCGGTAGTGTCCTTGTTTTTGACACAGGCGGAGATAAGCAACCGGCACACTTTGGCGAAATGAGTTGCACTCTTGCAAAAGCTCATGGTTGCGTTGGTATGCTCATAGATGGTAATATCCGTGATACAAGGTATGTCTTAAAAATGGAGGATTTTCCTGTTTATACTACTGGCACGAGACCAAATGCCTTTGGTGGATGGCGTATAACACATGTCCAACAACCGATCTTTTTGCCGGGTCATTTGACACATTATGTTAAGATTAGCCCGGGAGATTTTATATTTGGTGATACTGACGGCGTTCAGATTATCCCAAAAGAGTATGTTGACGAAGTTATGCTCGTATGCGAAGATATAATGGCAAAGGAAAATGAGGAACGAAGGCTTATCAGAGAAGGTATGCCTATTGATGATGTTTATAGGATATATGGTGATTTATAATTTAAATTGAATGAGGTGATTTTATGCTAAAAGTAGGAATTATCGGTGCAGGAACTATGGGTGGAATGCACGCTGACTGCTATTCGGAAATATCAGGCGCAAAGGTTGTCGCAATAGCAGATGCAAGGCTTGATGCTGCAAAAAAAGTTGCAGACAAACACTCTGCACAGGCTTTTGATAGTGCAGATCAAATTTTTTCAATGAAGGAGTTAGATATAATAGACATCTGTTTACCAACATCCATGCACAAGGAAAATGTCATCAAAGCGGCATCTGCGGGAAAGCATGTCTTTTGTGAAAAACCAATTGCTAGGGAATTGGCTGACGGCAAAGAGATGATTGAAGCATGCAAAAAAGCAGGCGTTAAATTTATGGTTGGTCATGTTCTAAGATTTTTCCATGAATACGTTACAGCAAAAAGGCTTATTGACACTGGCACAATAGGCAAACCTGTAATGATAAGAACAACAAGAGCGGCAGGACATCCGCAGGGCTGGTCAAATTGGTATTCAAACGTGCAGATGGCAGGTGGAGTCCCTCTTGATCTGATAATCCATGATTTTGATTTTCTGAGATGGTGCTTCGGTGAAGTAGAAAGAGTCTATGCAAAGGGATTGACCTATGCTGATGTTCCAGACGTTGATTATTCATTAGTTACCATAAGATTCAAAAACGGTGTTATCGCTCATGTAGAAGGTAGTTGGGCGCATCCAACTGGCTTTTTTGTCAAACTGGAAGTTGCTGGAGACGGTGGATTATTTGAATTTGATAGCAGAACCTCAAGTCCATTGAAAGTAGCGACAAAATCGGCTAAATCAGCAGGTGGTGGAGTGGAAGTCCCTCAAAACCCAGTGCTTGAAAGCCCTTATACAACCGAGTTAAAGCATTTTGTTAAAAGCGTGGAAGAAGATAAAGAACCACCTGTAACAGGTGAAGATGCTCTCAGGGCGATTGAGATTGCTATTGCCGCATTAGAATCTATGAAAACAGGCAAACCTATTGTATTTCCGCTTATATAATAGATTGAAAGATTCTAATATTTTGTTTGGCAAGATCAATCTTTTAATATTAGAATCTTCTAAGCTTAGAATTCCTATATGGAGGTTGATTGATAATGAGTGTTAAGATTGGAATGATCAGCTTTGCCCACATGCACGCCAACAGCTATGTAACTTGCTTAAAACAAAGTCATCTTTATGATGATGTGGAAATCGCTGGCATATATAATGAAGATGAAGAACATGGTAAGCAATTAGCCAAATTCTTTGAGAGTAATTTTTATTCAGATTACAACAAATTATTGGATCAGAAGCCCGATGGCGTTATAATTTGTTCAGCTAACGCAGATCATAAAGAGCATGTCATAGCATCAGCAGAGGCTGGTTGTAAGCATATTCTTTGCGAAAAGCCCATTGCGACTACTGTTGATGATGCAAAGGCTATGATAGACGCCTGCAAGGCAAATGGTGCGGAATTAGGAATAGCTTTCCCATGCAGATATATACCAGCGATTATAAATGCCAAACAAGCCTTAAATGATATAGGCAAAGTCCTCGCAGCAAAGACAACAAATCATGGCAGTATGCCCGGCGGGTGGTTTATCAAGAAGGAAAAAAGCGGAGGAGGTGCTGTGATGGATCATACTCCGCATGTTATTGATATTTTAAGATGGTTTATGAACTCTGATCCTGTTGAGGTTTATGCAGAGATAGATAATCGCTTTTATAATATGGATATTGATGATACTGGTATATTGAGCATCCAATTTGACAATGGAGTTTTCGCCACTTTGGATACTAGCTGGTCAAGGACAAAATCATATCCCACTTGGGGCGATGTTACAATGGAAATTGTCGGCACAAACGGGGTTATCTCTGTTGACTCATTTGCACAAGATATTGACCTTTATAGCGATAAAAATACTAAAGCTCAGTGGGTCTATTGGGGAGATAATATGGACTTTGGGCTTGTGGCTGATTTTGTCGCTTCTGTGAAAGGCGATAAGCCCTTCCAAATCAAAGGTGAAGATGGGCTAAAAGCCCTTGAAGTCGCTATCTCTGCATACAAATCAGCAGAATTAAAAGCACCTGTAAAGATATAATGTTTTTATTCTAATCATAAGTCATTAAAACAGAAAGTTTTTGTAATATGTAGTATATAACTTATGAAGTCAGATATATTACTGATTACAGAAGGAGATGAGCCTTGAAGAAAAAAGCATCTAATGAAATCGAAGAAATAAAACCTGAAGATCAAGAAGAAGATGATGATGATGATGATAATGATGATGGGCTTTCTATTCTAGAATCACATCATAGCAAAGGAAATCGATTTTATTATGAAGAACATGAATATAAAAACGCAATAGAAGAATATGAAAAGGCTTTGAAAGAGGAAAAAGACGAACTAATCAAAGCAAAAATCATATATCAAATAGCAGAATCTTATGTTAAACTAGGTAATCATAAAAAAGCAAGAGAGTTATTCCAAAGTCTTGCGCAAAAATACAAAGAGCATCACATATACGATAGCGCAAAAAAAAGACTCGAGCATCTTGGTGATTATTTGGTTGAAAAAGAAGAAAAGAAAAGTAGTAATGATCAACCAGATTAGTTTTTATGTTATGAAATGTAAGGACAGGTTTCTAAACCTGTCCCTACCATAAAAAATAATTATAATAATGAATTCGGTTGACCAATATATTTATTGAAAGGAAAAAATATGAAATTTTCCATCTGCAATGAATTATTTGAAGGGTGGAAACTAGACGATATATTCCAATATTCCGCAGAACTCGGTTATGATGGCGTAGAAGTTGCTCATTTCACAATTTGCGATTCTGTAACGGAGGTATCGAAATTAGAGCGTGAAAAATTGCGAAAATCTGCAGAAAAATCTGGAATAGAGATAGTCGGAATCCATTGGGTATTAATATCTCCCAAAGGTTTGCATATAAGCCACCCTGATCCAGAAATAAGGCTAAAGACTCGTGATTATTTGCATGAATTGGTTGATTTTTGCGGTGATTTGGGTGGACGAGTGATCGTCTTTGGTTCTCCACAAAACAGGAAAACTATTGAACCATTAAAGCCAGAAGAGGCATGGGAACTTGCGAAAGAGACCTTCCAGCATTGTTGCGATCATGCAAAAGAGAGAGGGGTTGTCGTCTGTATAGAGCCGCTTGCAAGTTATATGACCGATTACATAAACACTCCCGAAGATGGGGCAAGGCTTGTCGAGGAAATCAATCATCCCAACTTCAAGATGATATTGGATACCTATAGTATGAATTGTAATAAGGTTGATATGGCAAATGCTGTTGAAAAATATAGCCAATATCTTGAGCATTTCCATATTAACGACGATAATCAAAAATGGCCTTTATCCGGCGGAATAGACTATGCCCCTGTTGCAAAAGCGTTGAAAAAGATCAATTATGATAAATATGTATCTGTTGAAGTTTTCAAGTTTGAACCTGATCCAAGAACTATTGCGCAGGAATCAATGAAGGCTTTGAAAACAATATTTAAATAGGAGGAAAAATAATGCCAGTTGAAATTCTAGTCAAGGCAGGCGAACACGATAGGGAATTATGCCCAGTAACGTTCATCGCTGATACCGAAAAACTCGGTAATGAATGGAAAAACATCAAATCTTGCACGGTGGTATGTCCTGAATCTAAAATGCCAGCCCAATGCGAGATCAGCGAAGATGGCAAGTCCATTAAAATATCAATGATAATTGATTGCATCAAAGCAGGAACACAAAAGAAATATACGCTATCACCTGAACCTTATGAATCAGCGATAAAGCTTAATCATAAAGAAGGCGAAGCTATTGATGTTTTGATACATGATGAGCATGTTACTTCATATCATTATAATAAAGCCCTTTTAAAGCCTTTCCTGTATCCCGTTATGGGTCCATTTGGGCATTCTGTAACAAGAGGCGATGAATCGCCAGAGGGACATAATCACGATCATATCCATCATAAATCGCTTTGGGTGTCCTATGGAGAGGTGAATCATGCAGACTTTTGGAGTGAAGGACCCGAAGCAGGTATACAAGCGCATAAAGAGTTTCTCAAAATAGCGGAAGGCTCTGTTTTTGCCGAGATTCACGCAACAAACGAATGGATAACACGTGATCGTAGCAAAAAGATTGTAGAAGAAAGCAGAGATATGAAGTTTTATAACCTGCCACGTTCACAACGCATAATTGATATGACTGTAACATTTACAGCGACAAACGGTGATGTTTTCTTTGGCGATACAAAAGAAGCCGGTCTAATCTCTGTTCGTGTATATCCAACCCTGACAGTCAGCGCACCGGGAACAGGCAAGATCGAGAATGCTATCGGTGGAATCAACGAAAATGAGACATGGGGCAAGATGGCTCAATGGTGCGATTATTCGGGCTTTGTGGACTCAAACAAGGTCGGCATTGCAATTTTTGACCATCCCAAGAATTTTAGATACCCGACATATTGGCATGTCAGGAACTATGGGCTTATGACCGCAAACATATTCGGCAGAGGAACGTTTGAGAACGACATGAGCAAGGATGGCAGTTGGACGTTAAAGGCTGGTGAAAAGCTAGTCCTTAATTTCCGAACTTATGTCCATGCAGGCGATGCCAAAGATGGTCATGTCAGCGATAAATATCACGATTACATAAATCCGCCTGTTGTTAGTATCGTCTAGCTATCTGATCAAAAAATCTCCCGAAACTACTTTGCAAAAGGTATTAAGGAGGATTTACAGGGAGGAAAATGCTATGAAAAAGTATCTTTTTATCTTTATGTGTTTGCTTCTTGTAGAGGGGTTATTAAATGTATTACAAGCATCTCAGATGAACCTTGCGGGTGCATGGTCTTTTGATGATGGCAGTGGTAAAAAGGTCAAGGATTCTGTTGGTGGAGCAGACGGAGAACTTCAAGGTAGCACAAAATTGGTTGCTAATGGGAAAATCGGCGGAGCGGTTCAATTCCCCGGAAAAGGTGACAGCTATGTTGTTATTCCACATAAAGAATATATGGATGCTGATGCCTATACATTTACCGTATGGACGAAATTAGAATCGGCAAGCTGGCAATATGTCGCTTGGAAAAATGGTCCTGTTTTTCCAGACGCCGGAGCCGCAAGACATATAGACATCTGGATTCATGATGCGGATTATCCAGTTTTTATGTGGAGTGCTGAAGGTGGAGGTGATTTTGCTCGACTTGATGGGAAAGCAATTATCGCTGATGGAACATGGCATCATCTTGCTAAATGGTATGATGGCAAAAATATAAGGATGTATATAGATGGCAAGTTAGATGGAGAAATTGCCACTAAAAAGCTAATGAAAAATGGCAAAGATGATCTATGGATCGGTGCAAGACCCGGTGATGTTTCTGCTACTGGTTTGATGGATGAAGTTGGCTTTTTTGAAAAGGCTTTGTCCGAGGATGAGCTAAAATCTGTAATGAACACAAGCCTTACAAAACTTGCATCTGTTGATACGAAAAATAAGCTATCAACAACATGGGGGAATATGAAATCTAATCTCTAATTTCACGATTATAACGTCAGTTCGGTATAAAAATGAACCACAAAGACACTAAAACACAAAGTCCCACAAGGGATTAAAGATTATGTATTCTCAATCCTATAATCTTTCAATCTTAATTCCTTCTTTGTGCCTTTGTGTCTTGGTGGTAAATATAAATTTCTATATCGAACTCACATTGAACTAGACTTATTTTTCTTAAAGCACCTATTGACAAAGATAAGAAAATGTTTTAATATTGAATTATGTAAATAATTAATTGTTTTTTAATTAAATAGTCTGCATTGCAGACAATTAGGAGGATTGCGTATGAAGCTGTTTACAATTTGTTTGATGTTGCTTTTGGTTGTATCTATGCCATTGTTTGCTAAGATCGATCCAAAAACAGTTGTTGGTTTATGGTTGTTTGATGAAGGCAGTGGAAAAGTAGCTAAGGATTCTTCAAACAATAAGCTTAATGGTGAAGTAATAGATAACGTCAAATGGGTTAATGGCAAATTTGGTAAAGCCATAGAAATTGATGGTGCAGGTGGTCATATTAAAATACCAGATTTTAAGAATCCTACAGAGGCAATAACGGTTACCGCATGGGCAAAAAGCCCTGATCCTGCATGGAATCAACATGGCTGGCTTGTCGAGAAAAGAGATGCTTTTATTCTTCACAACCTCCAGAACACCAAAAACATGGCTTTTTGTGTTGTCAATGGTGCTCCATGGAATCAACCAAAATCATGGGATACAGGAGCAACTGGTCCTGACGATATAACAATATGGCACATGTATACTTGCACTTTCAATAGTAAGACAGGTGAATGGAAGATTTTCATAGATGGAGAAGAAAAGAGTGCAATGGAAATTAACAAAGCCCCTATTGCAGAAGATGCAGGTCCTATGTTTATAGGAAATGATACCTGCTGTGCGGGTAGATTTGGTAAAGGCACAATTGATGAAGTTGCACTTTTTAGTGTCGCTTTAGGCAAAGAAGACATCCAAAGTATTATGAAGAATGGACTTGCCCCATCAGTTCTTACTGCTGTGCAATCTGCTAATAAGATATCAACAGCATGGGCAGATATTAAAACGCAGTTTTAGTCCATACTATTAAGACATATAAAATCCCATTAAATTTAATTTTGGTAAGTATAGATTTTATATTGATTATTGGATTTACTTTTATATGAGGGACAGGTTTTAAATCTGTCCCTGCATTTTATAATATGGAGATATTAAAAATGAAGTTCAGTTTAAAAGGTATAATTATATTATTTATTTTTATGTTTGTTACTGGATTCATAGTTATAAGTCAGAGCCATGCCAAAATTGATCCCAAAACAATCGCAGGGTTATGGTTATTTGATGAAAGTGGTAAGGTTGTTAAAGATCATTCTGGGAACGGACTTGATGGAGAAGTTATAGGTAGCGTTAAATGGGTTGATGGTAAGTTTGGCAAGGCTATGGAAATTGATGGTGGAGGTGGACATGTTAAGATAAAAGACCATGTAAATCCATCAGAAGCTATAACAATTTCAGCCTGGGCAAAAAGTGATGGTGCTACATGGAATCAGCATGGCTGGCTTGTTGAGAAAAGAGACGCTTATATTCTTCATAATGTTCAGGGGACTCCAAACATGGCTTTTTGCATTGTTAATGGCGCTCCATGGAACCAGCCTTTTGCTTGGGATACAGGTCAAGTGGCTCCTAAAGATAAGGATATAACAAAATGGCACATGTATACTTGCACATTTAATAGCAAGACAGGCGATTGGAAAATCTGGATAGATGGCGAAGAAATGAGCAAACTTGCCTGCAATAAAGCGGCTATTGCGGAAGATGTTGGTCCTGTTTTTATTGGAAATGATACCTGTTGTGCAGGCAGATTCGGCGCTGGAACAGTAGATGAAGTCGCTGTCTTTAGTGTTGAATTAGGCAAAGCAGATATTCAAACCATTTATAATCAAGGGTTAAAACTAGCGGCGCTTTCAGTTGGTAATCTTGACAAAATGTCAACAACGTGGGGGGAGGTTAAGTCTGTATATTAAAAAAGGAGATTGTTATGAGGTTTTTTTGTGTTGTTTTACTATTAATGTTAGTATTAACTTCGCCGATATTTTCGGCAGTAAATACTAAAGGTTTGGTAGTCTATCTACCATTTGATGATGGCAAAGGCAAAACCGCTGTAGATGCTTCCGGAAATGGAAACAATGGCGACTTTCAAGGTGATGCGTCATGGGTTGATGGAAAATTTGGAAAAGCTGTTTCTGTAAGCGATAAAGCGGCAAAT
>CAZMCH010000014.1:44256-62388 GCA_964564735.1 uncultured bacterium
ATGGTTGTTATCAAAGCTAATCCTTCACTTGATATTACCCAAGCATTAACATTGATGGCATGGGTTAACTTAGGGGCAATCCCAGATACATATAACGGAATCATTACAAAAGCTGAAACATACATGCTTCATACAGACGAACAGGGCGGAGTCAGGGTAGACCCTCTTGTTTGGTTTGGTGGTTCCTATGGAACATGGCCAAGTTCAGCGGCAGTTCTTGTTCCACATGACGAATGGCATCATGTTGCTGGAGTCTTTAATGGGAAAAATATAGTAACTTATCTGGATGGCAAACCAGGGACGCCATTTGCCAGAGCAGGCGAAATTGATGTGACACAAGCCGACGTGGTTATTGGTAGGGATAGTCGTGGCTGTTGTAATACAAGAAAATCTGCTCAGATTATTGATGAAGTCATGATCTGGAGTAGAGCGCTTAATGAAGCAGAAGTCAACGAACTGATGAAAAATGGCGGAAAGGTTGCCTTTGCTGTTGATCCAAATGGTAAACTTACTTCCAAATGGGGGCAAATAAAATCAGACTACTAATACTTATAATAGGAATATAACTAGATATAGATATTTAATTGAATATAAAAGGGTTTGACAATGTCAAACCCTTATTTTTTATGCTCTTGGGTGGGCTTTTTCATAGACCTTTTTCAATCTATCTGCGTTAACATGAGTGTATATTTGCGTAGTCGTTAAATTTGTATGACCAAGCATTTCCTGCACAGTTCGAAGATCCGCCCCTGCATTGACAAGATGTGTCGCAAAGGTATGCCTTAGTGTATGTGGAGAAATATTCTTTTTTATTCCAGCTAATTTAGCATATAAATCTATCCTTCGTCTTATACTCTTTGCATCGGGAATACGGTTTCCTCGTTCACTCAAAAATATTGCTTGCGTTGATTCGCCATTCAGCATTTCATCACGCCTTTTGAGATATTCACTTAGCGCAGACATCGCAGGACCGCCAATGGGAATTATGCGCTCTTTTTTGCCTTTTCCACGAACCTTGACTATCGCATTTATTCGATCTATGTCTGGCAAATCAAGTATTAAAAGTTCACTAACACGCATACCCGTTGAATATAATAACTCCAAAATAGCCCTATCCCTTAATCCTACAATAGTTGACTGATCGGGTGCAGAGAGTAAAGCCTCTATTTCTGAAATCTCAAGAAATTCTGGAAGTTTTCTGCTTGCTTTTGGCGATGATAATGATGAAGTCGGATCAATACCAATATAACCACGCCTGCATAAATACTTGAAAAATGACCTTATAGATGATAGCCTTCTAATGACAGTTGCTCTGGCAAGCTGTCTTTGTTGTAAATCTGCAAGATAACTGCGTATTATCAAATAGTCAACATCTTCAATATTGGGCAACATGCCATCATCATCTTTCAGGAAATTAGCAAAGTCAGACAGGTCTCTACGGTAACTATCCGCAGTATGCTGTGAGTAATTACGCTCTGCTTTGAGGTATATTACGAATTGTTGAATGAGGTTTTGCATTTTCACCATATAATATCAAGAAGCTATCTTATCTTTTATATTTTTTGCGAATTCTTCTGCTTTTAGCAAATCCTTATCATTTGGTCTTCCTTTATTTATTCCGCCAAATAACTTAAAAAAACCATAAGTATCTAGTGCTTTGCTAGAATGTTCAGCAATTATGTCAAAACCTTTTTCTTGAAGCAGATTTTTGAATTCCTTATGATATGATTGTTTCCCTGTCCCACTTGTAGAAAAAATAAATGACTTTTTATTTTCTTGATTAGGAATTTTTTCTACAAATTTAATTAAACGTGCATGGAGTTTCCCCTTAAAAATACCTGAACCAAACCCAACAAGGTCATATTTTGATAGAAAATTGGGATCATCTATATCCTTTGCTTCCGCCAAATCTGCATTAAGAATATGAGCAATTCTATCTGCTATTTTCTTTGTATTACCATGAGAAACAGACATATAGACAATTAATGCCTTCATTTTTTATCTCCACAACATCACTTACCCGTTGACAATACCGAAATTGCATCAACTATCGTTATTCTTGATTGCTGTGCGAAATTCTTGGGAGTCGTATAGCCTTCGCCTGTTGTGCCTGCTATTGTTAATGTGATTGTGCCTTCTGCCTCAAATCCCATAGATGCAAGCGAACATCCATTGACTACCATAACCGTCGTTTGCATGGTTTGTGCAAAACGTGTTATTCGGTCAAGACTATGTGAATGTATAATGCTTGTGTGATGGAAACCATGTTCAGATTTAAGCGCACATTCCAGAGCTTCGTCAAAATCCCGAACACGCACTATTGGAACAACAGGCATTAGATATTCCTTCAAGACAAGCGGATGATCTGCCTTTGTCTCAATTATAATAACTCTAGTATTGCTAGATGACTTAATGCCAGCCTTCTCAAGTATATAGCTTGCATCTTTTCCGAGATAATTCTTGCTTGGATTGCCGTCTTCCGTAATCAACTCAAAGATTGCAGTTGCCTCTCTGCCCTTTGCAAGATAGCATCCGTTTTTGGTCATTTCATTGATGAGTTTGTCAGCGACTTCCTGAACGACAAAGACTTCTTTTTCACCAATACAGAGCAAATTATTATCAAATGAAGCGCCATTTGTAATTTGAGCAGATGCTTTTTGAATATCAGCGGTTTCATCGACAATGACGGGTGGATTTCCCGGTCCTGCTGCGAGAGCCTTTTTTCCACTCTCAAGAGCTGCTCTTACAACGCCAGCCCCTCCTGTTGCAACAACCATTTTAACGTCAGGATGCTCCATCATCTCTTTTGCTGTTCTTAATGAAGGTTCTGCTACTGATGTAAGTAAGTTTTCGGGACCGCCATTTTTGATGATGGCTTCATTTATAAGTGCTATTGCCTTTAATGTGCAATCTTTCGCTGAAGGATGAGGGCTAAAAACAACTGAATTTCCAGCAGAAAGCATACTAATACTGTTGTTTATAACTGTTGAAGTAGGATTTGTGCTTGGCGCTATGGCATTAATCACTCCATAGGGTGTGTATTCTATCAATAACATGCCTCTACTGCCAGTCTTAACCTCTGATTTTAAGTCTTCAACTCCGGGCGTTAGGCCTGCAGAAGACTCATTTTTCAGCACTTTATCCTCAACACGCCCCATCCCAGTTTCTTGAACAGCCATCTCTGCAAGCATACGTGCATTTTTTATGCCTGCTTCCCTGATAGCAATAATCAGTTCCTTGCGTTTTTCTATGCCCAAAGCAGCTAGCTCTTTTTGAGCCTTTTGAGCAGATGTTACAGCAGAATCAACGTCAGGAAATATCCCATTTTGTCCCTTTGTGATTGATTTTGGCGACTCTGATAACGGAGAAATACTATCAATCAATCCTTGCTTCTGGATATTTTCCAATACTTGCGTTACAATGTTTCTTATTTTATCTTGGTCTATCTCTGCCATGCTTTTTATTCTCCAAAGATAGAAAATTAATCTAGTTATTGTTCTTTAATTCGTCCCCATGTAGAAGTTAATCTACCAACAGGAGAAACCGTTTTCAATCCAGCCGATGCTTCCAAGCCATTTTTCATGATATTAATAACATCATCTTCTTCAAGTAGAGCATTAAAAATGCCAACATCATCTATTGCAGCATCTTTTAGATTAACAGCGCCAACAGCAGCAAATGCGATTTTCAAAAATCCGCCAGAATTTTTATAATCGCCAGCATAGGTTAGATCGCCTTTGACTCCATCAATATACATCTGCAATTTTTTATTTTTATCGTCATGAGCGATTGCCCCATGATGCCATTCGTCATCTCTAACAAGCTTGGGAACTGTCTTAACTTGATTTATTCCACCATCGCTATCAATCCTAATTCTGAAAGTTGCTCCTCCGGGGTCAAGATGTATTGTCCAGCCATGATTATTTGCGAACTGCCTTCCTATAAGATTAGGATAATCTCCACCTGCTTTGGCACGAAACCAAAGAACATAAGTCCATGTCAGGAACTCAAACTTATCAGGATTATTAATCTCAACACCGTTTGATCCACTAAATTCAAGAGCTTTACCAAACTTTCCATCAATGGATTTTGGATTACCTTGAATAACACCGTCATTTCCGTTTCCAGAAGAATCTTTTGCAATATCCCCCTTATCATCAAGAAACCATGCTCCAACAATCGTTTTGGGGTCTATTTTGGCATAACTTTGACTAACAACCACTAAACAAAGAACCAATAGACATAACAAAACTGTTCCTAGCTTAATAATTTTCATTTTGATTGCTTCCTTTGATAATTAAGCAAGTTGTGGCAATATTTTTTCTATATCTGCATGTGGTCTAGGGATAACATGGACGGATACCAGTTCGCCAACTTCCTTTGCAGCGACTGCACCAGAATCAACTGCCGCCTTGACCGCCCCAACATCGCCTCTAACCATGACAGTAACATATCCGCCACCGATCTGCTCTTTGCCGATCAATGTAACATTTGCAGCCTTGACCATTGCGTCAGCAGCTTCAATTGCCCCTACTAATCCCTTTGTTTCAATCATTCCTAATGCTTCACCAGTTGCCATTTTATACCTCCATTTTTATTCATTTGCTTTCTTGGTTTGAGTTTTTTTCTTTGTTTTACCCAATGTTTTCTTTACATGAGTAATAGGTTCTAGACCATCACCGGGTCTTGCAATGACATGAGAAGATACAACCTGATATATCTTTTCACCTGCGGATACTCCAGCAGAGACAGCAAATTTGACTGCGGATATTTCACCCTCAATTTTGACAGTGGTTCCACCATGCCCCGGAAAGTCAAATCCAATTAAAGTAACATCTGCGGATTTAAGCGCAGCATCTGCTGCACCAATCGCAGCGACTAAGCCCATAGTTTCTATGAGACCTAGTGCCATTTTTGACATTTATTCACCTCCTAATAGGATGATGGGACAATATAGCTATCCATAGTCCTATCGTCCCATAGTTTCATTATCCTATTTCTTAATTCCTGCCCATGTTGTTGCTAACTTGCCGATTGATGAAACAACAGCAAGTCCACCTGCTTTTAAACCTTTATTTGCAACTTCTGCAATAGTAGCTTCATCAAGAGCCACATTCAATATCGCAACTTCATCAACAGCACCAGTAACGGGAATTCCGCCTTCTACTCTTTGACCGATGTTTACTGGATGTGTTCCGGGTTTAGTGCCTTCATGACCTTTGTCATACTCACCTATTTTTACTCCGTTTACATAGGCGATTTCATGTTGTTTTTTCAATGTCCATGCAACATGATACCATTTGCCAACTGCCCAATCAGCATCTTTATCTGGCAGTTTTCCAGCAATTGAAGCCATTATTCCTTCGTCATAATCACCAGCACCATTGCTTGTATATGTATGAAGCTGACCCTGCATATAAATTCCGACTTCATATTCAAGGTAATGCTTTCCGACAACCGCCATTCTTTCTGCCCACATATCTTTCATAACCTTGCCCGGATTGATCCAGAACATAACGGTTATCTCTTTATTCATATCAAGGGTATCGCTATCAGGAATGTTTATATGCGAAGTTCCATCAAATTCTACCGCAGAACCATATTTCCCTTTTACCCATTTAACTTTGCCTACAAATGCGCCATCGTTTCCGTTTCCTGACGAATCTGTTACCATTTCTCCTTTTCCTTCATCAAATAACCACATTCCAGCGACATTTTTCATATCTAGTTTTGCAAAGCTTGACTTAACAAAAAATAGAGCAAGAACCATTAAAAATACTAATGTTAGGACTTTATAAATTGATAAACTTTTCATCTCTGTTTCTCCCATAATTAAATTCCGAATAACAAAAGCCCTAATAACAATGATATTAAATTTCTATAACCCACCTCCTCAGTTTATTGTTGACCTTTTATTGTTTCTACGATAATTTTTGTTATTAACTCTGTTAATTCATCTTCATTTTCATAGGTTTTTATTGGCTGTTGATCTTCCAAATTCTTATATGAATCAGAAAAATCATGCGTTGATGAAACTTCTGTTTTGTTTCTTATCTCTATCAATTTATCAATATTTTCTTTGCTTAAACGCCTTTCCCCACCAAGCGATTTAGCAACCCATATAATATAAGCTGAATGTTCAACCCTTTCCATTGTGTAATAGGCGGAATAAACATCAGAGCCAACGGTTACAACACCATGATTTGATAATAATATGGCATTACATTTATCAATAAAACCGTCAATAGAGTGCGCTAATTGTTCTGTAGATGGTGTGGCATAATCAGCAAGCGGAACAGTCCCAAGCGTTGCAATAACTTCTGGGATTGCCATTTGATCGAGTGCAATTCCTGCAACTGCAAAACCTGTGCTAATCGGTGGATGAGCATGAACAACGGATTTTACATCAGGGCGCGCTTCATAAGCCCGAATATGCAATTTTAATTCCGAAGAAGGCTTTAAGTATCCTGATATTAACTCTCCTTTCATGTTTACCTTTATAAGCTGATCGGGTGATATATCGCCTTTGCTCATGCCTGTTGGCGTTGCTAATATTTCCTTATCTGAGATTCTTATGCTAACATTACCGTCATTGGATGCCACGAATCCCTTTTGATACATTCTCCTGCATACTTCTACTAAATCCCGCCTATACTGACTTTCAAGATTTATATTCATAGATTACGTTCTCATTGATAAAAAGTTATAATAGTAAAGTTTGTTTAGTGTTATAACATAACTGATCTAGGAAAGTCAAGCATAAAAGTTTAGCATAATTTATTTCCAACGAACAAGTATAGCCTCACGACAGAATAATTTTACTGCAAGACGTAAAACTGCTAAATCTAATAAACATAAGACAAACGACAAAATTAATAATAATATGGGTGTAAAAGAAATTACACCAATTATTTGAGTTGCTACTATTGCAAGAACAGGTAAAACTATTATAAGAGCGACATTCTGTGCGCTTTTTGCATCACTTGCCTTTGATGACGAAATAACGCCAAGCATAAAACTCAAAACACTTATGGCAGGAACTAAAAATATAAGTGATATTAGCCATATAGATATAAGCTGTGTGCTTTGCAGACAGGTTTCAACAACTGCTTTTGACACAAGAAAGGTTATACCAACAAGAAAGACAACAGCGCAGACCCAAGACATTATTATAGCAGGTATCGCACCCGAAAGAGCCTTTGCTAAAAGCAATTCCCATGTCCTCACTGGCGTAGCAAGCAATGGCTCGAGAGTGCCTGTCTGCTTTTCTTCTACAATGCTGAATGTTGCAAGGCTTATTGCTATCATCGTTGGTATTAATAGCAGATAATATGGGAACTGACTCACAAGAAGCAAATGGAATCTATCCGAAAGCGACAAAGAGGTTATCTCAGACGAAATCATTCCCTGAAGGTTTGCCATAGACCTTTGAATCATGGCGTTTGATGTTATGTCCTCAAGGGAATTTGCGCCAACAAATGTCTTAACTGCAAATATTATTCCTAACACCTGACCAACTATAAGCAATGGAAGAAGCGTCACAACAAGAGTATTATTAACGCTTTTAAAGGTCAATTTCCATTCTTTTTTAAGGACGTTTTTTATACGTTTAAGCGTCATATTTTCCATATTTCATCACAAATTCATGATAATGCAAGTAATTTTTTACTGGAATATCGGGACCAATAGAATGCGCACCGATAGCAACTCCGCCGTCTTTTGCACATTCTACGATTTCGCCTGCCTGAGCCTCGATTTCGGCAAATGTGCCTCTTGGCAAAACATGGGAGTTGCACATTCCGCCAATATAAGCCAGCTTTTTGCCATACTTTGCTTTTAATCTTGGTATATTTAATCCTGCCTTCGGTTCAACGGGATTGAGTGCATCTATGCCAGCATCAATTAGCATATCTAGCAATGGCTCAACATTTCCGTCACTATGAAGGCAGACTTTTTCTGCACCTGCGGATTTGAAGGATTTAACCATGTGCCTGTATCCCGGAAGGAATATCTTTTCAAATGACTTTGGGGACATCAAGGGCTGAAGATTGCTTCCCATATCGTCGTATATAAATACGCCTGTATCATATAGATCGCCTCTGCGGAGAGATTCCTTGCCTATCTCTGCAATATGCTCTGCGACTCTCCAAGCCAAAGCCTGTGCAAATTCAGGATCACCACCTATATCAAAAAGGAAATTCGTTTTTCCTCTAACATGCGCAGACCTCAAAAAAGGTCCTCCTGTTTTGCAGAAAATACAACGCCTGTCTTTTTTGAATCTTTCAGGATCAAAGCCACCATAACGGAAATCAAGGTAAGGTGAATCAAATTCTATCTTATCAAGATCGCTTTTATCTTTGATTATAGTGTCAAGTTCCTCATAAAAAAAGCTATTGGGGCGTGTGCGGATAATACTCCCCCAGCTATTTTGCGATATTGTGCCTGTGGAATCCTGTGATATTGTCCTTGCACGTGTCGGAAAAGCGGTTTCATCAGCGACAACGATAGCAATATCTATGCAGAAATAATCATCAAGGCTTATGCCTGATGGGATATTCAATTCTTTGTAACATTTTTCTGCAAACTCCGACCAAAAGCCATCAAATTTGGGTATTCTATCAGGTGGCTTGTGATCTAATGCTGTCATTACTCGTTCTTTTGATGTCATGTTTGGGTTTCCTTAAAAATTATTGATGCAACTTTCATTACCAATTCTCAACTTTCAGGTCTTTAATGCCGTTAAGTTGAAGAAGGTCGCTATCTGCCGAAACCAAAATTAGACGATACTGTATCGCTGTTGCTGCAATCCACAAGTCATTGTCTTTGAATCCCAATGATTCAAATTTTACATTTCTGCGCTTATTTCTATCTTTTGGACCAAAGTAATTCAAAATATCTGCTTTTATTTCAGCAAAAATATCAGCAGTAACTTTGTTTACGGGCAATAGTGATATAATATCAAAGAGCTTTTCGACCAAGGATAGGTTCTCATTTATTTGCTCAGATTTATAAACACCATATAGCAATTCTCCTCGAACGACTACGCTTGTTGATAGCTGTTCAGCCCCTAAATCTCGGAATTTAGACACAGTATTCTCAAATCCAAATAAGTAGCTCAGACAGTGAGTTGTGTCCAGCAAATACATATTAAAACTCCGTGTCTCTTTGTGATTCTTCAATAGTTTTTAAAATTGCTTCGTATTCTTCCCTTGGACCTATCCATTTCCCAGCTAGGTTTAATAGCTCTTTCGTTCTATTATTATCATTTATACTATCTTTCCGATGACCATTTATATATTCTTGAAAACTACTATCAGAAATTCTTAGCACTTTGCCAAACCTTACTGCACTAAGCTTGCCAGAACGTATTAACCGTCTTATACTTTCCTTATGTAGTTTTGTTTTCTCTGCAATTTCCTCTACTGTATACCAGTTTTCATTTATGGCACTCATGATAACACCTCCTCAATCATATTATACCATTAATGACTACTATATACAATTATTAAAAACATCACATTTTAATATTACCCCATGCGACAGCAAGCTTATCCTTAGAATCAACCGCAGTTGGTTTTATGCCCGGACCATTTATATCAAAATCATCAACAGCCATCTTTGCATTCCAAACCCTAACGCCAACCATGCCTGTTGCCAACTGATTATCTTCCCATACTCCCATATCTTCACCATCAAGAAAGAACTGGAATTTTTTCCCCTGAATAACAAGTTTGAATTTATATTCTACACCGATTTTTGTCTTAAAATCTATCGGATTTATAGGAGCCCCGCCATTCATCCATGCCCCGTTAATACAACCACAATAACCAACCCTCTGATCCATTCTTACGCTGATAACATAAAACATTTTGCCATCAGCCAATCGCCATACAAGACCGATATTATCCGCAGAGCCTTCCAGCATTGTTGCTTTGCAGGTAACAACGCAATCTGTCCATGTCATATCACCAACAACTGCTATTGCGTCTGTGGCATCTGTTTTCTCAATTATATACTTACCTTTTTCAATATAACCTTTTCCCGCAAAGATTTTCCAGTCATCTGCCTGACTCGCCTTCTCAAAATCATAAAAAAGACCAAATGCGGATTGTATAGAAATTAAAAACACTGCAAAGACAATAGATAGCTTTTTCATTTGTCCATCTCCTTATGTTTGATCAAATGCCCAAGACTTTGGCATGGAATCTGATCGCTTCTTGTATGTGAATATCCCAATAAGCCCAGTTATGATCTCCGGGAAATTCCTCGTATTCATGCGGTATATTTAGCTTATTGAGATGCTGATGGAATTCTCTGTTATCTTCCAATAAGAAGTCATCAAAGCCGCAATCTATATGTATAGCAGGTAGTTTGCCTTTGTCAATCTTTTCAACAATTGCCCAAAGGTCGTCTTTACCGCCTGTGGGATATTCGCCATATATAAGACGCATTTCAGAGGCTAATTCATCTCTGAATGGATTATGTCCTGCGGAAACTCCTCCAGAATGGCTAGCTGTGCTACAAAACATATCAGGAAACTTCAGGGCTAGTTTTAGCGCACCATATCCGCCCATACTTAAACCACTAATAACACGCCCAGACCTTTCAGCTTTTGTATTGAAATGTGTATCAACAAAGCTGATAACATCGTTTATTATATGCGCTTCATGGGCAGGTCCATTTACCGCATCACAATAAAAACTCCTTCCGCCATCAGGCATTACAACAGCCAAAGGCAATCCGCTGACATATCTCTCTATGCTTGTTCTGCGAGTCCAAATAGTATGGTCATCAGATAAGCCATGCAATAGATACATAACCGCATAAGGCTCTTTTGTCCCATCTGGAAGAATAACTTGCATAGAACAAGCCTTTTGCAATGACGCACTATGATAATTTACATTCAAAAAAGCCATATATTTTCCCTCCACAAATATTATTAGGCATCATAACGGCGTATATAAATTTCGTCGATAGTTGCTCGTTCGTGCATAGTCAAGAGCATCATAACAGCATGGGCAATATCCTCAGGGCGCATCCAATCTGATCTATCTGTTTCTGGTCTCGCATCTGCGGTCAATTTCGTATCAACTCCGCCGGGGCATATAGCATGAACTCTTATATTATATGGTTTTAACTCAAGACTCAAAGCCCTTGACAAACCAAGCATACCATGTTTCGAGGCAACATAAGCCATTTGATTAACATAAGCCTTTTGAGATGCGCTTGAACATATATTGACAATCGTCCCCGAACCCTGACCGATCATGACTTTTGCAACACCCTGAGAAAAGAGAAAAGCCCCACGCATGTTGACAGCCATAGTGATATCCCAATCATTCTGAGTTAATTCAAGGAAAGGCTTAAATATTGCGATCCCTGCATTATTGACGAGTATATCAATACGTCCAAATGTCTCAAAAGTTTTCTCTATAATATAGTCAACATCATTAGAGTCTGATATATCTCCAGTAATTGCCAAGCCCTTTGCGTCAAACATACCTATTTCGCTAACAACTCTGTCCAGTTCTTCTTGAGTTCTCGAAACAACAGCGACATCACATCCTGCTTCAGCTATTGAAAGTGCAATTGCGCGACCAATACCACGTCCTCCACCCGTTACAATTGCCTTTTTGCCCTTGAGTAATTTCATTAAGTAACTCCTCGTTAATTTTTTAGATTATGCTGTAATGGCAATAAAAGATAAAGATTAATTCCCTAAAGTAATAACATGATGTTAAATCTTTTCAGGTGTCAATATGATAGTTTCACCAGCGCGTGTCGGTAATTCTATAATTTCATCTGAAAAGACCTCCTCAACATCTGATTTTCCTCGTTTTACAACAACAGCTTTGGCGATATTATTATAAATCTTCAGATGAGAGCCTTTTTCACTGAAAATCTTCACTTTGATTATATTTCTATCCTTCATTTTTGCATCAATCAAAAATGCGCCTTCTGCTCTCATGCCCTTAAATGAAGCAGATTTCCACCAAGATGGCATGCCAAAAAAGATTTTTATTGTATTTTTGGCAGTATGCAAAAGCATTTCTTGAACCGCTGTAATACCCGCCATACCTGCTTCTATCTGCATTATTTCTCCGCCTGTGCGTCCCATACCCATTATACTAATCCCCGGATATCTGACATCATGGAGAGTACCATTGCCTTCATTTGTAAAGAAACGCTTCCATAATTCAATTATGGTTTCGCTTGCCTCACCATTCCTTAATCTTGAGTGAATTATTGAAGCCCAAGGCATACACCATCCACTCCACTCTCCCATGCCCTTATGTATCCAATGAGCTATTGAGTTTTTGACAATTTGATGATGTTTCCCTTCTATTTCATATTCTAGTGTATCAAAAGGATAAATACCTGCAAGGTGTGAATGATGTCTATGGGAGTTATCAAGGTCTTGTCCTTCCCAAAGAGCAATCCTATTATGGATAACTGCCATATCTGGTAACCTGTGGTCGATGTCTTCCCATTTTTCAACATCTTCATTTATTTCCAATATTTCTGATGCTTCACACAGCGATCTGCAAAGGAAATGTATCAATGAAAGCTGAAAAGATGCGTTTTTGCCCCATGCGTTCATGCCTGAACCACCATATTCAGGTGATACGCTTACAGGCAAAACAAAATTGCCATCTTTCTCCTCAAGCATCTCTTCATAAACTCTCATTGCGCCTTTCATAAATGGATATGCCACTTCTCTTAAAAAATCATCATCCATAGTATATTTATAATATAGCCACATCAATTGCGCTATCCATGATGTAGAGCCATGATCGATTGAGCCTGTCCAAAATCCACCCATACAGACGCAACGGTCATCAACAGCATGTGGTAACATTAAACCATCATCTATACCGAGAAACATTTTTGCATTATGTCGCAATTCACTTTCCCAAGATTTTATCATATCAAATAATGGCTTAATATGCTCAAGCCTGTTGCCTGCAAATGTAGGCCAATAACATTCCTGAACATTGATATTGAAATGATAGTCACTACACCAAGGAGGCATTTGATATTCCTCAACCCAGGGACCTTGCAGCGTGGCAGGAATACCATCTGGATTTGTTAGACCAGCAAATTTATACATACCATAATAATAAATGAATTCTATTTCGTTGGATGGCAAGTCAATTGATGGAACAGCTTTCCAATAGGATTTCCACCATTTGCGATTTTTTAGACGAATCTTATTAAATCCATTTGCCCTTGCTTTCTCAACCATTGTCTTTGCAGATTCTTTTGCTTCTTCTTCACTATCACCATATACCAAAGATGCAACAAACTCTGTATAACCTTGATAATAACCAAGACATATATATGGATCAGCAGGGCGCATTTGCGTCCAGCCAGAAAATTTCTTGTCATCAAAGAACAGAGGTGGTTCAAAACTGATACTTTTTAGATATTCTCCAACATATTTCCATGAAGGAACTTTATTAACAAACTTAATAGAAAGTCCGTCTTGAAGTGAAATATAAAGGCATGGTTTATCCATCATCAATACACAATAAACGAAATATATTTTATCACCTTTAATAACTTCAAAAGTTATTTCACCAGTCTCTATATCTAGTTCCCCTGATTTTATTTTTGTGCCTTCACCAAAATCAATTTCCAGTCTTCCAAAAGGTAAAATACTTGGGCGACTTGGTTGCCCGTCCTCCGGAGGCGTTCCTTCAAATAGCTTTCTTAGTCTTTGCTCATCACCATTCTCAAGGCATTCTCGGATGTTAGTGTATGTCATTTGTTCTGTAAAGGGCATCCCTCCTCGATGATCCCAGAAATCTGCGCGATTTAGCGTAATACATAGCTTTTCATCTCCCCAGAATATCACCCCAAATGTTCCATTACCTTGAAGTATTCCACAATGAGTCCTTGTTAATGGAAATTTCCATTTGTATTTATATTTACTTGACATATTGACCTCCTAAAAAATTTATTCAAAGACAATAAAAATACCCTCAAATGCCTTAAGATCAAGTTTTATTATCGTATTATTGTCCTTATTTTCTGCATTTATCGTTTTTATTTCGCCTGTCGTTGGATGCCATAGGCTTACTTTTCCTGTGCAATTTATCGTGATTTCTCTGCTAATCGATTCATCAAGGCTATTTGAGATGAAGTATATATCTTTACCATCATTTTGACGATGCAGATAAAATAATTCTCCACATGGCTTATTGAGCATTAAATCAGGCGTTGTGAACTCATTGACCGCCTTTATGACATCATCAATTCCGTTGACTATCTTGACTCGATCCGATTTGCTTAGTCTCATAGATATTTCTTTGACTGATTTGGTTTCATCTTCTTTCATGCCTATTTGTGGCAATCCACCAAGAGCAATTAAAGAACCACCAGAATTGACGAATTTATCAAGTTTATTATAGACACCTAAAGGCATTACGTAAGCATTGGGAAGGACGACACATTTAAAAGACTCGCCTGCAACATTCAAAGAGCCTTCTCTTATTTCACTTTCCAAGATAACTTGATCGTCAATATAATCAAAATCCCTTTGATTTGCCAATAATTCAAGTGAAACTGCACCAAACTCTGTATTTATTTTTTGTGCTTTCTCACCGAAGGGATTAGCATAAGCTATATCACCTGTGGGGATATACGCTTCCCAAAAGCTATGGATTGGATAGAATACAGCAATATCAGCAATATGCTTTCCATTGGTTAGCATAACGCCAAGCCTGCCGATATGATCATTGAATATGTTTAATTCTCCCTTTTCAAGATCAAATTCCTTGAGTCCGTAATATGATGTAATGCAGGTCAAACCGAGAACATATTGATAATTGATTGTGCCAATACGTTGCTCAAAAGAGCATGGAAGCTTATTTACAGTCTGAACATGGCTTGATGTTTCACTCATGCAAAGTTCCCTGTTAGCTAGATGAGTGACAGAGCTAACGAATTTTGGAACTGGAATTTGTCTTGATCTTGCAAGCTGAGTCGGATTTGAGCTTAACATATCTATTCCGGGGATGTCCATACGCCTTAAATCCCGATATAAATCCCCTTCAAATGCGGAATGCCAGAATATTTGCTCTTCACAAAGGGCATGACCTGATGATGCCGTCCCGTTTACCTGACACCAATCCTGTATCTGTTTATAAAAATTCTCCTCTATTAATTCTGATACAACTTTCCAAAAATGAAGTCTTATATATGGTGTTTTTTCATCTATATTTACGAATAAATGTGCTAATTCAGGCAAAATATCATAGCCGTATCTTGACTTGAATTGTTCTGCAAAATCCCAACACCAAGGTATCGGTGGCAATAATCCGTCTTGCTTTTTTAGGTAAAGAGTCATCAAAGATGGTTCGTCTGTAAAGAACGCTTTGACATAATCTTTTAATGCAGACCCGCATCTTTCTTTATATGCCTCATGTGTCAATTCTATGAATCTGGCAACAGCATTGCGATCCATGATATTAATATAAGGCAAAGGATCAGAATAATTGACGACACAATGAGTTCCTTCATACATATATCCCAAGTTAAATGACATTATGCACCATTTGCCATCAGGAGTAGCCCAAGATATTTCATTCTGTCCTTTTTTTACTTTATCAGTAAGGTCAATTTTTCTACTGAGATCATAATTATTGTCATAAACAGGAACAGCGATGACAGATATTGGCTCTAGGATTTTTTCACCAACAGGCATTTTGTGTCTGATCGTTCCTTTTCCTTCTGTTTTTGCAAAAAGAACGCCAAGAGCTTCATATTCAGGATGATCACGCAAAGTCAGTCCGCCAGCTTTTCCGCTTGGATAGCCCCTTTCGTCATATATCCAGAAAACCATGCCTTTTTCACGAAAGCTATTCATGCAATCTAAGAACTTATCCCAAGCTTCTTCGCTTTCAAGATAATTATCAAAACTTACATTTGCAACGACTCCGCCGTATCCTAGAGCATCATAATTTTTGGCAAGGTCTTTGTCGTAATAATGATGTATGATTTGAAGCATTCTGTATTCGTAAGGTGGATTTTTGAATAATTCCTTCATGCTGATCTCCTTTGTTGACGCAAAGCTATATAAAGCAAGATAAAAAAATATTGCCAATATTATTAAAATCTTATATTTCATAATCGTCATATATAATCTCTCCAAATTCTGAATTTACAATCAAGTAGCAATAATCATATATTAGAAAATGCAGGTTTAATTGTCAATAGCTAATCCTGAAGTTCGGACAAAAATGATACAAAGCCTTGTCATTGCTTATATTTAGGCTTGTCCTTCTTAATATAAAGATAACTTTTCATATATTCGTCAAATGCTTATAAAATAAGCCTTTGGAAAGAAAATGTCCGAACCTATGTCTGAAGCTCAGAACAAAACATTGACATACTGAAAGACATCTGATATATTTAAACATGTTAAAAACCAGAATATTCAACGAGGAGGATATAATAGATGTTCGATTTTACCCAGAAAAATAAGGGCTTGAATGTATATTTCGCCACGGTTGAGCCAAATAGTGAAACTGGACATTATATCTATATATCAGGCTATGGTCAAACTGTTGCCGAAAAGCTGAATAAATATGCAGAAACTCATATAGCGGATGACGAAGATGAAGAAAAGCTTTTTGAAAAATGGGACGATCTAATCACAAAAGCAAAGTCAGAAGTTGGTTTTAAGGCAATAGATGAATTTGAAGAAGGCTATATTTATGTAACAACCTTCCAAAACGGAGTAGGCATATCAGAAGAAGATGAAGCCGGATCAAAGCGTTATACGTCTAGAGGAAGAAAGCGCAAGGCAAAAATTTCTATTATAAATCCTGAAATGTCCGAAGGCTTAGAGGTCGAAGAAGATGACAATAGCTTTGATATAGGTGAAAATCTTGACGATGTCGATATTGATGATGATGAGTAATAGCATTTCCATTTTGAAATTGACATTTTGAAAGGAAGGTTTCAAGGATCGCAACCTGAATATTTAATTGATTATCCATTAGTCAATTTGTGTTTATTTTCATTTCTTGTTTATTAATCATACCAAAGATTCATACCTTTTTTATTTCTTGCCTCTGAGTGAGGTTTTTATGTTTATCACAAAAACGATAAGGGTAGGCATAATAGGGTTAGGTATTGGCAGATGGCATATTGAAAGCTATCTTGCCATTCCCAAAGTCAGAGTTACTGCCTTATGTGATACAGATGAAGACAAACTGAAAAGCATGGTTACAAGGTATGGCATAATAAGAGCATATACCAACTATGAAGAATTCTGCCAAAGTGATGATATTGATGTTGTAAGCATCTGTGTTCCCAATCATCTACATACCCCTGTAGTTATAAGCGCATTAGAGCATGGAAAACATATTTTTTGTGAAGAGCCTATCTCAAATTCTATTGCAGATGCAGAGAAGATTCTTGAAGTATCCAGAAAATATCCTGATCTTAAGGCAATGGTAGCGATGAAGTTTCGCTTCAATAGAGATGCAATTTATATAAGAAAAATGATCCAAGCAGGTGAAATGGGCGATATGCTTTATGGGTTTGCAAGCTATCTAAAACCCCTTGATATTGATTATGGAAAGAATAATTGGCGTGTAAAAAAGGCTTTCTCTGGTGGTGGAACTCTTATTGATAATGGAATTCAAGTTTTTGACCTTATATGGTGGATAATGGGCTGTCCTGAACCTGTTGAAGTTATTGGAAATACTTATATTCGGACAAATGCTTCGGAAGTTGAGGACATTGCCAATGGAATGATAAGATTTGAGAATGGCGCAACGATTATAATTGAAAGCGCATGGCGATCATTAATACAAGATGATACAATGACTTTGCGTATCTTTGGGACAAAGGGAACAGCAAATCTCTGGCCTTTTAGGGTAATACTAGAAGATGGCAGAGAACTCACTTCAAGGGAGATGGATCATAAAGGCATCGTCTCTGAAAATCAATTCAAGCATTTTATACAATGTATTGAAAATAAACATCAGCCTATTTCAACAGTTGAACAGAGCGTAACTGTTATGAGAATAATAAATGCTATTTATCTTTCTGCAAAGAAAAAAGGGCTTGTCAATAGTTTTGTGTAAGTTTCCATTCCGCCTTGATTATAAATACTTA
>CAZMCH010000015.1:0-12726 GCA_964564735.1 uncultured bacterium
AACGTGTGTTAAAAATGCACGCAAATAAAAGAGAAGAAGTTGCTTCTATTGGTGCTGGTGATATAGCTGGCGTTATTGGTCTAAAAAATGTCGGCACTGGTGATACGATATGTATGAAAGATAATCAAATATTGTTGGAATCCATTTTGTTTCCTGAACCTGTAATATTTATGGCAATTGAGCCAAAAACTGCAGATGATCAGGAAAAAATGACCATAGCACTTTCGAGGTTATCTGATGAGGATCCAACTTTTAGGTTTGGCACAGATAGAGAATCTGGACAGGTCATAATTTCAGGCATGGGTGAAGTTCATCTTGAAGTTATGGTTGATCGTATGTTCAGAGAATTTGATGTAAAAGCAAATGTTGGGAAACCACAGGTTGCATATAGAGAAAGCATAAGTCAGTCAGTAATCACAGAACACAAGTTTGTAAAGCAGACAGGTGGTCGTGGACAATATGGCCATGTTGTTTTGAGGCTATATCCATTAGAAAAAGGGAAGGGTTTTGAATTTGTAGATGAAACTAAGGGCGGAGTGATACCATCACAGTATATTTCATCCATAGAGAAAGGCATTAAAGATGCGATGGCAATGGGACCGCTGGTTGGTTATCCTGTAGTTGACGTCGGAGTTGCTCTCCTTGATGGTTCTTATCATGAGGTAGATTCATCGGAGATGGCGTTTTCAATAGCTGGCTCAATGGCTTTCAGAGACGGATTCAAAAAGGGCGTTCCTGTAATACTGGAACCTATCATGGATGTTGAAATTGATGTTCCAGAAATGTATCTTGGTGATGTGATCGGTGATTTAAATTCCAGAAGGGCTAAAATAGATCGAATAGAATCCAGAGCTAGCGCTCAGGTAGCGACAGCATACGTTCCATTGGCTGAGATGTTTGGTTATGTAAGCTCTTTGAGGTCACTCACGCAAGGACGTGCAACATACGTCATGGAGTTCTCGCATTATGATGTTGTTCCTGAAAAGATATACAAATCATTGGTATCGAATTATGGAGGCATCGTATAGCGAACAGCAGATTCCAAGATTAGAAGATTCAAAGATTAGACAACTGAAAAATTTGGAATCTTGGAATATTTGGATCTTAGGATCTAAATTAGGGGTGTTTGATGAATAATCAAAAAATACGAGTTAGATTAAAGGCTTATGATCATCATTTGCTAGATCAATTTACAACGCAAATAGTTGATACAGCTAAAAAGAGTGGTGCTTCGGTATCGGGACCAATTCCCCTACCAACTAAAAGAACCATATATACTGTTCTTAGGTCTCCTCATATAGATAAAAAGTCCCGAGAGCAGTTTGAGATGAGAACACATAAAAGATTAATAGATATCTTAGACCCAACACCAAAGACAGTCGATGCTTTTATGAGGCTTGATATGCCAGCGGGCGTGGATGTCGAACTTGAAGTTGAAACGGAACAGCGATGAAAAATAGAAAACTAGGAATTCTTGGAAAAAAAATAGGAATGACTCGTTTATTTAATGAGAGTGGCGAAGTTGTGCCAGTTACCGTCGTTGAGGCAGGTCCTTGCCCAATAATACAGGTAAAAACAAAAGAAAAAGACGGATATGAGGCTATCCAAATAGGATATGGACAAAAAAAGGAAAGCAGAACCAATAAACCTGATAGAGGACGGTTTAAGAAAGCTAATGTTCAACCATTAAGAACGTTACAAGAAATACGAACCGAAGGTTTGGATATATCTGAATTAGATAAACAAATTACTGTTAGCATATTTTCTCCGGGAGAGCTTGTGGATGTTACTGGAACATCAAAGGGCAAAGGTTTTGCTGGAGTTATGAAAAAACATCACTTTAAGGGTCAAAGTGCAACGCATGGTTCTGAAAGACATAGAGTTTCTGGCTCGGTTGGTGCAAGTTCATATCCATCTAGAGTAATGAAGGGACTTAGGATGTCTGGAAGAATGGGCGGTGTAAAGGTTACCGTTCAGAATTTGACTGTTTTTAATGTTGATCCAAACAGAAATCTTTTATTAATCAGAGGCTCTATTCCTGGACCAAATAATGGTGTTGTAATGATAAAAAAGGCAATTAAAGCATAGACTATTGTTTTTTTATCGGAATCAAGATATTTAGAGACTTTGAATTTCTCTGTTTTGTATCTTTGAGAGGAAAATAGATATGGCATTCATGAACGTATATAACCAAAGCGGAGAGAGTGTTGGACAAGTAGAGCTTATGTCTGATATTCTTGAAACCGCCATTAATACAGACGCAATCCATCAAGTAGTAGTTATGCAACTTGCTAATAAGAGAGTTGGAACAGCGTCCACAAAGAATAGGTCAGAAGTGCGTGGAAGCGGGAAAAAGATGTTCAGGCAGAAAGGAACAGGCTTTGCTCGTGCAGGTGAAAAACGTTCTCCTGTAAGGATAGGTGGAGGCGTTGCATTTGGTCCAAAGCCAAGAGACTATGGGTATAAAGTTCCAAAGAAAGTAAGACGTTTAGCAATTAAATCAGCTTTGGCAGACAAATTTCAAAATGATAATGTTTTGGTTATTGATTCGATTGATTTTGTGTCTCCAAAAACAAAGCGGATGGTAAATATATTAGATAAGCTGGATATTAAAAGCGATTTAAAAACGTTGATCGTTTTGGATGAGAAGAATGAGAATATTTTATATTCTGCTAGAAATATACCAAGATTAAACGTTTGTCTCTGGAACACAATTAATACTTATGACATCCTTTGGCATGATAAACTTATTATTACACAAAAAGCATTGGGTAATATTGAAGAAACATTCTGCAACTGATATTGAGGAGAACTCTTGTGAAAGATCCATATGAAATAATAATTCAGCCTTTACTTACAGAAAGAAGCACCGATCTTCGTGAGGATCAAGGCAAGTATTCGTTTTCTGTTGATAAGAAAGCAAATAAGATTGAGATTAAACATGCTATTGAGGCGATCTTCCCAGGCGTTAGAGTTATCCATGTTAATACAATGACTATGCGTGGTAAGCCAATGCGTGCAAGAGGACGACAAAAGAATTATCGTCCAGATTGGAAAAAGGCGATCGTTTCCTTAAGACCTGAGGATAAAATAGAAATCTATGAAGGAATATAGGTTTATAAGACGATGGAATGATAGAGCAATAGGGCTATAAAAGTTTTTGTTGAAATTTATTATGGTTTTATTATCTTATATTTTCTAGTCTTTATAGCTACTAATGGAGTAAAATCATGGCTGTTAAGACATATTCCCCTATAACACCCGGAAGACGTTTCATGACATCTGCCGATTTTTCAGAGTTATCGAAAGTAGCTCCTGATGAATCGCTTTTAAAACCATTGAAAAAGACGGGTGGACGAAACAATAAAGGTAGGCTAACCGCTAGGCACAAAGGCGGAGGACATAAAAAGCAATATCGCATAATAGACTTTAAGCGTGATAAATATGATATTCCAGCAAAGGTAAAAACAATTGAGTATGATCCAAATAGAACTGTCAGGATTGCTTTATTGCAATATTCAGATGGAGAGAAACGTTATATAATTGCGCCTTTAGGATTAAAAGTAGATGATGAGCTATCATCTGGTCCTAATTCAGAAGTTAAGACAGGAAATGCTTTACCTTTGGCTAATATTCCGACAGGTATCCCAATACATAACATTGAACTATCACCGGGTAAGGGTGGGCAAATAGTAAGAAGTGCTGGTTGTTCAGCAGTTATTATTGCAAAAGAAGATAAATATGCCCGTCTTAGACTTCCTTCGGGGGAAATCAGGCTTGTACTGATCAATTGTTATGCAACCATTGGTCAGCTTGGCAATATAGAACACGATGCAATATCGATAGGAAAGGCTGGACGTTCCAGATGGATGGGACGCAGGCCAAAGGTTCGTGGTGTTGCAATGAACCCGATAGACCATCCGCTTGGTGGTGGCGAAGGCAAGAGTTCTGGTGGCAGACATCCTGTTAGTCCATGGGGAATGCCAACTAAGGGATATAAGACAAGAAAGCCCAAGAAGCCTTCTGGCAAATATATTGTGTCAAGGCGCAAGCAACAATTATAGTATTTATGGATGAAGATTTGGAGATTAGATAATCAATCAATAATCTTCATTGAATTCATGAGGAGATGTTATGGCTAGGTCGCTCAAAAAGGGTCCTTATATTGACGAAAAATTGCTGGCAAAAATTGTTGCAATGAATAAAGCGGGAGAGAAAAAGGTTGTTAGAACATGGTCTCGCAGGTCAACAATAACGCCGGAATTAGTCGGACATACTCTTGCCATTCATAATGGAAAGAAATTCCTCTTGGTTTATATATCAGAAAATATGGTAGGTCATAAACTTGGAGAGTTTGCCCCAACAAGAACCTTCCGTTCTCATGGTGGAAAAGCTGGGGGAAATTAATAATCAGTGGCAGGAAGCCATTGAAGAGGAGGCTTATATTATGCAGGCGAGAGCTGTTGCTCGATATGTTCCATTGGCAGCAAGAAAGGCAAATATAGTTGCTGCACTCGTTAGGAACAAAAAGGTAGAAAACGCACTAGAGGTATTGAAATTTACAAACAAAGCTGGAGCTACTTTCATAGAAAAGCTCATGAGGTCTGCTCTTGCAAACGCAAACCAGATGCCCGATATTAATATTGATAATTTATATGTAAAAGAGATCCATGTTGGTAATGGACCGATTCGCTATTGGGCAAGATATAGAGGTCGTTTGCATGTAAACAGAATAAGAAGAAGACGTTGTCATATTAAAATTATACTCGATGATGGTGGTGCGGATTGAGTTATAGGTTTTTAGTTTTGAGTTATTAGTTTTTGGTTTTCCATAAACTGCTAATCATACTAAGAACTAAAAACTGAAGACTAAAAGCTAATATTAGGAGGTAATACTTGGGACAAAAAACTCATCCAAAAGGATTTAGATTGGGAATAGTGACTGATTGGGATTCAAAATGGTTTGCGGAGAAAGAATATTCTCAATTTCTTCATGAAGATTTGAAAATTCAAAGCTTTGTTAAAGAAAAACTAATGCGGGCAGGAATTTCAAAGGTTGAGATTCAGCGATTTCCTGACAAAAGGATAGTAAATATTTATACAGCCAGACCGGGTATTGTAATTGGCAGAAGAGGCGGAGAAGTTGATAAGCTTAGACAGGATTTGGAGAAATCCATAGGTCATGAAGTTCGCCTTGATATAAAAGAGGTCAAAAGACCAGAAATTGATGCCCAGTTAGTTGCAGAAGGTATCGCAATACAGTTAGAGAAAAGAATACATCTGAAAAAATCAATGAAGAAAGCAGTTTCTTCGGCTATGTATTATGGTGCAGAGGGTATAAAAGTTAAATGTGGAGGAAGAATTGGTGGAGCCGAAATGGCACGCACAGAAAGTGAAAAAGAAGGCAGAATTCCTCTTCACACATTAAGAGCAGATATAGATTATGGTTTTGCAGAAGCCCAAACAGTAGCAGGTAAAATTGGTGTTAAGGTTTGGATATTCAAAGGTGAGAAGCTGTCAAGACCTGATGAACTTAAAACCACTCGCCCGGAAAGACCTGAGCGTGCTTCTCGTCCAGAACCTCGTGATAGAAATTATGAAGCTAGGACATAAATATTTGAGGTTTTATATAAGACTCGTTGGGGGATAGTTTCATGTTAATGCCAAGAAGAGTAAAACATCGTAAAGAACATCGCGGTAACAGAAAAGGAACCGCTTATAAGGGCAGTAAAATAAGATTTGGAGAATATGGTCTACAAGCGCTTGAGCCTTCATGGATTTCAAATAAACAAATTGAGGCTGGTCGTATAGCAATAACAAGGTATGTCAAAAGAGGCGGAAAAATATGGATAACAGTTTTTCCAAGTAAGCCAGTTACATCTAAGCCAGCAGAAACCAGAATGGGAAAAGGCAAAGGTAATCCAAGTGGTTGGGTTGCTGTTGTAAAACCGGGTAGAGTCCTTTATGAAATCGCCGGAGTAACAGAAGATATTGCTCGTGAAGCCATGAGGCTTGCTTCGCATAAATTGCCGATCAAGTGTAAATTTGTAGCTAGAGAAGGTGTATAGTTATGAGAAAGAGTGAAATGAGACAACTAGCTGTTGATGACTTACGACAGAGGGTTGTTGATTCAAAAGATGAACTTTTTAGATTAAAGTTTCAGCTAAATTCAGGGCAACTCCAAAATTATAGGAGAATCCGTGAGATAAAACGAGAGATAGCCCAGATCAAAACAATTATTAAGGAAAAAGAGCTTGGGGGATCAGTATAGAATATATCTGATCCATTTTGCAGATAAGCAATATGGGATAAAAAATCTATGAGTATTTCAGCAAATCGCAAAACTCGTGTGGGAATTGTAGTAAACAATAAAATGGATAAGACTGCAACCGTTCTTCTTGAACGTTTTGTTGAGCATCCACTTTATCGCAAAGTAATTAAAAGAAGAATGAAAGTCCTTGCTCATGACGAGAGTAATAACTGTCGTGTTGGAGACAAAGTAAGAATATATGAGACTCGACCTCTGAGTAAGAGAAAAAGATGGAAGATAGACGAAATCATAGAGAGATCAGAAGGTTAAAAGATTAGAAGGTTCTGCGATAAATACTTAAATCCAAAAAATTTAATCTTGGAATCTTAAAATATTAGAATCTTTGAATCTTAAAATCTTAAAGACCCTCATGGAGGATAAACCGTGATCCGTGTAGAGACTATTCTTAATGTTGCGGATAATTCTGGAGCCAGAAAGATCGGCTGTATCAAAGTTCTTGGAGGCTCACATAGAAGATACGCAAGAATTGGCGATATTATAATCGCATCCGTAAAAGAAGCAAACCCAAGAGGCACAGTAAAAAAAGGTGAGGTTGTAAGAGCTGTCGTTGTTCGGACAGCCAAAGAATTAGGACGCCCTGATGGCTCTTATATCAAATTTGATAAAAACGCGGCAGTCATAATCGACGAAGACAATCAGCCTCGTGGAACCCGTATATTCGGACCCGTTGCAAGAGAGCTAAGAAAGAATTTTACAAGAATTGTATCTTTGGCACCAGAAGTGATCTAATCGATCATCTCTGATATAAAAAAACAACAGGTCATGGAGGCAAAAATTGAATAAAAATATTCATATAAAAAAGGACGACCGCGTGGTAGTGATAAGCGGTAAAGATAGGGGAAAAATTGGTAAAGTTTTGGCTGTTTTTCCGAAAGAAAATAGGGTCTTGGTTGAAAGAGTGAACCTCTCAACACATCATGAAAAAAGACGAGGATATAATCAACAGGGCGGTATTATCGAAAGAGAATCTGCAGTAAATATGTCAAATGTCATGTTGATCTGCCCTAGATGTAATCGTCAGGTTCGAACAAAAAGAAAACAATTGGAGACCGGTTTTAGAGTAAGAGTATGTGCAAAATGCCACGAAGTTGCCGAGAGAGAGTAATTGGAGATAAATTATGAGTCCGTATGCTGAATATTATCGTGATGAAGTCATTCCAGCCTTATTTCGCAGATTTAATTATAAGAATATGATGGAAGTCCCAAAGCTAAAAAAAATCTGTGTAAATATGGGTGTTGGGAAGGCAATCCAGAACGCAAAGCTCTTGGAAAATTCCGTTGCGGAAATGTCTTTGATAACTGGACAACATGCCACTATCACAAAATCAAAAAAGTCTATCGCTTCATTTAAGGTAAGAGAGGGCATGTCTATTGGTTGCCGAGTTACCTTGCGAGGTGATAGGATGTATGAGTTCTTTAATCGTTTGGTGAATATTTCTCTACCAAGAATTAGAGATTTTCGAGGTGTTTCTAGCAGATCATTTGATGGTCATGGAAACTATACACTTGGTTTAGAAGAACAGGTCATTTTCCCTGAGATAGAATATGACAAGATCAGCGAAGTTAGGGGCATGGATATTACTATAGTAACATCTGCTAATACAGATGAGGAAGCCAGAGAATTATTGCAATTGATGGGAATGCCTTTTAGGCAGACATAATTTGTGATTGAAGATTTCAGATTTAAGATTAATGATATTAAACTTTTCTTAAATCCATAATCAATTGAGAGGGTGGTATCTTGTCAACAACAGCATTAAAAGTGAAGGCTACAAGAAAGCCTAAGTTTAAGGTTCAAAAACATAATAGATGTCCGATATGCGGACGTCCAAGAGGATACATGCGTAAGTTCAATATGTGCAGGATATGTTTTAGACTTCTTGCCCGATCTGGAAAAGTTCCTGGGGTTAAGAAGGCTAGCTGGTAGTTTTGTTGCTAGATACTTGATACAGATTAAATCAGTATCAGCAACCAATGAGTTATGGAGGCTTAATTACATGTCGATGACCGATCCAATCGCAGATATGCTTACAAGGATCAGGAATGCAAGCACAGCCCGTCATGATGAAGTTGATGTCCCTGCGTCTAATGTCAAAAAAAGCATAGCTCAAATTCTTATGGATGAAGGATATATAAAAAGTTACAAGTTCCTGGAAGATAATAAACAGGGTGTTATTCGTATGCAGTTAAAATATGCTCCTGATAAAAAAGGTGTTATATCTGGTATTAGGCGAGTAAGCAAACCCGGCTGTAAAATTTATGTAACTAAAGACAAGTTACCCCAGGTACGTGGTGGCTATGGTTCTGCTATTATTTCTACTTCAAAAGGAATTATGACTTCGTCGCAGTGCAAAAAAGAACATGTTGGTGGAGAAGTGCTTTGCTACATTTGGTAAGAGTTCTGGATACTAGAAGCTAGTCATTATTAAGCATCAGGCATCCAGCATCCAGTAACGAGGTATTAAATATGTCCAGAATAGGAAGAAGACCTATAAATATACCAGACAAGGTAAAGGTCACAATCAATAATGGAAATGTAAAAGTCGAGGGGCCAAAGGGAAGTCTATCTGAAGATATTCCAGATGGTATAAATGTAAATGTCGAAAACAATCAGATATTAGTAACACGTAATTCCGATAATAAACAGATAAAGTCATTACATGGCTTAACACGTGTTCTTGTATCTAACATGGTTACAGGCGTATCAGAGGGATTTACAAAGACGCTGCGTATTGCTGGTTTGGGCTATAGAGCGCAATTTGATAATGGAAAATTGACTTTGCAATTGCGTGCATCTCATCCAATTGTGCTAGAAGTGCCAAAAGGCATAGATATAGCTATTGATAGAGCAGAAACAATCCAAAATCAGCCCGAAATCCCTGTAAGAGTTAGTGGCATAGATAAGCACCTAGTCGGTCATGTCTCTGCAATTATAAGAGATTATCAAAGAACAGAACCTTATAGAGGTAAAGGTATTAAATACGCTGGAGAACATATAAGAAGGAAAGTTGGAAAAACTTCAGCAGGATAGTTCTTATATCTCTTTGGTTTATTACTATTATTATATGCTAGAAAGGCTCTTAAAAAAGCCTTAGGAGTATGGATTTGAGTTCAATAACTGCAAAAAAACAAGCTCGTTTAAAGAGGCACCGTCGTGTCCGAAAAAGAGTTTTTGGAAGTTCAGAACGTCCGAGAGTTTGTGTTTTCAAGAGTCTGAAGCACATATATGCTCAAGTAATAGATGATGTATCTGGTATGACAATACTAAGTGTATCATCTAAATCACAAGACGTTCGTGAAAAGATAAAAAGTGGCGGAAATGTATTCGCTGCAAAAATTGTTGGTGAAGAACTGGGAAAAAAAGCTTTGTTAAAGAATATTTCCCAAGTTGTTTTTGATAGAGGAGGCTATCCTTACCACGGTAGGGTAAAAGCATTGGCAGAGGCAGCTAGAGAAGCTGGTCTTATCTTCTAGAGGGGGGATTTCTTGAATAGAATCGATCCTAATGAACTAAAACTTGAAGAAAGGGTTATCAGAGTTACACCCGTAGCACGTGTCAGAAAAGGTGGACGTAATCGCAGTTGGAATGCTCTTGTTGCAATCGGTGATGGTAACGGAATAGTTGGTATGGGTTTTGGCAAGGCAAACGAAGTTCCTGAGGCTATACGCAAAGGGATTGAAGATGCCAAAAAAAATCTAATCTCTGTTCCTGTTACTGGTGCAACTATACCTCATGAAGTTGTTGGCGAGTTTGGTGCAAGTAGAGTCTTGTTAAAGCCTGCGGCTCCGGGAACAGGAGTTATTGCTGGTGGTGCGGTCAGATCAATACTTGAAGTCATTGGCGTCAGGGATATTATGAGTAAATCACTGGGCAACAATAATGCGCTCAATCTTGCTGCTGCGACTATCGAAGGCTTAAAGAAGCTAAAAAGCCCTCAAGAGATAGCTAGATTGCGTGATAAGTCAGTTGATGAACTGGCTAGCTAGTCACAACTTCATTATTTTATTATTTAATTTGGAGACCTAGCTGAATATGTTGATTGGTGTAAAGGCGTTTATTGCAAGACTGCCTTGATTTGGGCTTATGCTTTCGAAGCCTTCAAATTGTAATTATAATGCCTTTTTGATTGCCAATTCTTTATTTATTTTGATTACTAGGTAATTTTTTATATATCAGTTCTGCAGACCGTTAATTAGGAGAACGCCAAATATGAAACTAAATGAACTGAAAGCGCCAATAGGATCCAGAACCCGCAAAAAGCGATTGGGCAGGGGTGAAGGTTCCGGACATGGTAAGACTTCGGGAAAAGGTCATAAAGGACAACAAGCCCGTTCTGGAGGAACAGTTCGTCCGGGCTTCGAAGGTGGTCAGATGCCACTTCAACGTAGATTGCCTGTGCGTGGATTTACCAGCTTAAGCCATAAATATTATACTGTTGTAAATATTAATGAGTTGGATAGATTCCCAGAAAATACAGTCATAACCCCGAGATTACTAAAGGAAGTTGGTATAATAAAAAAGACAAGAGATGGTGTAAAGATTCTTGGTGATGGCGAAATTAGCAAAAGCCTGATAATCAAAGCTCATTGCTTCTCAAAATCAGCAGAAGCAAAGATAAAAGATGCAGGTGGAAAGACTGAGGTGATATAGATGCTGAGTGCTTTCCAGAATGCTATTAAGATCCCTGATCTAAGAAAACGAATCGTGTTTACGATTTTGCTTTTGGCTGTCTATAGGATTGGGTCTCACATAACAATTCCCGGAATTGATGGTCAGGCATTGTCAGAATTCTTTGGTAGATTGGCACCCGAAGGCGGTGGGATTCTGAGGCTCTATGACCTTTTTGCTGGTAATGCTTTTAGTAATATGACGATTTTTGCATTGGGAATACAGCCCTATATTAGTGCATCAATCATTCTTCAGTTACTAGCAATAGTTATTCCGTCTCTGGAAAAGCTCTCAAAAGAAGGTCCTGTTGGACAGAAAAAGATTACACAATATACCCGTTATGGGACAGTTGCACTTGCAGCTATTCAAGGAATTGGTATCAGCCTTGCTCTCAGAAATCCCGGTTATCTTGGTGTTGGAAACATTCAGGTTGTAACCGAAGGCGTATCACCAATCACTTTTACTTTTATCGCGGTCATTACTCTTATGGCTGGAACAACATTTGTAATGTGGCTTGGTGAGCAAATAAGCGAGAGAGGTATTGGAAACGGAATATCACTCTTAATATTTGCGGGTATTGTTGCAAGAGTCCCCAATGGAACAATTGATATAGCCAGAAGATTATTTTCCACTTCTGATGACAGGCTAGATATTGCAAGATTATTTGTATTTCTTGCTGTTATGGTTGTTATTATCATGTCTGTTATTCTTATAACTCTTGGCACACGTAAAATTCCAGTCCAATATGCAAAACGAGTTGTCGGTAGAAAAGTCTATGGTGGGCAAATGACGCACTTGCCATTGAGAGTAAATCAAGCAGGTGTTATACCAATAATCTTTGCTATAACAATAATATCATTTCCAATGACTATGGGAAATATGATACCAAATGAAACTGTTAGAGAGATCATCGGTTATTTTGAGAGATGGCCTTGGTATCATATAATATATGGTATTCTGATCATATTCTTTACATATTTTTATACAGCGGTAACAACAAATCCAGTTGATCTTGCTGATAATATGAAGAAGTATGGCGGATTTATCCCCGGAATAAGACCGGGAAAATCTACCGCAGAATATATAGATAGATCACTTACAAGAATCACTTTGGTTGGTGCATTTTTCCTTGCTGCTATTGCGTTGTTGCCATATCTCTTAGAGCATTATGTAAGAATACCTGTCCGTTTTGGTGGAACTCCTTTGCTTATTGTTGTTGGAGTCGGTTTGGATACAATGCAACAGATTGAGTCTCATCTATTAATGCGTCATTATGAAGGCTTCCTAAAAGAAGGAAGGATTGGCTCTAGACGAGGAAGGTAAAATAATATGAGAATAGTGCTTCTTGGTGGTCCCGGAGCAGGTAAGGGAACACAGGCTCAAAAACTTGCCCAAGAATACAAAATCGCCCATATTGCTACTGGTGATATTTTACGTCAGGCAATCAAAGATGGAACAGAAATGGGTGTAAAAGCCAAATCCTACATGGATAAAGGTCTATTAGTTCCGGACGAGGTTGTCATAGGTATTATAAAAGATCGTCTTGCACAAGATGATATAAAATCAGGATTCATTTTAGATGGATTTCCTCGCACAGTTCCACAGGCAGAGGCATTGGATAAAATAACAAAAGAACTCAATATGCCTATGGATGTTGTTGTAAATATAAAAACATCACCAGATGTTGTTGTTGAAAGACTTTCTGGAAGGAGAACCTGTAAAGACT
>CAZMCH010000015.1:12736-59343 GCA_964564735.1 uncultured bacterium
GCTCCAAAAGTTGATGACAAATGTGATCGTTGTGATGGAGAACTTTATCAACGTGATGATGATAAAGAAGAAACCATAAGAAAGCGTCTGGATGTATATGAAAAACAGACATTTCCTTTGCTTGAATATTATAGCACTTCGGGTAAAATCATTGAAGTCAGCGGTGATGTGTCAATAGATGAAGTCTTTGATAGTATCATACAGTCTCTTAGAAAGGAGAAAATAGACACAAGGTCATAAGCCTTAGTCTAGCTGTCGTGATAATTCTAAAATCACAGTCCGAGATAGAACTTCTCAGATCAAGTTGCAAGATTGTATCAGAGATATTGCAAACTTTAGGAAGCAAGGTTGCCCCCGGAGTTACAACAGAAGAACTAGATAAATTAGCAGGTCAAATGATTCAAAAATATGGTGGCAAACCTGCTCCACCAGAAGTTGGTTTTCCGGGTAATATATGTGTTTCAATAAATGAACAGGTCGTTCATGGTGTTCCGAGTAAGCGTTCCCTCAAATCAGGGGATATTGTTAGCATAGATGTTACAGCATCATTTAATGGCTATTATGGTGATGTTGCTGCAACGTTTCCTGTTGGAAAAATATCTGAAAAAGCCCAGCATCTCCTTGATATAACTAAGCGATCCTTATCCGAAGGAATAAAAAAAGCAATTGTTGGGAATCGGTTAGGTGATATATCATATACGATCCAGTCTTACGTTGAAAAACATGGGTTTTCAGTAGTGCGAAATTTTGTTGGTCATGGTATCGGCAAAGAAATGTGGGAAGAACCACAGATTCCAAATTTTGGGTTTCCTGATAGGGGTCCAAGAATAAAAAAAGGAATGGTCTTTGCTATTGAGCCTATGGTTAACATTGGTGCTTATGAAGTTAGAGTGCTTGATGATGGCTGGACAGCAGTAACACAAGATGGTAGCCTTTCTGCACATTTTGAGCATACAGTTGCTATATCGGATAATGGCACTGAGATTCTAACTTTCTCATAAATTCCTGTAATAAACAAAAGGATTTTTTATGTCAAAACAGGATGTTATTGAAGTGGAAGCAAAAGTAATAGAGCCTTTACCAAATGCCATGTTTCGTGTTGAACTGGAAAATGGTCATAAGGTTCTTGCATATCTATCTGGTAAAATGAAGATGAACCTTATAAAGATTTTGCCGGGTGATCAAGTTACGGTTCAGCTTTCACCATACGATTTAACACGTGGAAGAATCGTATATAGAAAGAAATAATGTTTTCTCTATGAAATAGTAGAGTGTTTCTTGATACTGGATTATCGGATGTTGGGTCTTGGTATCGAGTAAAAATTATTATATATACAGCATCCAACGAGAGTGTTGTTATGAAAGTGCAATCTTCAGTAAAGCGTAGATGTGAAAAATGTAGAATAATAAGACGCAAAGGTGTAATTCGTATTATATGCGAAAATCCTAGACATAAACAGCGTCAAGGTTAACTCCAAAGGGAGGATTTCTATGGCTAGAATCGCAGGTGTTGAGCTACCTCGTGAAAGGCTTGTAGGGGCTGCCCTGACAAAGATATTTGGTATCGGTTGGACTACTGCAAAGAAAGTTGTCCAACAGGCAGATGTCAATCCACAAAAAAGGATCCAAGAATTATCCGAAGATGAACTAGGAAGACTCAGGAACTTAATTGAAAATAATTATAGAGTCGAAGGTGATCTTCACCGAGAAATTCAGCTTAATATAAAAAGACTGATGGATATAGGGTCTTATAGAGGCACTAGACATCGCCGAAATCTTCCAGTTAGAGGACAGCGCACTAGCACTAATGCTAGGACACGCAGAGGTGGTTATAAAGCTAAGAGAACAATTACTGTTGGAAGGAAATCTAAAGAGGTTGCCCGTAAGGGTGGATGATGACAGTTTTTTGTTTGCAGATTTGAGATTAAAGATTCAAAGATATATATTATCTATACACTTTAATCTTTAATCTTTAATTTTTTAACGAGAGGAAAAGTTTACATTGGAGAGAGCAAGGTACCGAGCAAAAAAGGTAAAAAAGAACATCAGTCAAGGAATAGTGCATGTTCAATCAACTTTTAATAATACAATAGTAACAATTTCTGATGTTAGTGGAAACACTATTGCATGGTCAAGTGCTGGCACCGTAGGCTTTTCAGGTTCCCGCAAACAGACCCCATTTGCTGCTCAAATAGCAGCAGAATCCTGTGCAAAAAAAGCTATGGAACATGGTATGAAAAGGGTAGAGGTTCGTGTAAAAGGACCCGGTCCGGGACGTGAATCAGCCATAAGAGCGCTCACAGCCGCTGGGTTGGAAGTAAGTGTTATCAAAGATGTTACACCTATCCCCCACAATGGTTGCCGCCCACCCAAAAGAAGAAGAGTATAAGCTAAATATTTAGTTATTGGTGATCGGTGGTTTAGCTAATTTTTTTTGTGATAATTAATTTTCAATAAATACTGGTCACTTAGGAGGAACGGATGGCTAGATATACGGGTCCTGTTTGTAGGTTGTGCCGAAGAGAAGGTCAAAAACTCTTTCTTAAAGGTCAAAGATGTTATTTTAAATGCACTTTTGAGAAACGAAAGAACCCTCCAGGACAACATGGTCAAACAGGAAGAAAAGAAAAAGACTACGGAATTCGGCTTCGTGAAAAGCAAAAAGTCCGCAGAATATATGGTATTCTGGAGAGACAATTCAGGCGTTATTTTGCTATTGCAGAACAAGAAAAAGGTGTTACTGGCGAAAATCTTTTAAGAATTTTGGAAAGCAGACTTGATAATGTAGTATATCGCACAGGATTGGCATCTTCTCGAGCAGAAGCTAGACAATTAGTTCTGCATAATCATTTTACGGTTAATGGCAATAAGGTTAATATTCCTTCATATTCGGCAAAGCCCGGAGATGTTATTGCTCTTAAAGAAAAAAGTAAGAGTATTGCAAAAATTGAGGATTCTGTCGATTCTGCCCAACAAAGAGGGATTCCTGATTGGTTAGATTTTAGCCAAGATAAAATGCAAGTAACTATAAAATCAATGCCAACAAGAGATCAAATAACAGAAGATATTCAGGAACAATTGATTGTAGAATTATATTCCAAATAGGAATAAGCCAAGTTTTTTGCTGAGATTGTGTTTTATCTAGTTATATTAAATATATAGCTTGGTTAATAATAATGACCCTGAATCATAGTTCATTCAAATATCAGTATTTAACTGACTTTACCCAAGTCAAGAGGTAGAAAAATATGCAGACTAAAGAGATCGTTATGCCAAAAAGACTTGTGGCTGATCCAGATACCTTGACTTACAATTATGGGAGATTTGTTGCAGAACCTTTGTTAAGAGGTTTTGGAACAACTCTTGGAAATTCAATCCGAAGAACATTATTATCATCTATCAAAGGTGCAGCTATTACTGCAGTTAAAATTGATGGTGTTTTGCACGAGTTTAGCACAATTCCTGCGGTTGTTGAGGACGTTATTCAGATAATTCTCAATCTAAAAGAAATTCGTCTTCAGCTTTCAGGCGAAGGTCCTGTTACTTTATATCTTGATGCTAAAGATGCTGGTGAAGTAACTGCTGCTGATATTCAGCCTAATAGTAGGATAGAGATAATGAATCCTAACCAGCATATTGCAACTCTTGATAAAAACGGTGAACTTAAGATGGAAATATATGTTGATGAAGGGAGAGGATATTTGCCTGTTGAATCAGAGCAGGATTTCAGGCGTTCACCCGGGATTATCCCAATTGATGCCATATTTTCGCCTGTCAAAAAGGTTAATTTCCAAATTGAACATACGTTAGTGCCTGAACAAATCATGGATTATGATAGGCTTATAATTGAAGTTTGGACTGATGGAAGTATCAGTGCAAAAGATGCCATTGCACAGGCTGCCAGCATTCTAATTAAGCATCTTAATATTTTTACAGATTTTGATGAGACATTCATAGAAGAAAATGAGAAGGAAGATGCCGAAATAGAAAGGCGCAAAAATTTTCTTAACAAGCCTGTTGCAGAACTTGAGCTATCTGTCCGAGCTGCAAATTGCCTTGCTGCTGCAGATATTGTTACTATAAGAGACCTAGTTACAAAATCAGAGCCAGAAATGCTCAAATATAGAAATTTTGGGCGCAAATCTCTTAATGAGATCAAAGTTATATTAAATGATATGGGGCTTTCTTTTGGTATGTCGCTGGGTGAAAATGATGATATTAATATGGAATCTGCTCGCCTAAAAGATACAAAAAAAGATGATGCAGATGAAGAAATAGATTATGAAATTGATGACGATGACATAGATGATGATGACATAGAAAGCGAGGAGTCAGAAGATGCGTCATAATTTAAGTGGAAGAAAACTTGGTCGCACAACTGCACATAGAGAAGCCATGCTTAATAATATGGTTACTTCCCTATTTCAGCATGAAAAAATAAAAACTACCGTTCCAAAAAGCAAGGAACTAAGACGCACCGCTGAAAAGCTCATCACAATAGCAAAACGAGGCGATCTACATTCCCGCCGATTGGCAGCAAGAAAAGTCCGTGACAACGAGGTTCTTAAAAAACTCTTTGATAACATAGGACCAAGATATGCAAGCCGAAATGGCGGATATACCAGAATTATTAAGATTGGTTCTCGTTTTGGTGATGGTGCACCAATGTCTATTATTGAATTAGTCGAATAGAAGTTTAATCCTTAACATCTTATTAGGGGCAAAGCATTCGCTTTTGGTAATAAGCATATTTATTAAGTTAGCAAATGTTTTGCCCCTATTTTTTATATTATGAATGTCGAAAGCATATTAATCATTAGTTTTAGTCACATCGGTGATGTAGTGCTTTCCACTGCAGTTATCCCTCCTTTGCAGCAATTTTTTCCCAATGCCAAAATAAACATCCTTGTCGGTCCAAAAGCGTCTGATATTCTATGGGGCGATATTCGTTTTAGTAAGATAATCATATATGACAACAAAGGTCAACATAGTAATATTAGTGGCTTATTAGGTCTTATTAGAGAGCTAAAAAGCATGAAATTTGATCTTGCTATAAACCTTCGTGATTCTCTTTGGGCAAATCTTATAGCCAAAAAGAATTGGAACATACCTTTAATTAAAAGATTTTCTCCAGATTATCGAAAAATGCACGCTGTTGATAGATATTTAGATATTTTACAGTCACATGACATTGATATTTCCAGTGGTTTCCCCAAAATTCGCCTTCTGGACTATGAAAGGCAGCAGGCATCTGAATTTTTAGCACATAATAAAATATATAATAATGATCTGATAATTGGAATTCATCCCGGAGGAAGCTGGAAATATAAACTATGGCCTGTCAGGAGATTCTCTGCTTTAGGTGACTTTTTGGCTCAGGAGTTTGGGGCAAAAGTCCTTATATTTGCCGGTCCTGATGAGGTCGATCTACAATTGCAGATGGCTGAAACTATGAAAACTAATCCCGTAGTTGTTCAAAATGTAAATCTACGGATACTTTCTGCACTAATCAAGCGTTGTCATCTTTACATAGGAAACGATACTGGACCAATGCACATTGCTTCAGCAGTTGGAACTAGGGTAGTATCTCTTTTTGGTTCTACAGACGCTAATCGTAGTGGTCCCTATGGAAATGGTCATGTTGTTATTAGTAATAAACTAGATTGCTCACCATGTCATCCCGGCAAAAATCCCGGCGGGTGTAAACGTGGAACCTGTCTTGCTATGGAATCTATTCAATTTGATCAGGTAGCAAGCATTATAGGAAAAATATTAGATGAACAAAAACAATGGTATATTACCTGTTGATCTTAGTTCTGTAAAAACATATCCTCTAAAAGAACGCAAAAATAAAGTTAAAGTCTCGGATTTTGCTTCTCCTGCCTTTGCTGATTGCACATTAAAAGATTTTTTGGCAGGACTACCGAATATATTAGCTGGTGATAATTTTCGTCAAATAATCTCTGCTATTGCGATTGCATATAAAAACTCAAAGCCTATTATTGCTATGCTAGGTGGGCATGTTGTTAAATGCGGACTTGCGCCTGTATTGATTTCCATGATGGAAAAAGGCATTATTACTGGTATTGCAATGAATGGGGCAACGAGTATTCATGATTTTGAGATTGCGTTAACGGGTGAAACATCAGAAGATGTAGCTGATAATATTGAAAAAGGTGTCTTTGGAATGTGGGAAGAAACAGGAAGTCTGATTAATGATACAATAAAACAAGGACAAAAAAGGAATATTGGCATGGGACAAGCTTTAGGTGAAAAACTCCTAGAAATAAAAGCACCATATAATAATGTAAGTTTGCTTGCATCTGCATTTTCCCTTAATATTCCTGCAACGATTCATGTCGCCATTGGCACTGATATAATTCATCAACACCCATCCGCAGACGGCTCTGCAATAGGACAAACTAGCTTTACTGATTTTCGAATCTTTGTATCAGAAATAGCGAATCTTGACGGTGGGGTATTGCTTAATTTTGGTTCTGCTGTTATAATGCCAGAAGTATTCCTTAAAGCCCTCAGTATAGCTCGAAATCTTGGTTATAACGTAGAAAAATTTATAACCGCCAACTTTGATATGTTCCAGCATTATCGCCCAATAGAAAACGTTGTAAAAAGACCAACCAGCATGGGTGGAAAGGGATATTCTATTACAGGTCATCATGAAATCATGATCCCGCTTCTTGCTTATGCTATTATGGACAAAATCTCTGAAACAATAAAAAAGGAATAACTTATGTAGAACTAGGAGACGCCTATGCAAAATGCTAAAATTGTTTGGATTTCATGTATTTTTTATTTGTTTTTTATATTAAACCTATCTGCTGATGAGGCAAAAATAATTAAAGCTGTAAAAATAGAAAAAAATGAAGCCCCAAAGATAGATGGAAAACTAGATGAAGAAGTATGGAAAAAAGCTGGAATAGCAGATGATTTTTTGCAATTTGAGCCGACACTCGGAGGAAAGCCGAAAGAACCAACAAAAGCTTATATCCTTTATGATAAAGAAAAACTTTATATAGGTTTTGAATGTTTTAAAAATGATCCAAAGCGAATATCAGGCTCTCAAACGAGGCGAGATTCTGAATTCTTTGATGACGATTTTGTTGAAGTTTTCATAGATACTTACCATGATCGCCGAAACTGCTATAGTTTCGCAATTAATTGTATTGGAACACAATCAGATAGACGAATTGCTAATGAAGGTAGTCTTGATGGTGGTGGTCCCATGAATAATCGTTCTCGTGCTTGGGATTGTGCATGGGAAGGAAGGGTATCAAAAAATGCTGATAGCTGGATAGCAGAGATGGCAATCCCTTTTTCTGAATTGCGCTTTAATAAAAAGGGTGATGGTACTATGGGGATAAACTTCTGGCGTGGAAATCAGGAATTCAAAGAAAGGGATACATGGGCAGATGTTGGGGATAGGCAATTATGTGTCTCAAAGTTTGGTTGCCTTGAGGGCTTGGTATTGGTTGATGTAGAAACAAGTCAGGCTTTGGAACTTAAACCCTATGGCATTATTAAACCTCAAATTGAGCCAGAAAGAAAGATAGAACCCGATGCAGGTATAGATATTAGGTACCCCTCATCAACGATAACCGCAGATTTTACGATAAACCCAGATTATGGACAAATCGAAGCAGACCCAGTACGTATTAATCTCGGTGATGTAGAAGACCGTCTCCCTGAAAAAAGACCTTTTTTTCAGGAAGGTATGGAACTTTTTCAGACCCCTCTTGAACTCTTTTATACTAGGCGTGTTGGTATAAAAGATTTAGCTTTTGGCGCAAAGGCTGTCGGTAAAATAAAGGGTGCTAATTTTGCATTGCTTGATTGTCAATCAGATGATACCTATGAATGTCCCGAAGGTGATATATTTTGTGAGGAAAACAGATTAGACGAAACCAAAAATAATTATCTAGTATTTAGAACTCAGACTGATATAGGTTCAAAATCAAGTATTGGTTTTTTGGGTGTTAATAAGCAAAAAGCAGATGGATATAACAGAGCAGGGGCTATTGATTGTAATATTACACTTCCTAGAAATATGAGGATTATTGGGCAATTTACACGAAGCTGGTTTCCTGATAAAGTATCTAATGCTTCCATCATTAGCCTAAAAAGAAGCTCAAGAGGACTTTGGTTTGAAGTATTAGGAGCTGACATAGGACGTGATTTTAATGTTGAATCTGGATTTATAGAACGAACAGATCGAAAGGGTGGAAAAGCATCTATTGGATATGAGTATCGACGAGATGCAAAAATATTCAGGATGTATCATTTTAGTTCCAATTACGAAAGGCTTTATAACCATGATGACATAAAAACTAATGAATTCAGACGCATAGAACTTATGATAAATCTTTGGAACTTTTTTGTATCTTTGGAGCCAGAATGGTATCAACATACAGACGATTTTGACACTAATATTGTCTATACTAACAGGACTATGTTTTGTTTCTTTGGATTTTTCCCGCCAAAATGGGTTTCGCTTATGATGCCAATGATGATTGGCAAACAAGAAAACAAAATGACTAAATTCATAGGTCCAAATTTGACTATTAAACCATTACAACCACTTACAATAAATCTTGGCTTGGATAGAGTTGACAGAGAAGGTGATAGGCTTATCCTGAATCGAAGAACTGGCGCAACCTATCAATTTTCACGTCAGATGTCTATAAAGGGCAATTTTGAGATAACTAGAGATGAGCAAAGATATATATTCTTTGTATATGCTTGGGAATTTGTGCCAGAAAGTAATTTTTATCTTGTTTATTCTGATGATAAAGATCATGATAAAATAAATAGGTCTATAATCCTTAAGATTTCATATTTATTAAAATGGAATATCTTCTGATAAGAGCATAGGCAAACAAAAGATTCAGCTTTGAATATGATGTATTCTCTGAAATCACTTATAAGATTACATCTTTCGCTGGAATGACAAGAAATGATATGTTTTTTTCTTGTTGTCTAGGAAATTATATTTTTTGCATTAATTCAAGAAGACCCTTCACTTCATTCAGGATGACATTTTGCTGTCATTTTGAGCGAAGCGAAAAATCTTTTTTATATCGAACTCACGTTAAATAATTAATTCGATCAAGCATTATGAATTCCTATTTTTCTATACGTTTAATTATATTTTTGGCAATTATATTTATTACGGCGGTGGTTTCTGGTTGTGAAAAGAGAGTTACAGAATCAGAGTTTCTTCTCAATACTATTGTTGATGTAACGATAATATCCAAAGGCAATACAGATCAAGCCATGCACATAGCTTTCGGGGCAATCAGAAATGTAGAAAACCTGATGAGTTCATATAATAATGACAGCGAAATTGCCCTTATAAACAAAAATGCTGGTAAATCCTATGTTAAAGTCAGCCCTGAAACATATAATCTCATAAAAAAATCCATTGATTTCTCAATTATGACAGATGGTGTCTTTGATATTTCTGTTGCCCCAATTGTTGATTTATGGGGGTTCAATCAGCAAGAAAGGCATATACCATCAGAAAACGAATTAGAGAAGGCTTTATCTCTTGTTGGTTATAAGAAGATACTGCTTGATGATAAAAATAATTCCGTATCTCTTCAAAAAGAGGGAATGAAAATTGATCTTGGTGCAATCGCAGTTGGCTATGCGGTTGATAAAGCGATAAATGCTCTGAAAGAGATAGGCATAAATAAAGCCTTAATCAATGCTGGAGGCGAAATATACGCACTTGGTATACCAAAAAAGAAAAAGGCTTGGAGAATAGGCATACAGCATCCAAGACAAAAAGGCGATCTTCTTGGTTCAATAGACATTAAAGATAATGCAGTTTCCACATCAGGCGACTATGAAAACTGCTTTGAGGAGAACGGAAAAAGATATTGCCATATCCTAAATCCCAAAACAGGAATGCCTGTTGATAAAATAATGAGTGTTACAGTAATTGCTGACAATACAACAGATGCTGATGCCTTATCTACCGCTTTAATGCTGATGAAGCCAAATGAAGCGATTGAGCTAGTAGAACGCCTTGAAAATATCGAGTGCATAATTGTTGCAGGTACTAGCAAAAAAGACATGAAAATACTGCTTTCAAAAGGTCTTGAAATAATTACTTTTGAAGAAGCAGGTTATTATAGATTTAGGTTGAGAGATTTTTAACGAATATAATAATATCTAGCATCCTTTATACATGATAGCCATACTTTGCCAGAATCATACCCAAGTGTAACATTGCCCAATTCGTTTCCATCAGCATCATAAGCCAGACATTTTGGCTGATTAATCTCACAACGAAAACCAATACGTTCATTACCATCAATATCGGTTATTTGAAGGGCGATTAGCTTGCTATCATCATGGATGAATTTCATTGCAACAGCACCTGAAGAAGAGAGCCATTCATTGCTTGTTGAAATGTCCCTACCATCTAAATATACATATTCATCAGAGATCACCTGATCTACCTTATGACCATCATATATTGCAGAAGCGGAAATAAAGCCATTTTTATCAAAGGCAAAAAAACCATTTGGCGGTAATATAAGCTCTTTCTTTGGTAATTCATCGCTTTTAACTTCCCAATTTTTCTCTTTTTGCCAATTAATGAATATCTCCAAACCATTTTCATAGATTACGTGCAATCTTGAATCTTTGATATTTCCTGTTGCCAAAGCTTGAGAAGTATTCATCCAGTTTCCGTCTATATCTGCATATTCAATCTTAATAGGATTTTGCATAGCATATCTTTTAGCTACTTGCTGTATTAGATAATATGAACGGCATGTTCGTCGAATACCATATGCTTCCTCAACTAGCCAACCAATGTGACCATAGGCGAGAGTTGCCGAAATGAAGCGGTCTATGGAAAAATCTATATGGTCTGGTGCGCTCCAATCTTTTTGGTGTTGCATAAATTGACTAGTCCACGGCATCCCAATATCACATTCAAGAGGATGTATCTTTAGCAGGTCAAAAGCTACGTTTAATGGATATTCATACAGATCAAGCCCTGTATATGCTAGACCATAATTGCCTGATGCAAGTCCAGCATATAGCCATTGATAAGTGCCTTCGGAGAATATGGGACCATCATAAACTTTTTGATCATTTAGGAGAATTTCACCATAGGCATAGAAAGTTGCGGTGAATGTCCCTGCCCCAGGCACACGGGCATCATAATCACAATAACCCCATGGAGATACTGCTGTATGCACATCAGTATAAGCGGAATTTGAGTCAAACTTCTGTTTGATGATTGGGGCAAGCTTTGCATCCCACTCAACAGCCTTTGATGGTTTGAGTGCATAGCATCTTGGCCATGCGGCGCGCCATTCATTTTGAGGAGTGCGCTGAACACCATCAGGAGTCCAATGCTCATTTACAGGGGAAAAGTCGCAATAGTTTGTATAAAGTCCAGAACGCCAGCCCAAAGATTTCTGAGCAGAAACATATTTCTGAAGCGCTTCATCTCCACCCTTGCCGGGGGCAGATCGGGTGCGTAATGTAAAGCTCTCACCTTCATCTCGCCATGTTATTTCATGGTTACACTGTATCAGGTGTTCGATTCCGTATGATCGTAACATCTTAGAGCGCTGGCGCTCTTTTTCATAATCCTGTGGTCCCCATGTTTCCTGCCAGAGATAATTTCCCGCCTCTTTTCCCCAAGGGCTAGGTGGATTGGCAATTGTAGGAAGCGTTTCTTCGAATGTGGGAGAAATTGTGATGAATAGCCTTTCAAACATATCATTACGCTTGCCATCTGTTTTGGCATTATAACGAACTCCACCATTAATATAGGCATTACTTCCCTCAACCGATTCTTTAGAATATAATTCACTGCCGTTAGAACGATACCAATCCACCCATACAGATGCAAACGATGGTTTTTCAGATGACCCCATCATAAGAATTCGTGGATTTGAACCTCCAAAGGTTAGGTAAGGAATTTGTATTAACTGCGGATTTTGGACATCTGCTATCTTTCCAAGCGATAGTTCTGTTGCTATACCACCTAAACAAAACACATCAAGTATAAGCGATTTTTGCCATATTTGAATTTGGTATTGAACTCGATAAGCACCATCTTTTGATGGATATAGAAATGTTACAATTAATTTATTATCTTCAAGTTTTGATGATTCCAGCTTCCCTGATTCGGTTTCTTGAACAAAACGCACACCGCCATCATCTAAAGGTTTTACCACAGTCTGAGCATCAATCTCTACTGTAAATTCTCCGAGATTACCATTTTGCGGACGATAGGTATAACATATATTGGCATCTCTGCCAATATACCAAAATTCGAAAGCTCCATTTTCTACCTCCAAAACTTTATTTTCAAAATCGGCTTCGTAATTTGTTGGCAGAATAGTCTCTTCTCGAACAGGAAACGGTAAAGTTCCTTCACCTGTCCCATTCAAGCCTTGTGTCTGTCCAGGAAATGGCTTAAGATTACGAGCAGGACGAGGTTCAAATTCAATAGGTTTTAATTCCTCAGTATAAAAGGCAAGTGAATCAAGATATATTGTTCTTCTCTCAGTATTTGAAATTCCAGATACTTCAATACCTACAAATTGGCAGGGAAATTTTATGTTTGTCAAAGTCTCTTGCTCGATCCTTTTATGTATAAGCCACCATTCTTTCCATCTTACATTAGTAAGTGGTATTCGGTAGGATTGTCCTTCGGAATCGTTTATACGAATCGCAAGGTTGACTTGTGGAGTTGATGGATCAGGAACCCATCCCCAATTATTGCCATAGCACCAAAGATCAATACAGTCAAAAGTATCAGGAACATTAATTGGAGAAGGCGGACTTATGATCAGTTTGCTTTCCTGAGATTTTCCTGAATATTCAAGTTTACCAGTATATTGACCCCACATCTGTTGTTCACGGCTTCGCTGAAATATTGCATCTGCGTCATTATAAAGGGCAATGTTCCAGCCCGTTAAATCCTCAAAATCAATCAGTGGAACGTGATCTTCAACCCGATCTGCCCAGACCATCTCGTATGGACGTTGACCTAATATCTCTTTGTCAGAAACTTGATTTTGTGCTGAAACAACCTTATCTGGAGATTCTATAGCACCGAATAAAATAATTGACATTAATAATTCCATTAGCAACCTCCTTTTATTTGATAGAATTTACAATATCAGTTCGATATAAGAATAAACCGCAAAAAAACTAAAATACAAAATATCACAAGGGACAAAAGATTAAAGATTACATTCCCCATATTGAAATCGTTGAAAAATAGGAAAATCAAGAATTTGACAAATAAAACAAATTACACGAATATTGATGAATAAGCAATTCTTGAAATTCATCTTTTAGTGCAATTAATGATCAAATTGCATTTTTCAATTATTAACATATTAGAACTTATTATCAATTTTATAATCAGCGAAAATCCGCTAAATCTGTTCAATCAGCGTTCTATTTTCCTTTAACTGAAAAAGTCGTATTATTATTTTAGGTTGTTGGAAATGCTTGTAGCAATCCTTTTTCTTTCATTATGGCTTCCACTTCATTAATCTCAAGCGGTGCTTCGGCAGTAAGGTTTTCAATGCCATCATCGGTTACGACAATGGTATCCTCTACACGATAATAAAGTTTTTCCTTTGGCAAAAGAAATTGCGGGTCAACAGAAAATACCATACCGGGTTCTAGCTTTCTGGAATAATGTAATCCCCCATCATGGACAGTCAAACCGACACAATGCGAAATATGACCATTGAAATCAAACATGGCTTTAGCAGATTCTCGATGGGCTTCGGTGGCAAATTTCCAGTCAGAGAAAACTGCTTTCATCTTTTCCGCTGCTTCAGAATGAATATCACTTACCATGCGACCGGGTCGGATTAAGTCCAACAGAACTTTATGATATTCTACTACAAATCCATAGATAGCTTTTTGTTCATCTGTATATTTTCCATTTACGGGCCACATTCGACCAATATCGCTTGTGTAATAATGATAGTCGGGGGCGCAGTCAACCAAAACTAGGTCGCCATTATTCAGTTGGCAATCGTTTTCGCAGTAATGACCATAAAAAGCATTTTCGCCACCGGCAATGATGGCATGGTAACCGCGATCCTTTGCCCCACCTGAAAGATAATGATAAAGCATCACAGCATCAAGCTGATATTCCCTTACTCCATGTTGCGTTGAGCGCATTGCCTCAATTACCCCAAGTGCTGTAAGATGCCCAGCCCGACGCAGTAACTCAATTTCGGCAGGGGACTTAATTAATCTCAACTCATCCATCAGTGGGGAAAGATTCCGCACCTCAACCTGCGGGAACTGTCGCTTAATGGTTTCAATAAATTGGGCTGATCGGGTAAGACGGGTATCCCATGGATCTGCTGATTGTTTGGCTACCCATGATTTGGCTTGATGACGGCTAACATTGCGAATCTCACCATCCTCAAATGGCAGATAAATAGCCGAGTAACGATTGAGATACTGCCCAAGCTCTTCCCATCCTAGAACAGCATCTACACCCGATTGAGCAATCACCAGTTCAGCATTTTCAGCACAGGCAACGGGCTTTGTTGATTGTTTTTCAACCTGCGATTCATGGGGTAGAAATAGCGTTGTTCTGCCATTTCTTCCCTCAATCAATAGATATGCGCGCGGTGTCTCAACTCCGCAAAGATAATAAAAGTCTTTATACTGATAAAATGTCTCGCTTCCCTTTGGCCCCGGTGCTCCCTGTAAGAGTGCTATAGAGCCATTCTCCATTTTTTCACAGAGTTTGTTTCGACGAATACGGAATTCATCGGGAGTAAAATCAGTTTGATACATGAATAAGTCCTCCAAACAAGCATTTTTGAGGCTAATTAGCCTCCTAACTTCATATAAGTATTTTATTTGCATCTTACATTCTGCCTGATAATATTGTCAATTCTATCAGTAAACATTCATAATTGCAAGAATATAAAAAAGTTTCTTGTGATCAATCGGGAAATATGATAATCTCTGTAATACGAAAAATAGCAGAATTATCAAAATAAAAAAGATAGTCAAAGGAATTTCACGGCAAATAATTCTATACATGCTTTCAAGAGGAGATCAATATTATGTCTGAGAATTGGTATAGTCAAACCATGCGAAAGATTCATTTTGATATGCACACGCCTGAAAGCGTTGAAAATGTTGGTAAGGACTTTGATCCACAGGCTTTTGCCAGTGCAATTAAAAAAACCGGAGCGCAGGCTGTTTGTTTTTTTGCAAGATGCGCCTATGGTTGGTCATATTATCCAACACAAGTTGGGCTTCCACATCCGCATCTTATGCGAGATGTCTTTGGAGATGGTGTAAAGGCAATGAAAGAATCAGGAATACGAGTAATATCATATGTTGCCATTGATAATATCCCCAAGCCCTTGGCTGAAAAACATCCTGAATGGTGTTCCCGAAAATCAGATGGATCAACTAGAGCAGGACATGGAACTGGGACGATGGCGTGTCCAAGCATTTTTATTAATGAAATGTTGATCCCTCAATTCATTGAGATAACCAAGTTATATCAGGTAGATGGATTTTTCCTTGATGGAGTCTATCAATACTTCGGAAATGTATGTTATTGCGAAACTTGCAGGCAGTCCTATGGCAAGGATATTCCCCAAGAGCCAAACGACCCGAATTGGAGAGCTTTTCGACATTGGCAGGTTCAGAATATATGGAGTAATCTGGGCAAAGCTGCTGATGAGGTGAAACAGGTAAATCCTGATTGTTTGATGGGTGTAAATTGGCTTTCATCAATAAGATGGTCAGTTCCTCCGCCTGAATCTATGGGATATTTAACTGGTGATCCGCCTCTTCATAATGGCACTTTTGAGACAGCATTCAATCTTTCTGCGTGGGCATGGCGGGATAAGCCCTCTGACCTTATGAATGAAAGAATGCTTCATCACTGGCAGGATTTTACATGTCGCACACCTGAGACCATAGAAACTGAATACGCCACAGCATTAGCAGGCGGAGGAAAGCTGTTTATCGGTGATCTTCTAAAGCCTGTAGATGTCAAACCCGATCCAGAGATCATGAAATTGCACCGAAAATGCTTTGATTTCATTATTTCGCGTGAGGAATCCACCGAAAATGCAAAACTATTATCTGATATAGCGATATTATCAAGCCCTGAAACAATACGCGGTGCTAACTGGTCAGTTGACGAAACACCTCTCAGAGGGGCATATCTCGCTTTGATAGAAGGTGGTCTTACTGCCGATATTCTCTATGATGCGGACATAAAAGATAATATAAGTCGCTATAAAGCCCTGATTATAGCTGAACAGCAATTCATAGGTCGTAATTCTGCCGTTTCTATAATGGATTTTGTCAAATCAGGTGGAGGACTGATAGTTATTGGAGCTATTCCAAAGATCGTTGATCCAGATGAACCAGACTCATCCGCTGATATAACTGTGTTTGAAGAAATCACAGGTCTTAAATATCAAGGCGACTATCCCTATAATTTGGGATATTTACTCCTGCGTGGCACAAAGGCTGAAGGCTTTTGGCGAGATGGTGATGATTTCCTTCCTCCGATCCCCGTTCATGGAAAATCAATTAAAACAAGTGTTATTAATGCAGAGATACTTGCACCCTTTACCGCACCGGGACAAACATATCAAATAGGGGCTATGCCCTATGGCGAAACACTAGAATCACCAGCTTTATCTCAAAATAAATATGGCAAGGGCAATGTATTATTCTGTTCCCTTCCCATTGCATCAGATTACTGGAGGCGCGGCAATCCCGGCGCCAAGTATATCGTTCAAAAAATGGTGCGACGTGTTATCAGTGAATTGGCGATAGAAAGAATTGGTTCTTCATCAGTTCAGGTCTATGGGAGTAAGTGCGATGGAAAGACTATAATACATTTGGTATCCTATCAACCTGATCGCAGAACCGGTTTTCCACAAGTCGTTGAGTCTCCGTCGGCAGTTACAGGAATAATAGTGAAATTAATAGATAAACGTGAACCAACATCCGTATATATGAAGCCTGAAAATAGAATCTTAGAAGTAAAGAGGGAAGGCAAATACCTGATAGTTCAAGTTCCCGACTTTACTATTCATACTGCTATTGTTTTTAATTGGCAATAAAGGGTTTGGATAAATAATACCAATTAGAGATATGTTAATACTGTATGAATATATCGCAAATATTCAATCTATGTTATAGATTGAATGTATCATCGGAGACAAAACATGAAAAAGACAATATATGACGACCGTTTTGACGGTGTTAAGGAACTTATAAAAAATAAGCTGGTTGAGTTGGGAACGGCATCGCTTGCGCTTGCGGTTGCACAAGGTGATGAAATAATCTGGGAGGAAGGTTTCGGATGGGCAGATAGAGAAAGGATGATCCCATCAAATCCAAATATCATGTATTCCCTAGCTTCTATCTCAAAGCCAATTACCGCAACAGGGCTTATGATACTTAAAGAAAGAGGACTTATTGATCTCGATAAGCCAATCAATGATTATCTTGGTGATGCAAAATTGAAAGCATGGGTTGGCAAAGCCGAAGATGCAACAGTTAGACGTGTCGCTAATCATACATCAGGGCTTCCTTTGCATTGTCAATTTTTCTATGAAGATGAACCCTATCAAAAGCCCAACATGGATGAAACTATACGAAGATATGGAAACCTTGTGACTATTCCCGGCGAAAGATACCAATACTCAAATATAGGCTATGGCATTCTTGATTACGTTATTTCCAGAATATCAGGCAAAAGCTATGATGATTTCATGCGTGAGGAGGTATTTTTGCCATTAGATATGACACATACATCCGTTAATGTCGGCAAAGGGCTGGAAAAATACCAAGCAATGCGATATGGTCAAGATGGACTCAGCATCCCGTTTTATGACTTTGATCATCCCGGCGGATCGGCTGTTTACAGTAGTGCGCATGACCTTTTACGATTCGGCATGTTTCACCTAAAAGCCCATCTACCAAATCAAAAAGCGATATTATCAGACGAAAGCATTGATGATATGAAGATCGGAACCGCAGAAATAGGCAACGGTTATCATTATGGCATTGGATGGGCTAGTTGCAATGATCTATTTGGCTATCGTGGCGTTTGGCATAATGGCGGAATGGGCGGAGTCAGCACAACATTGATGCTTATACCTGACGAAAATATTGCGGTTGTTACTCTAGCAAACTCATCATCGCTACTGCCTGATTTGATTTATAAAGAAATTCTTTCTATTTTGTTACCCAAATTTGCAGAAAAAAGAGCAGAAAAAGAGGCGAAAAAGAATCAAGATGAAGCAAAAAAACAAGATTTTGAAATAATACCAGAATTATTGGGTGAATGGAAAGGGATCGTTCATACATACAAGAGCGATATTCCTATAACCTTTTGGTTCAAGGAATGTGGCGATGTCATTGTAAAGATGGGCAATCAATTCAGAACATTGTTAGATAATGTATCTTTTGTTGATGATTACCTTTATGGTAGTATGATAGGTGATATTGGAACTGAAGATGTGAATAGAAAACCATATAACTTACACCTTACATTAAAATTAAGAGATAAAGTCTTGAATGGTGCGATGTCTGCTATATCCTTGCCAGACAGAAAAATGGGAAACGCATTGAGTCATTGGATTGAAATCAAAAAATGATTTCTTAAATATAGATGTAGATACATGATGGTTATACAGAAGCTATATGGAAAAATCTAGTATCTGTAAGACCGCATGTATCTTTTTTGCTCTGGAAACTTACGGCAATTTCTTATTTAGAAAAGCGTTAAGCATAATATTGGTAGATGGATTTCCACCTTCAGCGATATATTTTCGGTCTTTGTGTTTGCTTATGATTTCATCTCTAATTTTTCTGCCTAGCACCTTACCAAGTTCAACACCCCATTGGTCGAAACTGTCTATATTCCATATAAAGCCTTTTACAACTGTGCGATGCTCTGTCCATGCAAGCAAAAGTCCTGCTGTGAAAGGATTTAGCTCTTTCAAAAGGATTGAACTTGATGGGCGATTGCCATCAAAACGCCTACAACGCAAGATATTGGATTCCCCAAAGGCTAATGCGTCTGGTTGAGCAAAGAAATTTGTCATAAGTTCTTCGTGATGTGTAACGCCTCGTTGCGCAGATGGTTCAGGATAAAGAGGATTAACAAATCCGATAAAATCACATGGAATAGCATGTGTCCCTTGATGTATAAGCTGATAGAATGAATGTTGTCCATTTGTTCCTGCTTCACCAAATATTACTTCGCCAGTATCGTAATTTATGGACTTGCCATCATTATCAACAGATTTTCCATTGCTTTCCATCTCTACTTGTTGCGTATGTGCAGGAAGTTTTGATAAAGCCTGTGCATAGGGCAATAATGCTCGTGTTTTAAGACCCAAGAAATTGATATTCCATATATCAATTAAGCCTGATAAAACGGGTATGTTTTTTTCAAATGGGCTTTCTCGGAAATGCTTATCCATCCAATATGCGCCCTCAAGAATACCTTTAAAAGTATCAAATCCTAGATATAATGAAAGCGGAACAGCACCAACAGCAGAAGTTGCGCTATATCTTCCACCTACCCAATCCCAAAATTTAAACATATTATTTGGATCAATACCAAATGCTTTTACCTTGTCTTCAGCAGTTGAAACAGCAACGAAATGCTTTTTTATAATATCTTTTTCATCATTAACTTTATCTTTTATTGCACCTAATAGCCAATCCTTTGCTGATTCTGCATTTTTCATCGTCTCCGCTGTCGTGAATGTTTTTGAAACAACCACCACAAGAGTTTCCTCAGGATCAAGTGTTTGTGTTTTTTCAAAAATATCAGTTCTATCAACATTTGAGACAAAGACAAGATTCATATCCTTCTGCGCATATTTTTTTAATGCAGTAGCGAGATAGTCAACTCCAAGATATGATCCTCCAATACCTATTGATAAAATATTTTTTATTTTCTTGACTGTTGCACCTGTTCTCGCACCTGAGAGAATATCACCAGAAAAATTTCTGATTTTATCAAGAACAAGGTTTATATCAATCATAACATCCTTGTCATCAACATAAACAGGAAAATTTGAGCAATTACGCAAGGCAGTATGAAGGGCAGGTCTATTTTCCGTTTTATTAACTATTTTGCCACTAAACATGCCCTCTATTTTCTCTTTTAATCCAATTTCATTAGCAAGATCAATTAAAAGGCTTATAGTTTCTGGCAATACCCTTTGACGGGAATAATCAAAATAAATCCTATCTGTGCTTACAGATAGGATTTTTGCACGTTGAAAATTGCTGTCAAACATTTCTCGAAGAGTCATGTTGGATATGCGTTCTTTTTCAGCAATTAAAGCGTTCCAAGCATTTGTTTCTGTCAGATTTATTTTATCGGGCATTTCTAATTACCTTTCTATTCTAAAAACCATAGTTAGCGATCGTTCCTTTTGCACCGATAGCCCATAATCCGCCTGTTGGGGCAGATGCCATACCAAAAAAGTTCTGATTACCAACAATGTTTTCTGTCCATGTTTTACCGCCGTCAGTTGTGCGTAAGATTAGACCACCTTCTCCAGCGATCCAGCCTTCATTTTCATTTAAGAAACGAACACCGAATAGATTGTTGATTGTCTTGCTTGTTTGCACAACCCATGTTTGCCCGCCATTGGTTGTATTCATTATCAAGCCACCTGTGCCAACAAGCCAGCCTTTTGATGGATTAACAAAAAAGACATCTCTTAGATAGCTTTTCTGCTTGGGATCAACCTGTATAGCCCATTGTGTTCCGCCATTTGTTGTTGATAATATTGTTGCGTTTTGACCAACAATCCAACCTCTGTTTTGATCTAGGAAGTATATGCCATAAAAAGCGGTATTATCTTTATATGGCTGTTTTGTCCATTTAGCGCCACCATTATTGGTTGTGAGTATTATTCCATTTCTACCGATAGCCCAGCCTTTGTTTGCATCGACAAAATAGACATTTTCAAGGGTATCATCAATAAAGCTAGTCTGAGATACCCATTTGTTACCATCAGGGGAGTGAATTATAATTCCTTTTTCTCCGACAGCCCATCCCCTAGGCTGACCTCCCGAATTAATGAAACAGACTGCCTTTAATGCCGCTTTTAGTTTGTCTGCACCAAAGGTTGTTCCATCACTCAAGGTTACTTTTCCAGATGCTCCGTCGAACTGATATTGCCAGCTTTGCCCACCGTCACTTGTCTTGGCAATTAGCAATGGATAACCAACAGCCCAGCCATTGTTATTATCAATAAATGACATATTTTTGAGTTCTTTATTTTGTGTCGCTATAACGCGCCATTTTGCTTCTGCTATTGTAACGTTTGCAGAACCTTTTATATTACCAGATGCAACAGTGATTTGGCTTGATCCTGATTGTCTTGCCACAAAATTACCAGTTCTGTCTATTTGTCCTATATTACCAGACACACTCCAAGTTATATCAGCGTCAGGAATAGGTCTATTTGAGCTATCATAAGCAACAGCAGTAAGTTTTTGCTGATCTCCCGGTTTCATTCTTAATGTCGGTGGATTAACCTCAATTCTAGCAACTTGTGGTCTTGGTGCTGGAGTATCGTCTTTTTTATCTGGAATTATGGGAGGTGTTATTATTTGACTGCCTCCAGTTGTAGCATTTTTATTATCCTCAGGTGGTTTTGCTGTATCTCCGCCTCCACTAGCAACTTGTGGAGTTCCTCCTCCTGTTGAAGGGATACCAGCGACTTGTTTTCTAACCCTTCTAACGATAGTTTGGCTTAATGGCTGGAGTGTTTGGTTATTGATTACCGTTATACCAATTTCGTTTTTGCCATCTTTTAGGGCATATTCAGCGCTAAATGTTCCATTATTAATAAAAGTCGGAGTGCCTCCTACCATAACTCCGATTCCATTCATAGAAATAACTTTTGATAGAGCAGTGACTCTGCCACTAACTGTAATAGAACCATCAGGAGTTGATGCTCCGTCTTGCGGTGAATCAACTGCCAAATCAAAAACAGGTGGTTTTGTCCTTATCATTTCTTCGAGGTTATAATCATATTTGCCCGGGTCTATTCTTAATTGCTTGGCATCTGGATAGCTAATTCCAGTTTCATCAAATACTATATTTAAAATCACATTATCCTTAGATACAAACTCCAATCTAGCAGCTCCTGTATCATCAGAGAACGAACTTACAAGAGGATTAGAGTATGCTGGATCGGATACAGATACAGGAACACCCGGAACAGGTGCGCGCTTGTCATCAGTTACCTGTGCAACGAGAACACGCAATTTTGCATAAGTAACAGAGATTTTTCGATAATCACGACTAGCATCAAGAACCAATAGCGGCTCAAAAAGCATCTGCTCTGATGAACCAGAACCTACGGTTTCTATTTTTGCTTTTTCAACACCAAATCCTGCTTCTTGATAGCTTAGACGGACTCTAATTTGTGACAGACTATTTCCCTTAAATGCCCTTAAAACGGTCTCTCCGCTTTTGTCTGTTTTAACCTGTTTTTCTGGTTGCATTTCTTCATATATAACTACATTTGCAAGATCGGCTGTTTTGCCCTTTTCTCCAATATCTTTAACAACATAAAATGGAACTTCTACAAAAAACCTTTTTTCCAATGCTTTTGCAACCTTTATTCTTTGTCCTCGCCATGGAAATAAATGAAATGACTTTAATTCATCTATCTGTTTTTGTAGATCATTAACCAAATTAACAGGAATAGGATTATTTCCAATATCAGCGATCTGCCTTGCTATTGTGTTTGATGATTGAATGATATTTTTATTCTTTGTAAAAGAAAACCCTATTAACATCATTATAAGACCAAGCACAACGACTTCTATTGCAAGTGGAATCAACCATTTAAATAAGCTTTTTCTTTGCGCTCTCGCAGTTACCGTAACATCTCCACGCATAGGGAAAATCGCTTTAAGAAGCATATCCCTGACAAACATGCTTTTAGTTTCAGTTGGTTGAGATGCTGTTGGTGATACCTGTATACTGTAATTTTTTTGTATATCTGCAAGCATAAGGTCAACAACATTATTTTCTTGTGTGCTACTGGTAAGATAAAATCCCTGAAGAGCAGGTCTCTCAAGATATGTGCTTGGGCTTGACAATATAGAAACAAAATGATTTAGCTTTCCTGTTGCAAGCTCTAACTGCTTTGGAAAAATGTAAATTCCCTTTCTTATGCGTTTGTCTGTATCAGGTGTTAATGCTATATTAATATGATTTTTTAGAGAATTATAAAGGACAGACCACTCATCCTTAAAGGCTGTTGCCATATTTACTTGTTGTTTGGCATTAAAAGAACAGCCAAGTATCTGATTTCTTGCATCTTTGTCGAGTGTCGCAAAAAATTCTGTAAATCCCTGAATCATATCACATTTTGTAAATACAAGATAAACAGGAAGGCTAATTCCAAGTTGTTCAACGATGTCGTCTATTCTATCTCGTATATTTTGCGCTTCTCTTTCAATTTCATCTTCTCTGGCAGGTATTATTTTGCTAATATCAACCGCTATAATAAGACCGTCCATTGGCTTTGCTTTTCGATGCTTTTTTAATTGATCAAGCAGAGCAAGCCATTCTGCTTTATCAATAGATTTGTCTGGTTGGGTTATATATCTTCCCGTTGTATCCATAACAACCGCTTCATTAGCAAACATCCAGTTGCAATCCCTTGTTGCCCCAGGGGAAACATCAGTCGCAGAAGGATCACGAAGGCGAAAATCCAAACCCGACTTTGTAAGCAAACTTGTTTTACCAGAACCTATTGGACCAATAAGTAAATACCATGGAACAGCAAATTGAGCATCTGCTTTTCCGACAGTTTTTCCAACTTTTGATTGGCGCAATGCCTTAATTGCAAATAATAGCTTTTCCTCAAGATTCTTTATTCTTGCAGAGCCTGCAGAAGTAGCATCAGCCATTCTTTTGCTATCTTGCTCTTTCTTCGACTTTAAAAGCGATAAAACAATCACTATTATCCAAACAATAGCTAATATGACTGTAGCATAAACAGCTATAGGACGAAGAGTCCTAGCATGACCTACAAATTTTGCAATGCCAAAGAAAATCGCCCAAACAACCACAATGATAGCTAATACCCATGCTCCGGGTAACTTTTTTAACAATTTCTTTATATCCATATCGTCCTCCATGAAGAACGGTAACATTATCAGATTTTATGGCTAATATTACCTAAAATATTATATCTTTTATCTAGTTTTTTAGAATACATCAAGACCACATCTTTGTTATTGAATCTGCAATTGTATTTGCCAGACTGATCATATTGATTTTTAGAATAATAAATATGACTATTGCTATTAAAGCAACCAGACCAAAAGAAGCATACATCGCCCATTTTGGTATAAGAGTTCTTTTCTTTATAGATATTTTTTGTGGTTCGGCATGTGGTGATAATTTTTCTGTATCCCTAAAGTTAAGTTGCGCACGAATACCATTTATATAATCACGCAATTCCTCTGGAGTTTGAATTTTGAATCTACCTTCAAAACCAAACATTAGGCATAAATAATATACTTCAAGAACATTTAATTTTGATTCATCTGTTCTAATGCGTTCCAATCTTTCGAAAAATATCTCACCCGCTAGTGCATCGTTAAAATATTCTACCGCCATAGGATTACTGAGCCAAACGCTTCTCTGTGGCCAACTCGAATACAAAACAGTCTCATCGACTAATGCTGATACTGCATATTTAGCATCAAGAAAATCTTCCTCTGATATATTCAATTGTTTTGATTTTGCCTCAATTGCCTTAAAAAGAGAATCAATTTTATCATGTAGTTTCTTGGGATCGCCAAAATCACTTGTTTCACGAAGATATAGTATTAGAGTAAAGAGATCGCTAAAAAGGTCTGGTAAGTTAGTATTTTCTATTCGACTTCCGGAACTGCCCATATAAAAATCCCTCCTGACATCTAGGTAAAAGACAGTCTATTTGCAATTTTCTTGTCTATGTTATAAACTATTATACATATTGCATAGACTAAAATCAATATGTTTCTGTAATACATAAACAGAAAATTATAGCCAAAACCATCCCAAAACTGATATAATAATATAGAATAAATATAAAAAAATGCAGATTGAAGATTTAAGGAGATATAAATAAAATGAAATCAGAAGTTAGAGTTAGGATTGCACCTTCACCAACAGGATATATGCATCTTGGGCTGGCAAGAACAGCTTTATTTAATTGGCTATTTGCAAGACACAATAATGGAACATTTATAGTGCGTATTGATGATACAGACGAAGCCCGTTCAACTGATGAATCTCTAAGCCAAATATTAAGCGCTCTCAAATGGCTTGGACTAGACTGGGATGAGGGAATTGAAAAAGGCGGAGAATACGCCCCTTATGTCCAATCTCAACGACTCGATATATACACTGAATATGCTAATAAGCTGTTAGATATGGGCAAAGCATATTATTGTTATTGCTCTTTAGAGGAACTCGAAGCTGAACGCAAGCAAGCACAAGAAGAAAAAAAGGCTTATGTTTATAGTGGAAGATGCAGGAAGCTCTCAGAAGAACAAAAAGCAAAATTCATTTCAGAAGGCAGGAAACCGTCTATAAGGTTAATTGCAGATGACAGAACCATAATTGTAAATGACCTGATAAAAGGACAAGTCGAATTTAAGCTTGGATTAGTAGGTGATTTTATCATTGTCCGACCAAATGGTATGCCTGTTTATATCTATACATCAGCAATTGACGATATGCTAATGAAGATAAGCCATATTATCAGGGCTGATGAGCATCTTGCAGGCTCTACGCCAAAGCAGATACTTATATTTGAGGCTTTTAACGCCCCTATGCCCGAATTTGCTCATGTTCCGCTTGTTTTGGGCAATAAGGGAGAAAAACTCAGTAAGAGACATGGTGCAACATCTGTTGATGAATATAGGAAGATGGGTTATCTGCCAGAAGCAATGCTAAACTATCTAGCAAGGCTTGGCTGGTCTTTTGATGATGAAAAAGAGATATTTTCGCTAGATGAACTCATAGAAGTTTTTACTCTTGATAAAGTTGGCAAAGCTGGCGGAATATTTGATCAGCAAAAATTACAATGGCTTAATGGTGAGTATATCCAAAAGATGGATATTGACTCAAGGACAAAGGCAGTTATCCCATTTCTTAAAGAAGCAGGTCTAATTAATGATGATTTAATGTCAGCAAAATATGAATGGATTAAGCAAATTGTAGAGGCGGTTGGCGATAGACTTAAAACATTGGCACAGATAACTGATTATGCAGGATTTTTCTTTGTTGACGAAGTTGATTATGATCAGGATGCGGTAGATAAGAATATTAGAAAAGAAGGGATATTAGAGGCATTAGAAGGATTAAAATCTGCATTTAGAGAAATTGAGGCTTTTAATCAACAGAATCTTGAAAACGCAATTCAATCCTATGCTGACTCCAAAGGCTTAAAGGCAGGAAAATTAATTCAGCCTTTGAGAGTTGCCCTAACTGGAAAGCCTGTTGGTCCCGGAATTTTTGAGACTTTAATTTTACTTGGTAAAGATAAGGTTATTAAAAGATTAGATGATGTTGTTAAGATGATTATGAACAAATAAGAAAGGAAAAATTATGAAATTTTCATACAGCCTTACCTGTTTTGTAAGTATTTTATCTGTTCTGACCGCAATAGAACCTGCACCCGCAGCACCGACTTTGACAGAAATGGTGCCTATGCGTGATGGAGTTCGGCTTGCCACTGATGTTTATCTACCTCAAGGCGATGGTCCTTTTCCCGTTATACTCATTATGACTCCATATAACAAAGATGGTCTTGCTTTATGGTCTATCGCTGCAAATCAAAAGGGATATGCCCTTGTTGCGCAGGATTTTCGTGGAAGATTCGCCTCAGAAGGAAATGATTATCCCGTCTTTTTATCCTATGGATGGGGTGATATACAGGATGGGTATGACACAGTTGAATGGATCGCCATGCAAGAATGGTGTAATGGAAAAGTTGGTACTCTGGGCATTAGCGGTCCCGGCATCGCACAAAATATGATGGCGCCAACTGCACCTCCACATCTTGTTTGTCAATATGTTGGGGTTGCGTATTCCAGTGCATATCATCAATCAGCATATCAAGGCGGGGCATTTCGCAAAAACCTTTGGGAAAGATGGCTTATTGACCACAAATTTAACCCAGAAACCTTGAAACTAACTAAAGAGCATCCATATTATGACGATTATTGGAAAGCACAAAATACGGAGTTAGTCGCTGATCGTGTTAATGTTCCTTCTATGTTTGTTGGTGGATGGTATGATATATTTAACATTGGCACAATCAATAGCTTTAAAACTATACAGCACAATGGAACTGGTATGGCAAAAGGTAACTGCAAGCTAGTTATGCAGGCTTATGGACATGGCGTCAATGAAGAATTAGTATTTCCCAATCAGGGATTTCCAAAAAATGCTGATTTTGCTAATCTTGGTTGGTTTGATATATGGCTAAAAAACGATGGCAAAGGTGCAGAAGAAATCCCAACGGTTCAATATTTTGTTATGGGCGATCCAGAAGATAAAAATGCAAATGTATGGAAATCCGCTGATGACTGGGCTATTCCATCAAAGGAAACACCTCATTATTTTATGCCAGATGGAAGTTTGAAAACAGACATGCCTGAAATAGATAAATTGATTTCATACAGATATGATCCAAATGACCCTGTCCCAACGCTTGGTGGTGCAGAACTCTATGAACCAAAAGGACCGATGGATCAGCGAAGTATTGAAAATCGTCCTGATGTGATTTTATTTACATCGGAAGCATTAGAACAACCATTAGAAGTCGTTGGTAGCCTTAAAGTCAAACTTTGGGCTTCTTCCGATGCACCAGATACCGATTTTACAGCCAAATTATGCGATGTCTATCCAGATGGCAGAAGCATAATCGTTGCAGATGGCATTATAAGGGCATGTTATAGAAATTCGTTTGAAAAGCGTGAACTACTCGAATCGGGCAAGATATATGAATTTGAGATCGACTTATGGGATACGGCAATATTATTCAGCAAAGGTCATAAGATTAGAGTTGCAATATCCTCAAGCAATGCGCCAAGATTTGAGCCTAATCCAAACACAGGAAAACCCTCTGGTCTTGATGATGAAACCAGAATTGCAACAAATACCATCTACTTGGGTAAAAAACATCCATCTTGCATTATTTTGCCCGTAGTTTCTCCATAAAACTAAAATATAACCTTATTAGGAAGATAACATATGAAACCAAAGGCAATTTTACTCGATTTTTATGGAACGGTTGTAGAAGAAGACTGGACTCCGCTTATCGCCCCATGTGAAAGTGCAATTAAAGCCTCTTCTAAATCTATAATCCATGATGATCTAAGGCGTCATTGGGGGCAGACATTTCGTGAGCTATGCTTCAATAGCTATGGAGAAAATTTTAAATATGAAAAAGATTTGGGTGTTGAGTCACTCCAAATGGCAGTCAATCATTTTGATCAAGACCTAGATTGCGAACCTTTTACACAGGATTTACTAAAATACTGGGATGAATATTGGGGCAATCCTCCGCTATTTCCTGAAAGCATGAGTGTTCTTGATACATTGAAAGAACTTAATCTTCCTGTCTGTATAGTATCTAATATTGATAATGATGTTCTTGATTCTGCATTGAAATATAACAATCTACAATTTGATTTGATAGTCACAAGCGAAGATTGTAGATCATATAAACCACGTCCCGAAATGTTTGAAAAAGCATTATCTTTATTAGACATGAGAAATAACCAAGTCTTGCATGTAGGAGATTCGCTATTTAGCGATGTCAAGGGCGCAAAGAATATGGGCATACCTGCCTTGTGGATAAATCGCAAAATGCGTCCCATCTCTACTGAATACGAAAAACCTGATTATATATCTGAAGATTTAACTGGGATAATTGATATATTGATGAAATGATTAACGAACTAAAACTTATTGTTGATTATGCCTATGATAATATTCCTATATATAGAAAAATATATCAACAAAAGCCTAAAATAGAATCAATCGCTGACTTTCAAAAATTGCCATACATTAGATTAAGTGATTTTTTTAATTGTAAGATTGATGATGTAATTTCGGATGTTGTTGATGTAGTATCGATCCTCCCACCAATAGAAAATAAGTCTATATTTCCCTTCCCAAGACTTGAAAGCGCACATGATAGAGATATGCGATATGAGATATTTTATTTTTTGCTTGAACAAATGAATATTGCAGAAAATTCTAGCTTCGTTGTTTTGACAGACACAGAACATAGCTATTTCTGCGGAGAGATAGTAAGTAACCTTTTATTTTACAAACACCCAACATCAATGATAATGATTCGTGATCATTCTGAAAGCGAAATAACTGACTGGATAAATAGGATTCAGCCTGATTATTTGATTATCGGAACAAAAAGAATTTTTGCTGAAATCTCAGAATGGAAAGTCTATAGTATAATAGATATAAATTCCCCGTTCCAAAGAGAGAATTTTGTCTTACAGAATATAGAATACAAAAATATATATGCAATCAACGAAATTGGCTGGATCGGTATCAGTAATAATAAAGGCGGATATATTTATCCTAACGACTATTTCTATGTTGAATCCGATCCAGCAGATAATATACTTACAATAACAACTTTAACAAGCGATATGTTACCGTTTATAAGGTATAAAACAACAGATAAATGTATTATTACTGGAAAAAATAGCTTTCAGATTACATATATTGGGGAGCATTGATGATACTTGACCCACAATTTGAGTGTGAAGATCAACCAAAATTGCTTGATAAAGTAATCAAGCCACGCCTATCATCTCTATTTATGAGAGTGTATGATCAGTTCTCATATTATAAATGGCGATTTGATGAAGTAGGCATTAAGCCTGAAGATGATCCATTGAACGTTTTGACAAGATTACCATTTATGACTAAGCGAGATTATAGCATGTTGGAAGAAGACTCTATGATACTAGCAGATAAAAGGCTTTTTCATGTTGAAACAACATCAGGCTCAACAGGCAGACCTAAAAGGCGTTTTCAAAGCATGACAGACGAAATAAACGAGTTAAGGCTTGCTATGCGCGTATTAGCTGGATTTGACATATCAAAAGATGATGTTGTTGTCTTTATGGATGTTGGCAATCCAAGCATATATATATGGTTTGCAAAGGCTTTGGAGGCTTTGGGAATAAAAAATACCATATATTATGGCATACAATCTGATTTCAATTTGTCATTACGAAAGCTGATAAAACTTAATCCGAATGTCCTTTTTACTGTTCCAAGCCTTCTTGCACGATCTTATGACACAATAAAAGAAATGTTTGGCAATAATAGCGATTTAAAAAAGATAATTTATTTTGGTGAAAAGCTGGATGAGAGATTCAGAAAACGCATAGAAAATGAGCTAAAAGTTGAAATATTCAGCCATTATGGCGGAACAGAAACAAGCACACTTGGCGGGGAATGTTCTGCACATGATGGGATACATATTTATAATGATTACAATTTTCTAAACCTTGTAGAACCAAAGATCATAAATGAAACAACACAAGAAGGCGAATCAGCATGGACAACTATGCAAATTGACATACAGCCAGTCATAAAATACAGAATGGGCGATGTTATTTGTATAGATTACTCAAAATGTGTTTGTGGTAGGACATCTCCAAGAATCAAGGTCATTGCCCGAACTGACGATGGATTCAGCATCTATGGCGAAAAATTTTATTATGACACATTCCTTGACGCTGTTTATTCAAAACTAACAGAAACGGGATTTATGCAATTAGTTTTATCAACAGAGCAAAAACACGATAAATTGATGATTATTTTGCCAGAAAAGTTAAAAAACAAAGAAAATGACATAATGGAATCGCTAAATCACATAAACGAATTAGAGTTCTTTATTGAAGAAAAATTTGTCATTCTTGAGTTAAAATTCGTTCCCAATAGCCATTTCACAAGTAGGAAAATTCCCTGCATTATTGACAATCGGCTTTACCTGTGAGTTTTGCAAATCCCGCCCTAACTTTTTCTAGGCTGACATTTGGGTCTTCAACGATAATCTTTGCACCAGCGATTATATCAATAAAGCCAGTTTCACGCCTGTATCTTGGCACTATGTGTAAATGCAAATGCGATATACTTGCCCCGCCTGCGTCACCGATATTATATCCGATATTAAAGCCGTGTGGATGATAAACTTCATCAAGAACATTTAGGCATAGTGTCTGCAAACCGCATAATTCCTTTGCTTCTGCCTCATTCAACATTCTTGGGTCTGTGACGTGCCTTTTAGGGAAAATAAGTAAATGTCCCGGTGAATAAGGATAAAGATTCAATGAGACAACAAACAACTCGCTTCTATATACTTCTAGCCTCTCTACTCTGTTATCTATCTCAACAATAGCGCAAAGAATACAGTCAACTTTTGGCTTATTATCACCCCTTACATATCCCATTTTGTTTGGCACAAATAGATTTTTCTGCATATTATTCCCCGCTTTTATTCATTACTTTTAATATGTACCCATTCTGTATCATTAATAAACCGATTGTTCGTTAAATTGCGCTCAATTCCCGTCTCAACATCCATTATGAATATATCGCTATTATCCTTTACATAAGATGAATAGACAACTAATGCCTGCTGTGCCAAAACGCCTTTATTGGACAAGATAATTGAGAACACCATCAAAACTATAAAAGTAAGTTTTTGTCTGCCTTGCATTTCATATATCCTTTTGTATCCCCAATCTTATTTGATTAAGCTAATCTCACATAAAAGCATTCTCATAAAAAACAATATCATCCATTGGATAATACCTTCGGTTATATGTGATAAGTGTCAATTTTAGTATATTTGCAGTTGCAGCGATCATTGCATCCGCTTGACCGATAGTTATACCTTTTGCTCTGAATTCTCTCCAGTATTCAGCCGCTTTAATGGCAATATTACCATCAATAGGGATTTTGTATAACGGTGCTAAAAATTGAGAAGTAGATGCCAATTCCCTCTCACGAATACCAGCCAGGGTTTCAAAAACAGATATTACAGAACATCCAATTGGCTGATCAATTTCAATGGCTTTGAGTATCTTTTCCGTAGGTTCATGACCGCGCAGATGCCAGATAATGACATCAGTATCGAGCAAGTATTTAAATGCCATGACCATCACTCCTTTTCCTGCTCTATACGCCATGAGCCTCGCATATTTCTAATGTAGTTATCTATGTCTTCATGCGTGCTTAGGTGGGGATAGTCTTCATCCTTCCATGCACCAAAAGAAAGCTCTCGTCCCTGCTGATAAACCATTTTCATAAGATGCTGTTCAATAGCTTCTGCAACAAACTGACTTCGTTTTCGGTCAGGAACAAATTCTTTTAATTTTTCTGCGGTATCAGTTGGCAAAACAAAAGTTGTGCGAATAGTTTTTTCAGCCATTTTTAATTCTCCTTCTATAACAAGTAACACTTATTATATGACTTATTATATGATTATTATATCATACAAAAAGTCATAATTCAAGTAAAAAGGAGTCTTAATCAACCAAACTGTGCCTATTTCTTTCCATCTTCGTACCTCTGTGTTTTTCCCAATTTTATATTTCGTATTCAATTTTAACGATTTTTCCAGTTTTGGCAGATTCCCATGCAGAAGAAAGAACTGCGATTGTCTTTGTTCCTTCAATGGCATCTTCCCAAGTAGGCTTATCGTTAATGATACAATCTTCAAAATGCGCCATATAACGTCGGACAGCATCCCCTTGACCATAAGCCCCTGTCATATCTGCAGGATAATCAATAGTGGCAGGCTCATTTTGTAAGAATTTATCAAGCACGAATTTTAATTGTGATGGCTTAAAATCCTCAAAAGTCGCTGTCGCTGTTCCCTTCGTCCCAAATATACTTAATCCCATCATGGGCATCGGTGGCTGTATAATTCCATAGGCACCGAATATTCTTGCTATTATACCATTCTTGAATTTTATATTTAACATGAAATTATCTTCAATAGGATATGCTGATAGGTTACCTTTATTTGCGTAACAATGGACTTCATCAACATCACCAAGGATCCATATAAGCGAATCCAACGGGTGACAAACCCCACCGAACATAAAGTCTTGCGGTGCAGTTAAGCGCCATGTTGTTTTTGTAAAGAAATCCTTTATCTCATGGACGTAATGCGCTTCTGCCAGAATTACATTTCCTAATTCGCCATCATCATATAGTCTTTTAAGATCAAGAAATGAAGTATACCATCTGCAAGTTTCACCGACAAGGAATTTTAGCCCTGTTTTTTTCTGTAAACGGGCTATTTCTATCGCATCATCAAGCGAAGTAACCATTGGCTTTGTTACAATAACATGCTTTCCTGCATTCATAGCGTCAATACATTGCTGAGCATGAAGGTAATCGGGTGAATATACAGCGATTATATCAATATTTTTTTGATTTATTAGTTCATGATAATCCGTTGTCCAAAATGAGATATTATTTGCCTTTGCAGAAGCCTCGACTTTGCTTGCAGTGGAAGCGCAAATTCCCCGAACCTCAAGCCTGCTTTCTAAATCGTTATTCAGATAAAACAAATCACGTCCCATCCCAAGACCAATGACTCCAACACCAATAGTTTTTTCCATTTTTCTACCTCCGATATTGCAAAAAGTCATAAATCCCATTAAAAAGGGGGATTTATGCTATGCTTTCTGATTACTTCCTAATACCTTGCCGTAATACATAAGCTCTCTAAGTTGATCTGGCAAAGAATATTTCTTTTTCAGATGATCGATTGTCATATCCATTATATCAACACCATAGACTTTTTTAAACTCTGAGTGTAAGTCTTTTTCATGTTGATTTGGTTCTGTCATTGGTAAATCTATTCTACGTCCTTCAGTTGCCGATCCTCTAACAGCCATTATTAATTCAACATCTTTCTTTGCGTTTTCTCCACCATAATCCAATTCTTTGCCATGAACAATAGCATTGTATAGACTACACCAAGCATCGGCGACAGCAACATCATCGGCATTTGGCAATGAATAGCTCTGCAAATGGTTCTCCCAAACAATCTCTGGATCAGTTTTGATAGAAGAATGTCTGATTGTTTTGTTTTCTTCTCCCATAATTTCAGTTATTATACTAAATCGTTTGTCACCATCGTATATATGCAGTTCATTCCCGAGAAGTTCACCTTTATTTCCCTTAATTTCCCAATAATTCCCTCTAGTTTTTTTATATTCATATACCCCTTTAATTCCATCTGACCATTCAATATATCCTCTTTCCCTTATATCATCGCTATCTGGAAACTCACCGACAACGCTTTTTGCTTCTGAACCAAGTATCGCCCTTATTCCGCTAATTCCATGATATGATCCAGAAGTATATGAAAGATAAAACTCGCTTAAATCTCCGAGTAAGTTATTCTCAGCAATCATGCGTTTTAGTCTTTCATGAGGCCATCTTCTAACATTTTCAGAAACTTCAAGCAATACCCCGTTTTTCTTTGCTAAATCAATCATCAAATCCGCACAAGGAACAGTAATCGCTATTGGTGTTTCCGTCAGGATATGTATTTTCTTATCTGCCAAAACCTGCGCAACTACATGATGACCATCTGCCTGAATAGCGATCAAGCAAACATCGGGCTTTTCTTTGCTAATCATTTGCTCAATATCTGTATAAGCATTTACACCTAATTCTGAAGCGGTAGGTTTAGCTTTTTCCTCATCAATATCACAAACCGCTGTTAACTTATATTTATCATTAAGCCTTTTTATAATTGGATAATGCGCCCTTGCTCTGCCTCCTGTTCCTATTACAACAGCTTTTAATATAACCATGATTAATCCTCCCGTTTGCAGACTAAAACTACAATTGTAAGATCATCTGCCAAAGAAACACCAGCAGAAAAATCCTGAATACTATTATAAATCTTATCCAAAAGTGACTGTGCATCTATATTATCATTATGATCTTGTAGATAATTTTGGATTACATTATGGAGTCCATCTTCGCCAAACATTTCGCCTTCTGAATTATAGGCTTCAGTCAATCCATCGCTATAAAATACAATAAAATCATTTTTATTTAACTTGACTTGATCTTCAGAATACTCCATGTTTTTCATTATTCCAAGCACTATTCCGCCTGATTCTAATCTTTCATGTTCTCCATTGTGCTTATAAAAGAAAGGTGGATTATGCCCTGCATTTGTATATGTGAATATTCCCGTATCAATATTAAGAACACCGCAAAACATAGTCATAAACTTATCTACTTCTGTTGAGTTATAAATGGCGTTATTCATATTAGACATAACATTGCTTATGCTAGTTACAGATGAAGTATAAGCGTGTATCAAACCTCTAGCATTTGCCATGAGTATTGAAGCACCAATGCCTTTTCCACTTACATCCGCAACGCCAATACCAATTGTATTATCATCAATACTGATGAAATCGTAATAATCACCACTAACTTCTTTACTTGGCAATGTCATTGCAGATATATCAAATCCCTTTATGACTGGTGGTGATTCTGGTATCAATTTGGCTTGGATATAGCTTGCTATTTCAAGTTCCTTGTTTACTTCCATGCGAAATCTGCCCATCTCTAATATACCGGGAATCTGCACCGCTATTATTGAAAGCAAGCCAATATCGGTTTGATTCCATGATCTAGGAACAGCGGAATATATGTCTATAACACCAATAAATCTATCCCTTGCCATAAGAGGCATAGATAAAATAGCACGGTATGGCTTATTTTGATCCATAAATCTCTTATCAGTCTTAATATCATCAACACCGATTGCAAGACGAGTTTGAGCCACATGACCAGTTATGCCATTTCCTATCTTGATTCTTCTTTCGATATCACTATCTAAAGAGCTATCTGAGCCTTTTAGAATGAGTTCACTCCTGCTTAATTCGCAAATATATATGGCGCAAGCATCTGCATTTAATAATTGCTTTGCTCTGCTGGATATTGCTTTTAGCATATCATCCCAATTAAGTTCTGAAGCGGCGATTATGCCAATTTCACTAAGGGACATAATTTTGGTGGTATAGTTCTGTTCCCAGTCAAGATTAATGAAAAGCCTATTCATCCATTTCATAAGCAAAGATGCCATCCCTGCAAACACAACCAATATACTCATAACTCGTTTTCTCTCAACAGGTGGCATAAGTTTTATGCGTTTAGTCAATTTCAGTAATTCACTAGCATTAATTCCGCTTATTGACGAAATATCATCAATCTGGTTAGGTTTGGGGGGCAACTCAAACATATTAAGATAACCACCAGCAAAAGCAATGATTTCATTATCAAGTATAAGAGGTATGGCATAATTAATTAATCCGCATCTACAGGTTGAGATTATAGCATAACCATTCTTTTTGGCTTCATTAATGCTTGATTCCCTTGCTTTATTACAGGCTTCCAATGTCTTTGGATTTCCTTTGATTATCCTGCAAAATTCAGGATAGTGATTATCAAGGCTCAATAGAATTTCACCTGAATCATCAATAACCCAAAGAATTGGTATGTTTAGCACTTCATTCAGAAGTCCTTGCATTTGCTGCCATGCAGAACTTGATAAAAATTCCCTTAAAAAATCTTTAGCCATCTGTTTGTTTCCGATTTAAAGTTATATTCATCGAGTTAATATCAAAGCCATTCCAAGAAAGTGTAACAAAATAATAGTATTTTTATTATTCTACCACTAAAATATGATAGATACAATAATTAAACATGAGTCCTGCAATTGAAAATATAATATGATAGCCTTTGGGAAAAAATAGGAAATATCATTTTGTTACAACTTTTTCAGTTAGCAATAGATAACGACAAAAGGAGATCCTTCACTGAGTTCAGGATGATATTTTGCTGTCATTTTGAGCAAAGCGAAAAATCTTTTTTATATCCTATGAAACACTTTCGCTGTTTGTATTGTCTTATATAATGAAAGGATTTGTTCGGGCGCAAATACCGACAAGAAATAACACAATGCGAACAGATGACGGATATATAATCTATCAATGCCTGAATGGCGTCCAGAGGCGTTTGGCGTGCTTGTGGATAGATACAAAGAAGGTATCTATGCCTACACTTATGACAAGCTTCACAACTGGCAGGATGCTCAGGATATAACGCAGGAAACATTCATTCAGGCATACCGAAAACTCCACACATTGAAAAGATGGGATAGCTTTGGTAGCTGGCTATATCGCATCGCTTCCAATCTTTGCAAAAACTGGCAAATAAAAGCGACAAAACGCCCTGATGGAGATTTCATTGAGGATCAAAATCCTGCCATAATAGACGAACCATCCATAAAATCCTACCACGAAAAAGAGATGGTGGAATCAGTCCACGACGCATTGAGTTCCCTTTCCGAGACATATCGAGAGGTATTGACGCTCTACTATTTTGGGGGCATGGACAGCAACAAGATTGCCGAAGTGCTTGGCGTATCACCGACAGCCATAAGGCTCAGATTGAGCAGAGCAAGGTCGCAGTTGAGGGAGGAGATATTCAATATGATGAGCGCAACTTATCAGCAACAGAAACTTAGGGCAGGATTTACATTTAGAATCGTTGAGGCAATCAAACGCATAAAGATCAATCCAATATCACAGACAAAGAGCATCCACTGGGGAGTGTCATTGGCTTTGGGTATGATTGAAACAATTATTGGTCTGAATCCGCATTTATTCACATTAGAGCTATTTAATCCCAGCATAGATTTATCTATTATGGGTGAATCAAAAGTGCTTGATATTGGCGTTATACCCGTTAGCGTTCTGAAAACAGCCAAAGTACCTTTAATGTCTGCACAACAGGGGAGTAGTAACGGAATCAATTTTGAAAATATGAATTCTTTTTTCATGGCTCCGCAAGCTCAAGGTGGAAAATGGGTAAAAAAAGCAGATATGCCTACTTCAAGAGTGCAATTTGCTACTGCTGTTGTAAATGGAAAAATATATGCTATCGGTGGAGTAGGTGCTGGTGATATAAATTTTGGCATAAGCCTTTCAGCAGTGGAAGAATATGATTGATGTATGGACAAAGAAATCAGATATGCCAAAGCCAAGAGATTGCTTTAGTGCTGCAACATTTAATAATAAGATTTATATTTTTGATGGTGAGATAATAGCTGGCGATAACTGGGGGACCTCCTGTTCCAGAAGTATTGGAATATGATCCTATCACAGACAAATGGACACAAAAATCTAATATGCCAACACCAAGAATTGGCGCCGCATCAGTTTTAGTAGATGATAAAATATATGTTATTAATGGTTTTAATGATAAAGGACAATTTTTTTCCACTGTAGAAATATATGATCCAATAAATGACACTTGGTCAAAGGGAGAGAATGTATCAACGGCTGTATCATTTCCTTGTTGTAGCGCGATAGATGGAAAAATTTATGTTCTTGGTGGATATAACGGTAATATGATTCTATCAGATGTTAAGGAATACGACACAGGATTCAGACCATCAAGCGTCAATCCACAAGGCAAAATCTCAGTAACATGGGGCGAAAAAAAGAAATAATGTCTAATCTTGTAACCCAAGCTTCCAGCTTGGTTTTTCTGCCAGCCTGAAAGACTGGGCTACAATTAATGCAAAATAATATAATCAGAATGGTATCAGACTCTTTTATCACATCAGGGATTACAATTCTCTCTAATATGTTACTTAGCATTGCAATTGTAACTACCATATTTATATACAAGTTCTATGACACGATTATATTGTTCAAAACTTACATTATCAGGCACAGAATGATCAGAATGATAAATATATCCTCCGCCTTGTTTAGCCATTCCAACTTTTGTTCTGATTTCTTCATCAATGATTCTTGGATCTTCAGCACTCATGGCACGAACATCAATTCCTCCCATAAAAGCAAGCCTATCACCATATTTAGTTTTTAGGTCTATAACGTTCATTCCAGCCTTTGTCTCAAGAGGTTGTAAGCAAGTTAATCCTGCCTCAATAAAATAAGGAACGAAAGCATTAACATTTCCGCAACTATGAAGTATTACAGGCATATTTTTGCTGTTAAAAAAATCAAAAAGTCTTTTATGTGCGGGAAAAAGCTGTTCTAAGTAAGTTTCGGGAGAAAAAAATGTGCCGTTCCTATATCCAAGATCATCATATAGAAAAGCTCCATCAAATTCTATGCCTTTGGATAACATTTCCTCTACAACGGCTATATGCAATTCCACATCAGTCATGTATACTTGCTTTACCCATTCAGGTTCAAGATACATTGCAGGTAGGAAGTTTTCGGGACCGATAATATTACCCCATTTATCATAACCAATAGCACCGGCATAATTCAGATAATAACCGTTTTGTCGTGCATAATTGTAAGTTTTGAGTGTATCACCCCAGTTAATTCTTTTTTCATCATATTGCAAAAGATGTTTATGCTCTTCCCATGCTTTTTTATTATTAATAGTAAAACCTAGTAATTCAGGCGTTGATGTATGTCCTTTCCAACTTTTTCTTATTACACCATTTGCATTTTTTGATATAATATAGTGATTATTTTCCTCAATGGTTTGAGTAGGTAGGCGAAAAGATAGATCCGCTCTTATGCTAACCATCTCATACTTGAAATAGCTAAAAGGTGTTTCATTAGCGGGGAGCCCCTCTTTATGCCATCTTTCGATAGTCGTTGCCCATGGTCCGTCTTGTATGGCGATTCGATCTGCTTCTTTATGCTGAAGTGCAAGTTTTATGCGCTCTTGTGATGTCATAGGTCAAACACTCCTGATTGAGATTTTCTGCTATTGCTGAAGAGAATAATTAGGTGCTTCCTCTGTTATGAAAATATCGTGAGGATGGCTTTCTTTTAGCCCAGCAATAGTATTTCTGACGAATCGAGCATTTTTTCTTAGCTCCTCAATATTCTTAGTTCCACAATATCCCATGCCATGTCTGAGCCCACCAACAAGCTGATAGACATAATCGCTAAGAGTGCCTTTATACGGGACTCGCCCTTCAATGCCCTCTGGAATGAGCTTTTCTGCTCTTGATTCGCTAAATTGAAAATATCTTTCCCTTCCACCACGCTTTTTCATTGCGCCAATCGATCCCATTCCTCTATATGCTTTATATGTTCGTCCTTGATAGATTATTGTTTCTCCGGGGCTTTCTTCTGTTCCAGCAAATAGGCTTCCAATCATAACAGAACTTGCACCAGCAGCTATCGCCTTAGCAATATCTCCAGAGAACCTAACACCACCGTCAGCAATTATAGGGATACCATGTTTTTCTGCTGTCTCTGTGCATTCATATATAGCAGTAATTTGAGGGACACCAACACCAGCAACAACTCTTGTAGTGCATATCGCCCCAGGTCCGACGCCGACCTTTACGGCATCCGCACCAGCATCAATCAATTCAAGAGTTGCTTCTTGTGTAACAACATTACCTGCAATAACATCAATTTTATATTTTGATTTGATGTCTTTAACTGCATTTATTACAGATACAGAATGACCATGCGCTGCATCAACAACAATTACATCAACATTTGCATCAATAAGTGCAGAAACCCGATCAATCAATTCTGAGCTAGGTCCTACTGCGGCGGCGACTCGCAATCTCCCCTTTTCATCTTTACATGAATAAGGATATTGCTTTATTTTGTCAATATCTTTGATGGTTATAAGTCCAATAAGATTGAAATTATCATCTACGACAGGGAGTTTTTCTATTCTGTTTTGATGAAGAACTTTCTTTGCCTCTTCAAGAGTTACACCTTTTTTGGCAGTTACCAATTTATCTTTGGTCATTATATCACCGATTTTACGAGATAAATCCTCTTCATATCTTAAATCCCTGTTTGTTAGTATTCCCACGAGTTTGCCATTTTGTGTGACAGGAATCCCTGAAATATGAAATCTAGCCATTAATTCAAGTGCTTCACTTATTGGTTTGTCTGGTGGAAGATGGATGGGCTTGACTATCATTCCACTTTCAGACCTTTTTACTTTGTCAACTTCATCTGCTTGCTCTTCGATAGTGAAATTACGGTGTATAACGCCTATTCCACCTTCTCTTGCCAATGCTATTGCCAGACTCGCCTCTGTAACAGTATCCATCGCAGCACTGCATAGTGGTATATTGAGCATTATATTTTTTGTTAAATATGTCTTTACATCAATCTCGTTTGGCAGAACTTCTGATCTAGCAGGAACTAAAAGAACATCATCGAAGGTTAAACCTACCTTTTGAAACTTTGAAGGAACCATGTTGTCAGCAGTATCATTAGACATTGGAATTTTGCTCATTGGGTCGCCTCCGTTTAAAAAACAACCACAGAAGAACTCCTTTGATATGCAATCTAATATGATTTTAGTTGCATATCACTTATGTATCCCTGTGGTTAAGTTTATGTTAGGATATTATACTATAAAACTAACGCTTTATAGGAATTAAGAATGTGTCTATACCAAGATCGGTTTCATCTAAACCACTAATTCTACCCTCAATACTAAGTTCAAATAGAACCTTATCTACTTCTATATTATCGTCTATTCTAAATCGGAATGTTCTAGTCTGTTTCTTTGTAGAACCCCAAGCGGATGTATTACCAAAGTTTTGCCTGTCATAACCAGATATTAACCTAATATCACTTTCTTCTGTATCTAATCTTGCATAGACACTATTAACATCAACAGATCCTGAATGTATTAGGGTTATTGATATTTCAATGGTTTCGCCGGGTTCTGGAATACCGTTTCCATTATTCCTGTTGCTTAGAGCTATCGCATCACTTAGGGTAGCCAGAAGCCCATTATAAGCAATCGGAGGCAAATATCTTACTGCACCACCAACTCGAGTCTTATAAATTTCTTCTCCCATAGCTTCACCGTCCTCAGATACACTAAGCTTAAATTCAATAGGAATTCCTATTAAGCTTCTGACTTGGAACGGATCACCTACCTGTGGATCATTCGCTGCCATACCGTTGTTATTCGGATCAAGCATAGAAGGAACACCAGCAGGTAAACTAACATCTATATAGTCAGTCCCATTATCTTCTATTAAGAACCAGTATTGCGGGTCACCACTTGTTGTATTAGGATTAAGGTATCTACCTATAAATGCCCCAGGCGTCCAGTTTGCACCTACCAATGTGAGTCGTGTTGCGGTTAATTCAGTTTTACTTGATCCGCTAGGATCAGCAGAAATCCTGAATTCATATTCACGACTTTGTTCAGCCACACTATTGGCTGGGATTTCATAATAGTCGCCTCTAATTCTTGTTAGTGTAATACTTGTATTAGCTGTTACTAATTCCATATCAGCCCTTATATCACGAACTGAGTCAGTGGTTGGATTTCTACGTGCCAGCATTAGCCTGACTCTCTCACCTGATTCTGCGATCCCATTATTATTATCATCGCTTGTCAGCCAATCAGCTATATAGTGAGTGTGCATTCCAAAGAATTTCTTTTGAGTATCAACATTGATAATATTATTGCCAACTCGTATCTCTATTGTGAAAACAACATAACCAGAGAATCCTGTATCGATAGTGGTCTGGAATCTGATTATTTCAGAACTAAGCGATCTAAGTAAACTAATATCTAATATATCATCAATAAAGTCAACTTCCCGCATATCTGCAAGGATTCTGACACTTATATTTGTTATATCACTATTCGAGATATTTTTAATGGTAACCTCTATATTTTCGACATCTCCACCGGGCTTTAATCTTCTATTCGGCTCAAATTTATCAACAATTAAGTCTGCACCAAATTTGACTATGAATGAATCAGTGCCTATAATGTTTTCTCCTGATTTTATATCAAGAGTAAATGTTACCTGAGAACCGAGTAATGTGCTATCATTATCAAGTTTAATAAATTGGAAACTCTTTGCAACAATAGCAAGCCCTGTTATAGTTCCATAGTCAATTTGAATACCATCCTGAGCCATGTTTACTTCTGTTGTATCAACTAATCCCTTTATGCGTGGGTCTGTTGTTTTAAGAATTGCCTTTACAGACTGCATAGAACTAGCTGATCTATTCTCAAGAGATATGTCAATCTTTAAAACCTCGCCGGGTTCATAGGCACTATCACCATCATTAACAGATTGAGGACCAGTAACGGTTTTATTTGCACTTACAGTTACTAATTTTGCCTGAGTTTGAGGATTTAGAGCAATTCTAACAAGATTGCCGCCTATTGGGGCTTTAAATTCCCTTATAGCAATGCTATTATCTCTTTCATTTCTTATGATTAGATTAAATGTTACTTGCTGACCGATAGCAGAAGTCGCAGTTGAGCTAACATCAAAGCTAAATGAATTTACTACTGTTTGTCCTTGTGCAATATTTCCATAGACTACATTACTATTTTCAATGCCTTGTTGACCATTATATTTGCGAATATAGGTGTTATCAGTGCTTAACTGTGCAATTACGCCAAAAATAGTCTCTGTTCCAGCATTTCTTAATTCAACCTTAAATTGATTAATTCTATTCCCCGGAATTAAATCAATATCATGCCTTTCAATAACAATGTTTTCAGATTTTCCACGCAAGTATGTTAGAATACGATTTCTTGCATCAGATGAATTAAGTATTGCCAGATGCCTTGTTTTTGACATAAATTCCAGATCATCAAAAGCAGGTGCTATAACATCAACTTTATCAAAACGTTCAGTAAGACCTTGTTCTGCAAATGGGAATATGGCATTGTCCGTAACGTTGACACTTTCTAAATAAACAAGTCCGTCTTCATTTTCAGCATTACTAACTGCATTTGGATTAGATGCAGATATTACAAAATAATGTGTATTAACTCTCTTTCCCGGTTGTGCATTAAGAGAAGTTATAAATTGAGAACCTTCTATTACCTCTTGCCAACCAGTGCGATAATATGACCAAGTTGGTGAACTCTGTTGTTTTTTAAGGTAATCAGCAAATCCAGCCTTCAAAAGATTGTCATTTACACCATTATTTGGTGTAGCAAGCATTATTAAACTGCCGATATACTGATCCATTCCAAGATTGGTAATTGCATATCTTGTGATTAGACCACCAATACCATGTGCTATTACATCAATCTTACCATTGAAACCCGTTGGCAGTATCCTGACTAATTCTGTCATTAATGCACCGCTGTTAGCTACGATAGTTTTATTAGCAGATTCATGATTAAATAACAGAACATTGTCATAATAGGGTGATGTGCTATTTGTTGGTCTTAATGTTCTTAGATCGTTTATTATATTTACAAAATTATCTGGTTTCGATATGGTTCCAGGGATAACAAGAGCAATTCTCCTGCTTGATGTGGATATATTCGGTTGAAGGTAACTAGCAACTTTGCCAGATACTATCTGAGGCTCTTTTATTCCTATATCACTCATATTTATTTGAGGTTCTGTAAATTTTGTTACCAATACATAGAAAACTGTATCAGTGACCTTATTTAGCACTTTGTCAAATTTATGATTAGGATCGGTAAAGTTTTTGACGTCATTTGGAGTAATATTCACTGTTATATTAGAATCGCTTTGTAAAATATTATTTCTGCTAACCATCTTATAATCACTGCCATTATAAATATAGGCAATTATATTATTTGCATCGGTTATACCTGATGGACGTGGAATTATAATCCTTAAAGGTCTATTAATATCACGTCCCTGATAACCAACACCAATTACCCTCCCAAGCAACTGAACAGTTGGATTAGGAACGCTATTTGGCTCAATTCCACTAAACCCAAGAACCACCTTGCTATTTTGAATTAATGCGCTAGTATCAATTTGCATTGAATAATTTTTAAGATCGGCATCCCTAAATGTAATTTCTCCACCTTGTGAAGCAACAATATCTTTAACCGCATAAGTCAATAATTCTATATTTGGAATTATAGTAACCTGACCAACTTTAACTTCTTTATTTAAATTAGAACTATCTGTGCCATATCCGGGAGCGCTTATAACCAGATTATAGAATGAAGCACTCAAACCAGAAATATTATAACTTCCATCAATTTGGCTTACCGATACCTCTGCAATGGGTTGCGGAGAGTCATTGTATACAGCGACTTTCGCTACACGCCAGCTATCTCTTGGAAGAACAATTCCAGAAATGACTCCTGTTGTTGGATCAACAAGTTCACTAAATTCTCGGCTTTCAAAAATATTCCCTGCCTTATCAGCAACTTTGACTTTATAAAATACCGTTTGTCCTGCATAATTAGACCATTTCCCTAATGGCTGTATTTCATAAAACCATTTATTTCCAATCTCTTTGAACATTGTTTTGTAGCCAACATATTTGTTTTGTCCAATGCTATAATTAAGTTGAACACTAGCATCATCTACACCACTACCATTATCATTTATATCAACCTCTATACGAAGGAACGCTTCTGTTGAGCTTTCTGTTAGATTTTCGGGAGTAAGTTTCCAATTAGATAACTCAGATGGTTTGTTATCTATGCCAAAAGGAACATTATAGGTTATTATTTTTGTTGCTTTATCGTTATCAGTAATTATTATTCTAACCCATACTTCTGGCTCAACTTCAATTGATGTAGAATTCCATACTATCGAATAAGGTGCTAATATATCAGGAGATCCAATATCAATCCATTCAACGTTATCAATGCTATATTGGAATTGAACACTTTCAATAGTTCCATCTTGGTCTGTTGCTGTCGCTTGTATAGTTATATTGCCTCTTTCCCATTCCCTAAAGATCGTGGTGATTTGACCAGTAGGGGCATCATTGATGTCATCAATCAATTCCTGTTGTTCTGTTGTTTCTGCACTCATATTACCAACCGCATCTGTTGCGCGAGCCTTATAAAATAGAGTTTTCCCTCTATGCTGGTCCCATCCACCAGCTTCAAATATTTCATATACCCACGTATTATTGGCTTGTTTGGTCATATTACGGAATTCGGTATAATTTGCATTTCCTATTTTATAGGCAAATTCTACTTTACTTACTCCACTTCCTTCATTATCGTTAAAATCAATAATAACTTTGAAGGATGTCGTTGTATCTTCAGTAAGATTTTCAGGTAGCTTAGCCCAATTTCCAGCAACAGGAGGTTTATTATCAACACCGAATCTTCTTGATGTTTCGCTTATTGTTTTAACACTTGTATCATCGGTGTCGGTTGCAACAGCCCTTACCCATACAGATTTTGCCATTTCTGGAATTGCAGTAATTGTGTTCCAGATAACAGAATATGGGATAGTATCGTCAGGGCTTCCAATTGATAACCAATTTGTGTTATCAAGACTATACTCAAATTGCACAATTGGCACAGAACCATCTACATCTGAAGCCTCTGCATCTATTTGTATTTCCTTAGTTTCCCAATCCTTAAACACTGTCAGAAGCCTAACAATCGGAGGATCATTAATACTGTCTATCAATTCCCTTTGTTCTGGACTTTCCGCTACATTTCCAGCAACATC